>JAJXZF010000069.1 GCA_021780225.1 Deltaproteobacteria bacterium | reverse complement strand
TATCTCATGTCTCCTTTCGCCCGCTTCCCGTCATCGGGCAGGGCGTGCTGCGCTTGGCTTTCACCCCGCGCAACTTTTTTCCGCGCGGGCCTCTCAAACCGAACTGGAGGCCCGTGCGCAGATTTCTAGATGCGCGCAGCGCAGCGCTGCATGGCCGTGACAAACGAAGTGGTCGGCGTGAGCCGATGGCGCGGACGTGCTAACGGAGCAGGCGCCACCACTGACGACGGCCGCGAAGCGGAGACGCAGGACGGGTCAGGTGGGGTGACGGGATGGGCGCGAGTGGCGCAGCTTGCGAAGCCCGAGCGGGCGTCTCATAGCGGAGGGCCGACGGGGATTGGGATGACGGAATTTGAGTGAGGTGGTGGCGCGCGGTCTTGTTCCCGCGACGGGAACGGTGCTAGAGTTCCTACGGTGCGGTTGATTGCGCGGAGGACGCTGACGCGGTTCGTTGAATCGCTCAGGGGCCACAAGGGGCAACGGGCGGTGAAGGCGGTGCTCGACGCCTGGTATCAGGAAGTCCAGCGTGCGAAGTGGCGGAATTCCGCGGAGGTGAAGCAGAGCTACGTGACGGCCAGCATCGTGAGCGCCGACCGGGTGGTGTTCAACATCAAGGGCAACGACTACCGTTTGGTCGCGGCGATCGATTACGGCCGTCAAATCGTGTTCATCAAGTGGATCGGGACTCATGGGGATTACGACAGGATTGACGCAAGGACGGTTCAGTATGGAAATTAAACCGATTCGGAGCGAGGCCGATTATGAGGCGGCGTTGCGGGAGATCGAGCGGCTTTGGGACGCCAGGGAGGGAACGCCGGAGGGTGATCGTCTGGATGTGCTAGCTACGCTGGTCGAGGCGTACGAGCAGAAACATTTCCCGATGGATGCGCCGGACCCTATCGAAGCGATCCGGTTTCGGCTTGAGCAGCAAGGGCTGGATCATCGGGCGCTGGTTGGAGTGATCGGCGGTCGCAGCCGCGTGTACGAAATCATGAAGCGAAAGCGTGCTCTGTCGCTGGCGATGATCCGCCGTTTGCACGAACGTTTCGGGATTCCTGCAGAGGTTTTGATCCGTCCCGTGCGCGCGGGTCGTCGGCGGGCGGCTTAGAGCGTACGAGGCCGGGGGGAACAATGGCGCAGCGGGAACTAGCGGTTGGCAGCTTAGTGCGGGTTCGGGGCCGCGACTGGATCGTTCTGCCGTCCGCCGATCCCGATCTGGTGCTGAATCTCAAACCGGTTACTGGAACCGAAGGGCAAAAGACCGGGATTTTCCTTCCGCTCGAGCAGCGGGACATCCGCGACGCCACCTTCCCCAAGCCCAACGCCGATGCAGTGGGCGATCCGGGCGCGAGCCGGGTCGTGTTTGACGCCGCGCGTCTGCTGCTGCGGAGCAGCGCCGCGCCGTTTCGCTCAGCGGGCAGGTTGTCATTTACTGCGCGCCCCTATCAGTTCGTTCCGCTCATCATGGCGCTCAGGTTGAATCCGGTGCGCCTGCTCATTGCTGACGATGTGGGCGTGGGCAAGACGATTGAGGCGGGCATGATAGCCCGAGAGCTGCTCGACCGCGGTATCGCGCGGCGCCTGCTCGTTCTTTGTCCGGCGCATTTGTGCGACCAAGTATGGGAGCCGGAGTTGCGCGAGAAATTCGGTATCGAACCGGCTGTCGTAATTCCCTCGAACTACGCCCGTCTGGGGCGCAACCTGCCGCGCAATGATCTGACCGTCTACGAGCACTACCCTCATCTGATCGCGAGCATCGACTTCGTGAAGTCGGGCAGCCATCGACATTTTCTTCTTCAAAACGCTCCGGACCTCGTGATCGTGGATGAGGCGCATCTGGCGACTCGCCCGCGGGGAGGCACCGATGACCGCTTTCAGCAGCAGCGCTACGAGCTACTGCGGGCGCTTGCCGACGAGCCGAATCGGCACATCATCCTGGTGACCGCTACACCCCACAGCGGAATCGAAGAGAGTTTCCGCTCGCTGCTGGGGCTCCTCGATCGCTCCTTCGATATCGATTCGGGACCAGCGCTGAATCGCAACCGACTGGTGCCCCATCTGATTCAGCGACGGCGCCGCGACGTGGAAAAATGGCTCGGCGGTGACACGCCGTTTCCCGAGCGGGTATCCTCGGAAAGGCCGTACACACTGAGTCCTGTCTATCGAAGACTTTTCGACGACGTTCTCGAATACTGCCGTCAGACCGTCTCTGCCGGTGACGCATTGCGCGCGCAGCAACAGCGAGTGCGTCACTGGGCGGCGATCGCTTTACTCAGATGCGTACTATCAAGCCCCGCGATGGCAGTGACGGTGCTCTCGAAGCGCGAAGACAATGCGGAGACGAATGAGGGAGCCAGCGTCGCAGATGCCACGGAAGACGAGACCAGCTACGAGCAACAAGTGCTCGACGGAATGGTCGGCGATAATCCGGTTGACTACGCGCCAACCGCAGCGTTCGACGCGGCGGCGACTTCCTGGGACGCCAATGAACGCCGGCAGTTGAGCGAATTTCGGCGGCGCGCGCAGGAAATTATCGAGGGCCGCTCGGACCGCAAGCTTGCGGAGTGCGCTGCGGAGACCGAAGACCTCCTGCGAGCGGGCTATCACCCAATCATCTTTTGCCGCTTCATCGATACTGCTTTGTACGTAGCGGCCGAATTGAAAGCCTCGCTCGTGCGAGAGTTTCCGGAGTTAAGCGTCATCGCGGTGACGGGCAGGGATGGCGAAGAATTGCGCCGGCAACGAATCGATGAAGTCTCGCGATTCGCCTGCCGTGTGCTCGTTGCGACCGATTGCCTGAGCGAAGGCGTCAATCTTCAGTCGCACTACGACGCCGTGATTCACTACGACTTGCCGTGGAATCCAAACCGCCTGGAGCAGCGCGAAGGCCGCGTCGATCGATTCGGGCAGGTACATCCATCGGGGAAAGTCCGGACGGTCTTGCTTTACGGGTCTGACAACCCCGTGGATCAAGTCGTTCTCGAAGTCTTGATTCGCAAGTCTCGGGAGATTCGACGGGCGCTGGGCGTGGCGGTGCCGGTTCCCGCCAATGTCGAGCAGGTGGTGGAGGCGGTCGTCGATAACGTTCTGCTGCGGCGCAAGGGCGCCGTCCAAATGCAGTTGGCTCTGTCGACGCCAAGCGTGAGCCGGCTTCATGCCGCATGGGATAAAGCCGCTGCGAGCGAGAAGGAAGAGCGCGCCTACTTTGCGCAACGAGCGATCAAGCCCGATGAGGTCGCTGCCGAGATCGAAGCGACCGATCGCGTGCTCGGCGAGCCTGACGCCGTGCGGCGCTTTATGACCGAAGTCGCCCAACGCTTCAACGGCTACCTGCGTCGACTCAAGAAGACAGGCATGTTCTCGTTCCATCCTGGCGACCTCAAGGAGCGGTTCGCGCAACTGGATTTTGAGGAATTTCCTGCCGCGGCCGTCTTTGATCGCCGGATCGATCCCGACGCACTCTACCTCGGACGCACGACTCCGATTGTCGAGGAGGCCTGTCATGCCGTCCTGGCGCGGGCGCTGAGTCAGAACGCCGACTCGAACTTCGCTCGTGCGGGAGCGCAGTTCTCCGATGCGGTCGCCCGACGCACCGCGCTGGTACTGCTCCGAATCCGCTATCTTCTGCGCGAAGAAGTCGAGGAATTTGCCGAAGAGGTGGTGATGGCCGCCTTCGAACAGCGTCGCAACCAGCTTGAATGGCTCACTCCATTAAGCGAACACGCAAACGCACTGGTCGAGTCGCGGCCCGCTGGTGGCAACATGCCGATAACGGAGCGCTCGGCGCACGTCCAATGGGCGCTTGACTTGGCCGCGGCTCCGGGAGCCTATGACGCTATCCTGGGGGAGCGGCGCGGTGAAATAGAGGCGGCGCACAACCGGTTACGCGGAATGCTTCGTCTCAAGCCGCTCGAAGTGACGGCGCATGAGCCCGATATCCTGGGATGCTACGTATTCGTCCCGGTCGCGAGCCACGCCCGATGATTTACGCGACTGTAAACCTCGAAGGCGGCTTTTTTCCTTCAGACCTGCTCGACCGAATCGCTACGGGCGACGCCAACCTTGCGGGGCTGCGCGCGGGCGATTTCGGTCTCGGCAATCGGCGGCTAACCGACGAACTTCAGGACGCCTACTCTTACGCCCAGACCGAATGGAAGGCTTTCCAGCGGCGCTGTCAAAGGGCGAAGGAGACGGGTCAATCAGTGACCACGGCCACGCGCGAGGGATGGATCAATCCGCTGCTCGAACGCCTTGATTACTTGCGGCGCGGCTATGTCCTCGTGCGCCAGCCGGCCGCCGTCGAAGCTGGTAACGAACGCTTTCTGATTTCTCACCGAGCGGGTGAAGACCCGACCGCACCCCCGGTGCATATCGTCGGGTTCGACGATGACCTTGATCGCCGTGGCGAGCATCGCCGAAGCCCCCACGCCTCGGTACAGGAATTCCTCAACCGCTCGGACTCGCTGTGGGGAATCGTCACCAACGGCAAGAGCATCCGGCTGCTGCGCCGCAACGAGCGGCTAGCCAAGGCCGCTTATCTCGAATTCGATCTCGCGGGCATGATGGAGTCGAACGTGTACAGCGAGTTCGCACTCCTGTACTTGGTTCTTCATCGTACGCGCCTTCCGAAAAGTGCCGGCGACGCGGCCGACTGCATACTTGAACGGTGGTATCAGCGCGGAATCGACGAAGGCGGGCGGGTACGTGAGCGGCTGCGGGACGGCGTGGAAGCCGCAATCAAGCGGCTCGGCAACGCGCTACTCGTGCACGAAAAGAGCCAGTCGTTGCGCGAGGCGATCGCCTCCAAGCGGCTTTCGGCCTCCGATTACTACCGCGAGCTTCTGCGGCTCATCTATCGGCTGCTTTTCCTGATGGTCGCGGAAGAGCGCCGCCTGATGTTCCCCGAGACGCGCGAGAATGAGACCCGCCGGACGATCTTCAGCGAGCATTACGGAGTGGCTCGGCTTCGCAATCGCGCCGAGCGCTACATCGGAGACGATGCCGAGATCGACCTGTGGGAGGGTCTCAAACGGGCCTTTGTCATCCTGCGCGACGACAGGATCGCCCGGATGCTGGGGATCGCTGCACTCAATGGTGAGCTGTTCGGGCCGCGCGTATGCGAGCATATCGAGAGTGCTTTCTGCCGCAACGATGAATTGCTGCGCGCGATTCATTCGCTTTCGACCTTCGTCGATGGCGGGGTGAGAAGACGTGTCAATTACGCGGGACTCGACGTAGAGGAATTGGGCTCGGTTTACGAAAGCCTGCTCGATTACCATCCTGAGCTTTCGGTCTCGCCGCCGCATTTCGACCTGGTCGCGGGGAGCGAACGTCGGGCGACCGGCTCCTACTACACGCCGCCCGAGTTGGTCGGCGAACTTATCAAGAGCGCGCTTGAGCCGCTGATGGCCGGACGCTTGGCGGGTGCAAAAACAAAAGAGGAGAAGGAAGCAGCGCTGCTATCCCTTCGAGTGATCGACCCGGCCTGTGGCTCCGGCCATTTTCTCCTCGCCGCTGCCCGCCGGCTCGGACGTGAATTGGCGAAGATCAAAAGCGAGGAGGAGGAGCCACCACGAGATGCCTATCGCCGTGCGGTGCGAGCCGTTGTCCGGCAGTGCATTTATGCTGTGGACAAGAACCCTCTCGCCGTTGACCTGTGTAAGGTCGCACTCTGGATCGAGGGCCTCAATGCCGGTCAACCGCTTAGCTTTCTCGACGCGCACGTGCGATGCGGCGACAGTCTCGTGGGCGTCTTCGATTTCAAGGTGTTACACGAGGGGATTCCGGACGGCGCTTACACTCCGGTAACCGGTGACGACAAAGATGCGGCGCGCGAATTTAAGCGGCGCAACCGCGCGCAGCGCAAGGACCTGCCATCCCTGCGACTTTACAAACCGCCCGTCGAGTTGGTTGAGAAGTTCGCTGGGCTAGCGCTTCGCGATGAGGCAACTCCCGAGGAGGTCGCCGCCAAGGAGCGGGAATACGAGCGGCTTCGGCGAGACGAAGCTTGGTGGATGCTGAAGAATGCCTGCGACTTGTGGACGGCCGCTTTTTTCGCGGAGCTTTCGTTGCCGGAGTTCAGAGGCAGGGAGCTAGTACCGACCACAGACACGGTCTGGAACTACCTCAACTCCCCCAAAAGCGTTTACGCGCCCATGCTGGCGCAGGCCAACGCGCTGTCCGCGCGTGAAGGCTTCTTCCACTGGCCGCTTGAGTTTCCCGACGTGTTCTCGGGGCGCGGCTTCGACTTGGTTCTCGGCAACCCGCCTTGGGGACAAAAAGGCGTAGATAAAGATGACCGACGGCGAAGGTTCGTCGTCGGAACCTTGACCTCTACAAAAGGTATTTTCGACCACTTCCGAGGGTTTGTGGAGCTCAGCGCGCGATTGCTCGGGCCTAACGGTGCGTTGGGATTAGCATTACCGGACATTCTTCTTTTGAAGGATTATGAGGAAACGCGTGAGTTGTTGCTACGGAACACCGCTATTACGCTGATCCACTGGTGGGGTCAGGTTTTTAGCGCGGCAACGATTGATGCGATCACGCTTTCGGCCGTGAAAGGCGAAGCTGCCGTGGCCCATATGGTGAGCGTTATCGCGCGCATTGAAAAGCGGGAACTCAGGCACGAGGTTCCTCAGTCAGATTTTGATAACAATCCCCGAAAGGTTTTCAACCTTCACCTAATCCCTGGCAAACGTCGTCTGCTGGAAAGAGTAGCAGATCGTAGTCGGCCGCTTGCAGAACTTTTCGAGGTTCATGAAGGCGTACATAGCGGCAATATCCGCAGAGAGCTGTTCGTCCGCTCGCGCGTTGATGACACTTGCCAGAAGGTCGTCGTTAGCGGCGCTGAGATGAAACCCTTTATAGTCTCTTGGCGAGGCGATTTTATACGTCTCGGCGCACTACCCGCGACGCGCACACGTGAACGCTACGCCAACGTTGGGAGGCTCGAGTGGCACACGCGACCTAAAGTAGTCGTTCGTCGCACAGGCGACTCGGTCTTGGCAGGCGTGGATATGGAGGGTCTCTTCTTCAGCAACAATTTCTTCTTGGTGTTGCCAAAACACGGATCTCCTCTCGATCTCGTTTCACTGTGCGCGCTTCTCAACACTCAGTTGATGACTTGGTACTTCCGCTCGATCGAACCGCGGGTCGGAAGAGTGTTCGCTGAACTAAAGATAAAGCATATCAACGCATTTCCTATTCCAAAACTATTGCTTGATGAACCGATGCGAAAAAGGTTTCAGCTTTTGGCCGAACAGCGAGCTAACTTTGCAACGGCGCACGCTCACGAGCAGGAACGGGAACCGAAGCTTCGGGCACTCGGTCAGCAGCTAGAAGAAGTCGTTTGCCAGTTGTTAGGATTGACGACTGAAGACTTGTCAAGCGTGGAGGATCTGGATGCCAATGCCTTGCCTAGTAACCGAGCGACATGAGTGGGAGACCGGCTCCGATCAGGCGCAGCTCCAGATTCCGCTCGGCGCTGCTGCGCAATTTTTTGGCCAAGGGCGACAGAATATCGCTGTGCGCTTGGTGGACACGGGTCAAGTGATCAATTGCTCTGTGTCTAGGACGTATCAAAATGGCACTCGCCGGATTAACGGGCTACCGATTCTCGGGGGATTAGGACACTGCTTCGTTTTCTTTCAAAGAACTTCGGCCACGACCTACGACGTCTGGTGGAATCCAGACGTCGCGATCGTGGCTGCACGATTCACCAATTGGAGCCAAGCGAAGGATTCTCAATATGGTCGAGGACGACTGGTGACAATCGTGAACGGACCGGTCACGCGCAAGATAAGCCGCATCGATAGCTGACGAACCGGCGAACCACCAAATGCTATTTGACGTATTTCCGCTATGGAAGCAGGTCGTGGGTGAGTACCGCGACTACATAGCCAGTTTCGTCAATATCGTCGATGACCAAATCGATGCCTTCGTAAAAAAGGAACTCGACGAGGGCGGTCGGTTTGGCCCGAAGCTGTCCTTCAACTAAACCCCACCCTCGAAAGCGGCTCTGGTCTGGACTCGCTTCGCCTCGAGGGCGGGAGCCTGACCGGCACGATGGGTTGACCGGCGGCCGGGCGATCCTGGTGCCGCCCAGCGATTGCAGGCGAACCAGCGGGCGCTTCGGTAAAGAGTTGATGGACGCTCTGTAGCCGAAGGGTTTACACCTGTAACTGCTTCTGTTACGCTTGCGGGGTGATACAGAGCTTCCGCCACAAGGGGCTTGACGATTTGTTTCGCAAAGGCAGAAGCCAAAGAGTGGCGGTGGACCTTCAAAACAGAGCGCTTAGGAGACTCGATGCGCTGGAACAGGCCGCGACACTGCGCGATCTCAACATCCCTGGCTTTGATTTCCATCCTCTCAAGGGAAAGCCGCAACGCTACAGCCTTCATGTGAACGGCCCGTGGTGCATCACGTTCGAATGGCGCGAGGGAGATGCGTGGCATGTTGACTTGGAGCAGTACCATTGAGATTCGCGCGTAGCGGGGAGAGGCAATGATCCGGATTTCTCCAGATGAAAAGTGCCCCTGCGAGAGCGGCAGAGTGCTCCGAAGTTGCTGTCTGACGGTGGACGGAGCGCTGAGACCTATGGCGGCGGTCTCGTGCCCGCCCGCGCCGAAGACGGGCATTCGGAACAAAGGTTGCTACGCCGCCGCCTTGGCCGACTGCTCGGCCGATATCTCTCGCGAGCATTACGTGAGTCACGCATTGCTGAGGCTGCTTAGCATTGACGGAAAGGTCACCATCGATGGCTTCCCGTGGCAGGATTCAGGCGCTGTCGGTAGAGTACCGGCTCCGAGTTTGACCGGCAAAATACTCTGCCGCAGGCATAACCTCGCGTTGTCACCACTCGATGCCGTGGCTTCACGGCTGTTTGAGCGGATCGATCAGTTCCATCACGAAATTATCGATAGCGCTCGGAAATATCAGAATCGATTCTTCCTGTTTAACGGTCACGATATTGAGCGATGGATGCTGAAGACGCTCTGTGGTGCCGTCGTCTCGGGGAACGCAGAGATAAGGACCGGGGAGTCGAATTGGAGACCGCCTCTGGAGTGGCTCAAGATCCTCTTCGGTGAAGAACTCTTTGCGCCGCGTTGCGGCTTGTACTTTCACAGCGAAGTTACCGGCAAGCCTTATATTGAGCGCGGATTTAAGTTCATCTCGTTCTCCAACAAGATCGGCGGGGTCTATGGAGCGAGAATATCGCTTAATGACGAACGCTTCGTTCTCGCCATGTCCGCGCCTCCTGAGGACCTCAGCGAAACCTTCATCAGAGACCACGCGTATCGACCACAGGGTCTAAGGTTCATGATCGACTCCTGTGAAAAGGTGGTCCACTTCGGCTGGGATGATGGGTTGTCCCATGGCGGTGCGACCGTTGTGTATGAAACGACTCAGATAGGAAGCCAATTATGATCACCAAGCGATCGGTGAAAGATGGTACGGAGCGACGACCGACACATCCCGGCGCGATCTTGCGCGAAGACATCCTTCCTGCGCTCGGTCTCTCGGTGAGCGAGGCAGCGCGGCAGCTTGGCGTAACGCGGCAGACGCTTCATCGGATCATGGCCGAGAAGGTATCAATCACGCCGGAGATGGCCGCGCGGCTGGGACGCTTCTGCGGCAACGGACCTGGATTATGGCTGCGGATGCAGCAAGCCTACGACCTCTGGCGCGCCGAGCGGGAACTCGGCGCTGAACTTGAACGAATTCCCGTTCACCGGACGTCCTCTGCGGCTTAAGCGGGGAAGCTGCGATTTTAGGGGAAACTGTCGATGCCGTTTGACGTTTTTCCGCTGCGGGACCAAGTCGTCGGCGAGTACCGAGACTACGTAACCAGCTTCATCAATATTCTCGACGACCAGATCGATGCCTTCGTGCAAAAGGAACTCGATGGGGGACGACTGTGGCCCGAAGCCGTCCTACAGCTTAATCCAGCGTTCGAAGCTGGCGCGGACCTCGCTTCGCTCGTCCGTGAGCGCGTGATCTTGCCTGAGACCGCTCGATTTTTCGGAGAATCGCTGCGGCTGTATCGCCATCAGGAGGAAGCGCTCCGACTGGCAAAGGACCGCCGGCACTACCTGGTCTCGACGGGCACCGGCTCGGGCAAAAGCCTGACGTACCTGCTGCCGATCGTCGATGACATCCTGCGCAACAATCCCGCGGAAGCGTCGGTGCGCGCGCTCATCGTCTATCCGATGAACGCGCTGATCAACAGTCAAAAACAGGCGCTCGAAAGCTACCAGAAACAGTTCGGCAAGGACTGTCCGATCCGGTTCGCACGGTACACCGGGCAGGAAAAGAAGGAAGAGCGGGAGCAGATACAGAACAACCCTCCTCATATCCTGCTTACCAATTACGTGATGCTCGAATACATGCTGCTGCGGCCGGCGGAGCGCACGATGCTGAGCCTGGCGACGGGCAAGCTCCGCTTCATTGTGATGGACGAGCTACACGTATATCGCGGGCGTCAAGGTGCGGACGTCGCGATGCTGATGCGGCGGCTGCGCGAGCGCGCCAAGGCCGAGGACATTCTGTTCGCCGGCACGTCCGCGACGATCGTAACCAAGGGCGGGCGCGATGAGCGCCGCAAGGAAATCGCGGAGGCTGGCAGCCGCCTGTTCGGCGTCACTGTTGCGCCGGAGGCCGTTGTTGATGAGAGCTTGCGGCGGATCACGCAAGTCGGGCCGCCGGCCACCGGGCAAGAACTCAAGGTCGCTGTCGAAGCGGCGCGTCCGGGAGCCAACCCGGAAGCAATCCGGACGCATCCGCTGGCGGCGTGGGTCGAAACAACCTTCGGAGTACATCAGCCAGACGGGCGGCTGATTCGCAAAAGCCCGATTACCTACAAGCACGGACTCGAGGAACTCGTTAGAGCGACGGGGCTTTCGAGCGCAGCGTGCGATCAGAAGCTTCGGGCGGTGTTGGAAGACGGAAATGTTGCAAGGCTTGGCAACGATCCGGTCTTCGCTTTCAGACTGCATCAGTTTCTGTCATCGGGGAGCAGTGTCTTCGCGACGATTGAACCGTCGAACCGGCGCCTGCTCACGATGGAAGGGCAATACACCGCGCCGGACGGCAAGAACGGAGAAGCTGAGCGCGTCCTCTTTCCACTCGCGTTCTGCCGCGAATGCGGTCAGGAATACTACCTTGCCGCAATGCACTCGGGCGCTGACGGCGACACCTTGGCGCCTCGCGCTCCGGAGCTTAACGCCCCGGACGATGAAGAGTTGGGGGATTACGGTTATTTCGCGCTCGAAGTCGATGAGATGTGGAGTGGCGATGATGCCGACTTGCCCGATACCTGGTTTGTCCAGCGCAAGAACGGCCCGAAAATCAAAGATGACTACGCCCCGCATCGGCCAGGAAAGTTGTGGATCGCTCCCAACGGCAGCGTGAGCCACACCGAGACAGCGGGAGCGGCGCAAGGGTGGTTCGAACCGCGACCTATGCTCATCTGTCTGCGGTGCCGTACGGTTTACGATCGGCGGGACGGGGAATTTCGGAAGCTCGCGACGTTGACGCAAACGGGTCGCTCGACGGCGACCACGATCCTGGCGGGCGCGACAATCGCTGGCCTCAGTGGCGTCGAGCAGGAAGCTCGCAAGCTGCTGAGCTTCACCGACAATCGGCAGGACGCGTCGTTGCAAGCGGGCCACCTGAACGACTTCGGACAGGTCGCGCTACTTAGAAGCGCGATTTACAAGGCCCTCGAACAGCACGGCGATTTACGGCTCGGCGACCTGGGTCCGAGAGCCTTCGAGGCGTTGGCGCTTAAGGCTGAGGACTTCATGCGCGACCCGGCCCCTGAGGGGAGTCCCGGTTGGCGTGATGCGCGCGCGGCGCTGATCGATCTGCTCGAATACCGCGCGATCACCGATCTGGCGCGGGCGTGGCGCGTCGCCCAACCGAACCTCGAACAATGCGGACTCCTCGCAGTTGAGTACAACGGGCTCGCGGAACTCGCGGAGAATGACTCACTATGGCGTGGCGCGCCAGTTATCGGTGAGGTCAGGCCCGAGCGTCGAAGCGCCGTGATGCGCGCCTTCCTGGATCATCTCAGGCGGTCGTTGGTTATAAGCGCCGCGGCTCTCGAGCAGGATAAGATTCGTTCTCTCGCTCAACGCGCTACGCAGTTGCTGCGTGAGCCTTGGATTTTCGAGGACGGAGACAATCCGCGCACCGCCGGGCTTGCCTATCTATCGGGCGTCGAGCCTGAACCAAACGATCGTTATGGGATCCGCCTGGGCCAACGCTCGGCCTTGGCGCGCTATCTGCGTTATTGGCACACGTGGGGCTTGGGAAGGGGAGAAGACCTCTCGGCGGAACAAGTCGAGGCCGTGGTCAGCCGCCTCATCACGGTGCTACGCGGCAATATTTTGACGATTGTGACCCGGCGTGGCGAAGAGCGCGCCGTTCAGATTAACAGCGCGGCGCTCCGATGGGCGAAGGGAAGCGGCAAGGCTCCCGGTCCTGATCCGGTGCGCGCACGCCATCTGCATCTGCGTAGGCACGACTTGACCCGGCGCCCGCCGAACGTCTTTTTCAATCGGCTATATCGCGAGCGAGCCGCGACCCTCGTCGGATTGCACGCGCAACCTCATACCGGAGCCGTCGGTGTCGAGAAAAGGATCGAGAGGGAAGAAAACTTCCGAAACGGCCGCCTGCCAGTACTGTGTTGCACTCCGACGATGGAACTCGGCATCGACATACACGACCTCTACACGGTTCATCTACGTAACCTCCCGCCGACGCCGGCGAACTATGCGCAGCGCAGCGGACGTGCCGGTCGAGGTGGGCAGCCAGCTCTGATTCTCGCGTTCAGCAGCCAAGGCAACGCTCACGACCAATACTTTTTCCGCGGGCGTGACAAAATGATCGAAGGATCGGTCGCGCGGCCCCGTTTCGATCTCGCGAATCAGGAACTGATCGAGGCTCATCTGCATTCGCTCTGGTTGGCGCACACTTCGATCTCGCTCGGTCGTTCGATCGCGGAAGTTCTTGACTTTACCAACGAAGCGCTCCCCTTACAGGCTGACATCGAAGCGTCGCTTGCGCTGTCCGATACGGCTAAAGAAGCTGCCGTCACTGCGGCGCGGGCAGTGGCCAAAGCGGTTGGCCCCGTGCTTACCTCGGCTCCATGGTATTCCGAAAAATGGGTGGAGGAAGTGCTCCACGCGAGCGCCGATCAGTTCAATAAGGCTTTCGATGCGTGGCGCGAATTGTACCGCGCAGCGACAAAGCAACGCGATGAGGCGCGCAAGCGGATCGACGATCCGAAGCCCAAGCCGAAAAAGGAACGGGACGAGGCGTGGCGCGCCGAACAGGACGCGCGCCGGGAAATTGAGCTGTTGCTCAATCGCGGTGAGTCGATGGAGGCCGATTTCTATCCGTACCGTTATCTCGCCAACCAGGGCTTCATACCCGGCTACAATTTTCCACGCCTCCCCGTGCGGGCTTTTGTGCGGAGCGGAGATAGCACCGAAGTAATTGACCGGCCGCGTTTCCTCGGCCTTACGGAGTTTGGTCCCGGCAGCTTCATCTACCATGAAGGCGAAACTCACCGGGTCCATAACGCAGTGCTCCCCGCCACCGGTCTCGAATCGCGGCTGAGTCAGGCGGTCATCTGCAACAACTGCGGGTACATTCATCGCGACAACGACATCGCTAACTCGCACTGCGCCTTCTGCAAAACCGAGCTTTCAGGCGGCAATGTGGAACGTCCGCAGAAACTCTTCAACGTCGCGATCGTGCGCGCACGCCGGCGGGCTCGAATTTCATCGGAGGAAGAGGAACGGCGGCGGGAAGGTTACTACGTCACGACGCACTTTCGGATGACGAGTGCAGATAGCCAACGGAAGGGAACCGTCGCCGACGCATCCGGCGGAGCGTCGCTACTAGAGGCAGTGATCATCCCGTCAGCCGAGCTTTGGCGGATAAACCACTGCTGGAAACGATCGGCAGATCGGAACGGGTTCGTAATCGATTCCAAGACCGGGGAATGGCTGGGCGGTGATCCCGCCGATGTCGGCGGAAATGGCGCTGAGCGGCGTGAGAGTGTCGAAGCTGGCATCAAGCCCTGCGTGTTCGAGCGCCGCAATGTCCTGTTGCTGCGCCCGACGCGCACTTCAGAGCGCAGCGCGGACGTCTTGACCACGCTGGCATATGCGATCCAGCGAGCCATTCAGGTGATCTACGAGGTCGAGGAGCAGGAGATTGCGGTCGAATTGATCGGTCAGGGCACGAACCTCTCCATCATGCTGTGGGAAGCGGCTGAAGGCGGCGTCGGCGTTTTGGCTCGAATGATCGAAAACCCGGACGCATTCGCCGAACTCGCGCGGGAAGCCCTCCGGCTTTGCCATTACGATGCCGACACGGGCGAGCCTAACAGAGATTGGGCTAAACGATGTAGCGCCGCGTGTTACGATTGCCTTCTGAGTTTCTCGAATCAGCTCCAGCACCGGTTGATCGACCGTCGCCAGATTCACAACTTCCTCATGGAACTGAAGTCCGCGCGCCTGGTCGCGGCAACGCGGGAGCGGACTCGCGACGAACAGTACGCCTGGCTGCTCGAACGAGTAGATCCCGTCTCCTCTTTCGAGCGCGAGTTTCTGAAGTTCCTTTACGAAGGCAGTTACCGGCTGCCGGATCGCGCGCAGTATCGACCGCTGGAGGATTTGCCGGTTCAGGTCGATTTTTTTTACGCGCGCGGGGGCTTACCAGGCGTTTGTATTTTCGTTGATGGCCCTCATCATGACAGCGCACCGCGCGCCGAACGTGATCAGGCGCTCAGAACCGAACTCGCCAACCAGGGGTTCCGTGTGATCGCCATAGGCTACGGCGCACCGATCGCGGAGCAGATTGTCCATCAGGCCGACGTTTTCGATAGTTGATCCGGTAGGCGGCAGTGACGCCAAACTTCCTGGATGGGCGAGAGATCAGCTCAAAAGCTGCCGTCAAGAACGAATGCGCGAATGGTGCGCTCCGCGGTTGAGTGCTGCGCCGCTTGGCTCGTAAAGAACTCGCGCGCGTGGTGGATCGTCCAGTCGGAACCTTGCTTCCTGCGGTAGTCGTCGTCATCCCACTTATCAGGGTCAAACCAGACAATGAGATAGAGGCCGTGCTGACAGTCGGGTCCCTGCAGGTACTTTTCGATAAGTTGCGGCTGTATCGAAGTCTTCAGGGCGGAGTGCCAGCAGCCTTTCACCTCAATGACGACTTTGAGGTGAAGCTGGCCATGGGGCTTTGGCACGATAATGTCGACGTGGATGTCCGTTGCCGGTCCTTTACCTGAGCCAGCTGGCCGGTAGACTTCCACTTCCCGGTTCACAATTATTCCGCGGTCCTTCAAATCGCGCTGTAGAAAGCCCTTGATGTAATCCGAAAGGGAGGGTTCGTCCTTCGGCCTCCACTTGTGCTCCGGTGTTTCGTTCCAGAGAAACTTTGCGCGGCCCGTTTCGCCCATGAGATCTTCGCGTTGGAGCCGTTCAAGTGATTCGAATAAGACGTCGAGAAGCTCGGTCGGAGTCGCAATCAGTCGGTTGTCCGAGCTGCGCGCGAGACTCAGGATCTCGCCGGGACTTGGGGGCAGCCACGTCTTACGTAGCATCTCGTTCTGCGCGTTGAGAACTATGATGTATAGCCAATTGTATTCAGGCAGGGCAAGCTTTATTCGTTGTAGCTGTTGGACCGCGTCGTTGGTTCCCCGGACTTGAAGAACCTGAAGGACAGCATCGCGAAGCTGGGCGACGGATTCCCGCGGACCGACCGCGTGTGCTTGTCCACGATGGTCGGGATCCGCGCTTCGCGGAAAGTGATGCTCCAGCCATAGGAAAAAATTAGCAAGTTCATGCTCGGTGAGATTGGAGAGAATTCTGCCTGACGTCAACGGAACCAAGGCCTGTTGAGCGAGATCGAGAAACAGCGCTTCGCCGAACGAATCGTTCGATTCAATTGCTGGCCAAATTGCGTCGAGCGTTCGACGTTCGGTTGACAGCAAGAGTTCGCGGGCGGCGACGAGCGCCCTCTTTCGTGGTGCTTCTTCAGCGGGGAGTGGCGGCTTTAGGCAGGACCTCACGAACTCTGTGGCGTCAATCAGGTGGCGCCTGAAAAGCTCAGCAAGTAGTGGTCCGGTCTGATCCGGGTTGAGTGCGGGATCATTGAGCATGCCGAGCAAGGTAGATTTCAGTACGTCGTCGGACAGACAAGAGCGGAGCTTGTCGAGCTCAATGCGCAGCCACGAGGCTTCGCCTTTAGCAATCGCGCGCTTGACCAGGATGTCGAATGTTTGCAATACGTCATCGCGGACCTGAGCATAAGCGAGGGCGATGAGCGCCTGCTGAATCGGGAGCTCATCGCTATCGGTCGGATAGGCAACGATGGCGGCGGCCCAACGCCGCCAAAGTGTACCGTCCAAGGCTTCGAGCGCGGACGGGCTTTCCGTGTAAAGCAGGCGGAAAGCCCGGTAGCCGGCAAATGACGGTCGATGCAAATTGTCAGTGCCCAACCATTGATCATTATCCGGGTCGCCATTGCGCAAGTATGTTTCGGCGGCGCGAATTAGCCGAATATGTAAGGGGTCATCAGCGTCACGCCAGCCTGGCGTCTTCGTGAGGTCCGCCTCAAGATCACCAACGTGCTGCCGGTCCGAGTCGAAGAGCATCCAGTGATTCAGATGCCACCATGCCTCGGTACTTCCAGCTTCAAGCTCTTCAAGACATTGCAGGATTCGTTCGCTGGGTAAGGGATCCATTTTAGCAGATGTTTTTGGCTGATGCCGGGAAGCTTCATAATATTGCCTGATCTCGGCCGCTTTCTCCGATTCGAGGTCAACCGGATTCAGAAGCCAAGCAAACTGCTCGGCGATGAGCGGACTCCGTTGCGAAGCCTCGTAGAGCACCTCGAAGGTCTTGGTATCGTCGATGACCATGGGAGCGACTCCAGCTAGCACTGCAAAAGTACGAGCGCGAGTCTCATCAGTAGCGGCATATCGGAGAACCTGCTCAACGAGCCACGGCAAATCCTCATGCGTCAGGAGGCGCGAGACCAGCACGGCGTCTCGACGCTCAGCCTTCATCTCGGGTGTCAAGGCGTCTATAAGAAGGTGGCGCCGGTCTGCGGATTGTTTCAGAGCTACGTCAAACCGTCTGCCATTGTCGGGATACGCGGACCAGTAGTACGACCGGAACCGCTGCATCAGGACGCCGACCAGGGCTCGTGTGACGACTGGTTGTGTCAAATGCTCAATCGCCGCTAACACGATTTGGTCGGCAAGCGCCGCCATCTCGAAGTCGCGAGTGAATGCCTGGGGCGATGGCCCAGTCTCAAGCTTCTGTACCCAAGCGAGCGCATGCGGCAGATCGTCCGGCCTGAGGTGCGGCGCTACATGGGTGCTAATGAAGGTGCGATAGGTTCCGAAGACTTCGGGCCGTCTTGACGGGGTCAGTGCGGCAAAAAGCTCGGACGCCGTCAGGTGCTTCGGCCATAACAATGTGAGCGCGCAGCCTTTAATTTCGTCCTGGGTATCCGGTGGGCTGGGATGAATTACCAGTGGCTTCAGCGCAGCCCTCACGTCCTCGTCTGCGCACTCGCCAAGAGCGATTATCGCGAGTGACCGAATGTGCTCATCGTCGTTTTCGTCGAAGGCTATGCTCAGCAGATCTTGCGAAAGGGCCTTCTCGCGGCATTGCTTCGCGATCAGGATGGCCACCCTGCGAACGATCAAACCTTTGTTGAGGTTGACGATATAGGGTCGGAGCTGCGCCGCGAGATTGCCATGCGCCAGCTTTCCGTAGTGCCTGACGAGGTCCAACGACGTGTCATGGAGTTTCTGGGAGTCGAGCGCCGCAAGCAGTGAATCGGTGAGTTTTGCCCGCGTTGCTTCATCGGTGCCGGCCACGTCGCTGCGAAGCAGTACTTCAGGGTCGGAGGAGAGAACTTCGGCAAAGACGTCGTCGCGGCTGGTTGCGAGCCAAGCCGACAGTTCGTGGAGTTGGGGCACAAGTTTTCCGCTCGGATGGCGGATCAGGCCCAGGATTTGTGCCAGCGTGAGATCATGCTGGGTCAAGTAGCGCGCGGCCAAGAACTCCGCATAAGTCTGATGAGCCCATCCTAAACGACCCGGTCCGCGGCTCGTGTACAGACCGGTGTCGAGCGTCTCCTGGATTTCCTCGTGACCAATCGCGAGCGCGTTTCCACTCACGTTTTCTGTGCCTCCGGCGAAATCAGCCAGTTGGACATCCTCTGGCGGCGCATCGCCAAGATCGGGGCTCGTCCAGACGGCGTATCGGTTGGCAATCACTGTAACGGCTGCTACTCGGCCAGCTATAGCAAGGCGCTGCTCGGCTGTAAGCCGGCCTTTCTTGTGCGCCGCGAGGCGGCTGAGGTTTGCTTCTTCGGCGAGAAGTCTGCACCCTCTTTCATATAGGCTCCATCTGTCGCCGGGGAGACCGCCGTCACGCGAATAGACGGTGAGGAGCATCAGGAGTGTGACCGGCTTTACGGCGAAGGGAACCGCCTCCGCGCGGTCAACCTCGCGAAAAAACGCTTGGGGATCGATCGCGCCGTCCTGGACAGCTACCTCGACGTCGCGCCGTCTGAGCGGAGCAAGTTCGTAGACACCGATTTGCTCTTCCGACCACAATTTCTTCAGTTCTTCTTCCAGCAGGAGAGGCCAGACAGCCGTGCGACACGCGATGCGAAGTGAGAGCCGATCCACCGGTTGTTTGCTCAGCTCCTCGGGCAAAAGTGCGGCAATGGTGTCAATCCGGAGCAAGCATTCATCGAGGCTATCCAGGAAGAGGTGCAGCCGCTGGGCCCCGGCTTTCCATTGTCGGGCGGTTGGACTCTCAAACAGGCGATCGATGAGTCGGCGTTCATCGCCATATGCGCGCAGGTCAATAAAATCGCAGAGTTGATCTCCATCGCGAACCGCAGTCTCTTTGTGTCGCTCGGACTCGAGGCGGAGCGTCGCGGTTTTGCCGATGCCGGGCTCTCCGAGGAGTACCAAGCAGTGTTTGCTGGCAATCTCCGGGAAGAGCGCTAATTCCGAGTTTAGTAACCGCCCATATTCGGTCTCCGGATCACTCAAATAGCCATTATCAGACAGGTCGAGCCTGGCAGTTCGCGGGGTCCAATATCGCTTCCATGGGTAAACGCGTGGCGCCATCTTAAATCTGCTTATGCTCGCTTTCTCAGAGTTTCCTTGTGTGGCTGAGCGCTTCTGTTTCCTACGCAGCAAATTGGCGTTTCATTCACATATAGAACTTGTACTCGTGGCGTATGCTGGAATTTGCCGGGACTTCGGCGAGGATTTCGCCAACTCTGCGCGAAAAGGCGACAGTGATGGGATCGCGGCAGGCGAAATCAGCTGTGTTCCAGTTCATTTTGGTAAGGGCCAGAATTTCCTGGAGCACGACGTTCCATGGGCTGTCTCCGACATGTTCTAGGATTTCTAACGGCCTCGGCACACGCGCGCCCGGATAGGTTCTCAGGAAAGGGATATATCCGGAAGTGTATAGCAAGAAGTCCGAATCGCTGAACCTGACGTAAGTTCCCCGCAGAGCGGGGTAATCGCCCGTTCGGTAGAACTGAAGCCCCCGGGAGCCGAGCGCAACAAAATCCTTACGCGGAATGCTCTTGCAGGCATCCTCAAATCCCGAAAGCTCTTCATCCCAAAATCGAGAACTCTTATGCACGACGATCCTTCGCGGCAGGCTGTCGCGATTCTGCCGCTTGTAGAGATCGATAACGTCTCTCATTAGGCTTGCGGCGAGGCCGTGATTGAGGTGAGGCGACTTTTGTCTCGAAGGATCCCACTCGAACGAACTGCCACGAAGAACGTAGCCGTCACCGGCTGAGGTAAAAGCCTGTGCCATGCTGGTTCGCAACCGGGGATCGGCGGCAAGGATCTCTCGATAGAACGACACACCAACAAAGCATGTTCCTTCTTCGATTTCGGCTAGACGCCATGGTGATCCACCGGCCTTGTGATGGAGTGCTGTGGTGAAGTTCCAAGCTCGTGTGGCAATGTCCTGCACTTCTCTTTCGCCGGGAGCGGAATTGCATTGAACGAGCCTCAGAGTTTTTGGCCATACGAGCTGAGTTGGAATGCCGAACTGCATCGACTCGGCCTTCAAGCCTCTGCGGAGGTTCTGGTGTCCGGACTCCTCGTCTTCGATCCCCAGTGAGGGGTCCATTTCGGCAAAGAGGAAGCCTTGACCTCTGCCGATGGCTTCACGGGCGAGTTTTTCCGATCTGGTCATTCGAATTCGTCGTTCCTCGCCCGTCTTGGACCTACGCACGGTGCAGGTATCCACCACGTCCTGCGGGATGCAGCATAAGACTACGTCCGGCGATGGTTCTCGTCCTGCTAGCACTTCTATGGCTCGAACATATAGTTGGACGACTCGTTTGACTCGATCGTAAAAGTTGCTTAGGCCAAGGACGTCCTTAAAGGCTTCAGCCTTAATCGCCTCGCGCCAAGTGTCTCCGTAGACCAGCTCGCATTGAAAGGGCGGTTCAGAGTTGAAGCCGGGAAAATGAGGGTAAAGAAAAGGTTGACGGCCGTCGTTTTTGAGTAGCCCGCGACACGCGCTTAGCCAAGCTTCTGCATCAGCGATCATGGAGGCTGGTCCCACGGTGCCGACGATCACTGCGCTGGGTGTGGGACGGGCCTGCCCGATGAGGCTATACGGGCCGTAGAGACTCAGTCCTGTCTTCGGTTCCACATGTTCGTGACGACCCCCAAAGGCGAGCAAGGGCTCGGCGAGGATTCCAGACTCGAAATTTGGCAACCGCGCAGGCTGTCTTCGATGACGTCGCGGAAGGTTCACTCGGCCTTATCCTCCTCGTCATCATCGAGAACGATGCCGTCATCTTCGTCTTCGTCGTTTTGTCCAGCAGCGTGATCCAAGGCAGCAAGTCCTACCGTGACGGCCTCATCAACTTTTTCTTCCTCGTCCTGTTCGATAGATGAGGCGGTTCGGTCGAGGATGCGTAAGAGATCCCTTCTGTCACCACCTATCCCATAGGACTGTTGGATGAAGGCCGGAAACGACGATATCTCGATTGACTGATCGCCGGCACGCACGAAGATGGGGCCTCCCGGGCGATTGCGCAAGACGCTCGTCCAAAAGCGGACATGATAGAGCAAGTGGAGATTTCGTTCAGGTCCGGTCCATTTGATGACTCTCCTACCAATGTCAGGCCCGCCGCTTGCGTGCTGGCCGTCGGACGTGATGACCCAAGTCGGAGCGATTTGAACGTAGAACTTATTCGCGAGGAAGGTGATCTTCAGGTAAGCGCCGAGATGTCGCCAGAACAAGACGCGCTCCCCATTCATCATCGGCTTGGCCACAGTGCGGGAAACCATCCTCTTGAGAGGGGCCCACCTGATGACGCGAGGACCACCGTTGTCTTCGGAAAAAAAGAACCGGTCATGCTTGGTGTCGTCTATGACTAGTCCAAGCCGGCCAACATGTCGGGTGAGCGCCATGTTCAACAGGGACGTGAGAAGCTTGCGGTTTTCTTCTTCCGCGATAAAGTCCTTGCTATTCAGCGGCTCGACCTCTCCGTCCTCGATGACCGGAGCGAGTGGGTTGTCCGGAGACTCTAGGTCGTGAAAGGTAAAAAGTCTGTCTTCGAAGAGGCGAAAAGCGGGCATGAATCGGGCTTGTTCGGGGTTGTCGGCCTGGGCGCTCCGGATCGCGGCTTTGATCGCCTCCTTTGAGGGCAAGGCGGTGGAGCGATCCTTCCTGGTCTTGATCAGAGAGTTAGCGATCGGCGCGCTGTACACGTAGCTCGGAAGGTGCTCGATCGGAAGCAAGTTACAGTAGAGACGCTCTGATACGAGATCCGGAAATGACTGCGGGACAGCGCGCTCGGCGACGAGGGTAGAACGGGCGATCTTCTGGTCGGTGGTGATGAGTTGGCCGTGATAGACCGTGGGTCGTGGAACTGGTTCATTCCGCAGCACGGTCAGGAGCTCTTTGAGACCCTGCGTGTAGTGATGCGCGCGCAAATCAATGCATTTCAGATGTCGAAGCAATGCGGGGATGTAGGGGCAGTCGGCAGCCAGCAAAGGAAGAAGTCTCGACCGGCGGTTATCGGGATCAGAATACACGGCTGCATGCCACTCCGCATCGGTCCACCCGCTCGCGCTCTCGAAGTAATAGGGTGAGAGGACGAAGCCGATGAAACGGCTGTTCTCGAGCCCGTCATTGATCATACCCGTGACGCTCTGGCCCGGCCCGATCTCGGCTTCATCCACCCAAGTGCGAAGGAGATGTCCGTTGAACAATGCGGACTCTATATCCGCGGCAAGACGCCGGACGAAATCCTTGTTAGTCGATCGATGCGACAGAAAGATGTCGCGGAATGAATCAAGGGTTGGACCGCTTGCCACCTCCTAGCCTCCTCCTCTTACAATCTTAACACGGCTGGTGAAGAACTTGCGCCCGTATAACTGGAAATCTGCGGGCTGTCGGTAAGCCCGGCAGCGATGCTACGTGATGGGTCTGCCCAGTACGGAGGCGGCAACGACTCGCCGGTCGGCTTGCATGTGGCATTTATGGTATTTCCTACCGGAACGGCACCAGCACTGTTCGCTAGGCCGGATGTTGGCGAGGTGGTACGTGGGAGAACCCGTGTGCTGCCGACCGGGCCAGTGCTGCGTCTGGTCCCATATTGTCCATTTTGCAAGCCAGATAACGATGTGGTCCACAAACTCGGAGACGGTGTGACGGTCCCAAGACCATGCGCCGCCAGAAGCTAGAAAAGGGCAGACCGAACCATCGGCCCAAAAATGCAATCGTTTCGTCAGAGGAATTGTCGGCTTGCGTATGAAGCACCGAGGATGCTCTCGGCCCCCGGCATAGTGCACCTCAAGGTCGAACGTAGGAAAGGGTTTGACCAGCCGGTCCATCCAGTCGTGGACGCAGTGCTGCCGGCTACAGGCGTCGAAGTGTAGCAGTCCTCCCCCGAGGGCGACGACGACTGGGCTGTCATGATCGAGGTCATCAAGAAGCTCGACTAGGGAAAGCGCTTCTGGCCCGACAGGGCAAATCGTTCCTCGCCAGATTCCGACGCTAGTTTCGCCCAGCGGACCGATAGACGGCGGGAAGAATGCGAAGTCCGGATAGTTGCGACGCATCGCGTCGGCGCTTTTGTCCAAAGGCGGCGCCAAAGGGTCTCAGTCCAGTGTCGGCGTTACGCCATGTACGGGCTGGGGCCTGATTACCCGACCGGGCGGGGGCTTCGGCGGTCTGTTGGGCGGTCGATGTTCGCCGCCATTCCCGTGGTCTTCGCCGACATGTTTCGGCCCTTCTTCTGTCTGCTCGGCCATTGATACGGCTCCTTCAGTGAAGATACTGAATATCTTGTCAAAAAAGGAAGAATCAGGCAAGGACCCTGTATTCGTATTGCTCCCGCCCGGCGGCCGAGGCGGTTTTCTCCCTGCGCGCGACCCCGAGCGCTACAAGTTTCGACAGCCGCTCATTCATCGCGGTCAGGTTAACACCCAGTTGGTCCCGTAGCGTGGCTGCTGTCACGGGCGCTCCGGCCCGAGCAATTACTGCGAAGGTCGCGTGGTCTACAGCGTGGGCCTTGCCGAGCAACGACAGCTTCGTTCCCTTGCGTTCGATGATCGCCAGCCCGAGGGCGCGAAGCGCCTGGTCGAGGTTTTCGCGGGTGTAATCCGTGAGATTTTCCACGACGAGGAACCGCCCCACATATTCGGTGCGAAGGCTGAGGAGGGTCTTGCCAAATAACTCGTTCGCGAAGGAAAAGTCGAAAACCTCGACCGAAGACAAATCTATGATTAAGGTGTCGCCTTGATGGAGCTTTTCTAGCCGCGCAAGCAGTTCTGGGCGTATAGTTTTGGCGGTGGCTCTGGTCCAAAGATGCTTACCGAATTTCGACAACTTGAAACGGACTTCCACGTCTTCCCAGCCTCCTAGTGAGTTCCTACGATTGCGTCTTGGTGCGGAGAATAAGTGCTATCTGAACGCCGTCCAAATGCGGGACGTCGAAGCGCCATCCCTGCCGTTTGTCGCCGCGATACCGCACTTTCGCTCTGCCCGAACGGATCTGGATCGTTCCTTGGTGTTTGTATCCGGTTTGCAGGAGATGATAGAGACCACTTCCCCGCGTAGGGTCGTCATGTTCTGATGCTCCGAGTTGCACTGCCTTCAGGATCGCGTCAGCATCTGAGCGGACAGATAGGTTCTTGGGGTTTCGGCGCAAGGTTGTGGCCAAGCCATCGCCGTAGTCAGCGACGCCGATTTCGAGAAAGCGCTTGCGGCCCGTACCATAGACCTGCATGGCAAGGAAACCGCAGGTGTCCGAATCCCGATTGTGATCAAACGTGTTCTGCGAAACCTCAGAAACGGAGGTAGCGACGTCGAACGCGTCGTACTTCTCATAGCTGAGGCTGGTCCGAAGAACGTCGATAATGTGATCGAGCAGCTCCGGAAGCGAAAGGCCGCCGGTGAGCTTCGTGACCTCGATCAGCATCGGGTTGGAGCCGTGAAGGTATTCGTAAGGGTTCCACGGCAGCAAGGGCGCGATCCAAGCTACATTTTGTACCACGGCGTCGAACCCAGCGCGTGCGAGGTACCCTCGGACACCGCGGTCAGGGACCAAGATCCTGGGCCTGTCTCCGCTACGAGCGAGCGCGTGGCATGCTGCGGCCAACTGCACCATCGCGGATGGCGTGATCAGTTCGATTCCGGCAAGATCAAAAACTGCGGTTCGGCCGTCGACAGAAGCGAGCAGAAAATCAAACGTTATAGAGTCGAGTTTCGTGACGCGAAGAGGCTCGCCGCCCGCTATTGCCGTCTGGCCGTTCATTCGTTTATTTCAGTGTAGCTGATGTATAAGGACGCGCAATACCTGGGATGCGGGCCGGCCCAATAGTATGAATCAGTACCGTTCCGTCGAGGACGTTGAGTCACTGGGGCTGCTGAAACCAATTCGGCGCCGGTTGGGTTGTGGTGGTGTCATGAGTTCGCGGATGGCGTCGAAGACGACCTTGAACTGCGTGTCGTATTTCTTCTCAAGCGCGTCGAGCTTTCGGGCGAGATCGGCGTGGGACGCGAGCATTTGGCGCAGCCGGACGAAGGCGCGCATGATTTCGACGTTGACCTGGATAGCGCGCTTGCTGCGGAGAACGCTTGAGAGCATCGCAACGCCTTGCTCGGTAAACGCATAGGGCGCGGCGCGCCGGAGGCCCCCCCAGCTTGAAGTCACAATCTGTGATTTCAAGCTGCGAAATTCTTCGTCGTTGAGCTGGAACATGAAGTCGGCCGGAAAGCGGTCGAGGTTTCGCTTGACGGCCTGAACAAGCGCGCGCGGCTCAACCTTATAAAGGTGCGCCAAATCCGGGCTGAGCATCACCTTCTGGCCCCTCAGAAGGAAGATACGTTGCTCGATCCGATCCGCGAGAATGGTGGCTTTGGTTGCCATTTTCTCTGCCATAGATTGGTCCGGCTCCTTCTGGTCAATACTGCCGCGTGAGGCGGCTGCTGTTCTGCCCGACTTGAGTTGTCGGCGAGGCCTGGGTGGCGAGCGCGGTGGTCTTTGGGTTTGAGGGAGCAGCGCTAGTGCGGCTTCCGCTCGAGGATGGCGAGGCTGATGGAAGTTTGGTGGTCGGCGCTTGGCTGTTGGTCGTTGCTTTTTCGCCAGCTTCGAGGTTCTGGGCGAGGGGTGTGGCTGCCGGTTGCGCATCCGACGAATCACGGCTTTTGAGGATTCGGCCAAGGCTGTAGCCAGCCATTCCCGCCTCAAAGGCGTGGGCGAGATTTAGGCTCACGGATGATCCGGCGATCCGGGCGGCGACGTTGGGAATCTCCCAGCTGAGCAGCATGAAGATAAGCGCGCCGCCGGCGATCGTCAGCGGCAAAGTTGGATCAGCGACGGTCCAGCCGGTTAGCGCGGAGTTCCAGCCGGCTGTGATGGTCATCCCGACGCCTACCAGCAGGTAGAGGAAGAACAGCTTGACGCCGATGCCGACGATCCAGCCGATGAAATTTTCAGCGAACTTGACGGTCCAGCGCGAGCCGCTGAAGCCGAGCAGGATGACACCGCCGCCCAGCCCAACGTAGGCCTCGGAGAGGACCAGGAGCATTTGACCGGCAATCAGGACGAAGGACAAAAACATGAGTAAGCCGGCGATGAGCGCGATGAGCGAGGCCATCGTAAGATGGAACCATCCGAGACTCGCGAAACCCCGGTAGATGGTCTGGAACATCGTAAGGCCGTTGTTGAACACCGTGCTCGGACTCAAGTCGGTCATTCCCGCCGTCTGACCGCCGAGTGCCGCGAAGCTGCTTAGCAATGCATTAAACCAAACTGGGGCGTTGGCGATCATCGCGTAAAGAAACCCCAAGGCGAGAGATTTCTTAAGAAATTCGGCGAACAGCCTGGCGGGTTGATCTTGGTCCGCAACATAGTGAACGCAGGTGACGATGATTTCGATCAGAACCAAACCGAAAAAGATTTTCTCGGCCAACGGCTGCATGATGTTCATGTAACGCTGGCCCGCCCATTGAAACGTTTGGGCGATATTGTCGAGGTTGTTCATGAACGACTCCAAGAATGCCTATTTCGTGGGCTGGGGATTAGCCTCCGGTCGCATCCCGCCGAAGTTGGTCAGGCCATTCTTCGGCATTGTCGTTGAGAAAGGGATTCGCGGCGCGGCAACGGCGAGTACGGGCTGGCAATTGATGAGAAATTTGTGATCGGGCTGGTCGCAGAAGGTGAGCGCCTTTTGCCACGCGTCGGTCTTGCGCTGAAACTGGTCGTTCCAGAAGGGATAGTCGTAATTGGTCGCGGCTTGAGGCGAGGCGAGCAACGCGATCGGATCGCTTCCGTTCGTTTCCGAATGACGATTGCATCCCATTCCTCCGACGACGACGCCGATCGCGACGAAAACGATGAGCTTCTTCATTGCGGTCCTCCACCTGGCGGCGAGCCGAAACTGGTCAGCCCATTGTCGGGCATGGTGGAGGAAAACGGAACGGTTGGCCCGGCGCTGAGCCAGCGCTGGACCGAGGCGTCCTCGGCCGCCTGGCCGTTGATGCGATTGGCGGCGGCGACGTTCTGGGCGTTGATCATCGCGACAACCAACTGCCGGAGCATCTGAATCTGCTGCGCTTGCTGCAAGGCGATTTCGTTGCCGACCTGGATCGCCTGCAAGCGTCCAGTTGCGGTTCGGTTCATGCCCTCCAGTTCGGCGAATTGGGCCTGCTCATTGGCAAAATTCTGCGCCTGCCCCTGGGCGTCTGCCAGCGTACCGTTAAGGGTATTCAGCGTCGTCGCGATGTTCTGCGCTTCCTGCTGGTCCGGGTTCTGCGGGACGGCGTAGCCGGGAAAATGCTGTTGGAATTGCGCCTGCAGATTACCGAGCGAGTAAGACAGGCCGCCCTGCTGCTGAATGAGGCCGCCGAGTTCGTCGAGCATCGATTGGTCCGATTGCCATACGCCGGCGGACCCGCCGGTGGTGTTCTTGATCATGTACTGGAGTTGCTGCGCTTCGGCGGCGACCGCCTGGGTCTCCTGCTGGAGCTGCTGAAACTGGCGCGCGAACATCGCCGGATCGAACACGGTCTGCGTGCCGCCGAACTGCGCGTGAGCGGCGCGCGGTGTGACGAATAGCAGACACAACAACACGAGCAGCGCGCAGCCTACCCGCAACACAAATTCACGTGATCGTTCCATGCGTGTTTGCTCCTTGATGGGGTGGAATGCCGGCGCCATTTGCCTGATTGAAATGGCCACCGTTCAGGTGACCGTTGCGGATCGCAAGTTCGCGAAGCTGGAGTTCCGTCGGTCCGTAGGATTTTGCGAGCTGTTCCCCCCATTCGATAAGGCTGCGCGCACGCAGCCACTCGATCGGCCATGAGCGGCCGTGCGAGGCGATCAATCTGCGGGCTTCGATAATGTCAGCCTTCGAGCCGGCGCCGATGAAGGCGAGCGTCGCCGGTCCGAGTCCGAGGTCGAAGAGCCGCCGCCCGGCGGGCGAGAGATAGTAGTACTGCCGCTTGGGGACTGCAGTCGCGACGATTTCGATCTGCCGGTCGGTGAGGCCAAATTTGCGGTAGAGCTCGCTGGTCGCCGGATTCTGCGCTTCAGGGTTGGGCAGGAGTATCTTGGTCGGGCACGATTCGAGGATCACATCGCGGATCGGCGAGTTTGCGACCTCGGTCAGGCTCTGCGTGGCGAGTACGACTGCGGCGTTCTTCTTGCGGAGAGTACGCAGCCATTCCTCGACCTTGGCGCCGAAGGTTCCGTTGGCGAGCATCACCCACGCCTCGTCCAGCACCAGCAGGGTCGGGCGCCCGTCAAGCCGGCCGTCGATGCGATGAAACAGATAAGTAAGGACCGGAAGCAGAATTTTCTCGCCCATCGCCATCAGCGCTTCGATCTCGAAGGTGATGAAACGGGATTCCTCGATTCCATCGCGGTCGGCATCGAGAAAGCGGCCCATCGGACCGTGCACCGAATAGAAGTTGAGGCCGTCGCGCAGCGTCTGGTCCTGAAGGAGGCGGATCAGATCGGTGATCGTGCGTGCATCAGGCTCGCTTTCACCGAGCAACTCAAGCGCGCGCCAGAGGGCCTTGCGATGCTGCGGCAGGATCGCGACGCCTTGGAGTGCGAGCAGCATCTCAAGCCATTCGACCGCCCAGGTCCGTTCCGATTCGTCATTGACGCGGGCGAGCGGACAGAAGGCGATTTCGCTCTCGCCCAAATCGTAATGCCGGCCGCCGGAGGCGGCGGCGAGCACGAGCGCGGACAGCCCCTTGTCGAAGCAGAAGACCTGGGCGTCGGGGTAACGGAAGAACTGCGCGACCAGAAGTCCGAGCAGGGTCGATTTACCCGAGCCGGTCGGACCGAAGATCAGGGTGTGGCCGACATCGCCGACGTGGAGATTGAGGCGAAACGGCGTGCTGCCGGTGGTCGCCGCATAAATCAGCGGGGGGCTGTTCTCCGGGTAGAACGGGCACGGATTGAATTCTTCGCCGGCCCATGCGCTGGTGGTCGGGATCAAGTCGGCGAGGTTGCGGGTGTGGATGAGCGGGCGTCTGACATTGCGGTAGCCGTGGCTGGGCAGCGAGCCGAGCCATGCTTCGTTGGCGTTGACGTGCTCGATCAGCGCGGAGAAGCCGTGATGCTGAAGCTGCTTGGCGATCTCGCGCGCGTTGGCGTCGGCGACAACGGCGTCTTCGCCGGTAACAATGATGGCGCTCGTATAGTAACCAAACCGGACCCGGCACGAGCTGGCCTCGGCCAGCGCCTCGTCGGCGTCGTGCGCCATCGCGACCGCGTCGCGGTTCTCGAAGCTCTGCGCGGCGCCGTTGCTGAAGACCTGCTTGATCATGCCGCCAAGGCCATGGCGCTTCTGGAACCAGTTGCGACGCTGGATTTTGAGCGCGCGCTCCGCCTCGGCCGGATCGAGAAAGATGAAGCGTGTGGACCAGCGATAGGGCAGCGCCAACTCATCGAGGAACGCGGTCACCTCCGGCCAGGAGGCGAGCGGAAAGCCGGCGATTGAGATAGGTCGAATATGAAGATCGTCGAGCATGGGACGGAAGCCGGCGTGAAACTCGTGACAGCCGAGCAGCACGTCAAGATAGCTGCCGTCCTCGGGTGGCCTGATCGGATCGTGCCGTCCGGTGATGCAGGCGTTCAGATGGGCGAGCAGGGCCGCATCGTCCATGCGCGAAAGAGCGAGCCGGGCGCTCAGCGCGTCCTCGTACTCGGCAAGGCTGGTCTTGAAAAACTCGAGCGTGCGCTCCCAGTTCGTGCTTCGCGCGGCGCTCTCGAAGAGGAACCCGGCCGCGCGCGATTGCATCTCGGTCGGCGGCGTCCACGTGAGCGTAAGGGCGAGCGCGCTCTCGAAATGCCGCCCTTCGGCCGTGTAATGACGCCGCCGCTCTTCGTCGATGAGCGCGGTGACCGGATCGGGCAAGGCGCCGCGCTCCGGATATCCGGCGCTCGCGTGGCGAATCAGATTGACGTTCATCGCCCAGCCGTCGCCCAGCCCGGCCAGCGCCGAATTGACCTGGTGCGAGAGCGCGGTCAGCTCCTCGGCGCCGGCCGAGTTGAGGTCGGGACCGGTATAGCGCCAGCCGGCGAGCAGGGAGCCGTCCTTGAGCAGGATGACGCCCGAATCGACCAGGGCCGCGTAGTTGAGCAGGTCGGAGAAGCCCAGCGCCGGGTCGCGCTTGCGCCGCAAGTTTCTGAATTCCCGTAACAGCATGGTTCAGTACCTTCGGATTTGCGGAACCGCCGGATGGATCGGCGCGGCTCGCGCCGTCACCTCTGCGCGCGGCGGGTAGAAACGCTGGTAGTGGAGATGGCGGACATAGACTTCGCTGAGTTGCGGGTCGAACTTGGCCGCCTGCCTGAGTCCCCAGTGGCCGACCGTGCCGAGCAGCGTCGCCAGCGCGAGCGTGTAGAGATGAAGCCCGACGCCGAAGATGAGGGCGGCCATGAAGAGCCAGTTGAGGATCGCGAGCCGCCGCTCGGCGCCGGCCAGCAGGATTGGCCGGACCAGCGACTGATGGATCGGCGTGCGTTGCAGGTCCATCAGAGGATCGCCGGCGCGAAGGGGAAGAGCGCCAGCATGAGCTGGGTTGCGCCGAGCGCGCCGGCGCCGCCCAGCGCGACCGCCGACATCTTGCGCGCGCCGGTGCCATGCTCGGTGAAAGTCCAGGTGAGGCCGGCCGCGATGACCGCGATGGTGGTCGCGGCGTGGGCGACGGTGCCCTGCATATCCATCTGGATGGTGTTGAGCGCCTGGTCCCACGGCAGGACGCCGATGCCGGTGGTGGCCAGCGCCTGCGCCGGCCACGCTATCGTGACGACCCCGTATGCGTACGCGATCCATCTGATCCACTTCGCGAATTTCGAAAAGATTCTCGGGTGCGGCATTTTGCACGCCTCCTTTTTGAAATTCTCGGTCAAATCCACATTTTGAAATTGAGGGCCAACGAGAGTGTCCAGGGCATGAGTGGGAAGAGACTTCCCAATGCGATCAAGTCAAAAAAAATCGCCTGGCGCCGTTCCTTGATTCCGAACAGCGTGGCAGAGAAAGCGAGGTCACTGAGCAGACTGAGCAACAGGAATTGGAGATTCATGGTTAGCCCTCCAGCGGGGTGAGTTTGAAGCCGTGAGACGAATCGTAGCCGACGACGCGGGCCATTTGGGTGACGCGCCGGCCATTGGGCGTGCGGGCTATAAAGGCGAGCAGATGGACGGTCTCGGCGATCAGTTCCGGCTGCGGTGGGACGTTGGCTTCCTGGACGAGGCTCGAAAGCCTGACCAGCGCCGCCGCGGCTCCGTTGGAGTGCACGGTGGTGACGCCGCCGGGGTGACCTGTATTCCAGGCCTTGAGCAGTCCAAGAGCTTCGGCCCCGCGGACCTCGCCGATAATGATCCGGTCGGGCCGCGCGCGCATCGTGGTGCGGGTGAGAAAGGTGAGATCGGCTGCGGCCGAGGTGTGAAGCTGCATCACGTTGGACGCATCGCACTGAAGCTCGCGAGTGTCTTCGATAATGATGAAGCGCTCGCTCTCGCCGCTGGCGTCGACCATCTCGTGAATGAGTGCGTTGGCGAGCGTGGTCTTGCCCGAGCCGGTGCCGCCAGCCAGCACGATGTTCTCGCGGGCCGCGATCGCGTCGCGGAACGCATCGGCCTGCGCGGCTGTTATGATTCGATCGCGCACATAATTCCCCAGCGTATGGATGAGGCGGGCGTGCTTGCGGATCACGAAAGCCGGGGCGCTGGCTACCGGCGGGAGCCAACCGGTGAAGCGGCTCCCATCGAGCGGCAGCTCGCATTCGATGACCGGATGCGCGTCGTTGGCGACGGTGTGAAGCGCAAAAGCGACCGTGCCGATGAGCCGTTCGGCCTGAACGGCTGGCATGGTTATTTGGGTCGCGTGCATTCCATGACTATGCGACTCCACCCAGAGGCGGCCGTCGGGGTTAAGGATGATCTCGATCACGTCGGGATCGTCGAGCGCGGCGAGCACCGCCGGGCCCAGCTCGCGGCGGAGCCGTTCATCGAGCCGCGTCGATTGAATCGCCTGCAGGCTCATCCGCTTCCTCCTGTTCCGCCGGTTCCGCGGCGGATCCATTGACCCGGTTGAGAGAGTCGAGCGACGCGCCGCCTTCCGTCATCTCCATCACGGCGCTGCGCCAGTGATTGTAGAGCCGCGTGCCGGCAGCCAGCGCGGCGTTGCGCAGCTCGTCGGGAACTTCCGGCGTATGTACGGAGAGAATGAAGGCGAGCCGGTCAATCATGGCGAACAGCACTTGTTGCTCGCGATAGAGCGCGCTTATCCGTTTGCTCTGCGTCTCGACGCTGCGCGCGAGGCGGGCCTCAATGTCGGAGAGCGCGATCGAAAGCTGCCGCATCCCGCCGTCCGCCCCGGCGCTGAGCGCGCGGTAGTGGAGCAGGCATTGGCGCAGGTGGCGCGACAGCGAGAGATGGCGCGCGGCGGCCTCTTCCCGCAGCTCTCTGGCCTCGGCCTGCGTCAAGTAGCAGGAGACTTCGTGTGCGGGCTTTCTCACTTGAACGGCCACTCCTTGGTAAGCTCGTTGCCCTTATCCCGCTCGCGGGCGCCGCCTCCGCCCTGGTCGGCGTGAGACACTGCTCCATTTCCGTTCGTGCCGTTTGCATCTGTGCCGTTGCCGTTCGTGATGAGGGACTTTGGCGGTTCTTGGGCTTGATGCCCGTGCTCGATTCGGTCCGAGTGGACGGGGGCCGCAATGCCGGATCGCGCGCTCAGTTCGGCATTCTCGTAATAGCGAAGCTTGTTCGCATAGATCGGCGCATGCCCTGCGACGAAGACGAGGGCCGCGTCTTCTGGCAGGCGCATCACCTCGTCGGGCGTCAGCAGGGGACGGCGCATCGCCGGCTCGGAGACCGTCGTCCCGTTTGAAGAGCGCGTGCGGTGTTCGTGATGCACGGTGGTGACGCCGGCCATCTCGGAGACGAGGCGCGCCGTCTCGATCTTGTTGGGCGTGTACGCCACGCGCACCTTGCAATTGCTGATGATCGACTCATCGTGTCCGTACGCGGCGTAGAGCTGGCTCAGGTCCTGCGCGATCAGATACGCCTTAATGCCGTAGCCGGCGGCGTAGGACAGGGCCGTCTGCAGGAAGTCCAATCGTCCCAGCGCCGGAAACTCGTCGAGCATGAGCAGGAGGCGGCGCGTAGCGCGGCCGTCGTCTCGCCCGGGCGGACGCTCCATCAGCCGCTGGACGGTCTGCGCGAGAATCAGCCGCATCAGCGGTCGAGTGCGCGCCAGATCGGAAGGCGGAACGGTCAGATAGAGGCTTATGAGCCGCTCGTGCGAGATCAGATCCTTCACCGCGAAGTCGGATTCTGCGGTGTTCGCGACCACGATTGGATCCCGGTAGAGCGAGAGACATCGCGTCGCCGTGCTCAGCACCGACGCGCGCTCGTTGGGGGCTTTGCTCAGGACCGCCTGCGCGGCTCCCGCGACGACCTCGTGGGTGAGCTGGTGGCTCAGGCGCGTATCGATCATCGAGCGGAGAACGGTCTCCTGGTCGCGGTCCGGCGGGTTGAGGAAGTTGAGACATCCGGCCAGCGTCTTGTTCGATTCGGCGTAGATGACGTGGAGGATCACTCCCACCAGCAGGTCGTGGCCGGTCAGGTCCCAGTGGTCGCGCGGCGTATTTCCTGCGGGATCGATCAGAATGTCGGCGATGTTCTGAGCGTCCTTCACTTCCAGCGGACCGGTGCGGACTTCGGCAAGAGGATTGAAACGGGCCGCGGTTCCGTCAGTGCAGGTCGGGTCGAATCTGAGACACAGGCTTCCGAGTTGGTGCTGGCGCCAGCCGGCGGTTTTCTCCCAGTTCTCGCACTTGATGTCGTGGACCATGACGTTGTCCGGCCAGGTCAAAAGCGTAGGAATCACAAGACCGACGCCTTTGCCGCTGCGACTCGGAGCGAACGCGAGTACGTGCTCGGAGCCCCCGTGGCGAAGAAACTTGCCGTTCCACGTGCCGAGGTAGACGCCATCGTTGTTCAGAAGGGCGGTGGCCTTAACCTCCCGGTTGGTGATCCAATGGGCGGAACCGTGCAGGTCGTGGATGCGCGGCGAAATTCCACGGACCAGCCGCGCCGCGCCCATCGCCAGCAGCGCCGCCGCGATCGACGGGTACTCGAAGAGCCGCATGGCGCTGGCGAATACCGCACTTGCCTCGCCGGCGTCGCGCCACTTCCAAGCCCACAGCAGGATCGCCCATGGGGCGTAAAGCGGTCCGAATAGAGGGAGCGTCGCGACCGGTTGGCCGAGAGGGGTCGCGTAGCCGAGCATCGCGGCGGCTCTCTGGGTGGCCGTCCACAGCGCCAGAAAGGCGATCAGCCCGGCCGTGACGGCGACGACCGCCGTTATCTTATTTTGCGCCGGATTACCCGGCGGCCGGTACGGTAGAGATGTTGCAGCCATCAGCGTGTACGCTCCTTTCCGTGTTGTTGTCGCTTGTGTTCGCGCTGCTCGCGCGCCGCGATCTCGGCGCGAAGTTTCTGCTCCGCTCCGGGCGGCACGAAGTAATCGCGGCTGGCGGAGTGATTGCGGACGATTAGCCCGGCCTGCTCCAGCACCGGCACGCGGTCGTTCATCGCCTGCCGCCACTTGCCGGCAAACCCTTTCCAGCCATGCGAATCGATCCTGCCGTCGCGCTCGATGGTCTTGAGCGTCTCAAGGTCGAGCCGGTTGCCGATCTGCTTGTCCGTCTGCATCGAGCGCAGCGCGCCGTGCTGCTCGACGCGGATGTAACGGACTTTGCGCGCGTCCTTGTCGAACTCGCGCCCTTCGAGTGTGACGACCTCGCCGGCGGCGATCTTTCCCTCGCCGCGCGCGCGGATGATTGCCGGCGTCTGCTGCAGGTAGTGGAGCTTGCCGTCGGTCGCTTCGAGCATCAGGTAGCGGCGGTCGCGCGTCTCGTTCTCGAGGCCCGTTCCGACCACGCGCCCGGTTAGCTCCTGGCCGGGCGCGAGTTTCGTGACGGCCAGCGGCGCGCGCTTATCGAGCATCTGGTCGCGATGGCGCGCGCGGCTCTTGATGATGTCGATGGCGAGCTGGCGCTCACGAAGCGTGCGCTCCAGATTCGGCGCGAGCTTCCAGCTTGCCGAGTCGATCTTGCGGGCAAGGCCCATACGACCCAGGAACTTGAGCCGCGCGATTTCTTGCGCCCGCCGCTCGCGCGCCGCGTCACCGCGCGGCTGCCTGCCGTCGAAGCTGACGACATGCTTCGCGCCCGCGCGGCGCAGAAGGTCGCGGTCGATCTCGGTGAACTGCTCGCGGCGAACTGCGGCTCCGCGCGCCTTGAGCAAGTCGCGCTCGCAGCGCAGTCCAAGCTCGCGGCTGGCGATCTCGGCGCTTCGAGTGCGGATGCCCGACTGGATGTAGCCGCGATCGATCGACAGCGGCCGGCCCTGCTCGTCGCGTCCGCGGATGAGGAGGTGGAGATGCGGATTGTCGGTGTTGTGATGGTCGATCGCCGCCCACTCAAGCTTTGTGTTCAGGTCGCGCTCCATCTGCGCGGCCAGTTCGCGCGCGTGCTCGCGCAAATCGAGCCGGGCGCCGTTCTCCGGCGAGACGATGACGCGGAAGAGCCGTTCGTCTCCGGCCTTCTGCCACTCGCCGAGCAGTTTGGCGAGGTTGAGATCGTCGCGGTCGCCGTTGAAGCCGAGTCCCTTCTCGCCCTGGCGCTGTGCGCCGTCGCGGGCCAAATATCGCCCGTGTGCCGCCCACGACGCCGACTTGGTGTTGCGCGAGTATGAAACCTTCACCACGCTGCGCTGCATATAGGCGCGCGGTTGGCCGGCCGTAATTGCGCCGCGCCGGTCGAGTTGCGTGTTGAGCCGGCCGGCCTGGCGGAATGATCGCGCGCCGCGCTTGCCCAGCCCGGTCCACCAAAACCTCGGTCCGTGCGGATGGCGCTCGCTGCGCACGCCCGCCGGATGCGGGCGCATCCACAGATCGCTGCGCAGCAGATCATTCATTGGCCGCCCTCCCGTCGAGCAGCGCCAGCATCTGCCGGTAGAGCCGTTCACCGCCGCCCGCCTTTTTCGCTCCGCCGAGCGCCACGACGATGCGCTGAATCTGCGCGTCGGACAGGGTGAGATTGTGAAGCTGATTGGCCCGCGCCCATGACTTCCACGCGCGCTTGGCGCTCGCGCGCTCGTCGAACTTCTGATGGCCGAGCGATGCGATCTCGGCGCGCCTGCGTTCCGGAAGTTCGGTCAGGCTCGCGGCCATCCGGAGCAACGCTCCAAGCAGCAAATCGGGCGGCTCGCGATCGAGTCCGGCGAGCGCGACGAGGCCGCCAAGGTTGGCGAGGTGATGGAGCCTGAGCCCCTGCTCGCGAGTATGTAATCCGTCAGCCATGACTCACCAGGTGATCACCGGTTTGAGTTTCGCCTGCACCGCGCTTGTCGGCACCGCGCCGAAATAGCGCGAGTCCCAGCTTCGCGCGTCCGCTTCGCCGAACAGCCAGACCTCGCCCGGCTTGACCGCATGCGTTCCGAACGCGACGTGCGGAACAGTTCGGCCTTGGCTGTCGCGCATGCGGCTTGTGCTGTTGGGAAGTCGCTGGCCATCGACTGCGACGTGACCCGGCGCGACGGCGACGACGTCGTCTGGGATCGCGCCGATCCGTTTGCCTACCGGCTCGATGCCGTCGCCACAACCCGCGCCGCGCGCGAGGTAGCCGCGTTCGAGCGCGAAGCGCGCCAGCCTTTCCGGCAGGCAGACCAGAACCAATTCCCCGCGCGCCAGTGTGTCTCCCGGCGGCAGTGCGGTCGCGCGGTAGATGCCCGGTGGGCACGCGCTGCCGGTGAACGCGATGCGTAGATTGAGCAGCCGGAAGGCCAGAATCGGCGCAGCCAGCAGCACTTCCAGCACAAGCGGCAGAACGGGCAGAAAAGTACGGGGCGCGCTTTGCGCGGTACGGGGCGAAAAAGTTAAGTGTTTTTGCGGCAAAACAGCCATTTTGACCACCACGGTACGAGGAAGCCTTTATCTTGCCCTACGACACTTTCGCCCCAACCGCCCCGTTCTGCCGCTCCACCACCACGCCGCTCTCCACTCCGCGAACCTCCGACTCCGCCCGTCCTTTCCGCCACGTCCTGAAATCCCGATCCGTCTCGACGAACTGGCGCAACATCTCAAGCGCGACCTCCTTCAACTCCGCCTCGCGCTGCGACGTGTCGCGCAAGTAGAGCAGATACTCGTCCATTAACGCCTTGAAGTTGCCGGGCAGCGTCAGCCTGAGCTGCGCCGGAGGCGGTTCTTTGTCTTTCAGTTTGAGCTTCATGCGACTCGCTCCTTTCCTGAACTCCAGAGATTCGGTTAATCGCCTCGGTACGCTCCGGGCAGCACCAGATCCTGCGTCACCATCACGTTGAACTGGTAGCCCGGCCGAATATCGATCGTCGGCGAACTGTTCATGCCTTGCTGGAGCGCCTGCTGCCCGACCGCTCCCATCTGCGAGGATGCCGCCGAACCGCCCATCTCGCCCATCAGCGCCCATTGGCTCGGTGCCGCATAGCCGTAGCCCATCGGTCCCGCGAAGCCGTAGCCGCCGCCGAACGCGCCCATCTGTCCCACCATCTGCCCCGCGCTGATGAGGCTGAGTAGCGTCGCCGTGCCGAAGGTGCGCAGATAGTGATGATCAACTTCGTCGGTGAAGCCCGAGTAGCCGGCGCTGTCGGCGCCCGGCATCCGCGGCAAATCCATACTCGACGCGTCGGGAAAGACCAGCCGCTGCCATGCGATCTGCACGCGGCTTTGCCCGGACGCCGGTGCGGCTTGGTACGCGCCGATGAGCCGCGTGCCCTGCGGGATGAGCAGGAACCTGCCGCTCGCGCTGTCGAAGACGTTCTCGCGCACTTGCCCGAGGACCGGGCCGGGAAGATCGGAATCGATGCCGCTGACCAACACGGCCGGACACGCTGCCTGCGGTTACCGTGTAAGGCGATGGCGCCGGCTTCAGGCTTGCCGGAGCAACATCGCTGCTCGCCTGCTGGATGCCTGAAAGTCCGGCCGCCGCGGCCTGCACACTCGGGATGTCGAGCGCGCGGTTGTGGAACGACTCGACCATCTGTGGCGCGCCGAGCGCCTTGATGAATTCGTCTTGCTCAAGCTCGGCGAGCCGGCTCGGCGGTCTGGCGACGGGATTGTTCTGGCGCGCGACTACTGGAGGCGCGGGAAGCGCTGGCACTGGAGCCGCCGTCGGCATCGTGACCGGCTTTGCGTCGGCTTCGAGCTCCGCCACTGCATGCCGACGCGCCATGTCGGGAATCGCGACCGCTTGATCCTTGAGCGTTCCGCTCGCGACCGGCTGCGACGCGGAATGGAGCGCCAACATCATCGCCAGCAACGACCCGCCTAGTACCGCTCCAACCGTGATAACCAGTGTCCGCGTAAGCCGGCCGCCGCCGTGACGCTGCGTCTGCTGAACCGCTTTCAGAGTCGCCGCCATCGCTCACCTCGCAGCGCCTGTGTACGCGATCTGCACGCGGTCCTGCGCGCGTCCCACGCCGGAGACCAGCACCGCCTGGTCGAACAGACGGTCGACCACGTAGTAGTCGCCGCGCACGCGGTAGTTGACCATTTCGTTGCCGTCGCCCGCCGCGATCAGGAGGGCGGGCGCTTCGCTCGACTTCATGCCAACCGGCATCTGGATGTAGACGTGGCTGCCGTCGTCGAACGCGCGCACCGGCTTCCACGGCACGTTCGGCCCGGCGACCTTGTACGAGAAGTTCAGGTCTCCCGGATCGAGCGAGGCGAGCGGCGTCACCGCCGGATCGTCGGCCTTTGCATCCTCGCTCGCTTGCTTGGCCTGTTGGTCCGCCTGCGCCATCGCGGCAAGCAGATCGTCGGGATAGTAGAACTCGACCTCCTGCATCTCGTGGCCGGGCCGCGAGCGCAGATTCAGGTGATAGATGTGGCGGGTCGTGTAGATCGTCAGGTTGCTCGCGATGCCTGCCGCCTTGGGCTTGACCGCAAGGTGCGGCGTCGGGTTGCGCGGATCGCCCGAGGAGGCCGGCGTCACCATCCAGCGCTCGCTGTCGCCCAGCGCCACGTCGGTGATGGTCTCGCCCGGCTCAAGCTGGATATCGGTGGTGCGCAGCGGCGCGCAGTTGATGAGCGGCTCGGCAACTTCGCCGTAGGGATAGAGCACGTATGCCGGCGTGGTGTACGACGGCCACGCTCCGGTCTTGTCGTGCTCCGCGACCGCTTGTCTGACTTCGGGCGGCTGCTCGTCGAGAAGCTTCGCGCCGGTTACCGGCGCGGGCGCCGTCTCCGCCTTCGGCGCGGCGTGGGTTACGAGGGTTAGAGGCGGCGGAGGCGGCTGTTGCGAAGCGCATCCGCCCAACCCGAGCGCGAGCGCGATACCGAAGGTCGTAATCTTCTCTCGCATCGCAGTCCTCCGTCAGCTTCGTTGCTCCGTCCAACTGATCCGGGTCACGTAAAAGCCGAGCGGGTTGTCGAGAATCGAGGCGTCGGACGTCTGCGGCGCCATCTCCGTGTCGAGCACGGTCTCCCAATGCGTGGTCGCGACCGGCGCTCCATCCAGGCCGAGCGCCAGCTCCGTCCAGCGGACCTGCCATGTTGTGTCGGACAGCTTCAGGATCGAATCGATCTGGACGGTGACGGTGCGATGTTGCGCGACCTTGAACGGATCGTGGGCAAGATCTTGGTCGTGGTAGTAGTTCTCGAGGAACTTGTAGGCGGCACCGCGTACCCGGCTGTAGACCTCGCCAATCACCTGGTGCTCCGCCTGCGGGTCGGCGATCACCTCGCGCGTGTCGCGGATGAAGCCCGCGAGTTCGTAACGCATCATCCTTTCGGTGGTTAACTGCGCGCCGCTCTCGCCGAGCGCCGTGGGAGCGGCCAGCGCGTAACCCAGGCCATCGACCCGTACGATGTAAGGAACGAATCTGCTGCGCGTGCTGATCCGAACCAGTCCGAAGGCCAGCACCAGCGAGAGCACCAGCAGCCCGGTCGCCGCGACCTGCCAGTTGCGCTTGCCGAGAACCAGATCGGCGTAGCGGTCATCCCATTCCCGACGCGCTTTGGCGTAAACGCTACCGTCCATAGCCGTCTCCATCAGGACGCTGGGCTTCTCCGAATCGCGCACGACGACTCGAAAGCAAGTTGGTGATGGGAAGGGAAAGGCGAAGCGCGCGCCGAATCCAACCTCGCGCCGTGTCCTGATCTATGAACTCGGGAACGTGGAGGTCGGGGCGATCAAATTTTCTGGCAAAATTCTGGCAAACTCGGCGGGAAAAGGCGGGAAATGCGGTTCCTAGCCGGGAAGCCGAAAATGCGGGAACGCCTTGTGCCGCAAGGGTTTTCATCACTTGGGTTCCTCCGCGTTCCCGGCATCAGAGGAGTTCCCAAGCTGGACGTCGCCGGTTCGACCCCGGTCGCCCGCTCCAATTATTTCCGCCTTACTATAAAAGTACTGCTTCGGCGGCAAGTTTGGCTTACATATCATCGATTTTGCCGAATCTGCTTCGCAAAAGATAAAGCGTTTACTTTTTGTTACAATCCAATTAATCTGCTTTGGTCGGCTACTTACATTATGAAAATTCATAGGGAATAACTGCCGACTCCCGATCAATGCGACAGGTTAATTAAGATTAATCTGACAAAATCCGATCGAACATCAGGCAGCGAGCGAGACGCAGGCGGCAATTATAAATGAGATAAAATTAAAAGTTCTCGAGAAGGATACGCACCATACCGATGCGGAGTGTACCTATTCGATTATTCAGATGGCGGATGGTATCAAATTCCTTCAACTTGATACTTACGGATCTAAATCTCGCAAAATACCTGGAAAGGTCAGTCAATCGATTCGATTTTCACCACGAGGATTGACACAATTAAAACAAATCTTAGAGAAATATTTTCAAGATTGACAATCGCTCTAATTAGCCAGCGTTTTGATAATTTCGGCACCCTATGCGAAAATTACCTCGTCCCGTCAGGCCTTCTATCGGAAAGCGGAAATTCAATCAATTATCCGGACTCGTTTTCGCGCGCGACGGATTCACCTGTCGCGTTTGCGGTGCGAATGAAGGAGATCCGAGCGTTTTCCATACAGCAAGACGAGTAGTGTTGAATATAGGATATATCGCGCGACGGCCGCGATCGGCGATGAATATTCTCGACAACCTAAGAACAGAATGCACCGACTGTTTTGAAGGCTTTCGTTCCGTTCCTTTGCCGAGATTCGTCAATCTAGCTACCCTGATTTCGATGGTCGATAATGCTGCATTTGAGGATCAATGGTCAATTTTTAACCAGCTTCGGCAAAAATTTCCGGACGAAGTTTGAGAGGCCGAGGCCGCGACGTCTTCACGAAGCAAAAACGCTCGGAGGTCATGTCATTAATCCGAGCTAAGAATACCAAGCCAGAATTAGCGGCGCGGCGCGCCCTCCACGCGATGGGCTACCGGTTTCGGCTGCACGTCAGCGCGCTTCCGGGCCGCCCCGATATCGTGCTTCCGAAGCACCGCACGATCATCCAAGTGAAGGGTTGTTTCTGGCATGGTCATCGATGCCTTAAGGGCCGTTTGCCGCACGATAATCGAACTTATTGGTCCGCCAAAATCGAGGGGAATCAAAAACGCGACAAGCGGAACGAACGCGCTTTGCGGCGGCTCGGCTGGCGCGTGCATACAATTTGGGAGTGCGAGATCCGCCGCACCGCACTGGGTAATCTAGCGCCGCGCCTTCACGGTATCTTGAAGGGACGCAAGGAAACGGCAGAACGGCGCCTTGCGAGCGATTGGGCCGGCTCCTAAGCTGATTGGCGGTTTGGGAGCCACCTGATGTTTCTGAAAAATTGCTGGTATGTCGCCGCGCTCGGGTCCGAAGTCGGACGCTTCCCGCTCGGCCGGATTTTCCCCAACAACCCGTTGTGATGTTCCGCACGGAGGCGGGCCGCGCGCGGCGGCGCAAAGCGTCGTAAGCGCGGGCGCGCCGCTCAGGAAGAGGCGGCGGGAGCGCGCCCCTGCAATTCGAGCAGGCGGTCCGAAATCCGCTGCGCCCAGTAGTCGATCGCGGCCTCGGCGTCGCCCCATTTCCAGGTCGCCGCGGAACTGAGCGAGACGCCGCCGGCGCGCTGATCGACCGCACCCGCCAGCAGTTGGCCGGTGGCCGAGTCGGTCGCCTTCATCTCCGCCTGCGCCGATCCGACAAAGGCGTAGCTGCCGGTCGCGAGCGATTGGGCGGCGTTGAGCACCCGCAACTGCGGAATAACCACCGATACCGAACGCAGGCCGGGAGTAGCCGCGGCGGCGTTGACCAGCGCGACCTGCAGGCGCATCACGCCCGGACCGGGCTGGTTCACCAAAGTGAAATTCTTCGACAGGTCCTCGGTGAGCTTGTTGTAGGCGTAGGTGGTCAGGGTCTGCTGGTCGGAGAGCGAAACGCCGCTGTTGTCGCTGTCCCAGAACTGCACCGGATCGATCATGATTTTCGTGTACTGCTTCCAATCGACGTTGGGATTGATGTAAACCAGCGCCGCTTTGCCCTCGCCGCCCGGCTGCAGCAGCGAAGCCGACTGGCCGAAAAATCCGGTGACGGCGGGGGCCTGGCCCGTCTGGACCTGCTCGACGACCGCGGACTGATTCGCGACGGTCCGAGCGCATCCGCCGATATACGCCGCCATCGCCAGGATCGCGGCTGGAAGCATTATTGCGCCGGCTTTGGCGCGGGCAATTCGCAACGAATCCATACGATCGTTCTCCTTTGCATCGGGCGATCGATTCGCGTCGCCTATGACGCACCAATCGATACCAAGTGTTGCAAAGGCTACCAATGCCGCCTCATACATGCACGAAAATGGATCAGGACGGCGCGCCGTGAAGGCGAGCGCCGGCGGGACTACTCGATCGAATCGGCGCCGTTGTCGCGGGGCGGGCCGGCCTCGGGAGTGGCGGGGTTGGCCGGCGAAAGCGTCGGAGTCGGCGAAGGCGGCGGCTCCTGATTGGCGCCAAGATACTGAATGATCTGGTCGGCGTGCAGCGCGGGATCGACGTTGGGATAGACCTTCAAGATTCGTCCGTCGGCGCCGATAACATAGGTCACGCGCTTGTCGAGGCCGAGAATCGGGATTCCGTTGTCGGCGCCGTAGGCTTTCGCGATACTTTTGCCGGGATCGAGCAGCAGCGGGAACGGCAGCTTGTACTTTTGCTGGAAGGCGCGATGCGAGCTTTCCGAATCGACGCTGCATCCGAGCACCGCGATACCCCATCGGGCGAGCTTGGCGTAGCCGTCGCGAAAGGCGCACGCCTCTTTGGTGCATCCGGGAGTGTTGTCCTTCGGATAGAAGTAAAGGACGACTTTGCGGCCGAGAAAATCGCTCAGGCGAATCGGAACGGTCTGGCCGTTTTCGATCGCCTGGGTCGAGAACGGCGGCGCGACGTCGCCGGCCTTGAGCAGTTCGGCGCGCGCCGAACCGAAACCGAACAATGTCCAGAGCAGTCCCATCGTGATTGCGCAAGCCGCTACGCGGCGCGGTTTCATCGCGAAATTATACGGCTCCGCCGGCGCGCGGCGCTATAGCGAATACAGCCACTGCCGGTAGCGGGGGTCGCGGCCGCGAAGCGCGGCGTTGAAGACCTCGATCACCTTGCGCGTGATCGGGCCGGGCTTGCCTGCGCCGATCCGCCGATCGTCAAGCTCGCGCACCGGAGTGACCTCGGCCGCCGTGCCGGTCATGAAGGCCTCGTCCGCGATATAGACGAGGTCGCGCGGAAAGGGCTGCTCCTTCACCGTGACGCCCTGATCGTGAAGAATCCGGATTACCGAATCGCGCGTGATTCCCGCCAGACACGACATCAGGGGCGGCGTATAGACCACGCCGTCGCGCGCGATAAAGAAATTTTCGCCGCTGCCCTCGGCGACGTAACCGTTGACATCGAGCAGCAGCGCCTCGTCGTAGCCGTTTTTGCGCGCCTCGTAGCCGGCGAGGGCGGAATTGACGTAATTGGCCGAGGTTTTGGCCATCGGCATCATCGAATTGTGATGAAACCGCACGAACGACGCGGTTTTGAGCCGCACGCCCTGACTCTGCCCGTCCGCGCCCAAATAGGCGCCCCAGGGCCACGCCGCGATCGCGACGCGCACCTTGTTGTTGCGCGCGACGACGCCCATCTCGCCATCGCCGTAAAACGCGATCGGCCGCAGGTAGCATTCGTCGAACTTGTTGACCCGGACGACGTCGGCGCAGGCTTTGACCAGCTCCTCCTGACCGAACGGGATCGTCATCTCCAGAATATGGGCGGAATCCAGCAAACGGCGGATATGCTCTTTGGCGCGGAAGATCGCGGAACCGCCGTTATCGCCCTTGTAGCATCGCAGCCCCTCGAACACGGCCAAGCCGTAGTGGAGGCTATGGGTCAGGACGTGGACGTTGGCCTGGTCGTATGGGACCATCGCGCCGTCCATCCAGATCTTATCCGAGCGCACGCTGTTAGCAGCCAAAACTGAAATCTCCCGCGAAGAATAGGGCGCGGCGCGCATTACCGCCGCTTATGCACCCCGATGAAATTAGTCGATGGAATCCGAACGGACAAGCTGACGCGAGGCGTCCGCGGCCGGCTCCCAGGCTCGATGCGGGCTATTCGTCGCTTTCGCCGCCGAAATTGCGAACGTATGCCGTTGATTCGGCAACCGCTCCGGAATTTTGTCCCGGTGCGCCTGCCGCGGCGTCGGGCCGCGACAGCGCGGGCGTGCCCGCCTCGTTCGACGTGGCCGACACGCCGTTCGTGGCGGCGGGTTTGCGTCGATGGCGTCGGCCGCCGCGGCGCCGTCGGCGCCGTCTGCCGGATGGGGCCGGCGCTGGGCCGCCATCTTCGGCGGCGGCGCCAGCCATGCCCGCGACGCCGCGCCGCCGGCGCTGCATGCGCTCCGGCGGCGCGGCTAAAAATCGGTCGTAGGTGACGACGTCGAATCGATACGTCGGCGCAATCCATTCGAGCAGTTGGCGCGCTTCCGGATAGTACGGCCGGCGCGGCAGCCGCCGCGATATCCGCGTCATCGCCATCATGTGGCCGGCCGCTTCAAGCAGCAGCCGCATCTGGTCGGTGTCCGCACGCGAAAAGCCGCGCAGGCGCAAATCCGTGATCAGTTCCATCCGCGCCTCGGCGCCGCCGCGCGCGCGAAACAGGTCCGCAAACAACGCCGCGAGCGCCATCGCGCGCGCAGGCGCCAGTCCTTCCGCGATCGCCCGGCCCATCGCGGCCAGATTTCTCGCGGTAGGGATCGCATCCATGGCGTCTTCGGATACGGGCGGCGCAAGCTCGCCAACCGGCGCACCCTCCATCGCGAGCGGCGGCGCGGACGGTTCGATCGCGGCGGCGGCCGGCCGATCGCGGAGATGGCCGGAAATGGCCGGAAGGAGGACCGCGAGCAAGCCCAGGCGATCCATCAGCAGCAAGGCCCGGGCGGCGTCGGCCAGCATCAGCGTCCGGAAGATTTCTTCGACCAGACGCGGCACGGAGGCTTTCGCCAAATCTCCGCAATGGCGTTCGATCGCCGCGCGAGTCGCCGGTTCGATTTCGAAGCCCAACTTGACCGCGAAGCGCACCGCGCGAATCATCCGCACCGGATCCTCGCGCATCCGCAAGTCGGGATCGCCGACGGTGCGAATCAACCGCGCTTCAAGATCGGGCGCTCCGCCGACGTAATCGATAACCTGGAACGTCCGCGGATCGTAAAACAGCGCATTGACCGTGAAATCGCGGCGAAAAGCGTCCTCTTCCGGCGTGCCGAAAGTATTGTCCTGCCGGATCATCAGGTCGCCGCTTTCCGGGACTTCTTCGCTGCGCTGGCGGAAGGTCGCAACTTCGATATTCTGCGGGCCGAAAAAGACGTGCACGAGGCGGAACCGCCGGCCGATCAGCCGCGAATTGCGGAACAATTCGCGCACCTGATTGGGATGGGCCGAGGTGGCGACGTCAAAGTCCTTCGGCCGCCGATGCATCATCAGGTCGCGCACGCCGCCGCCGACCAGATAGGCGGTAAAATCGGCGCTGATCAGCCGATAGAGCACCCTGAGGACGTTCGGGTCGATATCGCGGCGCGAAATGGGATGCGCTGAGCGTTCGAGGATGACGGGGTCCACTGAGTTTTGATCCGCGCGCGCCCGCGCCGCAGCGGAATTGTTTTCCGCCGAGGCGCGAGTCGTCAACAATTGAGGGAACTTAGCACGTTATAGTGAAATCTTCACCGCATCGCGCGCCATGAACCTTCGTTTATCGCCTTAAGCTCAACCCGCATCGCGCGCCGCGCCCGAATCTCGTACACTAACGGGCTATGCCAAAGATACCGCGCCGCACGATCCAGATCGTCAGCCACGGCCCGTCATGCCTCGACGGCGTGGTCGCGGCGGCGGCGATCGAACGTTATTACAAAGATCAACGGGTGGTCGCCTTCCTCGCGGCCAACGGCGACAGCGACCGCGTGCTCCAGGCGCTGCGGCCGCGCGAGCGCGGCGACCTGGACGAATACTGGATTACCGACCTGTCCTGGACCACGACCGCGACCGCCGCTCATCTGACCAACCTGATCCGCGCCGGAGCGCGCGCTTATTGGGTCGATCATCATCGCACCGCCGTGGCCCGGGCCGACGCGCCCGAATTCGACGTTCCATTCACCGGCCGGTTGCTCTCGGAAGAATTCTCGGCGGCGCGCCTGACCTTCAATTTCCTGAAACAACTGGCCGAAGAGCGGGGCGAAACCGAAAAGCTGGCCGAATTCGAACGATTCTTCCCGTTCGCCGCGATCGCCGACGATCACGACCGCTGGATCCATCAAATCCCTGACTCCGCCGACTGGGCGCTCGCCGTGCAAACGCTCGGCGGAATCGAATCGTACCGCGAGATCGTCCGGCTCGAAGAACCGGTGATGAGCCGCAAGCTCAGGCTCGCGCTCGACGCCGGACGCAAGGCGATGGATAAAAGCTTCGAGATCGCGCGGGCCACGATGGTCCAACGGCCGCTCGGCAACGGCCTGCGCATCCGTTCCGCCTGTTGCATGGGCTACAGCAGCGAGGTTGCGGCGAAACTCTACGAAGGGCAGACGCGCACGATAATCGCGCTGTTTGATCTGCGCAGCCTGGGCGTCAGCCTGCGGCGCAGCGCCGATTGCGAGGTCGATCTTTCCCGGCTCGCGCGCACCTTCGGCGGCGGCGGCCATGCGGCCGCGGCCGGCTTCGCGGTCGATGAGGCGAAGCGGGCGCCGGCGGAACTGCTCGCCGATTTGCTTGGCGCGCGGCTCGAAAGCGACGCCTGATCGCCATCCGGCGGCGCCGCGAACTTCCCTTGCTAAGCCGCCGACCGGCTTGTAGATTCGCGCCGTGGGCCCGGCGCTCGAGCAAATTTTGAATCTGCTGCTCGAAAGCGAGCGCGCGGGCGTCGCCGCGCTCGACCAATTGCTCGGCGAAGTCGAAAACGACGAGCTGCGCCGCCTGCTCGCCACTTCGCGTGAAGACGAAGCCGCGACCGCATTCGCGCTGGAACAACTTATCCGCGCTAACGGCGGCCAACCGTCAGGCCAAATCGGGCCGTTCGCCGCGAAAGTCGCCGCCGCCGGAGTTTTGGCGGACCGGTTGAAACTGCTGATCCGCGGCGAAGAATGGGGCGCGCGCAAAGTCGAAGAAGCGCTGGCGATCGCGCCGCAGGACGGCCCGATCGCCGATCAGTTGCGGCGGATGGCGAAGCGGCATCGGTTCGAAGTCGAATGGGGCCGCGCCGAGCTGATTCGGATCATGAACAAGCTGTAATGGCGCCGTGCGGCCGGCTGTACGGCGCGGCGGCGATGCGAGAGAGGGCTTCGCGATGGACTTGGGATTCACCCCCGAACAGGAAGAGTTTCGCGCTCGCGTCAAAAAATTCCTGCGCGACAACCTGCCCCCCGGATGGGGCGAGCCGGGCTTTCGGCCGCATGGCGTGGGCACGCTTGAATTTCTGAAGGATTGGCAGCGCCGGCTCTATGACGGCGGCTTGCTCGGGATGGCGTGGCCGAAGGAATACGGCGGCCAAGGCGCCTCGCAAGTCGAGATGGCGATTTTCAACGAAGAGATCGCGCGGATGCGCGCGCCGGCGCCGCTCAACGTGCTGGGACTCGCGATGGCTGGTCCGACCATCATCACCTACGGCAGCGAGGAACAGAAAAAACGCTATCTGCCGAAAATTCTGAGCTGCGAGGAGATCTGGTGCCAGGGATTTTCCGAGCCGAATTCCGGCTCCGACGTCGCCTCCCTGCGCACCCGCGCCGAACTCAGCGGCGACGAGTTTATCGTCAACGGCCAGAAAGTCTGGACCACGCTCGGCCATGTCGCCGACTGGTGCATGCTGCTGGTGCGCACCGATCCCGACGCGCCGAAGCATCGCGGACTGAGCTACCTGCTCGTCGATATGAAAAGCCCCGGCATCACGGTCAAGCCACTGCGCCAAATGACCGGCGAGTCCGAATTCAATGAGATGTTCTTCGAGGACGTGCGCGTGCCGCGCGCCAATCTGCTGGGCGGGATCAACGACGGATGGCGCGTGGCGACCACCACGTTGATGAACGAGCGCGGCACCGCAGCGCTGGCGGGCGTGATGCGCTATCGAATTATTTTCGACGAAATCGTGGATCTGGCGCGCGCGACGCTTCGCAATGGCGCGCCCGCCACGAAAGATCCGCTGATCCGCCAGCAGCTTGCGCAATTCTTCGTCGAACTGGAGATGATGCGGTTCACCGCCTACCGCACCTTCTCGAAAATTCTGAAAGGCGGCGATCCCGGGCCGGTCGGATCGATTTCGAAGCTCGCATGGTCCGAACTGAACCAGCGGATGCAGGAATTCGCGATGGCGCTGGAAGGGCCGGCAGGCCAGTTGATGCGCGGATCGGCGCACGCGATCCAGAACGGCCGCTGGCAGCATCATTTTCTGCGCTCGCGGGCGAATACGATCGAAGGCGGCACGTCCGAGATCCAGCGCAACATCATAGCCGAGCGCGTGCTCGGCCTGCCCAAGTCGCGCTAATCATCCTGGCGCGCCGGTCGCGGGCCTGTTTGGGCCGCACTCTGGAGGCCGGAAGAATAGCGGCTCGGAAACAACGTGGCCAAAGAAGCAAAGCGGAACGGCGGCGCTGTGCTTTTCGAGGTCGCAACGCCGATCGGTTTTTCGGTCAGATGCACCGCCGCATACTGGAAGTTTATCGCGTCCGAAAAACATCCGGCGATGGCGTAGCGGGCCGATGACGCCAAAAACGCTCTTCGCGATCCCGACGAAATAAGGCGCAGCCGCAAGGCCGGCGACGTTTTCCTCTTTTATCGAGGTGGTCCGGCGCGCTGGATTTGCGCGGTGGCCCGGCGTCAAAATGATGAAGGCTTTCTCGTCACCGCTTATCCGACAGACGCGATCAAGGCGGGAGAAGAAATATGGAAAAAATCAAAGTGATTCGCGATCTCGCCGGCCGCACGCTCACCGTATGGTTCGACGATCCCGCCAAGGAAAGCGTTTGCGAGGAAACCGCCGACGAAGTCGTTCTGATGAAAGACGCCGACGGAAAAGTGATTGGCTTTGAACTGCTGAACTATCGTCCTGGCGACAGCGCCGCGGGCTTTACTGTCGAAACCGTCCTTCGTCCCGAATCGTGATTCGGCGTTAAAACTACCCGCTGAGCGGCGCGCGGAGGAACCACGGAGTATCTACGATGCCGGTATACGAACGCGGCGGAATTTCGCTCTATTACGAAGAATTCGGATCGGGCTATCCAATCCTGCTGTTCGCGCCGGGCGGGATGCGCTCGAGCATCGAGTTCTGGCACAGAAGTCCGTTCGATCCGACCAAAGAATTCGCCAACGACTTCCGCGTCATCGCGATGGACCAGCGCAACGCCGGCCGCTCGCATGCGCCGGTCGGCGCGAGCGACGGATGGGAGACCTACGCCACCGACCATCTGGCCCTGCTCGATCATCTGAAAATCGACCGCTGCCATTTGATGGGCGGATGCATCGGATCGTCCTATTGCCTCGGCGTAATCAAGGCGGCGCCCAAACGGGTGAGCGCGGCCGTGCTGCAAAATCCGATCGGCTTGCACGAAAATCGCGCCGCGTTCCACGAGATGTTCGACGGCTGGGCGAAAGAGTTGCGGCGCGAGCGGCCGAATCTCGCCGAGCCGGCCTGCGCCAGCTTCCGCGAGCGGATGTACGGCGGAGATTTCGTCTTTTCCGTCGATCGCGATTTCGTCCGCGACTGCGCAACGCCGCTGTTGGTGCTGGCGGGCGACGATCTTTATCATCCGGCGCCGGTTTCACGCGAAATCGGCGCGCTCGCGCCGCGCGTGGAAATGATCGAAAAATGGAAAACGCCCGACGTGGCCGGCGCCGCCGTCGCCCGCACCCGCGCGTTCCTTGCCGCACACCGCGGATGATCGATCGGTACGGCGCATTCGCACGCCGAACGAGGCGCTAAAGCCGGCGCCGCGGGCGCTCAACCGTTTGCTGAATTATTGCCGGGAGAAAGCGGCGCGGCCGCCTTCGGCCGCGCGGTAAATCGGTTCGCTCGACGCCGGGCTTTCAGTGCGGGCGGCAAGGACCGTCCGATGATGCGGCGAGAGCGCGCAGGCGGGATCGGTCGCCGTGGCGTCGCCGGCCAGCGCGAACGCCTGACAGCGGCATCCGCCGAAGTCCCGCTCGCGTTCGGGACAGCTCCGACACGGCTCTTTCATCCAGTCATAGCCGCGGAAGGCGTTGAAGACCGGCGAATCGCGCCAGATCTCCTCCAGCGTGGCCGATCGCACGTCTGGAAATTCCAGTCCTCGAATCGACGCCGCCGCCTGACACGGCATCGCGCGACCTGCCGGATCGATCACGATCGTGCCGCGGCCCCATCCGCCCATGCATGGCTTGGGCCGTCCGGCCAGATAGTCGTTGCGGACGAAAACGACTTCGATCACGCCGCGCAAGCGTTCGGCGGCCGCACGCACGATTTCCTCGGCGCGATCATTCTGCTCCCGCGCGGGCATCAGATGCGCCCGGTTGAGCAGCGCCCATCCGTGGAATTGCGCGCTCGCCAGCTCGACGCGCCGCGCGCCCAGTTCCGCGGCCAGATCGATCATCGCGCCGACCCGATCGAGATTCAGCCGATGGACGACGAAATTCAGCGTCAGCGGGATTTTCAGGCGCGCGATCATGCGCGCCGTCGCGATCTTCCGCCGATGCGTCCGGACTCCGGCGACGTAATCCGCTCCGGCTTCGCCGGCGTCCTGCAGGCTTAATTGCACATGATCGAGCCCCGCGGCGCGGAGCGCATCAAGCCGCGCTTCGTTCAGCCCGGCGCCGCTGGTGATGAGGTTGATATACAGGTCGCAAGCGCGGGCCGCCGCGGCAAGTTCGGTCAGATCATCGCGGAGCAGCGGCTCGCCGCCCGTCAGATGGAGCTGCATAACGCCGAGCGCGGCGGCCTGCGCGAACGCGCGCGACCAATCCGCCGTGGATAATTCCGCGCGGCTTTTCGCCAACTCGACTGGATTGGAACAGTACAGGCAACCGAGCGGGCATCGATAGGTCAGCTCGGCGACCAGCGAACGCGGCGGAGGCGGCGGATTCACTCGACGAGCCGCCGTTCGCGCATCGCGGCGAGAAATTCTTCGGTTTCCCGCGCGAGCGCGGTCGCGTCGCCAAATTGTCCGGCGAGTTCGCGCACGATCTCCGCGAGCGCGCGGCGCCCGTCGCAAAGCCGGATGATCGCGGCCGCGGTTTCGTTCAACTCCAGCGCGGCTTCAGGAAAAAGCAGCCGTTCGCGGCCGTCCGCCGGATCGACGCGAATCCGCACGCCGGCCGCCAGCCGCGGACGCCATGCGCCGCCGGCATCCGAGTTCATTCCGCGGCGTTCCATAGCGGCGGCGTCCATCCCGGCTCGACGTAGGCGAAATGAATCGCGTCGAGCAGGCTCCAGAGAATATGGCATTTCGCGATCAGCGCTTCGACCGCGCGATCCTGCATCGCGCGCGTCGTGCAATGGCGGACGACGAAATCCAGTCCGAAGGCGGCGTCGCGCGGCGCTTCGGAAAGGCGTCCGCGGAAATAGTCGAGTCCCGCGCGATCGAGCCACGGATAAAGCTGTTCCAGCGCCACGACCCGGCTCGCCATCAGTTCCGGCGCGAACAGCTCGGTCAGCGACGACGCGACCGCTTCGACCAGCGGACGGCTCGCGACCAGCTCGACGTAAGCATCGACGGCGTAGCGCGCGGCGGGCAGCACGCGCTTGAGGCTCCGCACCGCGTCGGGATCGAGGCCGGCGGCCTGCGCGAGGCGCAGCCATTTGCGCATTCCGCCTTCGCGCGACTCGTCGCCGTCATGATCGGAAATTCGGCCGATCCAGGCGCGGCGAAACTCGGGATCGTCCGCCTTGGCCAGGATAATCGCGTCCTTCCGGGGAATTCGCCATTGATAATAGAAGCGGTTTTCGATCCACGCTTGAAGCTGGCGGCGGGTGAGCTTCCCCTGATGCATCAGCAGGTGGAACGGATGGCGGTCGTGGTACGCAACCGCGCCGACCGCGCGCATCCGCGCGATAAATTGCTCGGGCGGATCGGGCGGCAGATGCGTGGCCGGGTCGCTCATCAGACTACAGTTCCAGCGTCATTCCGTCGGCGGCGATTTCGAACCCGGCTTCGGCAAGCAGGCGGCGTTCCGCCGAAGCCTCGTCGAGAATCGGGTTGGTGTTGTTTATATGCGTGTAAATCTTTCTAATCCCGTCCAATTCCCGCAACGCCGCAAGGCTGCCGTGAGAACCGCCGATCGCCAGATGGCCCATCGCGGCCGCTGTGGCCATTCCGACTCCGCGGCGCGCCATCTCGTCGTCCCACCAGAAACTTCCGTCGAGCAGGATACATGACGACCGGCGCGCGGCGGCGAGCAGCGCGTCATCGATCCGGCGAAAGCAGGGCGCGTAGAGCAGCGCCGCGGCGCTGTCGGCCGAGCGGATTCGCAACGCGATCGCGGCGCCCTCCGGCTCCTGTCCTTCGGCCCCGGCATAGCGCGGAATTTTAGCCGCGACGGCGGTCGCGCTGATGCGCAGACCGGTATCCGCGCCGCCGGCCGTGCGCACCTCGATTTCGGCATCAGCATCGCCGCCGCCCAGCGGCAATTCCCGCCATTCGAGCCGTCCGGACCGGCAGATTGCGGAAAAGGCCGCATTCGCGCCGAAGATCCAGTCGCGAACGGCAACCGTCGAGTAGAGCGCAAGCGGTCCGGTCTCGCGAATCGCGAGCAGTCCGGCGCAATGATCCAATTCGCCATCGGTCAGGATTATCGCGTCAAGCGGTCCGGTGCGTGAACTGGCCGGCGCCGAAGCGGTCGAGGCGAGCGTGCGGAGATGAGCAGGAAGATCGGGACTTGCGTTGATAAGGCGCCAGCGGCGGCCATCGGAGCTGACACCGATCGAACATTGCGTGCGCGGAGCCGCCCGAATTTCGCCTCGGCGCATCCGCACGCAGTTTTCGCATTGGCAATTCCATTGCGGAAATCCGCCGCCCGCGGCCGAGCCGAGTATCCGGACGCGCATCACGTGCGCTTAGCGCAAGGGCCGCGAATCCGCCGCCGGCGGCGGGTCGGGCTCCGCCGCTTCCGCCTTGCGCAAGCTGCCGTAAGCGCGCATGTCGTCGAGCAAAAAACTGTAGCAGCTAATCTCGGCGTCCATACGCAATTCAACGAAGTCAGGCTTGCGCCACTCGCTCATGAAACGACCCTCCGCTCTCGCCGCCGGCGTCTTCGGGGCGAAACCGCGGCGTGACGAAATTTTAACATCGGGCGCCTTGATGAAGCCACCCGGATGACGATCCGGCTCGCCCGCGCGACGGCTCAGGCCGCGCGACCGCCAAACCGGATCGCGACGAACCGGCGAACGCGCCGCGCCTCCATTTCGACCGCCCGCGCCAGCGCCATCGAGATTGCGAGCCAGGGCGAAATGCCTGAGAAAGCCTCGCCAATCGCGTAGAGCGTGCGCATCGAAAAACGCGTTTCGTTGGAGATGGAGTAGATCGGTTCCCAAAGGTCCGGCGCCATCTTGGCGCGAAACCGCTCGAGGCCGCGAAAGTTGTAGAAACGATTCGCGTGCGCCCGCGCGAACCGCATCATCAGCCGGAGCCAGGCCGGATTCATGTCCAACGCGGCCTGGGTCGAGAGCGCGACCAATCCCAGCGTGACGTAGGTGCGGCCTTCGGCGGCGAATCGGCGCATCGCCGCGTCGATCAGCAGTTCGCTGGTTCCATTCGGCGCGCGCGGATCGCGCGCGACCTGTTCGATCAGATAACCGTTGCGGGCGGGCGCGGGCGAAGCGACCAGAAACGCGACCGCGCGGCCGTCGCAGCGCGCGACCAGCACCACCCGATCGGCGACTTCGCCCGCGAGCGTATGCGGCTCGACGAGAAAATGCAGCGGCGGCAGCACGCGCGAATCGAGCCAGCGCGCGAGCACCGCCGCGAGTTCCGGATCTTCGCATCCGCGCGCCGGCGCAAGCGGCTCGATTCGCACGCCCTTATTGCGCGCGCGATTAAGCTGCGCGCGGAGCGAGCGATGCGCTTCCAACACGGACGGCCATCGGGCGGGATTCCAGACCGGTTGCGCGCCGATCACGATCGCCGCATGGCGGCCGGAATTCGCCAGCAGGCCGCGCAAGCGATCGGCCGCACACACGTAGCAGACGCGGCATCGATTCGCCGCGGCGAAATCTTCAAACGCGCGCGTCGCCGCCGGCAGGGACTTTTCAGCGCATATCGGAGCGCCCGCCGCCAGCATCACATGGCCCCGCCGGATATAGCCGGTCACGGCGGGCGCCGACGGTTCGAACCATAGATCGATTCCGGGGTTGAGTATCTGGTAGGCCGTCGCGTTCCATCCGTAGGCCATCACCAGCGCGCGTGCGCGTTGCGCAAGCTCGGCGTCACAGCATGACGATGCGGTTTTTTTGGCGCCGCCGGTCATCTTGGCAAAAACCTCTTTGAGCCGCGACGCGCCGGCCGCCTGCCCGCCCGTTACGGCATCGCGATTGCTTAATGTATTCAACGTGCGTCGGCGCGGCCGCGGAAGTGAATACGACGGCGCGAAATAGATAATGAGGAACCAATGGATAAAATCATGCGCTCGAATTGACTATCTATGGCCGTTCTATCCGCACAGTCGCAATTTGAACGCGGGTCTGCCCGCCAATCGAAATATAACTCGGTAGCCGCCGATATTGAGCCGACAATATCATGCCATTCATTCGTCTGGGTTCGCGCTATCCCGATCCATACCGAAAGATAATCAAAACCCGTGCGCGCAAACGGATTGCGCAATCCTTCGCCCTCACCGTCGTCGTCGCCGCGATCGTTACGCCGGTTCTCCCGAGATTCGCCAGCGCCGGGCGCAACGCGGTGGCGGTCGCGCTGCGCGGCAACCATCCGATTTTGTCGGCCGAGGCGGGCGTCGTCCAGCCGCTCAATCCGGGCGAACCGCTCGAAATCCGGCTTTCGTTCGCGCCGCGCGATCGGGCGCGCCTGACGCGCTATCTGGAAACGATACAGGATCCCGCCTCGCCGAATTACCATCGCTGGCTCACCGCGAAGCAGTACGTCCGGCGCTTCGGACGGACACCGGCGGAAGTCGCGGCGGTCGCCGCGTGGCTTGCGCGCGCGGGGTTGCGGATTTCGGCGCGGTCGCCGACCGGCGTTACCGCGACCGGCGCCGCGGCGGTTGTCGAACGCGCCTTCGCGACGCGGATCGCGGCGAGCGCGGACGGTGGCGTCTATGCGAACCTTGCGGACCCGAAAATGCCCGCGCGCCTCGCCGCGATAGTTTCGTCGGTCGGCGGTCTCGATAACACTCTGCACGCCGTCCCGATGGATCCCGCCGCGCGCACGGTCCGCCCGCTGCGCACGCCGGGCAGATCGCTCGCGATGGCCGCCGCGCCCGCTTACGCCGGCGCCGAAGGCGAAGCGTTCGGACCGGCGGACCTGTGGACATTTTACGACGAAACGCCGCTCCTTCAGGAGGGTCTCGACGGCGCGGGGCAATGCCTGGCGATCGTCGAGGATTCGGATTTCCTCACCAGCGCCGTGACCTTGTTCGATTCGACCTTCGCGCTGGCCGACCCGAGCCTGACGCGGGTGCTGGCGGACGGCGCGAATCCGGGCCGCACCGTGGACGAAACCGAGGCGCTGCTCGACGTCGAATGGGCGCATGCGGCCGCGACCGGCGCGGGACTTGTGGTTTATATCGGCGACGGCGCCAACGGCCTGGTCGACGCCCTCAGCCGGGCCGTGTCCGACAATCAGTGCGGCGCGATCAGCGTGAGCTATTCGTTCTGCGGCGGGCCGGCGAGCTTTTACACCGGCACGCTCGATCCGCTCCTGACCCAGGCGGCCGCGCAAGGGCAAACCGTCGCCGTGGCCGCCGGCGACGAAGGCTCCGCGGGCCTCACGCTCAATAGCGCCGGCGCCGCCTGCGTGGTCGGAAGCAGCCTCAACGTCAGCGAATTCGCCGCCGACCCGAACGTGATCGCGGTTGGCGGCAGCCAGTTCACTCCGGTTTACAACGCTTCGGGCGACGACGCCGGCTATGTCGCGGAAAGCGTGTGGGACGACCCGACCGGCGCGGGCGGCGGCGGCGCCAGCTCGATCTTCGCCAAGCCCGCGTATCAATCCGGACTCACGCCGCCGGACTCGATGCGCGATCTGCCGGATGTCGCGTTGGGCGCAAGCCCGCTCGCGCCCGGTTTCTACTGGGGCGACGATCCCAATCAGGCGGGCGTGGCGCAGATGAACTGTTGCATCGGCGGCACGAGCATCGCCGCGCCGATTCTCGCGGGAGTGATGAGCGTGGCCGCGCAAAGCGAAAGCGGACGAATCGGCAATCCCAATCCGCGGGTTTATCAACTGGGCGCGCTGCACGACACGGCGCGATCCGGCCTGCGCGATATCGCCTCCGGCGACAACGGCTTCAACGGCGTCTCGGGCTTTGTCGCCGAGCCGGGTTACGATCAGGCGAGCGGATGGGGCAGTATCGACATGGCGACGTTCGTCGCCGCATACGCGCCGGCCAGCCCGACGCCATCGCCAAGTCCGACGCCGAGTCCAACCCCCACGCCATCGCCGACGCCATCGCCCACACCCACGCCGTCGTCTTCGCCGACCTCCTCGCCCACGCCGACTCCAAGCGCGACTGCGACCCCCACGCCCAGCGTCACGCCGACGCCGAGTCCGACGGTAAGTCCGTCGCCGACGCCCACACCCACGCCGTCATCGTCGCCCACGCCCACCGCGACCCCAACGCCGCTGCAATCGGCCGACCCCGCCATCGTCACGCCGCGCGAGATCCACTTTGGCCCCCAGCAAGCGGGAACCTCCAGCGCCGCACGGATCGTAACGGTAACGAATCCCGCCGATGACGCCGCGCCGCTCGCGATTGCGCGCGTGATTCAGCAAGGCGGCGCCGATTTCGCGGTCGTTCCGTCGGCGTCGGGATGCGGCGCGGGAACGGTTCTGCCGGCGGGCGGGAGCTGCACGATCGCAATCAGCTTCGCGCCCGCGACGCCGGGCCTGCGCAGCGGCGCGCTCGCGATTATCGATAACGCGCGCAATGCGCCGCAGCAGATCTATTTTTACGGCGCCGGATATTGAACGCCGCCGGGCGCAGTTGAAGAAACCGCGCCGGTCTGGTACGTGACCCGAAGCCGGCCGCGAGCGCCGCGGGTTCAAGATCGAAGCTCGCAGATTCTTTTATGATTTCACGAAACGCGACCCATCGTCGATGAATCCGAAACGCACCGGTCCGCTCGCGGATATCAGGATAGTCGATCTCACTCAGGCGCTCGCCGGCCCGTACTGCACGATGCTGCTCGGCGATCTTGGCGCCGACATCATCAAGGTCGAGCCGCCGCACGGCGACATGGCGCGCACGCTCGGCCCGCCCTTTCCCGATCGCCAGGGCTGCGACTATTCGCCGTACTTCGCCAGCATCAACCGCAACAAACGGAGCATCGTGCTCGATCTGAAATCCGGCGGCGGCCGCGCGACTTTGTTCAAGCTGATCGAACAGGCCGACGCGGTGGTCGAAAACGCGCGCTCGGGCGTGATGGACGCGCTCGGCGCCGGCTACGAGGCGTTGAGCGCGCGCAATCCCCGGCTGGTTTACGCCGCGGTGCGCGGCTTCGGCGATCCCCGCACCGGCCGCAGTCCCTACGCGGAATGGCCGGCCTTCGACATCGTCGCGCAATGCATGGGCGGATTGGTCGGAATGAGCGGCCCGGCGGGCGGCGAGGGCGTTCGCTGCGGTCCCGGCGTCGGCGATATCTATCCGGGCACGCTCGCGGCGCTCGGCGTGGTTTCCGCGATCCATGCGGCGCGCGTCTCCGGCATTGGCCAGTTTCTCGACGTCGCGATGTACGACGCGGTGCTCGCGCTGTGCGAGGTGATCGTTTACACGTACTCGCTCAGCGGAAAAACGATCGCGCCCACCGGCAACTCGAGCCGCATCATCGTGCCGTTCGACATTTTCCCGGCCGCCGACGGCGCGCTTGCGATCGCGGCGCCGACCGACAATCAGTGGGCGGCGTTGTGCCGCGCGATGGGCCGCACGGAGCTGATCGCCGACGATCGCACGCGCAGCAATCCGCGCCGGGTCGCCAACGGCGAATTCGTGCGCAACCTGATCCGCGAATGGACCGCGGCGCGGCCGACCGCTGAAATCGTCGCGGCGCTCGGCGGCAAAGTTCCCGTCGGTCCCGTCAACACCGCGCGCGAAATCTTCGCCGATCCCCATCCGCGCGCCCGCGGGATGCTGGTCGAGGTGCAGCCGCCGGGAGACAATCCGCCGCTGACGATCGCCGGACCGGCGATCAAGCTCGCGGGCACGCCCGCGGCGGTTCATTCGCGCGCGCCGCGCCTCGGCGAGCATGGCGCGGAAATTCTCGCCGAACTGGGAATCGCGCCGGAAAATTCTTGAAGGCTAGTGGAGAAATGCAATGGCTGTGCGGCTGAGACGTTCCGAACTTTCCGTGCCGGCTTCCAACCCGGCGATGGTCCAAAAGGCGGTCGCCAGCGCCGCCGATCTGGTTTTCCTCGATCTCGAAGACGCGGTCGCGCCGGCGCTGAAGGAATCGTCGCGCGCCAACGTCATCGCGGCCTTGAACGGTCTCGATTGGGGCCGCAAGCTCCGCGCCGTCCGCGTCAACGCCGCCGAAACCAAATGGGCCCACAACGACGTTATCGAAGTGGTGGAAGGCGCCGGCGCCAAGCTCGACATCATCATCCTGCCCAAGGTCAAAGCTCCCCGCGACGTATGGTTCTTCGACACGCTGTTGAGCCAGCTCGAAGCGAAACTCGGCCTCAAACAGCGTATCGGACTTGAAGCGCTGATCGAAGAGACCGCGGCGCTGGCGCGGGTCGAAGAGATCGCAGGATGCTGCCCGCGGCTGGAAGCGATCATTCTCGGCTTCGGCGATCTTTCCGCCAGTCAGGGCGTGCGATCAGGACTGACTGAAGCATCCGAGCCGAATCGTTATCCCGGCGACATGTGGCATTTCGCGCGCGGCCGGATGATTGTTGCGGCGCGCGCCGCCGGCATCGACGCGATCGACGGCCCCTTCGCCAATTTCCGCGACCCCGGCGGCTACCGGCGCGACGCGGTCTGGGCCGCGACCCTGGGCGCGGTCGGCAAATGGGCGATCCATCCGAGCCAGATCGAACTCGCCAACGACGTTTTCGCGCCCACGCCGAACGAAATCGAAGTGGCGCGCCGGATGTGCGAGGCGTACTACGCCGCCGAAAAGGGCGGCGCCGGCGCGGCCGGCGCCGGCGGCATCCTGATCGACGCGGCCACCGCGCGCATCTACGAGGCGGTGCTGGAGCGGGCGAAACTCACCGGCCGCGCCTGAGCATCGCCGGCGCCGGAAAGCGATTGAATAAAGTGAAGGCCGTCCGGACCGAGCGGGCGGAAAGCTAATCATATGGATTTCAACTACAGCCCCGAGGATGAAGCATTTCGCGCCGAAGTTCGCGCCTGGCTGGAGGAGAATCGGCAGTATGCGCCGCCCGCGCGCAGCCCGCTCGACGACGGCAGCCCGGAGGATTGGAAGGCGCGCGTGCGCTGGCACAAGAAGCTCAATGAAGGCGGATGGGTCGCCGTGCACTGGCCGAAGGAATACGGCGGACGCGGCGCCACGGTGATGCAGCGGCTGATCTTCCGCGAAGAGCTAACCCGCCTCGATTTGACCGAACCCTTCATGGGGATGGGCATCAGCCTGCTCGGTCCCACCCTGATGCACTGGGGCACGGACGAGCAGAAGCGCCGCCATCTGCCCGCGATTTTGCGCGGCGACGAAGTATGGTGCCAAGGCTATTCGGAACCCGGCTCGGGCTCCGATCTCGCCTCGCTCAAAACGCGCGCCGACGATCAGGGCGATTACTTTCTGGTCAACGGCCAAAAGGTCTGGACCTCGATGGCGCAGTTCGCGGACTGGATTTTCCTGCTCGTCCGCACCGACCCCGACGCCCCCAAGCACAAGGGCATCAGCTACCTGCTGGTCGATATGCGCAGCCCCGGCATCACGGTGCGGCCGCTGGTGCAGATGACGGGCGGGCGCGGCTTCAACGAAGTCTTCTTCGAAGACGTTCGCGTGCCGAAAGCGAATATCCTCGGCCAGAAAAACAACGGATGGCAGGTGGCGATCACCACCCTGATGTTCGAGCGCTCGGGCAACTACGGCGAAGCCGCCGCTCAGCAGGTGCGCGAATTGATCGATCTCGCTCGGCGCGTCCCGCGCAACGGCGGCGTCGCCTGGGATGACGCTGGCGTGCGCCAGCGGGTCGCGCGCTTCGCATCGGAAGCGGAGGCGCTCAAGTACACCAGCTATCGCCAGTTGACCCGCCAGCTCAAGGGCGTGCCGCCCGGACCAGAAGGCTCGATCATGAAGCTGTGCGGCACCGAATTAAACCTGGCGATCGCGCTGTACGCGATGGAATTGCTGGGGCCGTATAGCCAGATGGATTTCGAGGCGCCGTTCGCGCTCGACAGCGGCAAATGGTCGCTGCGGATGCTGGCGGCGCGCGGGCCGACGATCTACGCCGGCGCCAATCAGATTCAGCACAATATTATCGGCGAGCGCGTGCTCGGATTGCCAAAAGGCTAGCCCGGCGCCCCGCCAATAACTTCCACCTGACGCCTGATCAGCTCGGCGCGCAGGCCGCCCACCGCGGGCCGACCAGGGATGGATTGCCCGGTCTGGGCCCGGCAATGACGCACAGCGTTCCTGCTATTTCGGCGGTCGTATCCAGGCGTTCTGGAGATTGACGGGGCTGGCCCGGCCATGACGAACCGAGGTGGTCATGCCCGGACTTGATCCGGGCATCCACGCCGAGCGCAAGGTGGACGCGGAGTGCAAACTTATTCAGGGGACGCCCCACTAGATCGGCAGACCGATCGGCCCGATCCGCCGCCGCGACGAGCTCGGCGCGCTATTTTGAAGGCCTCGCGGCCGCGGCCGGCGGCGCCACTTTGAGCAACATCATCGCGTTGAGCGCGTGCTGCTTGCGATCCCATGGATATGCGGTCTCCGCCGTAATTTGCCGATAGGGAAAATTCAGTTTCGGCAATTCGCGCCGCCGCACCACCAGCCAGCGGACCTTGCCGTCGGCGACCGCCCGATCCAGATCGGCCAGCCGGTCGTACTCCGGCGTCGGCCGGGGCAAGCCCAGGTAATAGACGGGGCCTTGATTCAGATAAAAGGCCAATCCTTGCGTATCGGCGCCGATCAGCGCGCGAATGCGATAGGCGAATGGTTTTTCGGTGCGATAGGCGTCGCCCGCCGGCATCGCGAACACGTAAAAGTAGAACATGAACAGCCACGCGATCGCGCCGATCGCCAACGCCGTTCGCGGCGGCCGCGAATCGCGCATCGCCCATAAAATCGCGGCGACCGAACCGATCCAGAAAATCGCGTACACGCCGCGATCCGGCGCCGGCGGCAACGCCGAATAGGGATAGGGCATGAACCGATGCGGCGGAATGAACGCGAGCGCCGCGACCGCGACCATCGCGACCACCAGTCCGAAACCGAACCTCACCAGCCGGCGCGCCAGCGGCGTCATCCGCTCCGGCTCCTCCAGCAGCACGCGCGCGACCAGAATCGCGGCCGGCGGCAGAATCGGCAGAATATAGTAGCTGCGCCGCGATCCTGAGAGCGTGAAAAATATAAATGTCGCCCAGAAAAAGGTGAGCGCGAAACGATCCTGCACGGCCTGACCCGCGCCGATTTTCCGCCGCTGATGCGTATGCGCGAGCGCCGCCGGAATCATCGCCGACCATGGCGCCATCAGCGCGAAGATCACGTACACGTAAAGGTAGATCGGGCCGCGATGGTCGAACGGGGCGAAATAGCGCTCCACGTTCTCGCGATAGACCATGTAGATGCCGTGCTCGGAGCCGGTTCGGTGCTGCGAAATGGCGAACGGCGCGTAATAGACCGCGGCGGCGAGCGCGATCGCGATCGGCGTGCTCCAGTTGAAAAACCATCGCTGCCGTTCGACGATCCATCGCCAGCGCGCGGCGAGCGATCCGGAGCCGAGTCCGCGGATCGCCTCGGCCCATCCCTCCGCCAGCAACCGGTACGAGCCAATCATCGCCAGCGGCAGGACAAAACCGAGCAGCCCCTTCATCTGCGAGGCGACGGCCATGATCAGCCACAGCCCGATCACCCACCATCCGCCGCCGGCGTCGTTCTCGTGCGCCAGAAACAGCGCCAGCGCCGCCAGTTCGCCCGCGATCGTCTCAACGTCGGCGGAGGCGTTGCGCGAGAAAAAGACGAAACTGAAACTGGTCGAGAGTATCAGGGCGGAAATCACGGCGGTGCGCAGGTCGTACAGCCGGCGCACTATCACGATCAGCAGCGCGGCGGCGAGCAGGCCCGCGAACGCCGACGGCGCCCGCGCCGCCGTTTCATTCACCGCGCCGATAATCCAGCCGACTCCAAGAATCAGCCAATACGAGCCGAGCGGTTTGTCGAAATAGGAACGCCCGTTGATCGTCGGCCAGAAGTAGTTGCCCCGCAGATGCATCTCGCGGGCGATTTCGCCCCAGCGGAATTCCGACGCCCATAACGCGCGCGCGCCCAATCGCGCAAAGAAAAGAATCGCCGCCAAACCCAGAACGGCGATCGCCGCGCGCCGCCAGCGGGCGTCGCTGTCGGCGGGCGTTTGAAAATCCGCATCGGCCATCGCGCCATTTGAATCTTTCGGCTCGGAAGATCGCGCCGCCGGCGCGGAATGCGCCGCGCGATCGGCGTCAGAGTGATCCATCGTCGAAAAGGTTCTCAGTCCGGAAAGACAAGAGCAAGCCAGCGCCGGAATCGGCGTTCGCCGCGGCGCCGCTCAAATCTTGCGCGGCTCGGCGGGCAACTCGATTCCGGCTTTTGCCGCGGACTCTTCCGCCGCCGCCCAGAAAATCCCGTGCGTCATCGTCGCCGCCGATTCGCGCGCCCGCGCCGCGTAGATTTTCGCCCGCGCCGCATGCGCCGCCGGATCGTCGGGCGCGGCGGCGACGGCCCAGTCGATTAGATGCGCCGCGAGCGCCAACTCGCCCGCGTCCATCCGCTCCGCCGCCCGCGCCACCAGCCTGTCCGCGCCGCCCGCCAACTCCGCGATCTCGCGCGCCTGCGCGGCCCGCGCCGCCGGTTTCAGGTCAGCCGGATGGCCGTCGTACCATCCGCCTTCCAGCCGCCAGATATTTCGCACGATAAATTGGGGCTCGTCGTAAACCGCCTGCAAAAACGGCCGGTCGGCCAGTTTGGCGGGAGGCGCGGCCTGCGCGAGGATTTCGCCGAGCGGCGCGCCCGCGTTCATCATCGCGATCGTCTGATCGTACAGGCTTTGCAGATATTCCGCCGTCTCATTCAGGATTTGCCGAATCCGCACCGCTCCGAAAACCGGAACGCCGTGGCCCGGCAGCAGCACCTCCGCGCCGGTTTTCGCCATCGCGCGCAGCGCCTCCGCCCATTCGCGCGCATAGCGCTGCGCTTTCTGCGGATTGCCGGCGTTCGGCGCCGCCCAGATGATGAAATCGCCCGTGCACAGCACCTTATGCTGCGCGATATAGACCCAGCAGGCGTCGTCGGTTTCCCCCCGTCCATGATGACACTCGAACTTCACGCCGCCGGCGGCGACCGTCAGCCGGTCCTCGAAATAGGTGTCGGGATAGACGTAATCCGCCGGCCATCCCGCCGGCAGTCCGAATTGCCGCGCATTGATCAGGCCGTTGTAGCCTGCGGTGCGCTTGTACCGGTCGAAGCGCGCCGCGACCGCGCGATGACCAACCACGCGCGCGCGGGCCACCCGGTTTTTCTGCCCCTCCGCCGCGAACGCCGCCATCCCGAGCGCGTGATCCACGTGGCCGTGCGTATAAATCGCCGTATTGATCCGGTCCGGCGCGAACCGCCGCACCATCCGCACGGTCTCTTCCTGGTTGAACCACGCGCCCGTATCGATCAGCACCAGCCCCTCGTCCGTGCGCACCGCCGTGAAGTTCGCGAACCAGCGGTGGAACATCACGCCCGGCGCGACTTCCTCGCTCTCGCCGGTCGGGGTCAGCGGATGCTGCTGGAGGACGACGATCTCGCCATTCCAGAATCTTTCGGCCTGCTCCCTGATTGCTCCCATGATCTTTTCCGTCCGCGATTATCCGGCGCGCCCGCGCGCGGGTGCAAACCGGCCCGCTGAATTCGGTCCGGCGGCCGCGGCGAGGTTGCGGTCGCTCTATGAAATAAGTATGATTTTTCTGGAGTATTCACCGCTCTTATCGCGTCATGTTTACTGGAATTGTTGAGGATTTGGCCACCGTCGCAGCGATCGCAGGCGCCGCCGACGGCGTCGTCCTGACGATCCGCACCGCGCTTCCGATCGCGCGTATCAAGCTCGGCGAATCGATCGCGATCAACGGCGCCTGCATGACCGTCACCGGGAAGCGCAAGAACGCTTTCACCGCCGACGTTTCCGCCGAATCGCTGCGCCGCACCGTGCTCGGAGAACTCAAACCCGGCGATCGGGTGAATCTCGAACGATGCCTCACGCTGGGCAAGCTGATCGGCGGCCATCTGGTCTCCGGCCACGTCGACGGCGTCGGCCAAATCGTCTCGATCAAGCCCGAAGGCGGCTCGCGCCTCTACACCTTCGAGGTTCCGGCGGCGCAGGCGCGCTACCTGGTCGAAAAAGGCTCCGTCACGCTCGACGGCGTGAGCCTGACCGTTTTCAAAATCAAGGGCCGGCGTTTCTCGGTCGCCTTGATTCCCCATACGCTTAAAATGACCACGCTCGGCCATAAAGGCCCGGGCGGTCGGGTCAACGTCGAAAGCGACATGCTGGTCAAATACGTCGAGCGTATTCTCGGACCGGCTTCGTCCAACGGCCGCAAGCGCGCCGCCGCGCGGACCATCGCCGCGGCGCCGGGAGACGCGCTATGAGCCTGATGCAGATTCCGCGAAAGATCGAATACGCCCTGCGCGCCATGATTCATCTGGCCGACAATCCCGACGGCGTCGCCCGCGGCTCGGAAATCGCCCGCACCGAACATATTCCCAAATACTATCTCGAAAAGGTCATCCGCGACCTGATGCGCGGCGGATTGGTGCGCGCGCGGCGCGGTCCCGGCGGCGGTTATCAACTCGCCCGTCCGCCCGAGTCGATCTCGTTCCGCGACGTGATCGAGGCGGTCGAAGGTCCGATCGCTCTCAACCTCTGCGTCGAGGGCGCCCCTCAATGCAGTCTGCAGCCGACCTGCCGGATGTTCCGGGTATGGGAGGAGGGTCAGCGGATGCTGCTCGATATCTTCTCGCACACCACGATCAGCGAAATCGCGCTGTCGCGGCCCAGCAGTCCTCCGCTGGGCGCGTCCGCCGCGCCGGCGGCCGTCCGCCCGTTTGCCGCCGCGTTCGCCGCGTCGGCCAAGCATTGAATCCGCCCGGCGCGCCGCCATTGAACCAGGCTCCGGCTCGCACGCTCGCATTCGATCGGCATTCCCGCGCTTGGCTTCGCCTTCCATACCGCTCGCCCGGAATCGGATCGCTGAATTGAACGAAATCGAAATTATCGATCCCGCGGCGCGCTCGGCGCGCCCGCCGCAATTCACCGAAAAAACTTTCTATCTGGAAGAATTTTACGGCAAAAGCCTGCTCTTCGCCCTGATTCCGCCGAGCGGCGAACGGCTCAGCGAGCTCGATTCGCTGGTCAAAACGCTGCGCGAGCTGCGCCGCAACCAGACCCGCTGCATCGTGATCGCGTCGGCCGGCGCGCTCCCGCATCTGGTGAAACGGCTCGGGCGGATGCTCACGGCGGAGCCGGCGAGCTTCAATCCCGCCACCGGCTTGCGCACCCGGCCCTATCCGCCCGATTCCGCTGTCGCGCAAATCTGGCAGGGCCTGCGCGCCGGCTCGATCGTCGTCGCCGCGGCCGAGACCGGCGATCCCGACGACCTCGTCGTCTTCGCCCAGGAACTCGCCAGCCGCCTGCGCGTCTTCAAGCTCCTGATGCTCGGGCGGGGCGGCGGCCTGCGCGACAAGGAGGGCGAAATCGACTCCTTCGTCGATCTGCGCCGCATCCGCCGCGCGCTCGGCCTCGAAACCGACAAGCTGCGCCGCACCACCATCCGCGCCGCCCGCCGCGCCCTGCTCGACGGCGTCGCCTCCGTCAATCTGACCACGCCCCGCGGCGTCTATGAAGAACTCTTCAGCTTCCTCGGCAGCGGCACGCTCCTGACCGAACAGCGCTACGCGAACGTACGTCAGATTTCGATCGATGATTTCGAGGAAGTCGAAGCGCTGATTCGCCGCGGCCAGAACGAAGGCTTCCTGCTCCATCGCAGCGCTTCCGAAATCGCCTCGCTGCTGCCCTCGTGCTTCGGCTACCGCGTCGGCGACGAGCACCTCGCCGGCATCTGCGCCCTGCTCACCGAACCCTATCGCCGCGAGCGCGCCGGCGAAATCACCGCGCTCTACACCCTCACCCGTTTTCTCGGCGAGGGCGTGGCCACCGAACTGCTGCGCGAAGTCGTCGCCGAGGCCCGCACGCGCCGCCTGCATTACGTCTTCGCCTGCACCTCCGAAGAGCGCGCCGCCCGCTTCTTCGCCCGCCTGCGTTTCGGACGCATCCGCTTTCGCCGCGTCGCGCCCGGCAAAATCGCGGCCGCCAAATGGCGCGGGTACGAAAAGGCCCGCATCGCCCGCCTCGCGATCTTCCGCTGCGATCTGGTCTGACCGCCGCGCTCGCCGCGCGGACCAATCTTTCCACGCGCTTCGCCCTCGCACGCCGCATCCGCTACGATTTGGCCGTTCTGATGGAACCTTCCGCCGTTACCGATAGCGCCGCGCGTTCCCGCCGGCCGCCGCTGCGATGGTCCCAGCGGCTTGCGCTCGCCGCCGCCGTCGCCGCGCTCGCCGCCGTCAGCCTCCATCGGCTCGGCGCCGCCGACGTATGCGGCGCGAACGAAGCTGTGGAAGCCGTTTTTCTGCAACAGATGGTCGAAAACGGCCACCTGCTCTTCCCGCTCGAAAACGGCGGCGCCCCGATGTACAAGCCGCCGCTCTTCCATTGGACCGCGACCGCCATCGACCGCATCGCCGGAATCCATCGCGTCACGGCGTGGAACCTGCGCCTGCCGACCGCCCTCTATGCGATCGCCGGCATCATCCTGACGCTCGCCTTCGCGCTCGATTTTCTCGGCCCGGACGCCGCCGCGCTCGCCGGCCTGATTCTCGCCGGCTCCTATCAATATGTGGAAAACGCGCGCATCGGCCGCGTCGATATGACGCTCGCCGTATGCGAGACGCTCGCGCTGTTCGCCTTCATGTGGTGGTATGCGCCGCGCGGCGCGCCCGGCGCCGCCCCCGCTCCCGGCCGGCGCGGCCGCGATGCCCTGCGTTATCTGCTCGCCGCCGCGCTCGGCCTCGGCGTCCTCGCCAAAGGACCGGTGGGTGCGATGCTCCCCGCGCTCGCGATCGCTATTTTTCTCGTCGCCGAACGCCGCCCGCTGGAGATTCTGCGGCTCGCCACGCCGGGTCCCGCCGCCACGACCGTGCTGCTCGGCGCAAGCTGGTACGCGGCCTGCCTGTTCGGACGGCGCTACGGCTTCCTCGACCGCCAGATCGGCAGCGAAAACTTCGGGCGATTTTTCGGCGCGCTGGGCGCGATGCCGCCGTGGTATTACCTGAAGCCGCTCCTGTTCAACTCGTTTCCGTTCAGCCTGATCGCCCCCGTCGCCGTCTATGCGGCGCTGCGCTGGCGGACCGTGGCCGCCGATCAGCCGCCGCCCGATCCACCGAGCCGGCCGCGCCAGAACCCGCTCTCGTTTTTGACCAGCCTGCGGATGATGTTCCTGCCCGCGCTCGACTCCGCGATCGGCGACGATCCGCTGGCCGCGCCCAGAGCGCGCGCCGCCGTTCGCCTTGGAGCGATTTTCTATCTGACGACCGTAATTTTCTTTTCGATCGCCGCGTACAAACGGCGCGCCTATCTGCTGCCGAGCTGGCCGATTCTGGCCGTCGTGATCGCCTGGTGGATCGAACGCCTCGCGCGCCGGCGCGCGGGACGATTTTTGCGGATGGGAACGGTCGCCGCGGCCGTCATCATGATCACGGTCAACTTTTTCTATCTGCCGGCCAAAGAAGTGCGCGATTGCGCCAACGATTCGTTCCGTGCGGCGGCCGCCGAAATCAACCGCGTGGTCGGCCCCGCCGAGCCGCTCTATCTGTATCGATTCGAGGACGAACCGGCGCCGCTGCTCTTCTATCTCCATCGCACCGCGCCGCGCATCTCCGGCAAGCTCGGCGACGCGCCCCCCGGCTACGTGCTGGTTCCGCTCGGCCTCTGGGAGCGGATCAAAGATCAGGCGCTTGATTTGCGGCCGGTGCTGACCACCAGCTCGGGACGGCCGCGGCTCGTGCTGCTGCGGCGCGGGCCAGCCTACGCCGCGGCCGTCCCGAGTTGGCCGGAGCAGTTAAATTTCTTTCCCCACTTTCGATTATCGATAATCGATTATTTATATTCTGAAGAAACCTGTCGATAAATGCGCCGCCTCAGCGAACCTCCGCCGGTCAAAATACTCCAAGCTCCAAGCCTATTTTTGTCATGCTGAGCCTGTCCTCAGCGCAGCCAGGGAAGCTCTGCACAAGCCGGTTTGTCATTCTGAGCGAAGCGGAGCGGAGTGAAGAATCCCGGGATTCTTCGCTGCGCTCAGAATGACAAAAACGTCGATGGCGATTGATGATTTTGAATTGGGCGGGATTCTGGAACCGCTGCTCTCAGGAAAAATCTTCGCGTGCCCATATTAGCCATGCGAACTCGCGCGGAGCGTCCCTGGTGTGGTGTCCCGCAAATAACTTCCACCTGATGCCTTGTCGGCTCGGCGCGCAAATCGCCCACGCGAGGCGACCAGGGATGGATTGCCGGGTCTGGGCCCGGCAATGACGCACGGTTGGCATGCAACCCATTGTGACACCGTGGGCGCCTCAAGATGGATTGCCGGGTCTGGGCCCGGCGATGACGCACAGCGTTGGTCATGCCCGGACTTGATCCGGGCATCCAGGCGGATCGCAAGATCGACGCGGAGTGCAAACTTATTTAGAGGACGCCACCCTGGCTCTGGCGCAGGAACTTTTCAATCCGCTTTTCAACCGCCGCTTCGCGCTTGAGCGCGCATTCGTATATCGCCAGCACCCGCCATCCTTGCGCTCGCAACTCCGCCGCCACCCGCCGATCCCGCGCCCGATTGCGCGCCACCTTCGCGCGCCAGTACTCGGCGTTGGTCTTCGGCACGCGCGCGCCGCGGCGGCATCGATGGCCGTGCCAGAAACATCCGTGGACGAAAATCGCCGCTCGATATTTCGGCAAAGCCAAATCGGGTTTGCCAGGCAAATCGGCGCGCTTCAGGCTGAAGCGAAAGCCCATCCGATGCACGATCCGCCGCACGCGCAACTCCGGCGCGGTGTCGCGCGATTTGACCGCGCGCATAATCCGCGACCGCTCCTCCGGCTCCTCCTTCCGCTTTTTTGCCATCACATTTCGAGATTCCTCATTGCCGGGATATTCGGCAAACTTTGAGGAGTATCGCAAACTCTAAAAATCCGGCGAAAGCGGTTGCACGCGAAATTCGGGTCCATTAGCTTCAGAACAGAACGATTTCGGTTGGAGAACGACGGGGAGGAGGGCGGCCGACATGCGAGAATTCTATGAGTTCTTCGCGGGCGGCGGCATGGCTCGCGCTGGGCTGGGTTCGAGTTGGCGATGTCTTTTCGCCAATGACTTCGATTTAAAGAAGGGCGAGGCCTACAAGTCGAATTGGGGCCACCAAGCGCTGAAAATTGCTGACGTAGCTTCACTAACTTCGCGAGATATCCCGGGTAAGCCGAACCTCATTTGGGCTTCCTTTCCTTGCCAAGACCTCTCGCTCGCTGGCGCAGGTGCGGGGCTCAAAGGAGACCGCTCAGGAACGTTCTGGCCGTTCTGGAAATTGGTCAAGGCGCTAATTGGTGAAAACCGTGCGGGGGAACTCTTGGTTCTGGAAAACGTTTGCGGAACGCTTACCTCACATTCTGGTCGTGATTTCGCGGCAATCAGCCGGGCCTTGACCGAAGCAGGCTATAGATTCGGCGCTTTGGTAATTGACGCCAAACCCTTCGTGCCGCAGTCTCGACCGCGACTTTTTATCGTCGCGGTTAAATCCGACGTCGAAATTCCAGAGCAGTTAATTTCCGATGATCCGACTAAGCTATGGCATGGCCGCGCTTTAGTTGCTGCCTGCCTCAAGCTCCCCAAAGACGTAATTCAAAATTGGATTTGGTGGCGGCTCCCGCCACCGGCGCGACGGAAGGTTAAGCTCGCTGACATTATCGAAAGTACTCCTACCGACGCGCAGTGGCTTTCGATCGAGGAAGTAGATCGCCTACTCTCGATGATGAGCGATATAAATCGTGAAAAGCTCGATCGCGCTGCGAGAGAAAATCAGCAAGTGATAGGAACCTTGTATAAACGAACTCGTCGCGACGAATACGGCCGCCCGCTTCAACGAGCCGAGGTTCGTTTCGATGACCTCGCTGGATGTCTCCGCACTCCTGCCGGAGGATCCAGTAGACAGTCGATCATTGTGGTCGAGAACAATTCGATTAAAATTAGACTGATTTCAAGCCGCGAGGCTGCGCGGCTCATGGGATTACCTGACCATTACCAACTGCCTCGAAATTATAATGAAGCTTATCACTTGGTAGGCGATGGCGTTGTTGTACCAGTCGTCCGTCATCTCACAAAATACATCCTTGAACCAATCATTGACCGCTTGGAAGCGCGACCGACGTTGGCGGCATGAGCGTCATTCCCTGCTCTAAAAATCCGAATCTTCGGAAACTCATCGAGGATTACACGGAAATTCTGAAAACCGAAGCTCACCAGCTCGGGTCGCATGGCCTAACTGAAGAAGAGTTCTATAACAGCGGACTATTCCGTGGCACGATCGAACGCATACGCGGCCAATTTTCCGCTACTATGGGAGAAAAGAGAGAATTTGCCCGCGATATTTTGAACTTTTTACAGGATCGCGGGTTCATCTCAGAATGGGAGCCTTCCGGCTCCGCGAATCGATATGACTACACAGTACACTTGCAGTCTGGCCGAGTCGCGGCAATCGAATTGAAGGGGTGTCTCGACGGAAATAATACTAACATCTTTGAGCGACCCCCTAATGCCAATGAATTCGTAATTTGGAGCGTATGTACGAATCCCGGCGCTGATCCTCGCCGTAATGCTTGGTCAGGCATTCACACCCGCTTGAGCGCTGAAATTATTTCGCGAGAGCAACGTGTCGATGGTTTGATTGTTTGGGATATGGTTTGCGGCACAATTGGTCGTCCGTGTCCTAAATTGGCGGGTGATATCGGTCGGCAAATTGTAGTCGCACGTTATCCACTTCCTCCTCCTTGTATTTATGTCTTTCCCGCGACCATTCCGAGTCCCCGAAATAATCCTAAACCGACAGCACAATTGCTTGATGAGGTCTCGCTTCTCAAAGCTTTTCATGAATGTTTCAGTGGGCGCGGCGATGAAATCAACTTCGTCGATTTTGAGGTCGAACACCGTGGCGTCGATACAGTGCGCAAGACGCGAATTAGGCGCGACGGACAAATTGCCCACGAATCGGAATTTACAGCAATTCGCAGGTCTTAAATAACCAACACGCGCCGGCGTCACTTCTCGCCGTGGACGGCGCGCCCCGCCAGCGTCAAAATTTGCGCCAGCGTGGTCAGGTCGGCGTCGTTGTAATACTCGATCTCGACTCGCCCCGGCGCCCGTCCATGTTGCGGCGCGATTCTGACCTTGCGGCGCATCGCGCGCTGAATCCGTTCGGCCAACGCCCCGAGATTGGGATCGATCGGTTCATCCGCGCCCGCGCCGGTTTCCGCCGATGACGGCCGGTTGCTACGGGCGGCGGGCCGCGCCCCGCTCGCGATCCGCTCGGCGCCGCGCGCGGATATTTTCTGTTCCGCGATTCGCCGCGCCGCCGCAATCTGCTCGTCCGCCGAGCCCAGCGCCAGCAGCGGCCGCGCTTGTCCGGCGCTGATCGCGCCGGCGGCGACCATCTCGACCACCGGAATCGGCAGCTCCAACAGACGCATCGTGTTGGTCACATAGGGCCGGCTTTTGCCGATTCGCGCGGCGATCCGTTCGTGGCTGAGATCGAATTCGCGGTTCAGCCGCACGAAGGCGCGCGCCTCTTCGATCGGATTAAGCTCCTCGCGCGCCAGATTCTCGACCAGCGACATCTCCAGCGCGCCACGGTCATCGACCTCGCGCACCACGATCGGAACGCGTTCCAGTCCCGCAATTTTCGCCGCGCGCAGCCGCCGTTCGCCCGCGATCAGTTCATAACGTCGCTCTCCGTCCTCGCCGGCGATCGGTCGCGCCACCAGCGGCTCGATAATCCCCTGGCTTTTGATTGCCTCGGCCAGTTCGGCCAGTTTGTCGGAATCGAAATGGCGGCGCGGCTGCAACGGGCTTGGAACCACGCGATCGGGCGCGACCGTGAGCAGCGCCGCGCCATCCTCCGGCGCGGGCGATGCGGCGGGCGGCGTGGCTTCCGGCGCGGCGGTTCCAATCAGGGCGTCGAGTCCGCGGCCCAACGGTTTTCGGATCATCGCCTGCTCCTTTCGCGATCGCGCGCGAACAACGCGCGCAGGCTCCACGAGCGCGCGCCGCCTGCGGCCGACGCCGCGCCGTCGCCCGCCTTTGCCGATCCGCCCGCAGTATCGCCGGCGACCCGCGCGATCAGCTCGGCGGCAAGGTTCCGGTAGGCCTCGGCGCCCGCCGACTTGGCGTCGTATTCAAGCACCGAAAGACCGTGGCTGGGACTCTCGGACATCCGCACGCTGCGCGGGATCACGCTCTCGAATATCTTGTCAGGAAAATATTTTTGAACCTCACGACCAATTTCATGACTGAGCCGATTGCGCGCGTCGAACATCGTGAGCACCAGTCCCTCGATTTCGAGCTTCGGATTGAGCGACGCGCGGACGCGGCGAATCGTTTCGAGCAGGGCGGTCAAACCTTCGAGCGCATAGTACTCGCATTGCATCGGCACGAGCACCGAATCCGCCGCGACCAGCGAATTGAGCGTGAGCAAGCCGAGCGAAGGCGGCGTATCCACGATAATGAATGCGTAGCGATCGCGAACCGGATCGAGGATTCGTTTAAGCGCGCGTTCGCGTCCCTCGCGGGTGGCGAGTTCGATTTCAGCCCCGACCAGAGCGGGACCGGAAGGCGCCAGATGGAGCCGGTCGCCGCGCGCCTCGCGAATCGCTTCGGCGAGCGGCAGGTCGCCGACCATCGCTTCATAGATAGTCCTGCCGGAGCTTTTGAGTTCGCCCAGCCGCGTATCGGCGATTACCCCCGACGAGGCGTTGCCCTGCGGATCGAGATCGACGAGGAGAACCTTGCGATGGTCAGCGGCGAGCGCGACCGCAAGATTGACCGCGGTGGTGGTTTTACCGACGCCGCCTTTCTGATTGGCAATTGCGATAAGCCGCCCCACACCCGCCTCCACCGCGACAATGTTTCACGTGAAACATTGTCGGTCGCGGAACAATTCTAGACCTTACGATCGCCCAAAAGCAAAACTGCACGGTCAAAGCGCGCGGATTGCCGCGCCGACGCGGGATTTCCAAGGCATAAACGCTCCGGCAAGCTGAAAATTGCGACGGAAATCGCTCAGTGCGCGCGGCGCGCGACGACCAGCAGATGGGCGATCGCGCAATTCTGGCGTTTGAGCTCGTAAGCGATCGTTTCCGGAGCCTCGAAACCCGGCACGGATGCGAACGCGGCGACGACTTCAGCCTGTTGCGAAGCGCCAAGATAGAGCAGCGCGCGTCCATCCGGTTTCAGCGCCGCGGCCGCCGTCCGGATCGCCACGGCGGGTTCGGCGAAGGCCCGCGCCGTCACAACGTCGTATGCAGGTTCGAGGTCGGAGTCGGCGCGATAGTTAGAATCGATCCGGGCATTATCAAGGCGCATCTCCGACGCGGCGACCGCAAGGAAACTGGCGCGCTTGCGGCGCGCTTCAAGCATCGTGAAATGGGCGTGGGTCGCCGCGGCGAGAATCAGCGCGGGAAACCCGGCGCCGCTGCCGAGATCCAGCACACGGACCCCCTGATCGAAAATACCGGCGAGCGGACGGTTCTCCGGATGGGTCGCGAGAATCAGCGGCATCAGGCTGTCCACGATATGAAACGCGGTCGCGTCAGGATCGTTGGGCGACGCCGTAAGATTCAGCTTCGATCCCCACAGCGCCAGCAGCATCGCGAATTTGCCGAGCCGCTCCAGTAGGTCGGTATTGGCGGTAAATCCAAAGTCGGCAAGCCGGGTCGCAACGGCCTCACGGACGGCGGGACCGATTTGAGCAGTTTCAAGTCGCTGGGTCATTGTGATGCGGTCTCGGGAACGCGGGAACGGGGAAATCACCAAATCAACGGGACGTTGGCCGGGGAAAAATGTTTCACGTGAAACATCTTATAGAGCCTCGCTCGGATGGGATACCGATTGGCGAAACTAATCGCGAACCCGCCGCTCTTCGTTTGTCTTGCGGGCCGCGCGTAGATGCACAGCGAGAATCGATACGGCGGCCGGCGTCACCCCCGGGATACGCGACGCCTGTCCCAACGATCTCGGTCGCGACCGCGTGAGCCGCTCCCGAACTTCGGTCGATAAGCCGGAAATATGCTGAAAATCGACCCATTCGGGAATTACGGCGTCTTCCAGGCGTTTGAACCGGGCGACCGTCTCGCGTTGCCGGCGAACGTATCCTTCATATTTGATCTCGATTTCGAGTTCGGCCGCCTGATCGAAATCGAGCGCCGGCGCAATTCGCGCCATCCTTATGGCGTCGCGATAGCCGACCTCGGGCCGGCGCAGCAAATCGAGCGCGCGCGCCGCCTCCCGAATCGGCGAAGAGCCGGCCGCCGCGAGGATTGCGTTGGTCGCGTTATCGGGATCGACCGTCACAGCGCCAAGCCGGGCGACCTCCGTCGCCACCCGCTTCGAGCGCTCGCGAATGCGCTCCGCCGCATCCGCGCCCAGCAGGCCGATTCGCTCGCCCAGCGGCGACAGCCGGCGGTCGGCATTGTCCTCGCGCAGCGTCAACCGATACTCGGCGCGCGACGTGAACATCCGATACGGCTCGCCGCCGATCCCGCGCGTCACGAGATCGTCGATCATCACGCCGATATAAGCCTCGTCGCGGCCAAGCACGATTTGCGGTTCGCCGCGCACTTCGAGCGCCGCGTTAACGCCCGCCATCAGGCCCTGCGCGCTGGCTTCTTCATAACCGGTCGTGCCATTGATCTGCCCGGCGAAGTAAAGACCGCCGACCAACCGGGTCTCGAGCGTCAGACGCAACTGGGTCGGGTCGGAAAAATCATATTCGATCGCATAGCCAGGCCGCATGATTTCGGCGCGCTCAAGGCCGCGAATCGACTGGACCATCGCGACCTGCACGTCGAGCGGCAGGCTGGTTGAGAGGCCGTTCGGATAGACCTCGACCGTGTCGCGGCCCTCGGGTTCGAGGAAAATCTGATGCCGCGCCTTGTCGGGAAAGCGCATCACCTTGTCCTCGACCGACGGGCAGTAGCGCGGACCGCGCGACTGAATCACGCCGGAGTACATCGGCGAGCGATCCAAGCCGCCGCGGATAATGTCATGCGCGCCGGCGTTGGTCCACGTCAGATAGCAGGGAAGCTGCGGCTGAACGATCCGTTCGGTGCGGAACGAAAATGGCGGCGGCGGATCGTCGCCGGGTTGAATTTCCAGTTCGGAAAAATCGATCGTGCGCGCATCGAGCCGAGGACAGGTGCCGGTTTTCAACCGTCCGATCCGAAAACCGAGCGCGGCGAGACTCTCCGACAGGCCCATCGCGGCGAAATCGCCGGCGCGGCCCGCGTGATAATTGCGCATCCCGATATGCACGAGCCCCTTCAGGAAGGTGCCGGTCGTAAGAATCACGGTCCGCCCTTCGAAGAGTTCGCCGATTTGCGATTCGACGCCGCGCACGCGGCCGTCCGCGACGACCAATCGCTCCACGCTGGCCTGCCGGATCGTCAGATTCGGCGTGACTTCGAGCACACGCTTCATTCGCGCGCGATACGCCGCCTTGTCGGCCTGCGCGCGGCGCGCGCGGACAGCGGGGCCTTTGCGCGTATTGAGAAACCGGAACTGGATTCCGGTCTCGTCGATCGCGACGCCCATCTCGCCGCCCAGCGCGTCGATTTCGCGCACCAGATGGCCCTTGCCGATGCCGCCAATCGCCGGATTGCAGGACATCTGTCCGATATGGTCGAGATTGAGCGTGAGCATCAGGGTGCGCGCGCCCATCCGGGCCGCGGCGAGCGCGGCCTCGATACCGGCGTGGCCGGCGCCGACGACGATTACCTCATGAAGCATCGGAACAACCGTCCTGGTCTGCGCGGGGCCTGCGATGTTTCACGTGAAACATCGCCGAGCGCGCGCGGCGGATGAACGAATCATTATGGCGCGCCGGAGCGGCGGCGCAAAGGGTGCGCGCGCGGCGATCGATCCCTTTCCGCCAAGCCGGTCGCGAGCGCCGATCTTGAATCTACATTTTGTAGAGATTTACAACTTTTAGTTTATGATTCATGAACGGGCGAATTGGAGCGCCATGAGCGACGCACGCCGACGCATCGTGAGCTTGACGCCGCCATCCACGGCGAAGCCGCGCCGGAATTCACCAGCCGATAATCGATCCAACGGAATTCCGGCAAGATCCGATGCTTATAAGCTGTGCAAAAATCTGTCGTTCGACGCTTTCCACAATTGCTTGTAGAGCTATACGGTAGCGCCGGTCGATTGTAGAATGCGCCAAACGTCGATTTGGCTTCAGAGGAGGATCGTCATGGGCGTACTGTCATGGTTGCTCGTCGGACTGATCGCAGGCTTTATCGGCAGTAAAATTGTGAATCGCGCGGGGGAAGGACTGGTGCGCGATGTCCTGCTGGGGATTCTCGGCGCGATCGTGGGTGGAGCGATTTTTTCGCGGCTGGGAATCGGCAGCGTCACCGGAATCAATTTGTCGAGCATCGCGATCGCGGTAATCGGCGCGATTCTGGTGCTCGTCGTTTATCACGCCGTTATCGGACAAAAGCGCGCGGCGGCCTGAGCCCGGACAGGCGCTTTTCTTGGTATTATTGAAGATTGCGGCGCGCTGAAGTCCAATCCGCGGACAAATCGTCGCGCCGCGGATTTGCATTAAAAGCAAGACCGGCCGGCTCCAAGCCGTCCGCGTCCGGCAGCGCGTCTGTGCGCCCCTGCGGTATATTGATTGTTATGAGTTATCCCGCGAAGCGCGCTACGCCGCGCTTCTGTTTCGCCGGTTTAGGCCAGTCACCCTCGGTCTTGAGGATTTCTGGTGCTGGATCGGGAGGTTTTCTGGATTATTTTCTGTTTCGCTTTCATACGCTCCCGCTTGGTCAGACCGGTGTGAATACAGTAACCGGTGAAATTTTGGCCTGTAGAGCACTTATGATTTCTTCGAGTTCGACACGGGCCTCCGCCTGCAATCCCAGGCACGCCGCGACACCCTCGGCGTCGGTGCTGAGTCTGGACTCTAGCGCGAGCCGATAGGAGCGGTCCGGTTGCTCCGCCATGCGGTAAGAATGGAAGTGCACGGAATCGCCGACAGTGGGCGGGTTGGCCAGGTGACCGAAGTTAAACTTCTTGCTCATGTACGCTAACAGTTTGTCTTGCGTAACGAGAACCAACTTCTTGTTCACATGCTCGAAGGTCCGGGTTTTGTGATGCATCTGAATGAGAATTGTCTTTGCTGTCATCTTCCAGTTCATGCCACACGATTTGGCCGATCTCTCGGCGTCGTCGCCACACGGAACGCCAAGCGTTCTCAGGAGGCGTTGACGTTCGGGCCATACGGCGCCAGTGGTATCAAGGGTTTGAAGCTCGATACCCACGAAATCTCTAACGCGTCCATTCCGTGCGGATACAAGAAAATAATCGACACTGCCGCCGGGGATGGAAATTTCCGAAACTATGTGCAGTTGATTGCCGGGTTCATGGGTCGTAAGCAGGTGTAGGCAGTCAACAAAGATTTGACGGCGCTCGATGAGCCGGGTCGGACAAATGATGATTGGTTCAGGCTTGCGGCCATGGAGAACGGTGCATGTGCCGATGGAAATGCCGGATTCGCTCTTGCGAACCTTATAACAGCGCCTGCCGAGTAATGGGCATTGCTGCTGCTCGACGATTGTTTTCCAGTCCTGGTCCGGCTCACCCACAGAGTGTGTAAATAACTCGACAACGCCCTTCATAGAAGGCTCGCACACCTTTCCTCGGCGCGCCTGAGATACTGGGGCGAGATGTCAATGCCAACAGACTTGCGGCCAAGATTGCGAGCGACGAGAAGGGTTGTGCCCGTTCCGCAGAACGGGTCAAGCACAAGCCCTCCCTCCGGGCATGTGGCAAGGATTGGGAGCCGGCATAGGTCCGCGGGATAAGGCGCGAAGTGCGCCTCTCTGTTCTGCGTGTCCTCTGGGATGATGTCCCAAACATCAGCTGGCTTGCTCCCGTTCGGGTGGTAGCGCAGAAAATAAAATCCTTTGTTTCGGAGTTCTCTGGCGCGACCCGACACTATTTCGCTATCTGAATGAGTTGCTCGCTGTTGGGAGCGAATAATCATTCTGAAATCAGAAACCTTACCAGTGGCCATTTCGGCAAGTAAATCGTTAAGTTCTTTGAAAGCGTCGGCCTTCTCCTCGGGGCTGAGGGCAGTAGATAACTCGATCTGACGTTTATAGCGGATACCTGAAACGCCAGTTGCGGAAATTACCGAGCCGTTAATTATCTTTGCCTCGCGCGGCCTCGAACGGATCGCGTCAGCGTTGTAGTAATAGCCTTTCGCGCGCTTGACGAAGTGGAAGACATGCTCGTAAACGTTCCCCAGGCGGTCCTTGCTGTTGTCCATACCGCTTTTGACTTTGTTCCAAATGACACTGTTTCGAAGAACCCATCCCTGGCAGTCGATCAGCTCGAATGCCACGCGCCACGGTATGCCTACAAGCCCCTTGTTCTCGTAAGTGTCGCCTATGTTGAGCCAAAATGAACCTTCGGGTTTGATCGCTCGTTTCAGTTCGAGAAAAATCGCGGCAAGGTCTGTAACGAAATCCCGATAGTCGTGTTCGAGACCGATTCCGCCATTCTCGTATTCACGGTGCCCCCAATAAGGCGGAGATGTCATCGCGCAATCAATAGAATCCTCCGGGAGTTCCTTTAGGACCGTGAGAGCATTGCCCTGAAGAAACAGCGGTGAAAGAGATTTCCCACGGATGTAGTTCTCGAACGCGCAACGATACGAGGTCGTGATGATCACTTCTCTTACCGAACCCATTAAAACAGCGTACCTTGAACCGGCCCTTCGGGAAGCTTGACGAACTACGAGCACCAATTATACGCCATCATTAATGTTTCGCGCGTTCCAGCGGAAGTCAAATACGGCGGCATTGCGCCGGCGATGCGGTTCCACGGCAGGCTAATCCGCAATGCGATTATCAGGGGACCCGCGACCGAACTCGATCAGCCGGCGGGGATGGCGATCGGGCCGGGCTCGTGAGCGCAATGCTCCCTTCAAAACGATCACGCCCGGAGACCGCCGCGCACGGCAAGGGCGGCGTTGATCGTTTTGGGCGGGGCGCACAAACTGGAGCCTGCCGCCGCGTCCCACTCCCGACGCGGCCATTTCGCGAGGTTCGGGCAGGATGCTCTTCAATTCATATCCGTTCGCGTTCGGCTTTCTGCCGATCGCGCTGTTGCTGTTCTGGGCGCTGACGACGGCCGACGCGCGCCGTTCATGCGCCGCGTTTCTGATCCTGGCGTCGCTGTTTTTCTACGGCTGGTGGAACTGGCATTACCTGTTCCTGTTCGGCTTTTCGATCGCGTTCAATTTCGGCTGGTCGCTGTTGCTCGCGCCCGCGCCGGACGCGGACGCGCGCGCGGAACGCCGCCGCCGCGTGCTGCTCGGAATCGGCGTCGCGGTCAACCTGACGCTGCTCGGCTACTTCAAGTATCGCGATTTTTTGGTTGACAGCGCCGGCGCGCTGCTCGGAACCCATTGGCGGATGCCGGCGCTGGTGCTGCCGCTCGCGATCTCGTTTTTCTCGTTCGAGCAGATCACGTTTCTGGTCAGCGCATTCAGGGGCGAGCCGGGCGCGGGCGATTTCGTGAGCTATCTGCTCTTCATCGCCTTTTTCCCGCATCTGATCGCCGGACCGATCGTGCGCTACATGCAGATTTATCCGCAATTCAACCGCGGCACGCGCTTTCGCCTGACGGCGGAAAATCTGTCCGACGGCCTGATGATCTTCGCGGTCGGATTGTTCAAGAAGGTGATGCTGGCGGACGCGTTCCGGCCGATGGTGAATCCGCTGTTCGACCGCACGATGCGGCTCGGCTTCTGCGACGCGTGGGGCGGAGCGCTCGCCTTCGCGCTCGAGATTTATTTCGATTTTTCCGGCTACTCCGACATGGCGATCGGGCTGGCGCGGATGTTCGGCGTGGTTTTTCCGGAGAATTTCGAGTCGCCCTATCAGGCGCGCGACATAATCCAGTTCTGGCGGCGCTGGCATATCACGCTGTCGTTTTTCCTGCGCGACTACCTTTATATTCCGCTGGGCGGGAACCGGCGCGGCAAACTGCGGCGCGACTTCAACCTGTTCGTCACGATGGTGCTGGGCGGACTGTGGCACGGCGCCAACTGGACCTTTGTAATCTGGGGGACGCTGCACGGCATCTATTTGTGGATCAACCACGTCTGGAGCGAGCGGGGCCATCGCCTGCCCGGCGCGGCGGCGTGGGCGCTGACGTTTTTGCTGACGACCGCGGCGTGGGTGTTTTTCCGCGCGCCGAATTTCTCGCGCGCGGCGGATTTCTTCGCCGGGATGGCGGGACTGCACGGCTTCAAATTCGACGCGATGCAGAACGCGCTCGGCACCCATGAATTCGTGCGCATTCTCGCCGGCCTCGGGATCGTGCTGTTCGGGCCGAACCGGCAGGCGATTTTGGCGTGGAAATGGGACAACGACTGGCTCTGGGCGGGAGCGTTCGCGGTGCTGGCCGGCGTGAGCATCATGGGGATGGCCAATCCGCCTCCGTTCATTTACTTCCAGTTCTAGCAGGCTGTTGAGGAAGGGGTTTGAATACTCAGTTTGATCGCCGCTGTGGTGATGATGGGCGGCTCAGTTGCCGGGTTCAGCGGTGTTCGCCCGCCGCGGCGAGCGCGGCGGGGATGTGGAG
>JAJXZF010000053.1 GCA_021780225.1 Deltaproteobacteria bacterium | reverse complement strand
TCCGCTCCTGCTATCCCTCTCCATAGCGTCAGCCTCCGGCGCCCGCCCTTCAGCGGGCGTGAGTTGTGGCTCAACTCGCCGGATCTTGACGCTTTTTCACTTTTCCACCAACTTCCCGACACCACCGCTGCCGATGCAGATATTTTTGAGAGACGACACCAGGAGCTTTCAATTCCTCAATGCCGAGTGCTTTCATTTCGGCGCCCCCGGACTCTTATGTTCTGTCACCCTCGGGCTTGACCCGAGGGTCCACATCGAAACGCTATGATCAAATTGGTCTATATCGTCAAACGCCGCGCCGATTTCACTCCCGAAGCGTTCTATCGCCGACGGCTTGAACACGGCCCGCTGGTGCGAAGCTTCGCCAAGGCGATTCGCGCCAAGCGCTATATTCAGAGCCACACGATCGCGACGCCGGTTAACGCCGAGATGGCCGCGCCGCGCGGGATGGGCGCTCCATACGACGGCATCACCGAAGTCTGGTGGGAGAGCCTTGACGATCTGATCGCGGCGGCGGCGACGCTGGAAGGCCGCGACGCGATGGAGAAGCTGATCGAGGACGAGCGGCAATTCATCGACCTCGCCGGCTCCTACATCTTCATGACCCAGGAGCACGTCATCTTCGAGGGGCTTTGATCCGCCGGAGGCTCGCGAAAGATTTCCGAGACCCTTCGCTCCGCTCAGAGCTTGTGAATTTTTCGGGATCAGGGATTCTTCCGGAAGTGTATACTTGACGCAAACGGCGCGGCCGACGGCTCCGACGCGCCGGATGGCGCGAATCCGCAGCAAAGCGTAGGGTTCGGAAGATTTCCCGACGAGGAGCTTCCGATGACGTTTTGCATCTTGGCCTTCGCGAGCGACGGTTGGGTGATGGCGGCGGATCGCCGTGAACAAAATCAGTTAGGTGGCACTTGGCACGGAACTCGCCTCTTAGATTCAGCAATGAAGATTTGCTGGAACGAAAAGGCCGGCGTCGCTTGTTGCTTTTCTGGCGATATCATAGCCCGCAAAATCGCAGAAGGAATCGTTACTGCCATTCGCCGGAAAACGCTCGATTTTGACAATCTACGCCATGCGGATGAGCGCGGCGAAGTTCTCAAAACAACAGCTAACGACATATTTCGCGAGGTAAAAACAGATTGGGGCGATAAGCTTGGCGCTTTTGAGCGAACCGTTTTGGTTGTTCTGGCTACAGGCGAGGTCTGGCGCTTGGCTGGATGGGATGGCATGGGAGCACAGCGGATTGACTACAAGAAGGGCGCGATTTGTATCGGTGATGCGCCAAATCCCGCAGCCTATCTCACGCAGCGTTTTTATCCGGCGTCCACTGACTTAAAAACGGTTGACGAACTGATGTTTCTGATTGGCCATTGCGTACTGGAAGCGGGGGCTTTGAATCCAACCGGCGTTGAGGGTTTAGACTTGCTGACATACCGAACCCAGCCGTCAGCCGGATTCCATTTGCTTGATGATTTGGAATTGAAATCCCTAAAAAAGCGTTCTGCCGAGACATTCCAGAAGATTTCTCGACTTTTGTTCTCATCATAATACTTGACTCAAATATAAAGATGCATTAGATTGGAATCATGGCGAAGGGTCAAGGAAAGGTCGCTTCCAGCAAGTCGCGGATCGTCGCGGCGCTGCCAAAGGCGTGCTCGGACGAAACGGCGGCGGTCGAATTCCTCGAAGAACAGCGTTGGAGCGAAACCGGACCGTGCTGCCCGCATTGCGGCGACACCGACGTTTACCAGATGCGGGATCGCAAGACCGGCCAGCGCAACAAGCGGTTTCTCTGGCGCTGCAAGGGTTGCGACAAGCAATACACCGTCCGTGTCGGCACGGTTTACGAGGATTCGCCGATTCCGCTGCGCCATTGGTGCTACGCTTTTTGGGCCGCTTGCGCGAGCAAGAAAGGCGTCTCGGCCAAGCAGATTCAGCGCCAGACCGGCGTGACCTATAAATCGGCGCTGTTCCTGATGCATCGCATCCGCTGGGCGATGGCGGAGGATTGGAGCGGCAAGCCGAAGCTGGGCGGCGTTGTCGAGGCGGACGAAACCTTTGTCGGCGGCAAGCCGCGCAACAAGCAGGCCGGGAAAGGCCCACAGAAGGGCTGGCTGAAGACGCGCAAGACGCCGGTCGTCTCCGTCGTCCAGCGCGACGGCCAGATTCGCTCCTTCGTCACGGCGGACGTGACCGCAAACAACGTCGGCAAAATCCTGCGGGAAAACGTCCGGCTCGATTCCCATCTGATGACCGACAGTTCGCCGATTTACCGCTACACGCTCGGCAAGCCATTCGCGCGCCACGGCATGACCGATCATCGGCACGGCGAGTACGCCAAGCCGGATGGAACGCATAGCAACACGGTCGAAAGCGCGTTCGCCCTGCTCAAGCGCGGCATTTACGGAACCTTCCACAACGTCAGCCGCAAGCATCTCCATCGTTACGTCGCTGAGTTCGATTTTCGCTGGAATCGGCGCGGGATGGACGACGGCACCCGCGTCGCGTCGGCCATCAGGAACGCGGACGGCAAACGGCTGCGCTATCGCGAGCCAGCGCCCAAGGTTGCCTGATGAGCGGGCTGCGGTCTAAAATGGTCGGCGTGGCGGGACTCGAACCCGCAAGAGTGCGACCTCACCGGCGCCCAAGGCCGGAGCGTCTACCAGTTTCGCCACACGCCGACTGGTTGTTTGTTTGCCCGCTGGGGACGGGAATTCTCGGTTCCCGTCCCTCAGCCCAACCCAAGGGCAATCCCGCTCGCAGGTTGGCTCGATTCAAGGCGAGTGGCGCTGTCGTTCAGGCGGCGGCATCTTGGTTCTCCTTTCTTTTTGGATTTTCGGGCCGGAGTCCTCACAAGTTTTGTCGGCTCCGGCCCGAAGTTTTTCCAAAACAAAAAGCCCGCAGCACTTTGGGCGGCATTGCCGTCCGAGAGAACTGCGGGCTCCGTTTTCGGTCGCCCTTGCGCTTTGTCAGTTACGTAGAATTAAACCATCGCGCCGCAGTTAATACAATGCGTAGAAAAAAGAACATTCAGAAGCCGACCAGATCGCCAGGCCCGCAGGCGGAAAGACTGAGAATCGAAGGCGACTGGAAGAGCGCGGTCAAAAAGGCGATCCACAAACCCAAACCGGCCGAAGGCTGGCCGAAAGACGGCGATTGAAAGCGCGATGGACGACCGAGGCGGAAATTCAAACGACCGCGATTTGCGTCAAGTACATACTTCCGGATTCTTCGCTGCGCTCAGAATGACAAAAACAGGCTTGGCGCTGGAAGTATTTCGGCCGGCGAACGTTATCAGAACGTCTGTACCGGAAAAATTCACAAGCTCTCAGGGTGACAAGGCTGATGTTGTCTAAACCGCGACCGGGATCGTCACTCCGGCGTCTTCCTCGATCGTGATCGAAGCGTTTTCCTTGTCATTCTGAGCGCAGCGAAGAATCCCTGAACCTTTACTCTCCCATCACCGCATCGCCGATTCGCAAGGACGAGAAAGGGGCGTATGCTGAATTCCGCGCCACGCATGGTCAATGCAGGCCGAGGATTTGACGACGGAGTGAATCAGGATGGCTCGCTACTGGCTTTCATACGATCTCGGACTACGCGGAAATTATGAACAGCTTTATGAATGGCTCGACCGGCTCGACGCTCGCGAATGCGGAGAAGCGATGGCTACTTTCGAGTCGGAAAAGACGCGCGAGCAGATCAAGAGTGATTTGGGAAAGCTGCTCGGCAAATCCGCGCGGGTCTATCTGATTGGCAAGAAGGCCAGTGGCAAATTTACAGGATCTTTCATCCTGGGAAGACGCCGCCGTTCGTCCTGGCAAGGTTACGCTGTGATGGGTTCTGAAACAGAGGAAGAAGAGTGAGGCGCCTCTGTGCGGACACTGGATTCATGTTCGCGCTTTATGATGATGCGGATAGCCGTAACGAAACCGCCCAGAAATATTTCGTAAACTATTTCGAAAAAGGAGATGGTATTCTCGTTCTGCCGTGGCCGGTCATGTATGAATCGCTCAATACTCGATTTGCCTCCAACACGAAAGGCATCAAACAACTCGAACGGGATTTTCGGATCTTGAACGGGACTGGACGCTTGGAACTTCAGGACGACGCCGCATATCGCGATCGCGCGCTTGCCGCCTGTCTCGAAGAGCCGAAACGAAACCCGAAAATGGTGCGAGCGCTTTCCCTCGTCGATAGAACGCTGCGCGAAATGCTGCTCGATCTCAACCTGGATTTGACAGGAGTCCTAACCAACGATCCTGCCGCTTTTGCGGATATTTGCCGCAAGGCGCGCAAGGAAATGATCCAGCTGTAGTCAGGGCCTCCCGCAACCTCAGCGGGGGAAGTGGACGGTGGCGGTGCCGATCACCAGCCGGTCGCCCTCTTCGCTCTCGATCCAGATGTCCATCTCGGCGGTGCGATCGCTTTCGTTCTTGTGCGTGACGAAGCCTTGCAGGGTCAGCGTATGGTCCGGCATCACCGGCTGCCGATAGGTCGTGCCCATCCGCACGACCCGCGCACCGCTTGAGCCGGCCCAGTCGGTCACCAGCTTGCTCAGGATGGCGAGGCTCATATTGCCCGGCGTGATCATGCCGGGCAGCCCCTCTTTGCGCGCGCCTTCGTCGTCGATGAAGCGCGGCACCCACATCCCGCAGGTCTTGGCGTAGGCGCGCACTTGATCCTTGCTCAAGTGGAACTCGGCGGGGCCGAGCGCGTCGCCGATTTGGACAGTTTCGTAAGTGAGATTATTGGCGTTGCTCATCTGCGGCGCTCAGGGACGGTTCATGAAGCGATGGTCGACGTGGGCGACGACCTCGCCTTTTTGATTGGTCAGCGTCGAACGGACGATTACGAAGACCATCGAGCCGGTTCGCCCGGTCTTTTCGTAAATCTCCTTGACGGCGGAGTTGAGCGTGATCGCGTCGCCCGGCCGAATCGGCGCGACGAATTCGACGTCCTTGCCGGCGTCGAAACCCTGCTTGCCGTAGCGCGGAATATGCTCGAAGAAATGGCGGCCGTTGCGGAACGTGACCGCGAAAGAGGGCGGCGCGACAATTCCGCCGAACGGGCCGGCCTTTGCCGCCGCTTCGTCGGTAAAAATCGGATTGGTCTCGCTGATCGCGGCGCAAAACGCCGCGATTTGTTCGGCGCTGACCGGAACCGGTTCGGTGGTTTCGAAGACGCGGCCGATCAAAGCCGGATCGTAATCGACTGTCATGCTTGCCTCACCTCGACCGGCGTCGCATGCGGAACGGGCTTGCGGCGCGGCCGGAAATCGACCGGCGCGTATTCGCCGGATTTTAATTCGCGCACGAGGTCGTCGATCGTGCGGATTTCGGCCTCGAAGCGCGTCGCGCAGAGGCCAATCAGGCTCACCAGATGGCTGTCCGAGCCGCCGATCGCATGGTAGCCGCGCGCTTGCGCCAGTTCGACGCTGCGTTCATCCTCGCCCTTGCGCGAACCGCCGTTCAGCACTTCAACGGCGATCACGTTTTCGAGCGGCGGCTTTTTCGCATAGTGCTCGCACAGACCGACGTTGGGACGACCGGGATGGCACGGAACCGCCACGCCGCCCATCCGCGCCACTTCGTCGATCACCTCCTGCGCCGGCAGATGGACGTTGGCGAAATCGAACCGCCGCGTCATCTCGTCGGTCACGCCGAAAACCAGCACATGCCCATAATCGGTTTCGACTTCCGAGGCTTTCAGCACGAGGATGCCGAACCGGTCTTCGAGCGCGCGATAGTCGGCGTCTTTGTTGAACTGACGATGCTCGGTAAGCACAACGCCATCGACCGGGCGCTCCGCGCGCCGAAGCTTGAGCCAGTTGAGATAGGCTTCGAGCGGCGCGCGGCTGTCTTCGGACGCCTCACTATGGCTGTGCAGGTCGAGCGTGGTGCTCACTAAATCGGAACCTCACCTCGCCGGGCGAAACTTGACCAGCGTGACCTCGGGCGTCACGTCGTCGAACACGGCCTCGACGGGCATGCCTATTTTAACCTGTTCCGGGCGGCAGTCGACAATGTTGGTCAGCATCTTGATTCCCTCGTCGAGCTCCACCCACGCCATCACGTAAGGCAGGGATTCGCGGAAGCCGGCGGCCTGGTTCTGATTGGTGACGGTGAAGGTGTAAATCTTTCCGCCGCCTTTGCATCGCACCCATTCGGTGCGCGAGGACATGCAGCTTGTGCAGAGGGCGCGCGGATGGAACCGCAAGTCGCCGCAGTCGCGGCATTTCTGGATATAGAGTTCGTGGCGCTGCGCCGCCTCCCACCACGGACGATTTTCTTCGTCGATATGGGGAAGCGGTTTGCGATAGGCGCGTGGTTCTTTCTGCTGCGGCATCGTTGGGACTCTCGTTGGTTGCGCGTATGGGAGCGATTGGCGGTTATTGATTCGTCAGGATCAGCGTGGCTCCGGAATGGCGGGTGCCGAGCGCGCCGCCGGTTCCATGAACCAGCGCGGTCTTGCAGTTCTTGACCTGGCGCGGACCGCATTCGCCGCGCAATTGCTTGACCGCCTCGATTACCAGAAACATGCCGCGCATCCCCGGATGGTTCGACGAAAGGCCGCCGCCGTCGGTGTTGATCGGAAGCGCGCCGTCGAAGCGCAAACGGCCGCCGCTGACGAACGGACCACCTTCGCCGCGTTTGCAGAAGCCGAGGTTTTCGAGCGTGCTCAGGACGGTGATCGTGAACGAATCGTAGATCATCGCCATGTTAATATCCTTGTGCGTCACGCCCGCGCGCTCGAAGGCGAGACGGCCGGACTGGGCCGCGGCGATTTCAAGAAAATCGCGCTGGCCGCGCCCGGCGTGGCGCACGGTTTCGCCGGCGCCGAGCAGATAGGCCGGTTTCTTCTTGAGATCGCGCGCGCGTTCCGCGGAGGTGATCACCAGCGCGCCGCCGCCGTCGCTGATAATGCAGCAATCGAGCAGATGGAGCGGCGAGGAGATCACGCGCGAGGCGAGCACGTCCGCGACCGTGATTGGATCGCGATATTTGGCGACCGGATTCATCGACGCATGCAGCCGCATCGTCACCGCGATTTCGGCGAGCTGCTCCGGCGTCGTGCCGTAGTCGTGCATGTGGCGCTGCGCGATCATCGCGTAGGCGCCGACGGTGGTCGGTCCGAAGGGAGACTCGAATTGATCGCAGGGGTCGCCGCCGCCATGGCCGCCGCCCGTGCCGATCGCGAAGCGCGAGGACGCCGCGGTCGAGCCATAGACGACCACGGCGACGTTGCAGAGGCCGGCATGAATCGCGGCGGCCGCGTGGGCGGTATGGGCGACGAAGGACGATCCGCCGATATTGGTGCCGTCGAGATAATTGGGGGTGAGATTGAGATAGTCGCAGAAGCCGACGATCCCCATCGGTCCCATCCCCATGCCGGCGGTGAGCAGGCCGTCGACGTCCTTGATCGTGAGGCCGCAGTCGTCGAGCGCGCCGCGCACGCTTTCGGCCATGATCTGGTACATCGACTTGTCGGGCGCGAAGCGGGTGGGATGTTCGTAAACGCCGGCGACGGCGATTTTACGGCTGAGACTCATGAAGCGCTCCCTACTTCAGGCCGGCGAGAAACTTCTCGAGCGCGGCGTTGACGGCGTCGGGCCGTTCGGTGGTCAGGTTGTGGGCGGCGTCGGCGACGACTTCGAGGCGGGCGCCCTTGATGCGGCTGGCGAGAAATTCGGCGTCGGCGACGGTCGTGATTTGATCGTCGGCGCCGGCCAGCACCAGCGTCGGCCGGTCGATTCTGGCGAGATCCTCGCGCAAATCGACCGCGGAAGCGGCGACCATGTCGCCCCATCGGGTGCGCGGGTCGGTGCGAATCTGCTCGCCCCATCCTTCCTGGATGATCTCGCGATGCTCGGCGATGGTCTTCGGCGAGTAGCCGTCATTGGTGAACGGCTGGCCCGCGCGGCCCATCGTAACCGCCCGCCACTGCTCGATCCGCTCCTTCGGAATATTGAACTTCGCGGCGGTGGCGAGCAGCGCGAGCGCGCGGACGCGCGCGGGATAACGAATCGCCATGTCCATCGCGATCGCGCCGCCCATCGAACGTCCGGCGATTACCGCGCGGTCGAGCTTGAGCGCGTCCATCAGCGCGACGGCGAAATCGGCGTACTCGCGAATCGAGCCCAGCGCCTCGACTCCGCCGCTGCGGCCATGGCCGGGGAGATCGGGCGCAAGCGGGCTGTGGGCCGCGCCGAGCGCCTCATATTGATGATGCCAGGCGTGGCCGTTGGAGCCGGCCGCATGCAGCATCAGGACTGCCGCGCCGCGGGAGAAGTCGGGGACGACGTCGGGGAGAGTGGTTTTCCCGACGTAATAGAAGTACGTGGCCACGCCACGCACGTCGACATACTTGGTCGGCATCTGCTGGAAACGCTCCGAGTGTGCGATCTTGCCCGTTAGGTATTCGTTTCAGGCGCCAAATGTCAAATGGAGAACGCGCGCCAGTGCGCGCGCCGGAATCGCGGAACGGCTTGAGAATTTGTCCGCTTCGAGAACCGCGACGGAATCGAAAACCGATCGAAACGGGAAGTCGGAAGCCGGAGGCCGGGCGACGCGAATAGCGAGCGCGCTGGTCAGCGCCGCGATCGCCATCCGAGTGGATTAGTTGGGATTTTGCTTGCGCCGGCCCCGGGTGATCGGCGTCGGCGATTCGGCCGCCTGCAGCCGCTCCCATTGTTCAATCGCCGCGCGGTTGAATCGCCAATTACTGCCGACGCGAAAGCCCGGAAGTCGTCCTTGCCGCAAAAGGCGATAAATCGTGGTCGGATGCACCCGCAAGTGCTCCGACAATTCCTTGATGGTGAAGATGTCTTCGGATGTCACCATCGCTTTTGGTCCACCTCTACTATCTTCGGCCATCCGCGCCTCGACGCCATCGGCATCATGGATTTCGGAAATGTCGTGATAATACCATCACCACGTGCATCCACTGCACCTCAAATTTAGTCAAGAATCAAGCGTGCCGGAGTATGATTTTAACAGATAAATATTCTGCTACCCGAGTAAAAATAATCTCAATTAGCAAAATCTATGCGTAAAATGAATTTAATAGCTGTTAAGTAAAACTATAAGGCGAATTTTTAGTATTGGCGGCGATATGGCGTGATTTCAGGCTGTACGGCCAAAGATTTCGGTCTTGCGTTTGGGGCCGCCTGCCGCTCTCCGCTATCGTGTGCCTGCACGGCGGGCGCGGACCGCTGCGAACACGGAGGTTAAAGATGATGGCATACGAGGCGCTCGAAGTGACTCGCGAAGGCGCGGTCGCATGGCTGACGCTCAACCGGCCGCATGCGCTGAATGCGCTGAGCGCCGTGATGGTCGATGAACTGCACGATTTCCTGCGCGGACTGGCGCGCGATCGGAATACGCGCGTGGTCGTGATCCGCGGCGCGGGAAGGGCGTTTTGCGCCGGTCTGGATCTGAAAGAGCAGTCCGGGGGCGGCGGCGTTGACGTGGTAAAGGCGGGCGTCGCGCGCACTTACGATATTCAACGGAAGATGAGCGATTTGGTGGTGGCGATGCGGCGCGTGCCGCAACCGTTTATAGCGGCGGTGCGCGGGCCGGCGTCGGGCGGCGGCTTCGCCCTGGCGTTGGCCGCCGACGTGCGAATAGCGGGCGAATCGGCGCGCTTCAACGCGGCGTTCATCAGAATCGGACTAAGCGCGTGCGACATGGGCGTCAGCTATTTTCTGCCGCGCGCAGTGGGGATGTCGATCGCGTCGGAACTGATGCTCACAGGGAGATTTATCAACGCGCCGCGCGCGCTCGCGACCGGATTGGTGTCCGAAGTCGTGCCCGACGGCGAACTTGACGCCGCGGCGGGGCGCCTCGCGCAGGAAATGACTGAAACCTCGCCGCTTGGCCTGCGGTTGACCAAAGAATGCCTAGCCGCGACGGTGGACGCCGGCGGCCTCGAACAGGCGATACAGATCGAAGACCGCAACCAGACGCTATGCGTGCGCGCCGGATATATCGCGGAGGGCGCGAGGGCGTTCGTCGAAAAGCGCAAACCACGATTCGAAAGCGTCGAATGAACTGCGCCCCGAATTAAGCGCTGACGAGCCGTAAAAAGCGGGACGCGGCCGACTCGCCGCGTCCCGCTTTGCATCATCAGTTCCAGAGCGGTCTGAATTATTCAGATCGCTCTGGCCTGGCGTCCCGCAAATAAGTTTGCACTCCGCGTCTATTTTGCGCTCGGCGTGGATGCCCGGATCAAGTCCGGGCACGACAAGCTCTGTTTGTCATTGCCGGGCCCAGACCCGGCAATCCATCTCTTGTCGCCCCGCGATGGGCGACCTGCGCGCCAAGCTGATAAGGCCTCAGGTGGAAGTTATTTGCGGGACACCGCTCTGGCGCGCAGCGTCAGATCTGATCGCTGACCGCGTCTTCACGCATCGTCGGCTCCGGGCGATGCTCGATCGGCGTCCAGTGGCGGGTCTGCTCGCCGATATAGACCTGGCGCGGACGCGCGATTTTCTGTTCCGGATCGCGCACCATCTCGGCCCACTGCGCCATCCATCCGGAAGTCCGCGGAATCGCGAACAGCACCGGAAACATCTCCATCGGGAAACCCATCGCCTGATAGGTCACGCCGGTATAAAAATCGACGTTCGGATAGAGCTTGCGCGAGACGAAGTAGTCGTCTTCGAGCGCGATCCGCTCGAGCTCCAGCGAAATGTCGATCAGCGGATTGCGGCCGGTGACATCGAACACCTCGTAGGCGATTTTTTTGACGATCTTCGCGCGCGGATCGTAATTTTTGTACACGCGATGGCCGAAACCCATCAGGCGGCGTTTGCCCTCTTTGACGCCTTTGATGAAGTCGGGCACGTTTTTGGGCGAGCCGATTTCGACCAGCATCCGGATGACCGCTTCATTGGCGCCGCCGTGCAGCGGACCGTAGAGCGCGGCGGTCGCCGCGGCGACGGCGGAGTAAGGATCGACCTGCGAGCTGCCGACCGAGCGCATCGCGTTGGCCGAGCAGTTCTGCTCGTGGTCGGCGTGCAGGATGAAAAGCACGTCGAGCGCGCGCTCGAGAATCGGATTCGGCTTGTAGTCGCGCTCGGCCATCCGGAACAGCATCGAGAGGAAATTCCCCGTATAGCTGAGATCGTTTTGCGGATAGACGTAGGGCAGGCCGCGCGTATGCCGGTAGGCGAAGGCGGCCAGCGTGGGAACCTTGCCGATCAGGCGGCGGGTTTGCAGCCGGCGCGATTCGAGATCGTTGATCTGCGCCGCTTCGGGATAGAAGGTCGAAAGCGCGCCGATCGTGCTCACCAGCATGCCCATCGGATGCGCGTCGTAGCGGAATCCCTCCATGAATTTCTTGACGTTCTCATGGATCATCGTATGGGTCGTGATGTTGCTCTCCCAGGCCGCGTAATGCTTGCGGTCCGGCAGCTCGCCCTTGACGATCAGGTAGGCGACCTCGATGTAGTTGCTTTTTTCCGCCAGCTCTTCGATCGGATAGCCGCGGTAGCGCAGGATGCCCTTGTCGCCGTCGATAAAGGTGATCCGGCTGCGGCACGACGCCGTGTTGGTGAAGGCCGGATCATACGACATCAAGCCGAAATCCTCGGCCGAGGTCTTAATGTCCCGCAGGGCCGCCGCGCGAATCACGCCGCCCTCTTCGATCGGAATCTCGTACTGTTTGCCCGTGCGGTTGTCGGTAATCGAAAGCGTCTCTTTTGCCATGAACCTTCCTCGCTCGGTCGCTCGCGGCGAGCGGCGCGGACGGCCCCGACGGTCATCCGGCGCGGCGCTGGCCCCGCTCTGCGATCAACATATATGCAGTCATTCCTCTTTTAGACAATTTGGCGGCGGGAAGCAAACGCCGCGGGCGCCCTGTGGCGGATTTTTTCAAGCGCCTGTGGAATTTGTGCGATTCGCGATGCCAAACTAGGGGGCTGTCGGCGTCCACTTCTTGGCCAGGGGCTGCTTTGAGTTTCCATCGGCCGCCCGCGCTCGGCCGCGACGGCGGGAAAGGAACCATATCGAGTGAGCGAGTTCGCCACGATGATCAAGCGGGCGTTGAACCGCGACCGCTTCCGCCATCCCATGCTCCGCCGCTTCACCAGCTTCGCGCATGGAGAAATAGACGCGATTTATTCGCGCGATATACAGAAATGGCTGCTGATCGCGCCGATTATCGGCGTGGCGGCGGGACTGGCGATCACGCTCGTGACCGTCGTGATCCTGAAAATCATCTGGGCGAGCATGCTGCCGTTCTATCTGCGCCATCACTGGACGATCGTGCCCGGATTGATCGCCGGCTTCTTTCTCACCGGCGTGATCATGCAGCGGCGCACGCCGGATCCGAACGAACATTCGACCGAGGAAATCATCCGCTCGTATCATGAGCGCAACGGCGAAATCGACATCAAGCCGTTCTGGTGGAAATTGTTGGCGGCGGCGACGACCGTCGGATCGGGCGGCAGCGCCGCGCTGGAAGGCCCGAGCATCTATGGCGGCGGCGCAATCGGCTCGTGGCTGTGGACAAAGCTTAAGCATTTCGGACTGAGCGAACGCGATCGGAGGATCATGCTGATCAGCGGCGCGGGCGCGGGTATGGCCGCGGTCTTTCGCGCGCCGCTTACCGGAATCGTGTTCGCGCTCGAGATGCCGTACAAGGACGACCTCGCGCACGAGGCGTTGCTGCCGTCGCTGATCGCGTCGGTGGTTTCCTACGGAACCTTGACCGCGTTCATCGGCACGGCGCCGCTGTTCGGATTCGCGAACGGCGGTAATTTTCGTGCGTCAGACCTGCTGTGGTCGGCGCTTTTGGGGCTGCTCCTGGGCGTAATCGCGATGGTTTTCACGACGCTCTTCCGGCGCACGCGGAAGTTCGTCGTCAATTCGCCCATGTCGCATACCAAAAAGCTCGTAATCGGCGGAGCGTTGACGGGATTTTGCGGCTTGCTGTTCGTTACGCTTTATCCGGGCGGCTTGATTCCGATCGGTCCGAACTATGAAGCCGCGCACAAAATCTTGTGGAATTCATATCCTTCCGGCGAATTGATTTGCTTCGCGGCGCTCAAGCTGGCGGCGACGCTGTTCTCACTCGGAACGGGCGGCGTCAGCGCGATGTTCGTGCCATTGTTCCTGGCCGGCGGAGCGCTGGGGCGTGTCTTTGGCCACGCGATCGGAAATACCGCGGGATTGAACCTCTATGCGGCGGTCGGGATGGCGGCGTTTATCGCCGCGGGCTACAAGGCGCCGCTGACCGCCGTGGTGTTTGTCGCGGAAACCACCGGCGGCCATCCGTACATCATTCCAAGCCTGATCGGCGCGGCCTGCGCGTATGCGATTTCCGGAGAATCATCCGCGTCGGCCGATCAGTGGCTGCACGAGGGCGATCCCGGTCCGGGCCATGAAGAGATCGCGCATCGCGGCGCCGAATGACGCCGCGATGCGGTTCGCAATCAGTAACCGCCGAGCGCGGCGACGCGCTCGCGATGGAACGGCGGGGCGCCGAACAGGCTCTCGTTCATGCGCGAGCGCTTGAACCAGAAGTGGATATCGTGGTCCCAGGTGAAACCGATTCCGCCGTGCATCAGGACCGCTTTGTCGGCGGCGCGGCTGTAAACGTCGCACGCGCGCGCCTTGGCCATCGCGACCGCCCGCGCGGCTTCGCGCGGCAGCGCGTCGAAGGCATAGGCGGCGTACCACGTCAGCGCGCGCGCCGGTTCGAGGTCGGCGACGATCTCCGCGGCGGCGTGCTTGATCGCCTGAAACGATCCGATCGGTTTGCCGAATTGCTCGCGCACTTTTGCGTATTCGACCGCCATGTCGAGCACGCGCTGAGCGCCGCCGATCGAGTCCGCGGCGATTGCGATCGCGCCCGCGCCCAGCACGCGCTCGTAAAGATCGGCGGCGCCTTGTAATTGCGATTCGGGCGGCGCGAGCACGCCGTCGAACTCGACGATCGCGAACCGGCGTGTCAGATCGAGCGCTTTGAGCGGACGGACTTTGACGCCGGGCGCGTCCGCCGGAACAACGAACAATCCGGCCTCCCGGCCGCCGGCTCCGGTGCGCGCCGCAACCACAAAAAAACTTGCCGATTGCGCATACGGCACGAACATCTTGACGCCGTTGATCACGGCGCCGGAGGGCGCGGTCCGGGCGGCGGTGGCGAAATCGGACGGCGCCAGTCCGTCGTTGGCCTCGACCATCGCGAGCGCGCCGGCCGCCGCGCCGGCCGCGAGCGGCCTGAGCCAGCGGGTTTTGAGCTCTTCGCCGCCGCCCGCGGCGAGGGCGTAGGCCGCGATCGCCGCCGAAAACAGGAACGGTCCCGGCATCGCCGCGTAGCCGCATTCCTCGAGCAGCACGGCCATGTCGAGCATTCCCAGACCGGCGCCGCCGAACTGTTCCGGAACGATCAGGCCCGGCCATCCGAGTTGCGCAATCTTGCGCTCCAGTTCGGGCGAGAATCCCGCGGCGTCCGCGGCGATCTCGCGCATTTTCGCCGCGGGACATTCGCCCGCGAGAAAATGACGCGCGCTTTCGCGCAATTGTTCCTGTTCTTCGGTCAGGCCAAAGTCCATCGTCGTAATTCCATTCCGCCGGTCGCGCCCCGCTCAGCGCGATTTCGGCAGTTTCAGGCCGCGCTCGGCGATAATATTTTTCTGGATGTGCGAGGTGCCGCCGCCGATCACGAGTCCCAGCGTGAACATCCATTCGTAGGGCCAGAAGCCGCGATCCAGCGCGTGGCCGTCGTCGCGCGCGAGCAATGCGTAATCGCCCATCGCCTCCATCGCGGCGGTCGCGAGATCGTGGTTCAACTCCGTTCCGACCAGCTTGTTGACCCATGCGCCAAGGCCGGGATTACGCCCGCGTATCGAGTCGGTAAGCTGGCGCAGCATGTGATACTTCATCGCCTCGACGCGGATTTCCAGGTCGGCAAGCCGCTGCCGGAAGACCGGATCCTCGGACAGGGGCCGTCCGCTCCGCATCGTCCCGGCGGCCAGCGCCTTCAGCCGATTGAAGAGCATCTGCGTGGTCGTGGTCGAGCCGAGCATGTTGCGCTCGTGAAAGAGGGTGGCGTTGGCGACCATCCAGCCCTCGTTCAGCTTGCCGACCAGGTTCCGGCGCGGGACGTGAACGTTGTCGAAAAAAACTTCGTTGAAGCCGCGATCGCCCGTCATCTGCACCAGCGGCTTGACCGTGATGCCAGGGCTTTTCATGTCGATCAGGATGTAGGAGATGCCGCGATGCTTGGGCGCGTCGGGGTCGGTGCGCACCAGGCAGAACATCATGTCGGCGAAATGCGCGTTGGACGTCCATACCTTCTGGCCATTGACGACGAATTCGTCGCCCTCGATTTCCGCGCGCGTGCGCAGCGAGGCCAGGTCCGAACCCGATCCGGGTTCGGAATAACCCTGGCACCAGATTTCCTCCGCCGCCAGGATTTTGGGCAGATAACGCGCCTTCTGCTCGTCGTCGCCCCAGGCGATCAGCGTCGGCCCAACCATCGAAATTCCCATCGCGCCGATCAGGGCCGGCGCGCGCGTGCGCACCATCTCTTCGTTCGCGATCGACTGCCGCACCGGGTCCATCGCCTGGCCGCCGTATGCTTTCGGCCATGACAGGGCGAGATAGCCGGCCTGATGGACGCGGCGCTGCCAGGCTTTCATTTTTTCCAGCGTGCTCTTGTCACGATCGGCGTTCCGATCGACGCCGCGCAGGCCGCTGTCTGGAATATTTTCATCGAGCCAGTTCCGCACTTGGCGGCGAAACGCTTCTTCGTCCGGCGTGTAGTTCAAATCCATGTGCTTAGCTCTCAGGCGCGACCCTGCGCGCCTTCCGCCAGCATAGCGGAGCCGCGCCGAGTGGCAAGGATTATTTCGGCTTCAGCCGGTCAAAGGTCCGCGGCGATCTGATATCCGCCGGAGCGCAGCCGCGCGAGGAGTTCGTCGCGATGGTCGTGGCCGCGAGTCTCGATTTCAAGCGTGACGCGCGCGCTTCCGATCGGGATATCGCGGCGCGTGCGGTCGTGGCCGATCGATCGGATATTCGCGCCGGTCGCGCCGATCAGATCGAGCAGCTTGCGCAGTTCGCCGGGGCGGTCGTGCAAGTCGAGCGTGAAGCTGGTCAAGCGGCCGGCTTTCGACAATCCGTAGCCGATAATCCGATCGAGCAGATTGATGTCGATATTGCCGCCGCTGATGCACAGCACGACGCGCTTGCCTTTTAGTTCGTCGCGGATTTTAAGCGCGCCCGCCAGCGCCGTCGCGCCCGCGCCTTCGGTCAGCAATTTAAGCCGCTCGAGCATCAGCAGCACCGCTTCGCCAATTTCGAAATCATCGACGGTCACGGCGCGCCGCACATGTTTGCGGATAATATCGAAGGGAATCGCGCCGATTCGCCCCGTCGCAAGCCCATCCGCGATCGTGTCCACCGCGCGCACGATCGACGACGCCGCGCCCGCATCCAGACTGGCGCTGAGTTGCGGCGACCCCGCCGCTTCGACGCCGATCACTTCAGTGCGCGGGGACGCCGCCGCCAGCGCCGCCGCGATTCCGGCGAGCAATCCGCCTCCGCCGGCCGGCACAAGCACGGCGTCCGGCTCAAGTTCCTCCGCAATTTCCAGTCCCACCGTTCCTTGACCGGCGATCACGAACGGATCGTCGTAGGCGTCGACGAAAACCGCGCCGCCGCGGGCGCGCAGCTCCTCCGCCGCCGCGCGCGCCTCCGGATAGTCGGTTCCGGCGAGCACGACTTCGGGACCGTATGCGCGCGTCGCATCGATTTTGGCGATCGCCGCCGTCCGCGGCATTACGATCGTCGCGCGCACGCCCGCAAGGCGTGCGGCGCAGGCGAGCGCCTGGCCATGATTTCCGGCCGAAGCTGCGATCACTCCGCGCGCCGCTTCGGCGGGCGTGAGCGCCGCGATTCGATTCGCGGCGCCGCGAATTTTGAACGATCCGGTCTTCTGGAGATTTTCGGGCTTGAGATAAACTTCGGCGCCGATCTTCTGGTCGAGCGTCGCGCTGCGCATCAGCGGAGTCGGATGGACCAAAGCGGCGATGCGCGCGCGCGCCGCCTCGATCTCGGCGATTCCCGGCGCGGCGGGCGCGGCCTCAGCCATGATCGTGCGCGGCGTTGAACCGCCGCTCGCGGATCGGGCCGAATCCGTCGCCGGCGAAATCGACTTGTTGGCACGCGCCGGTGCGATAATCGAGATCGAGCAGCAAGTAGCGAATCGGCCGGCGTTTGATCGACGCGATCAGCGCCGCGACGCTTTCGCGATCGGAAGTCGCGATCGCGGCGATTTCCGCGGCCTCGAGCCGGCTTTGTTTGACGAAGGCGTGCGCCCGTTCCTCGCTCGAAAAGGCCAGCGCCCCAGCCCACGACTGGTCCTTTTCCTGAAAAGCGATCAGCGCGCCCGAGGAATCGAGCAGAAAATAGAGTTCCGGAAAATCTAAAGCGTTCAAGCGGCCTCGGCTCCAGCGCGGACGATTTCAATCTCCGCGGGCGCTGGCGCGATGCGGCGCGCGTGCTAATTTCTCAGGATGCGCCGCAAAATTTGCGCCTTGTTCGGCGAGCCGCGAAAGCGGCTCCGCTCGCGAATCGTTCCCTCTTGCGAAGACTATCGTTCGCGGACGCGCGGATTCAACCTCGACGCATTTCGGCGGGAGAGTCCGCCATCCGTGAATCTCCCACGCGAATGATTCCGCGCTCAACCAGTTCCGATTCGTTGCGGCTGATTGCGACGCGCGCGCTGCGCGGCCTGGCCGACGGCGCCGTCAGCGTGATTTTGCCCAGCTATCTTTCCGCGATCGGTTTCAGCGCCACCCGCATTGGCGCGATCGTTTTCGGCACCCTGATCGGTTCGGCCGCTCTCACGCTCTGGATCGGCCTGGCGGCGAATCGCCTCGGCCGCCGCCGCGTACTGCTCGGCGCGGCTCTATTGATGATCGCGACGGGCGCGGGATTCGCGTCAGTCACCGCGTTCTGGCCGCTGTTCGCGATCGCGGTCGCCGGCACGCTCAATCCTTCCGCCGGCGACGTAAGCCTCTTTCTGCCGATCGAACAGGCCGCGTTGGCCGAGACCGTCGCCGCGCAGGACATGACCAGAGTATTCTCCATTTACAACGTCGCGGGCGCCGGCGCGGGCGCGATCGGCGCGCTGTTGAGCGGCCTGCCGGCGATCGCGGCGCGCCACGCGCGGCTTCCGCTCGCTTCCGCGGAACGCTGCGCCTTCGTCTTCTATGCGTCGATCGGCGTGCTCGCGGCGCTGGTATATCTTGCGATGACGCCCGCGATCGAACGCGAACCGCCCTCCAACGGCGCCCGGCCGCTCGAAAAATCGCGCGGCATCGTAATGCGGCTCTCCGCGCTCTTCTGCCTCGACGCGTTCGGCGGCGGACTGGCGATTCAATCGCTGCTGGCGCTCTGGCTCTTCCGCCGTTTCCATCTGTCGTTGCAGGCCGCCGGATGGTTTTTCTTTTTCGCCAGCCTGCTCGGCGCCGTATCGCAATTGCTGTCGCCGCGCATCGCCGCTCGCTTCGGACGGATCAACACGATGGCGTGGACGCATATTCCGGCGAATCTATTCCTGATGGCCGCGGGCGCGATGACCGACGTGCGTTTCGCGCTCGGCTTCCTGCTGGCGCGCGCCTCGCTGTCCTCGATGGACGTGCCGGCGCGGCAATCCTACGTGATGGCGGTTGTTCCTCCCGAAGAGCGCGCCGCCGCCGCAAGCGTGACCAACGTGCCGCGCAGCCTCGCCAGCGCGCTCGCGCCGCTGCCCGCCGGCGCTTTGCTCGAAGCGTCGCCGTTCGGATGGCCGCTGGTGTTTGGCGGCCTCTGCAAGCTGATTTATGACGGATTGCTGCTCGCGCAGTTTCGCGCGGTCAAGCCCGAAGACGAACTCTGACGCCGTCGGCCGCGATCAACCGCCGCCGCGGCAAAGATGATCGAGCGTCACCAGATGGCGTTCGGCGTCGCGCCGGCGGCCCGCGCTTTCGTACAGTTCGGCGAGGTTGCGATGCGCTTCGATCGAGAGCGGGTCGCATTGCGCCGCGCGCTCGAAGCATTGCAGTGCGGTTTCAACGTCGTCGCGCCGCCGATAGAGCGCGCCGAGCCTTAGATTCACTTCGGCGTTGGCGGGCGCCAGCACCGCGGCGCCCAACAGATGGCGCAGCGCGCCGGTCAAGTCGCTTTCGCCCTCCAGCAGCGCGGCCATCCGCAGATGCGCTGCGAAATCGCGCGGCTCGCGTTCGAGAAATTCGCTATGGAGTTTCAGCGCGCGCAGCGGATCGGTTTCCGCCAGCCGGCGCGCTTCTTCGAACCGTTCGCGCACGCGCGCCGGTCCGAAGCGATCTTCGACCTTGCCGGACGGGCGCCGCCCGCCGAAACGCAGCAGCAACTGGCCGGTTTCGATCTCGAACAGCGCATCGCCTTCGCGCATCACGATGCGGCCGTCGTCGTTGTGCAGCTTGAGCGCGCGCGGCGAAGGCCGCATCGGTTCGGCGCTGCGCGCATCTTCGACATAGCGTTTGAGCGCGCCCAGCCGCCGCCGCGGCGGGAGCAACTCCTTTGCCATCCGCATCAGCAGCAGATCGTTGAAATCGAAACGGAAACGCCGGCCCCGCGCCGCCGATGGCGCCACCAGCCGCCGCTTCACCCAATAACGAATCCGATCCGGAGAAACTGCAAGGATGCGCGCGGCCGCGCGCGTCGAAAAGGTCTGCCGTTCCAGGATTCCGCTCCCGCCCGCAGTCGCCGCCACGCGCACGAGTATAGAAAGAGGTTACTGAACCATCAACGCGCGTTATGCGGATTTCTTAACAGGCGCCGGACTAATCCAGTTCTTTGAGCTCGCGAATCATCCGCACGACCGATTCCACCGCATGTTTGGCGTTGTCGATCCGATCGAGCGCCTGCATCCGATCCATCCCCGGCCCGGTCACGCCCAAGCCGACCGGTTTGTCGAATTCGAGCGAAAGATCGACCGCCGCGCCCGCCGTCGCGCCCGCGATCACCTCGTCGTGCCCGGTGTCGCCCTTGATCACCGCGCCGATCATCACGACGCCGTCGACGTCCTTGCGCTTGAGCAGCTTCTTGACCGCCAGCGGCATATCGAAGACGCCCGGCACATGGACGACCCGCGCGACCTCGGCGCCAAGAAATTCGGCGTGCCGGCGCGCCCGCTCGGCCATCAGCGACGTCACGTCGAAGTTAAAGTCCGCAACCACCAGCGCGATTTTCAATTGGCGCTCCTTTCCATCTCCGGCGCGTCGCGCACTTCGACTCCATGCGCGCGCAAGTACCGCTTCAACGCCGGTATCGGATACTCCCCATAGTGGACGATCGAGGCGACGATCGCCGCGTCCGCCCCGCCCGCCGTGAATCCTTCCAGCAGATGGCGCGGTTCGCCCGCGCCGCCCGAAGCGATTACCGGAATTCCCACCCCGTCCGCAATCATCCGCGTGATTTCAAGATCGTAGCCGGACTTCGCGCCGTCCTGATCGATCGAATTGATGCACAGCTCGCCCGCGCCCAGCGCCTCGCCTTCGCGCGCCCAATTGAAAGCGTCGCGGCCGGTGGGAGTGCGTCCGCCGTCGATCACCACTTCGCATCCCGAGGGAAATTCCGCGCTGATCGGCCGCCGCTTCACCTGCATCGAGAGCACGATGCACTGGCTGCCGAAAGCGCGCGCCCCCTCCGCGATAATCCGCGGATTGCGCACCGCGCCCGAATCGATCGAAACCTTCTCGGCGCCCGCCAGCAACGCCGCGCGCAGATCTTCGACGGTGCGCAAGCCGCCGCCAACGCTGAACGGTATGAAAATCTCGCGCGCGACCGCGCGCACCACCTCGAGCATGATTCCGCGCCGTTCATTCGACGCGGTGATATCGTAAAAAACGATTTCGTCCGCGCCCTGCTCGTAGTAATAGCGCGCCATCGCCACCGGATCGCCGACATCGACGTTGTTCAGGAATTGCACGCCCTTGGTGACCTTGCCGGCGCGCACATCGAGGCACGGAATTATCCGCTTCGCCAGCATCGCGTCAGAACTCCATCCGGCAGAAATTATCCAGCATCCTGAGCCCCATCGGACCGCTTTTCTCCAGATGGAACTGCGTCGCCATCACGTTGCCGCGCGCGACCGCCGCGGTGAAGATTACGCCGTGGTCGCTGGTCGCGATCGTCACCGCCGGATCGTCGGGCACGGGATAATAGGAATTGACGAAATAGAAATGCGAGTTGTCGGGCACGTTCGCGAACAGCGGATGAGGCAGGGTCTGGCGCACGCGGTTCCATCCGATTTGCGGCGCCTTGAGCGGCCGGCCATCGACAGAATGAGGAAAACGAACCACGCGGCCCGGGATGATCCCTAAGCAGTCGGCCGCGTCCTCCTCGCTACGCTCGAACAGCACCTGAATTCCGATGCAGATACCCAGAAACGGCTTGCCCGCGACGATCACTTCGTCGCGCAGGACCCGATCGAGACCGAGATTGCGGAGATTTTCCATCGTTGCGCCGGCCGCGCCGACGCCAGGCAGGATCACGCGCTCGGCCGTGCGGATCGCCTCGGGCCGGTCGGTGATTTCCGCGCGATGGCCCAGATGGCCGAGCGCGCTGGCGACGCTGGTCAGGTTTCCGGCCCGGTAATCGATGATGGCGATCATTCGCGTGACTCCGAATGGCGAATCATAGCGGCATTGCGCCTGTCAAAACAGGCTCCGCCGCCGCTCCTTATCTGATTATAGCGGATACCGCTCCTTCGCGCCGCCGCCCAATCGCGTGTCTCCTCGGTCCAATGAACCTCGTAGTTCTGTGGCGAAACTTGCAGGATCGAATTGATCCGAACGGAGACGGTCCGCTTCTTGGTTATCTCGAATGGGTTATGGGCGCTTTGGAGCTACCCCGTTTCAGTGGACGGTTTGAGGCTTGGTTATTAGCTCATCGGTTTGGTCTCGTCCCAGAGTTGATGGCGGCGTTGTTCTGATATCAGCTTTTGGGCCCGCCCTTCATTTCCAGA
>JAJXZF010000054.1 GCA_021780225.1 Deltaproteobacteria bacterium | reverse complement strand
AGTCCACCGGCGACGGCATTTTCGCGTTGTTCGGCGCGCCGGTCGCGTATGAAGACCATCCGCAGCGCGCGCTCTTCGCCGCGTTGCGGATGCAGGAAGAGATGCGCAAGTACGCCGCGCGCCTGCGCGAAGCGGGCGATCCGCCGGTCGAAATCCGAATCGGCGTGAACACCGGCGAGGCGGTGATCCGTTCGATTCAGACCGGCGCGGAACGGACGGAATACACGCCGATCGGACATGCGATGGGTTTGGCGGCGCGAATGCAAACCCTGGCGCCGTCGGGTTCGATCGTCGTCGCCGAGCCGACGCAAAAATTGATTTCGGGGTATTTCGAGACCAAACCGCTCGGCGCCGCGCGCATCAAGGGCGTTTCCGAACCGCTGGAAGTGTTCGAGATCGCCGGCGTCGGCGCGCTCCGCACGCGCCTGCAGCGCGCCGCGAGCCGCGGCTTCTCGCGTTTCGTCGGACGCCGCGCCGAACTCGATCGGATACGGCGGTCCGCGGCGCTCGCCGCGGGCGGCGACGGCCAGACAGTCGCGGTGGTGGCCGACGCCGGCGTCGGCAAATCACGCCTGTTCCACGAATTCAAGCGGACGAATCAGGGCGGATGGCTCACGCTCGAGGCGTATTCGTCGTCCTACGGCCGCGCTTCGGCATACCTGCCGATCATCGACCTGATGCGCGGTTATTTCGGCATCGCCGCGGGCGACGACGAGCGTGCGCGGCGCGAAAAAGTCACGGGGAAACTGCTCGCGCTCGATCGCTCGCTCGAAGACGCGCTGCCGTTCGTCTTCGCACTGCTCGGGATTTCCGGCGCGGAATCCGCGATGGACGGAATGAACGCCGCCGTGCGCCGCCAGCGCACGCACGACGCGATCAAGCGCATCCTGATGCGCGAGAGCCTCAATCAGCCGCTGACGGTGATGGTTGAGGACCTTCATTGGATCGACGACGAATCGCAGGCGCTGCTCGATCATTTCGCCGGTTCGATCGGCTCCGCGCGCATCTTGCTGATGGTCAATTACCGGCCCGGTTACGCGCACGATTGGCGCGGCCGCGCGAATTACGCCGAAATCCCGCTGGAGCCGCTCGGCGCTGAAAACGCGCGCGAACTGGTGGATGCGCTGGTGGGCGGCGGCCCCGATCTCGAACCGCTCAAGCGGCTGATAATCGAACGCACCGAAGGCAATCCGCTGTTCATCGAGGAGATGTTTCAGGCGCTGCTCGAACAGGGGGTGCTGGTCCGCAACCTTGCCGGAGCGGCCGCGCTGGCGAAGCCGCTGCAGTCGATCCGCGTGCCGCCGACGGTGAAAGGAATTCTCGCCGCGCGCATCGATCGCCTCGCGCCCGCGCACAAGGATTTGCTGCAAACCCTGGCGGTGGTCGGCAAGCAATTCCGGATGCGGCTGGCGCGGCGCGTCGCGCAGATCGATGAAGCGACGTTGTCGGAGATGCTGGCGGAGTTGCAGGCCGGCGAATTCATTTTCGAGCAGCCCGCGCCGGTCGACGCCGAATATTTTTTCAAGCACGCGCTGACCCAGGAAGTCGCCTACGATTCGCTGCTGGTCGAACGCCGCCGCCAGATTCACGAACGCGCCGCCGCCGCGATCGAGGAGCTTTACGCCGCAAGTCTCGACGACTACCTGGCCGACCTCGCCAATCATTACGGGCGCGGCGGCAACGCGCAAAAGGCGGTCGATTATTTCGAGCGCGCCGCCGAGCAGGCGCGCCTCCGGTCCGCCTATGACGACGCCATCCGCAACGTCAGGGCCGCGCTGGAGCTGGTGCCCGCGATTCCGGATTCGCGTTCGCGCGCGCTCCGCGAGTTGCGCCTCTACGCGACCTTCGGGATGGCGCTGCTCGCCGTGCGCGGCTACCTCGACGCGGAGTTTCCGGAAATTCTGCGGCGCGCCGCGGACCTGACCGCGCAGCTCGGCGACACGCCCGAGATTGTGCCGGTGCTGATCGGCCTGTGGGGCGTATCGTTCGCGCGCGGGCATATGGGCGACGCGTTCGCGCTCGCGGAACGGATCGAGACGACGGCGTTCATTGCCGGCGATCCGATGGCCACGGCCGGCGGCCATGTCGCGATCGGCGCGACCGCGCTATGGTCCGGCGATCCGCATCGCGGGCGCGAACGGCTGGAGTCGGCCGTCGCCATTTACGATGCCGACATCGATGTTTTTCTCCCGATGTCATACGCGGCCGTCGTTCCCAGCCGATGCCATCTGGCGTGGGCGCTGTGGGTTTGCGGCTATCCGGATCAATCCCGCGCTCGCGCCGCTGAGGCGCAGCGGCTGGCCGAACGGCTTGGCCGTCCGTTCAGCGTCGCGATGGCGCTGCAGTATTCGATCGCGGTCGGCGACCTGACCGGCGATTACGCCTCGCTGCGCGCGAATTGCGAAGCGCTGCTGGAGACTTCGCGCGCGTACGGTTTTCCCCAATGGCTGGGCGCCGGAGAGATGTCGCTGGGCCGCGACCTGATCGAATCCGGCCAGACCGAGGAAGGGTTAGCGATGCTGCTGCGCGGACTTGAAACGCTTCACGCCGCCGGCGGCGACCTTGTGTATCACTACGGATTGCTGCTGCTGGCCGGCGCCTGCCTGGTCGCCGGCAAATTCGAGCGCGGACTCGCCGCGATCGATGAATGCGCGTCGTATCTCGAAACCGCCGGCGCGCGGATGTACGAAGCCGAACTGTGGCGGATGCGCGGCGTGCTGCTGCTGCGCGGATCGGAAAATCGGGCGGAAGCGGCGCGGATGTTCCGATCCGCGCTCGAAGTCGCGCGCGCGCAGGGCGCGCTGTCATGGGAGTTGCGGGCCGCGACCAGTTTCGCCCGGATGCTGGCGCGCGAGCAGCGGCGCGACGAAGCCCGCTCCGTGCTCGCGCCTGTTTACGCGCGCTTTACCGAAGGCTTCGGCACCCGCGATTTGCAGCGCGCGGAAACGCTGCTCGCCCGGTTGCGCCCGTAGCCGGTCCGGATTCGATCCGCCGGACCTCAACCGCGCGATTCGAGTCCCATCCGGCGCGCGATAATCACCTTCATGATTTCGTTGGTGCCGGCGTAAATCGATTGCACCGCCGCGTCCGCGTAGTCCATCGAGACCGGATATTCCAGCATGAAACCGTAGCCGCCGTGCAGTTGCAGGCACTGGCTGGCGACGCGCTTGAGCAGTTCCGTGGTCCACCATTTCGCCATGCTGACTTCGGTCACGACCTCGTCGCCGCGCGCGTGCGCCGCCATCAGCCGGTCCACGAAACTCTGGCCGATTTCGACCTCCGTGGCCATTTCGGCGAGCTTGAATTGCGTGTTCTGAAACGCCGCGATCGGCTGGCCGAAGGCGCGCCGGCCTTTGGCGTAATCGATCGTGTCGTCAAGGCAGCGCCGCGCGCTGGCGATCGCCTGAATCGCGCAGACCAGCCGCTCCTGCTGGAGTTTTTCCATCAGCATCTTGAAGCCTTCGCCCTCGCGTCCGAGCAGGTTTCCCGCGGGCACGCGGCAATCCTCGAAGAACAGTTCGCTGGTGTCCTGTCCCTTGAGGCCGAGCTTCTCGAGCTTGCGTCCGCGCACGAAGCCGGGCGCGTTCGCGTCCACCAGAATCAGGCTGACGCCGCGATGCGCCGGTTTGGCGTCGGGATTGGTCTTGACGACGACCACGATGGCGTCGGCGATCTGGCCGTTGGAAATAAAAATTTTCGAGCCGTTGATCACGTAGCTGTCGCCGTCGCGCCGCGCCGTCGTGCGGACCGCGGCGAGGTCGGAACCGGTGCCCGGCTCGGTCATCGCGATCGCGAGTATAAGGTCGCCCGAGATTGCGCCCGGAAGATAGCGGCGCTTTTGCTCGTCGGATCCATAGGTCGCGATATACGGCATGATGATGTCCGAATGGAGACCCATCATCAGACCATGCGCGCGCACCCGCGCCATCTCTTCGATCACGATCGCGTCGTAGAGGAAATCCACTCCGCCGCCGCCGTACTCCGCCGGCGCGTTGGCGCCAAGGAAACCGGTCGCGCCCAGCTTGCGCCAGCTTTCCCGATCGCTCATCCCGTTGCGGTTCCAGACTTCGATTTGCGGAACGATTTCGGCTTCGACGAAGCGTTTTACCTGATCGCGGAACATCTCATGTTCTGCGGTGAAAATGTCGCGGCGCATGCTCGTTGGCTCCTTGAATCCGTCGAGAATCCTTGCACGTTGCGCCGCCGGTTCCAATCGGTAATGGTGCGGCGGGTTTGCCTTTCGGCGCCGTCAGCGGTTAAGACGGCGCAAGCGAAAATTCCGCGCGAGGAAGTAGTGTGGCGTTCCGTTGATAACTTGACGAAGGAATCACCGCGGCGCGGGATTCTTCGCTCGGCAGCCTCGCTCAGAATGACAACCAAAACGCTTCATCAGGTCATTCTGAACCGGTCCTGAGCGCAGCGAAGGATGCGGGCGAAGAATCCCGATTCGCCGCCCGGCGCAAACTTATTCGCGAGACGCCGCAGCAGGAGGAATTAGCAGCATGAAAGCGATTCATTTCGATCGGCTGGGCGGTCCCGAAGTGATGTATCCGGCCGAGGCGCCGCGGCCGGAGTTGAAGCCGTCCACCGTGCTCGTGCGCAATCGCGCGATCGCGGTCAATTTCGCGGATACGTTCTTCACCCGCGGCGAATATATCGTGCGGCCCGTATTTCCCGACACGCCCGGAATGGAGGCCGCCGGCGTGGTCGAGGCGGTCGCGCCCGACGTGACCGATTTCAGTCCCGGCATGCGCGTAGCATATATCGGGATGGGCGCGTATGCCGATTTCACGCTGATTCGCCGCACGCGCGTGATTCCGCTGCCCGATTACATGGACTTCGAGCAGGGCGCGGCGCTGCCGATCGCGATGCTCACGGCGTGGCACATGCTGCGCACTCTGCATTCGGCGCATGCGGGCGAGACGGTGCTGGTCCATTCCGCGGCGGGCGCGGTGGGAATCGCGGCCGTGCAGATCGCCAAAGCCTGCGGAGCGCGGGTAATCGGCACGGTCTCCAGCGCGGAAAAAGCGGAGTTCGCGCGCCGCTACGGCGCTGACGAAACGATCGATTACGCGACACAGGATTTCGCCGCCGAGACGATGCGGCTTACCGCCAACCGCGGCGCCGATCTCATCCTTGACGCGGTCGGCGCGCCGACCTTCGCCGCGGGCCTGCGCTGCCTCGCGCCGTTTGGCCATTCGATCCTTTATGGACGCGCGGGCGGCGCGCCCGGACCGATCGATCCGATGCGGCTGTTCGAGCGATCGCTGACCGTCAGCGGCTTCGTGCTGCCGCAGATATACAATAACCGGGAGGTGATGCGGCGCGGGCTTGACGATTGTTTCCGGCTGATTCGCGAAGGCCGACTCACCGTGCCGATCGGCGGCCGGTTTCCGCTCGCGGAGGCCGCCGCGGCGCATCGTATTCTGCTGGATCGGCGCTCGGTCGGAAAACTCATGCTGACGCCTTGACCGAAACGAAATTCCGCTTCGGTTGAACCACGCCGAAAGATTTTGTTAGCAAAGTGCTACTGTGGCGTCCCGCAAATAACTTGCGCCTGATGCCTTGTCGGCTCGGCGCGCAGGCCGCCCAGCGCGGGGCGGCAAGCGATGGATTGCCGGGTCTGGGCCCGGCAATGACGCACAGAGTTGGTCATGCCCGGACTTGATCCGGGCATCCACGCGCAGCGCAAGATAGATGCGGAGCGCAAACTTATTCAGGGGACGCCACACTACGATGACGCCGCTTAAAATCCGCTCTTCGACGATCGCGCGGCTGGCGGTCGCATTCGCCGCGGTCTTCGCGATGGGTCCTGCGCACATCGCCGGCGCCGCCGGCGATGTGACCGCCGGGCGCGCGCTGGCGCTCAAGAACTGCGTGAAATGTCATGGGACCGACGGCAAGGGCGACGGTCCCGCCGTCGCCGCCGAACATCTTTCGCCGCCGCCGGGCGATTGGACCGACAAGGAGGACATGTCGGAGCATCCCGACGTCTTCCTGCGCAACATCATCGAGCAGGGCGGCGCCGCGATGGACAAATCGCTGCGGATGCCCGCGTTCGGCAAGAAGCTCACGCCCGCGCAGGTTGACGATCTTATCGCCTACATCCGCACTTTCTCGAAATAAACCCGGCCGGGAAAAAGGCGCCGCGCCGGGATTCTTCGCTCCGCTCAGGATGGCGAACAGGTTTGTGCGGAGCTTTCTTATCGGCCCTAGCGACGCATCGCGGATAAATCCGCGATGCGTCGCGGAATTTACTGGCGCACGCCGATCGCGCCGGCGCCGCGCAGCTTTTCAAGCTCGGCGGCGCTGAAGCCCCAATCCCGCATCGCCTCCTCGGTATGTTCTCCCGGCCGCGCGGGCGGACGCTGAATCGCGCTCGGCGTGCGGCTGAAGCGCGGAGCGGGCGCCGGTTGCGGCACGCCTTCGACCTCGACGAAGGTTCCGCGATGGACGTTATGCGGATGCTTGGGCGCTTCCGCCATGTTGAGGACCGGGGCGAAGCAGACTTCGCTGCCCTCCATGATTTTGCACCACTCGGCGCGGCTCTTGGTTTTGAAGACCTCGGTCAGTTTTTTCTTGAACGCCGGCCATTGCTTGCGATCCATCTGGCGCGGCAATTCTTGGCCTTCCAAGCCGGTCAGGCGCAACAGTTCGGCGTAGAATTTTCCTTCGATCGATCCGATCGAGACGTACTCGCCGTCGCTGGTCTCGTAAACGTCGTAGAAATGCGCGCCCGTGTCGAGGATATTCTCGCCGCGCCGATCGACCCACATTCCGGCCGCGTGCATTCCGTAAATCGAAGTCAGCAGCGACGCCGCGCCATCGACCATCGCGACGTCGATTACCTGGCCCTTGCCCGATTTCTGCGCTTCGAGCAACGCGGCCACCACGCCGAGGGCGAGGTAAAGTCCGCCGCCGCCGAAATCGCCGGTCAGGTTGAGCGGCGGCACCGGCGCTCCGCCGTCGCGGCCGATCGACGCGAGCACGCCGCTCAGCGCGATGTAGTTGATATCGTGGCCGGCGGCGTGCGCCAGCGGCCCGTCCTGACCCCATCCGGTCATGCGGCCGTACACCACTTTGGGATTGTGCTTGAAGCATTCGTCGGGACCGAGACCCAGCCGCTCCATCACGCCCGGCCGGAAACCTTCCAGCACCGCATCGGCCTTTTCCACCAGCCGCATCGCGGCCGCGCGCCCCTCGGGCAATTTGAGATCGATCGCGACCGAGCGCCGGCCCCGATTGAGCAGGCTGTACTTCACGTCCATCGAGATGCCGAGCTTGGCGTCTTCGGCGCGGTCGATGCGCAAGACTTCGGCGCCCATATCCGCCAGCAGCATCGCGCACATCGGCGCCGGCCCGATTCCCGCGAATTCGACAATTTTATATCCGCTCAAAACTCCCATGATGATGGCCTCCGCTTCTGATTTCGATGAAGCCGCCAGTTGCGCTCCGTCGCCTGGCGGCGAGGCGATGGAAGAGGCGCGGCCCGCCCGCCGTCCGGGGAAAGCCCTCGCCCGCCAGCGAAAATTCTCATATCCGGATCGGATAGGCAAACGCCGCCGATCGGAAGCGAACTCCGGCGAAAGCTTGGCGCCGGGCCGGATTAGCGGTCGCGTTCGCCGGCGATAAACTGCTCGACGCGTTCGCGCGCGATATCGTCGGGAAGCTGCTCCGGCGGATGCTTCATCGTATAGGACGAGATCGAATAGAGCGGCCCGCCGATACCGCGGTCGCGGGCCAGCTTCAGGCAGCGGATTCCGTCGACCACCACGCCGCCGGAATTTGGCGAATCCTGCACCGACATCCGCAATTCCATCTCGATCGGAATGCCGGCGAAGCCTTCGCCCTCGATGCGCAGGAAGCAGACTTTGTTATCGTTCTGCCAGGGCACGTAATCCGACGGGCCGATATGCACGTCCACGTCGGGCATCCGTTCCGGCAATACGCTCTGCACCGCCTCGGTCTTGGAAGTGCGCTTCGAGCCGAGCCGGGCGCGGTCGAGCATGTTGAGAAAATCGGTATTGCCGCCGGTGTTGAGCTGGTAAGTGTGCTTGAGCTTGATGCCGCGATCGGCGAACAGCTTCATGATCGAGCGATGCAGGATCGTCGAGCCGAGCTGGGACTTCACGTCGTCGCCGATCACCGGAATTTTGCGCGCGGCGAATTCTTTCGCCCATTTTTCGTTCGAAACGATAAACACCGGCATGCAATTGAGCAGGCTTACGCCGGTTTCGAGGCAAGCGCGCGCATAACGTTCGACGGCCATCTGGCTGCCCACCGGCAGATAGCAGAGCATCACCTCGGCGCCGGTTTCGCGGAGCCGCTGCTCGATATTGGCGGGGGTTACGTTCTCGGCCGGAACGAAAGTTCGTTCGGCCGGATAGTTGCGCATGTGGGGCGCGACGCCGTCATGAATTTCGCCCATCTCGACGGAGACGCCGTAGGCGGGCAGATCGCGCCAGATTGTGACGGTGTTATTCGGCGGGGCGAAGCAGGCTTCCTCCAGCGGCCGTCCGACTTTTCGCTTGTCGATATCGAAAGCGCAGACCACCTCGATGTCGTCCGGCCGGTAACCGCCGAGGTTGTAATGCATGAGCCCGACGGGCGTCGTGCGGGACGCGTCCGTCGCATGTTTGTAGTGCTCAAGGCCTTGAAGCAGAGATGAGGCGCAATTGCCAACCCCGACTATAGCAACCCGGATCTTCGACATTTCCCTCATGGTTCGCTGTCAGGGGTTCGGCGCCGCCAAATCCTCTCGAGCAACGCCATCCTGCGCTGCGGCGAAGGACAGTCCCGCAGCGAACGCTAATCTCTTATCGGACGCGAGCGACAAAGTAAATTAGGACGACTGAAAGAACGCGATTGGCGTTATCAGAACGCTCACAACTCAGTGGCCGGCAACCGTTGTGTTAATCATATCCTGCTATTCGATATTTGATGCAATAAGGCGCTCTTATCAGCAGCGCCGAGTGCTGAAATTCGATTCCGCTTGCAAATCAGTTCGTCGCGGCCGATCACATCCGGCGGATCACTTCACGCGCGAATTCGTCGACGTATTCCTCAAAGCCGTCGAGCGGCGGATTGAGGAACACGCCGTCGAGGCCGCCGCTTTCCAACACTTTAAGCTGGGCGACCACCTCCTCGGCCGAACCAACGATGGTCGTGGCGCGAATCGTCTCCGGCGTCACGAAGCGGCGCTCCCGTTCGGGCACAAACGTGCAATGGCCGTTATGCAATTCGAGGTAGCGCTCATCCGGCGGACCGGGCAGATGCGCGAGATAGCCGGCGTAAGCGTCGTAAACCTTGCGCGCGTCCGCCGGCAGCGATCGCGGTTTGGCGTAGCCCGCGGCGATCGCGTGCAGGCAGGTGATTACCCACGGTCCCGCCATTTGCATCACGCGCGGCGCATCCAGCCGCTCGCCCGGCCGCGTTACGACGACATGAGTCAGGGAAATGCATGGCAGGCGTTTTTCAAGTTTGCGGCCCGCCGCTTTCGCCCCCTCCTCGGCATGGCGAAAGACCGCCTTGAGCCGCTCGGGCGTGGCGACGCCGGTCGTGATGATGCCGTCGCCGAATTCGCCGGCCAATCCGAGCGTGCGCGGACCGTTCGCGGCGACATAAAACGGAATCGGTCCGTCGAGGTTGATGAAGTGAAGGTCGCGATGCAGAAAGCGGATTTTGCGGCTCAGACCTTCAATGTTATAGACCGCTTCACCGTTTTTTAGCAGCTCGTGGATGACGCGCGTCTGTTCGCGAAAGTCGGCGAATTTGACCGGCGGCAGACCCATCACGCGCCGCCCTGTGTGTCCTGTGCCGTAGCCGAGCATGACGCGGCCCGGCGCGATTTCGTTAATCGTGCCGATAGCATGGACCGTCACCGGCGGAATTCGGTTGCTTGCGACAGATATGCCAGTCGCAAGACGAATTTTGCTGGTGTTGGCCGCGCCCAGCGCCATACAGGCATAAACATCGCCCCATATCATCTGTGAATCGGGAAACCAGGCCGTGGTGAAGCCGAGATCCTCGATACGCTTGGTGTCGCTGATAGCGCGCTGCGGCTTGGTAAAGATAAGCGTGCCGAAATCCATCGTAATTTTCCTTTTGCCGGCCGGGACTGTACGGATGCCGCCCGCGGCGCCAGTACGTGTCCAGAGCGGGCCCGAACGCGACCGCCGCGCGGCGGTCGAACTATAGCGGGTTCGACGGCGCAACCGTCAAGCCGGGCGGGCGAAGACGAACAATCCGTGTCGAGCGAGGTTCTGACCCGCGTCAAAGCCCGTCGGCCGCGCTTGACGCGAGGCCCTTCAGATGGCGTGATTGGCGCGTGGCCGCACATCCCGCGGACGAAGGCGGAAAAATGCTTACGGCGGCGGAAGCCGCCGCTCATCTGGGCGTCAAGCTCGGCACCCTTTACGCCTACGTCAGCCGCGGATGGCTCAAAAGCTACCGCCGGAAAGTCGGCCGCCAAGCGCTCTACCGCCGCTCGGATATTGAAGCATTGCGCGGCTTGACCGCGCCCGAGCGCGGGGTGCGCGCCCGCGCGCTGCCGGAAGCGAGTTCCTGGGTCACAATCGCGCAGCCGACCGCGGACGCCTCGGTCACGGGCGTGATCGTCGCCGAATCAGGCGTGAGTTCAATCAGCGAAGGACAGCTCGCCTATCGCGGTTATCCGATCGAAGAATTGGTCGGAGAGGCCAGCTTTGAGGAAGTCTGTTTGCTGCTTTGGAATGGCGAGCGGCCGCGGCCGGAAGAGGTCGAGCATCTGCGCGAGAATATCGCGCTCGCGCGGCTGCCCAAGCCGGTCGCCGCGGCGCTGGCCGCGATCGGCGAGGACGCGCCGCCGCTGCTCAGACTGGCGGTGATGATGCCGGCGCTGGCCGCCGGCGAGCATCGCCTGCCGCGCCGGGCGCGGCTCGATCAGGCGCGGTTGATTATCGGCGCGATGCCGCTCGCGATGCCGATTGCGGCCGGCGCCGGCGGACAAACGGCAAGCGAAGGCGACTCCGGAATAGCGGCGCGGCTGTTGGAGCGGGTCGCGGGCGCATCGCTGCCGGCGGATTGGGCCGCGCTGGATCGGGTGCTGGTGGCGTGCGCCGAGCATGAGCTGAACGCTTCCACCTTTGCGGCGCGCGTGGTCGCGAGCACGGGGGCGGACCTCTACGCCTGCGTGCTGGCGGCGCTTTGCTCGCTTTCGGGGCCGATTCACGGCGGCGCCTGCGATCGGATCGAGAAGATGTTCGGCGAGCTGGCGGCGGGACTCGAAATCGAGCGATGTCTGGAATCGTTTCGCGAGCGCGGATTGTTGCCGCCGGGCTTCGGTCACGCGATCTATCCGGCCGGCGATCCGCGGGCCGTGTTGCTGAAACGGGTCGCGCAGGCGACCGCGCCGCGCAAAGGCCGCGCGCTCTATCAGACCGCGCTCAAAGTCGAACGCGCGGTGTGGGAACGCACGCGGCTCAAGCCCAATCTGGATTTTTACCTGACCGTGTGCGTGCGGATGCTGGGGTTTCCGCAAGGGATGCCGGCGGCGATTTTCGCGGTTGGACGGGCGGCGGGATGGATTGCGCACAGTCTGGAGCAGTACGCCAACAACCGCCTGATCCGGCCGCGGATGCGTTACCGCGGTTCGCCGCTGCGCCATTGGATTTGAGCGCGGCCGGCCCGGCGCGCGTCCTCCGCGATGCGCTCGAAATACATCGCGCCGCGATCGCGAGCAATTCGTTTTGACGCGGACCCGCGCACAGTCGTATTAGTTAACTGCGGAGGCGTTGAAATAGATGAAGGCGATCGCCAAAACCCGCCCGGAGCACGGCGTCGAAATCGTCGATGTGCCCGTCCCCAAGCCCGGACCGGGCGAACTGCTGGTCAAGGTGGCCGCCTGCGGCATCTGCGGCTCGGATCTGCATATTTACCTGTGGGAGTTGGGCGCGGAACGCGCGCTGCCGTCGATGCCGGCGGTAATCGGACATGAACCGGCGGGCGAGGTGGTCGAGCTCGGGTCCGGCGTGACCGATTTCAAAGTCGGCGATCACGTCGCGCTCGATCCGTTCGGACCGTGCGGGCGTTGTCCCGCGTGTCTCTCCGGCCGCTACAATTTTTGCCATACGCCCGGACGGCTCGGCGGCGCCTTTGCCGAATACTGCATCGCGCCGGCGCAGAATTCCTGGGTGGTGCCGAAATCGATGGACTTCGAGCAGGCGGCGTTGCTGGAGCCGTTCGCGACCGGCCTGCACGCGATCGAAGAATCGTCGCTCAAGGCGGGCGACAGCGTGGTTGTCGAGGGTCCCGGCCCGATCGGCCTGTGCACCGCGATCGCGGCGCGCGCCCTGGGCGCGACTTCGATCGTGATAACCGGCCTTGCGGCCGACGCCGAGCGGTTGGCGCTGGCGCGCGAGATGGGTTTTCAAACCGTGTGCGCTTCCGATCGCGACTGGACCGATCAGGTGCGCGCACTGGCCGGCCCGCACGGCGCCGACGCGGTTTTCGACGCCGCGGGCTTTCTCGATTCGGTGCGCCATCTGGTGAAACGCGGCGGCGAAGTGGTGCAGCTCGGATGGCCGGCGCGGGACGTTCCGGCGGCCGAACTGCGATCGTTGTTCTTTCACGGCGTCAAGATTATTCCGTCGCGCGTGCGCGTGCCCGAAACCTGGCGGCGGGCGGTGGCGATGGCCGCGGCGGGCGCGATCGATCTGAAGCCGATGGTGACGCATCGCTTCGACCTTGACCATGGGGTGGAAGCGTTTGAATTGTTGCATAATCGCAAGGGAGTAAAGGCGCTGGTTCTGCCGCGCCTGTGAGCGGCCGGTCGCGCGCGCAAGCGCAATCGGCTCGGCAGTTACATCATCGAGGTGAACTGACATGCGCAACGGTTACAAGATTGTCGATACAGATTCCCACATGATGGAGCCGGAGTGGCTCTGGGAGCGCTATACCGAGGACGCCTACAAATCGCAGGCGCCGAAAGTCGGACGCGCGCCGGTCTCGAACCGCCGCACCTTTCTGGTCGAGGGCGATTCGTTCGTGCGCGAAAAGGGCAAGTATCCGATGGCCGCGCCCGCATTTCTGGACGCGGTGAAAAAGGCGATGGCGCGCTTCGAGCACGCGAGCAAGACCGGGTTCAGCGCGCAGAGCCGGCTCGAGGACATGGACGCGCAAGGCGTGGACGTGCAGATTCTCTATCCGACCGTGGCGGGCCAGATGCTCGGGCGGGAATTCAACGACACCAAGCTGCTGGCGGCCTGCGCGCGCGCGTACAACAACTGGGCCGCCGATTACGCTTCCGCCGCGCCGGAACGGCTGCGTTGGGCCGCGGCGCTGCCGATGCAGAACGTCGAAGAGGCGATCAAGGAAGCCCATCGGACGGCCCAACTGGGATGCGTCAGCTACTACATGCGGCCGAATCCGGTCGGCGGCCATAATCTGTGGGACGACGCGCTGTTGCCGCTGTGGAGCGAGATCGAGCAGATCGGCAAGCCGATTTCGACGCACGAGTCGGCGTCGTCTTCGGTGCCGGGCTTCGGCGATCGGATGGACACCCACGTCAGCGGCCATATCCTGTCGCATCCGTTCGAGGCGATGGCGGCGATGGCGGGCCTGATCTGGTACGGCGTGTTCGAGAAATTTCCGAAGCTCAAAGTAATTCATGTCGAGGCGGACGGCGGATGGGTGCCCTACTGGCTGCAACGGATGGAGCAGCATTGGGACTTCAGCGGCAACGCCGAGCATGAATACCTCACCATGCGGCCCACGGAATATTTCCGGCGCAACGTTTGCGTCGCGTTTCGCGGCGACGAGCCGACCATGAAGGCGGCGATCGAGATGGTTGGCCCCGACAATTTCACCTGGGACACCGACTATCCGCATCCCGACGGCACCTATCCGTGGGGCATCGAGGCGATGCTGAAGCAGCCGATTTCCGACGAAGCGCGGCGCAAGATTTTCTGGGATAACGCGGCGCGCACGTTTAATCTGAATTAGCCGTTTCCGCTCAGCCGGCGCGGTCAGTTGCGCCGCGCCGGTTTTTTTTTGGCGGCGGCTAGGGACGTTTCAGGATGGATTTCGAATACAGCCCCGAGCAGGAAGCCTTCCGCGCAGAGGTGCGGGCGTGGCTTGAAGCGAACTTTCCGCGCGAGCTCAAGATCGACGATCCGATGGACGAGCGGATCGCGCCGAACCGTGAAATCTTCGAGAAACGCCGCGAATGGCAGAAAAAGCTGGCCGCCGCCGGATGGGTCGGGATCGATTGGCCCAAAGCATACGGCGGGCGTGCGGCGAACCTGATGGAGCAGGTGATCTTCGACGAGGAGTACTTCAGGGTCGGCGCGCCGATTCTGCCGAGCTATCTGGGCGTGTGGCTGCTCGGCCCGACTCTGATGCATTGGGGGACGGAAGAGCAGAAGAAAAAATATCTGCCGCGAATCCTGCCCGCCGCCGACGTCTGGTGCCAGGGCTATTCCGAGCCGGGCGCCGGCTCCGATCTGGCCGGGCTCGCCACCCGCGCCGAACTCAAGGGCGACTATTTCGTAATCAACGGGCAGAAGGTCTGGACCTCGGGCGCGCAATACGCCGACCGGATGTTTCTGCTGGCGCGCACCGATCCCGACGCGCCCAAGCACAAGGGGATCAGCTATCTGCTGCTCGACAACATGCATGCGCCCGGCCTGGAAGTGCGGCCGCTGATCACGATGAACGGGCATCATCATTTCAACGAAGTCTTCTTCGACAACGTGCAAATTCCGAAGGAGAATCTCGTCGGTCCGCTCAACGAAGGCTGGAAAGTCGCCGTCACCACGCTGGCGTTCGAGCGCCGGATCGCGGACGGCGGCGGCCAGGCGGCGCAGGTGCGGCGGTTGGCGGAACTGGCGCGCCGGGTCCGGATTGGCGGACGGCCGGCGTGGGATCACGAATGGGTGCGGCAGGACCTGTCGCAGTTCATGATCGAATGCGAGGCGATGAAGTACACGCGCCTTAGATCTTTGACGCGCCAGCTCAAGGGTCTGCCGCCGGGACCGGAAGGCTCGACGCTCAAACTGTTCGGATCGGAGCTGGGCGTCAGGATCGCACGCTTCGCCAGCGAACTGCTCGGACCCTACGCGACCATGGCCGAGCCGGCGGCGCTCGTGCCGGACGCGCCGCGCTGGGAAAGCCGGCTGCTGAGTTCCCGCCAGTACACGATCGCGGGCGGGACCAGCGAGGTCCAGCGCAATATTCTGGGCGAGCGCCAACTCGGCCTGCCCAAATAGCGTCCGCGCGCGTTCGCGATGAAAACGGCCGCCGGCGCCTGTCGCCCGCGGCCGTTATGCAACAAATTCATTCGATCGCGTGAATGTCGAATTTGTGATCGCCCCAAGCGGTCATCATTTTCTTTCCATGATTGTCGTTCCAAAGATAATTGAGCGCTTGATCGTCCGCCATTCTTCACCCCGCTTGGTCATTCTAATGTGCTGTCCCGCAAATAACTTCCACCTGATGCCTTGTCAGCTCGGCGCGCAGGCCGCTCACCGCGAGGCGACCAGGGATGGATTGCCGGGTCTGGGCCCGGCAATGACGAACAGCGTTGGTCATGCCCGGACTTGATCCGGGCATCCAGGCGGATCGCAAAATAGACGCGGAGCGCAAACTTATTCAGAGGACGCCACACTAAGAGTTTGTGAATTTTTGCGGTACGGACGTTCTTATAGCGTTCGCCGGCCAAAATACTTCAAGCGCCAAACCTGTTTTGTCATTCTGAGCGAAGCGAAGAATCACTGATCTTGTAAATTCGTGAAATTTGAGTGGAGTTCGCGAAGCGACGAATTCGAAATAGTGGTCCTAGAGGCGGTGATTTATTTCGGGATTCTTCGCCTGCGGCTCAGAATGACAAGATCAGGCTTGAATGAGGTTTCTCCGGAACGGCGGAACTCAGGGGTCGCGTTGGCGATCGCGCCGGCTCCATGGCTGCGAGCTGGCCTGCGCCGCGACCGACGAGGCCGCGGAGGGCGGCAGCGGCTTGACGATTACTTCGCCGATCATTTCGTCCGCCTCGTGCGACCAGCAGAAATAACGATAATCGCCGGGTTTGGTGAAAGTATGTCGAAAGGTCCCGCCCGGCATCACATTGCCTGAGCTGAACGGCCTGGCGCCGTGCGGCAGGGCGACATCGCCGGGACGATCGGCCTTGGACGGATCGTCAACGACGGAGTGGCTGACGTCGCTGATGTTGCGCCATTCGACCGTCTGTCCGGCGATTATTTCCACCGTGTCCGGCGCATACATCGGCATTTCGTCCTGCATCTTCACGATCACGGTGGGGCCGGAAACCGGCCGCGATGCAAGCCCCGATTGCGGCTCCAGCGACGCGCTCTGGTCGGCGGCGGCGTCGCCGAGCGGATTGGCGAGAGCCAGCGGGGGTGAAATCAGAATGGGCGAGAGAACGGCGAGCGCCAGCAAGACCGTCCGCGCGCCAACGCCGGGTCCCCCGTCGGAGTTGATCGCGAGTAAGGGCACGATTGAGATTACTATGCAAAATCAGCGCCCCATGCGCAATGAAACAATCGAAACCGGTCCAAACCGGGCGTAATGCCGCGAAAAGCCGCCTATTTCCCCGGTCTTTCGATGTCCCAAAAACCCTTCGATGCCGCCCTCCAGCCAAGCCGGGTAGCCGCTTTGCCACGGCGTTCGTGTAAAAACGTCGTGCGCGGTCAGCCGCTCAGCTTGCGCTTGAGAATTTCGTTGACGACTTTGGGATTGCCCTTGCCGCCCATCGCTTTCATCACCTGCCCGACGAAGAATCCGAAAAGCTTGTCGCGCCCGCCGCGATACTCGGCGACTTTGGCGGCTTCGGCGGCGATCACCTGGTCGCAGGCGGCGGCGATTGCGCCTTCGTCGGAGACCTGCGCCAGGCCGAGTTCGGCCACGGTCGCGTCCGCGCCCTTGCCCGACTTGCACATCGCGGCGAAGGCGGTTTTGGCCGCGTTGAGGCTGATAGCCCCGGTCTCGACCAGCTTGAGCAGCTCGCCCGATTCGATCGCAAGCGGCGCCGCGTCCGCGAGCGGCCGGGCGGCCTCGTTGACGACGCGCAACACCTCGGTCATCACCCAGTTCGCGGCGGTGCGATGGTTTTTCAGGCCGGCCGCGAGCATCGTTTCGAAATATGCGCCGAGGTCGCGATCCTGCGTCAGCACGGCGGCTTCATACGCGGTCAGACCAAGCTCGCGGACGAAGCGGGCGCGCTGATCGGCGGGCAACTCCGGCATCGCGGTTTTGATCGCCTCGACCAGGTCGGGCGGAACGCGCAGCGGCGGCAGGTCGGGTTCGGGGAAGTAGCGGTAGTCGTTGGCGAACTCCTTCGAGCGCATCGGGCGGGTGACTTCGCGCACGGGGTCCCAGAGATGGGTTTCCTGGGCAATGCGGCCGCCCGCTTCGAGGATGTCGATTTGGCGGGCGACCTCGTGCTCGATCGCTTTTTCGACGAAACGGAAGGAATTGAGGTTCTTGATTTCGGTTTTGACGCCGAACTCGGCAGCGCCGCGCTTGCGCACTGAAACGTTGACGTCGCAGCGCAGGCCGCCTTCCTCCATCTTGCCGTCGGACGCTTCGATATAACGCAGGATCGAGCGCAACTCGCGCAGGTAGGCGCCGGCTTCGTCGGCCGAGCGGATATCAGGCTCGCTGACGATTTCGACCAGCGGCACGCCCGAGCGGTTGAAATCGACAAGGCTGGCGCCGGACTCGTGGATATTCTTGCCGGCGTCCTCTTCCATGTGGATACGGGTCAGGCGGATGCGGCGCGGTTCGGCGCCCTCGCTATGGGCGGGCAATTCGATGTAGCCGCCTTTGCAGAGCGGGAGTTCGTACTGGCTGATTTGATAGCCCTTGGGCAAATCGGGATAGAAATAGCTCTTGCGATCGAAGATCGATTCGGGAGCGATCTCGCAATGGGCGGCGAGACCGGCGCGAATCGCCAGTTCGACCGCATGCCGATTCAGCACCGGCAACACCCCCGGCATCCCCATGCATACCGGACAGACGTTTTCGTTGGGACCGGCGCCGAACCCGGCGGAACATCCGCAGAACAGCTTCGACCGGGTCATCAGATGGGTATGCACTTCGAGGCCGATAATCGCTTCGTATGCGTTGTCGGACATCAGTTAAACCTCGTTGGACCTTGCCTTGACCGTCAGGAGCGGGCGATGCGCTAAAGGATCGCGGCGCGGCGCGTGATCGCGCCGGTGCGTTCGAAGGCGTCGCCGGCGCGCAGAATCGTCTCCTCGGCGAAGGGCGCGCCGATTAGCTGCAGGCCGATCGGCAGGCCGTCGGAATCGAAACCGCAGGGAATCGAGAGGCCGGGCAATCCGGCCAGATTGACCGAAATCGTAAAGATGTCCGACAGGTACATCTGGAGCGGGTCGGCCATCTTTTCGCCGATTTTGAAGGCGGTGGTGGGCGCGACCGGCGTGGCGATAACGTCGCATCGCGCGAAGGCGCGATCGAAGTCGCCGCGAATCAGCGTGCGGACCTTCTGCCCCTTCAGATAATAGGCGTCGTAATAGCCGGCGGACAGCACGAAGGCGCCGAGCATGATGCGGCGTTTGACCTCGGCGCCGAAGCCGGCGGCGCGGGTGCGATTATAAAGCTCGCCGGTGTTGTCGGCCTCGACGCGCAGTCCGTAGCGGATTCCGTCGTAGCGGGCGAGATTGGCGCTGGCCTCGGCGGTCGCGACGATATAGTAGGCGGCGATCGCGTATTCGGTATGCGGCAGCGATATTTCGACCAGCGTGGCGCCGAGCCGCTCGTAGCTCGCCAGCGCGGCGCGGATCGCGGTTTCGACCTGCGGTTCCATTCCGGCGCCGAAATATTCTTTCGGCACGCCGATACGCATCCCACGCACGTCGCCGGTCAGCGCCGCCTCGTAATCCGGAACCGGCCGGGCCGAACAGGTTGAGTCATGCGGATCGTGCCCGGCAAGCGTGCGCAACAGAATCGCGGCGTCGCGGACGGTCTTGGCGAAGGGGCCTACCTGGTCGAGCGACGAAGCGTAGGCGATTACGCCGTAGCGGCTGACCCTGCTGTAGGTCGGCTTGATTCCGGCGACGCCGCAGAAGGCGGCGGGCAGGCGGATCGAGCCGCCGGTGTCGGTGCCGAGCGCGCCAAGACATTCGTCGGCCGCGACCGCCGCCGCCGAGCCGCCCGACGATCCGCCGGGCACCCGCTCGACGTTATGCGGATTGCGGGTCGCGCCGAAGGCGGAGTTCTCGGTTGACGAGCCCATCGCGAACTCGTCCATGTTGGCTTTGCCGATAAACACGGCGCCGGCCTCGCGCAGGCGCGCGATTACGGTCGCGTCGAACGGCGGAACGAAATTCTCCAGCATTTTCGACGCGCAGGTCGTGCGGACGCCGCGGGTCGCGTAAATGTCCTTGATCGCCAGCGGAATGCCGCACAGCGCCGGCGCGTCGCCCGCGGCCAGCCGGCGGTCGGCCGCGGCGGCCTGCTCGAGCGCCTCGTGCGCGCAAACGGTGATGAAGGCGTTGATCTTTGGATCGACCAGCTTGATTTGCTCAAGGCAGGCGCGGGTCAGCTCGATCGCCGAAAAGTCGCGCCGGGCGAGGCCGTCGCGCGCCTCGGCGATGGTCATGCGGTTAAGTTCGGAGGTCATCGATGATGCGAAGTTCCTGCGCTTGGCGGCGCGGCGGCGAGCAACGAGAGGCCGGTTCAAGGGCCGCGTCCGGATGCGCGCCGCGGCGCGGTTACTCGATTATGCGCGGCACCTTGAACAAGTGGCCGGCGCGCGCCGGCGCATTCGCCAGCATCGCCTCCGGATCGGGCCGGTTGGCGATTACGTCATCGCGCATCGGCGTGCCGGCTTCGCCAACCTGCGCGGTGGGCGCGACCGCGCTCGTATCGAGCCGGTTGAGCTGATCGATATATTGAAGGATCTCGCTCAGGTTCGCCTGCAACGCGGTCTCGTCGGCGGCGGAGAGCTCGAGCCGGGCGAGGCGGGCGACGTGGCGCACCTGTTCAACGCTGATTTTGCTGTCGGCCATAACGGAAAGCCGCATCCAAATCGCGGCCCGATGAGATTATCATCCCCGTCCCGCCCTGTCATGGCGTCCGCCGCGACCATCCGGGTTACGGCAGGGTGTTCGGCGGCGTCAGGCACCATGCGGATTGCGGATTGAGCACTTCGTCTCCTCCGATTGTCGTCCGCGCTTGCCACGCCACCACCTGAGCGTTGTAAGTGTCGGCGTTGAAGGTCTGGAACGTGAGCGGAAAGCTCGCGTCGGTCTGTCCCGCCGGAATCGTGATGCTCAGCGGCGGATTGCCGTTGTCGAGCACGCTGTTGCCCGGATTGAACGAGGTGGTGTTGCCCTGACAGGCCTGATTCCCCGGCAGCGTAAGCATCTGCTGGCGCGGCTGAATCACATAACTGAGATTGATCCGCGCGCCTCCGTTAGGCGCCGGCTGCGAAAGCGTAACGGTTCCCGTGACGTTGGCGTAGGGCCGGCCCCTGCGCTGGCTGAACTGTCCGAAAGTCAAGGTCCATGGCGCCGCGACCTGCGTCTGATCCGCGATTCTCAAGCCGGGCGGCTGCAGTCCGGGCGCGGCGAAATTCAGGTTGATGACCTGGTAGAAATTCGACCTGCTGTAACCCGTAAAAACCCCATTTGGCGCGAGAAATAGAATTCCTCCCCGCAACTCGAGCATCTCGCCCGAATAGACCAGGGCGCTGCTGACGAATTGCAGCTGGTCGGGTGGAATCAATTGGCCGGAACTCGTGGTCCATACGGTTTCCGATTGATTGGTCATCGCGCTTTTCTGCAACTGGTTCAGAGTAGGAAACCGGTTGGAGGGCGGCCAATAGTCGAAGGGAGCGCGAAGTTGAGTCGTAATCTGATTACTGTTCGGCGGAAGCTTCAGCAAATAATCGTTCAGATTCGCGGTCGTCAGGTCGCTGCCGCCGTAGGCGACGAAATTGTATTGCGCGGCGTTTTCAGGAATATCGACGTTCGACGAGCTTTCCCAATCGCGGAATGAAACGGCGCTCGCTTCGCCCCATGTCCATGAACTGCTCCATGACGCGCCGACCGTGCCGAGTCCGTTGCCGTTTTGAATGCCGCCGGTCACGGAAAGGCCGACCGTTTCGGTATGGGATTGCGAGGTGGTAAGCGTGGTCACGCCGTTGGCCGCCTGCGGCAGATTCTCGGTGATTCCGAGCACAAGGTTGTTGTCCGAAGGGTCGATGAGCTGGGTCGCGAGCGTAAAGGCGTCGTTGAATCCGAGCGTGGAATAGACCGGCCATGAGCCATTCCAGTTCGAGCCTGTGATGGCATATTGGCTGGTGACCAGATTGGTGGCGAGCGGACTTGGCGGGCTTACCAGCAGGTACTGGCGCGCGATGATTTCGTGCTGGAAATTCTGCGGCGAATCGCCCCTCAGAATCGCATAGAGCCGCGTATAAAAGGTTCCACTGAATTCGGCGCTGAAGTTGGGCGGTTGCGTGCCACTCGGTCCCCACGCGGTTCCAGCCGGCGGCGGCTGATTGTTCAAGACTGTGCCTTGGGCGATCCGTATTGGATCCACTTTCGCGAACGAAAGCACCATCTGGCCCGGTCCGCCTTTGGCCGGCGGAATATCCCCGAGGCTGGCGGCGAGCGTCTGGTTCAACCTGGCAAGCCATGCACGAGTATCGGCGCTCAATTGCTCGGGCGTAGGATTTATCAAGGTCGGCGGCGTCGCTGTCGGATTCGAGCCGGACGGCGGCGGAGGCGCGGGTTGCGCGTCGGGTTCGGCGGCGATTTCGAGCGGAAAATCGATTTCAACCAGATCGCTGGCGCGCCGGTGGAACTGACGGCGCATCACGAAGGCGACCGCCGGCGAGACGCGGGGAAGCTGATCGCCATAGGCCCAAACATAATTGGCGATGCCGTCGGCGAGATGGCTTTCGGTGGCGTTGAGAACCACCACCGGCTTGCCGGCGTTGATGAAATCGGCGACGCCGGGGTTGCTTTGCAACTGGCCTGGCAGGGTATTGTCGCCGTCGAAAACAATCATCGAATAATTCCGGGGATCTTCGTTGCCGGAACCGGAAGCCGTTCCGTAGCGAGATTTGATCGCGTCAAAGACGGTTCCCGAGGCTTGGCCGACGACCAGCGCCGGACCAGTTTGCGGAGCGCTCGCAGCCGGCGGCGAAGAGGCGGAATCGCTGCCGCATCCGGCGGCAAAAACCATCAAACCGGCAAACACGATCAGTTTAATCCATCGCGAAGCGCGCTTCGCGTCTCCCCGCTTAACCATCGGTCAACCTCTCAAATCGATCGCGCGAACCCGATCAAGCCCGAAATGAAATTGGCGCGGCGTCCATGCCCAAACGAATTTTTCTATCGGAGCAAAAGTTCGTCCGGCCCCCGGTTGCGATTTAGGGGTAATTTCCTGTGGAACGCGCCGGATTCCGTCCAAGCAGGCTCGAACAGCAAGAATAAATACAATTTCGAGTTAGTTTTGTCTAACTATAGATAGTAATAAAGCCTGTATTTAAAAATTAAATTGTTCTAAGCTATTTTAATTGGGGATTATGTTAAGCTTGACACTCAGCGTGGGTTGCGTTATGTTTGAGGCATGGACAGCAAGGTCGAAGCTGGAAAGCCGCTCACCACGCAACCGTCGATCACTCTCGCCGATCTGAAGCGCGA
>JAJXZF010000090.1 GCA_021780225.1 Deltaproteobacteria bacterium | reverse complement strand
TCCCCGTCCTCGATCCACAAGCCGCCCGCGCCGCGCGAATAATCGCCAGTCACGGCGTTCACGCCGAATCCGATCAACTCAGTCACGTACAGGCCGCGCTTTACCGATCGAATAATTTGCTCGGGCGAATTCGATCCCGGCTCCAGGTAGAGATTGGTCGAACCCACCGTCGGCGCATCGCCGACGCCGCGCGCGGCGTTTCCGGTCGAGGCGAGCTTCAGTTTGCGGGCGGAATAGGTATCGAGCAGATAGGTCGCCAGCACGCCCTCTTTGACCAGCGCCTTGCGCGAAGTCGGCAGGCCGTCGCCGTCGAACGGTTTCGAACCGAGCATCCCTTTGAGCGTGCCGTCGTCGTGGATCGTCACGTTGGGCGCCGCGATCCGCTCGCCGAGCTGGTTCAGCAAAAACGACGCGCCCTTGTAGAGCGACGGTCCCGACGCGGCGCCGGCGACCGATCGCAACAGCGACGCCGCCATGTCGGGATCGAACACCACGGGCGCGCGCGTGGTCTTTATTTTCCGCGCGCCCAGCCGGCGCAACGCGCGCTTCGCCGCCGCCGCGCCGACCGCCTCGGGTTCTTCCAGATTGCGGAAATGGCGGCTTGCCGTGTACCAGAAGCCCTGCTGCATCGCGCCGCTTTCGTCCTGCGCGATCGGCGCGGCGCCCAGGTTGAACGACGTTCCGGCGTAACCGCCGGCGAAGCCGTTGCTGTTGGCGAAGAAAATTTCGTAGCGGCCGGAATCGAATTCCGCGCCCTCCGAGTTGCGGATGCGCGGATCGGCGCCGAGCGCCGCCTGTTCCGCCCGCCGCGCGAGGCCAAGCGCCTCGTCCGCGCCGACGATGCCGCGCTCGCCGTCGGCCAATTCGAGATCGGGGAATTCTTTCGGATGAAGCGCGGGATCGGGCAGCCCCGCCGCCGGATCGGCCGCCGCCAATCGCGCCATCGTCACCGTATGCGCGATGAACTCGCGCAAGCCGTCGCGATCGAATTCAGCGGTCGCGGCGGTCGCCGACGCCTGTCCGACGAATACGCGCAGACCGATTCGCCGCTCGCGCGAGCTTTTCAGTTTTTCGACTTCGCCAAGGCGCACGCCCGCCGCCAGCGACTCCGCGCTCACGCACAGCGCTTCCGCCGCGCTCGCGCCGGCGCGCCGCGCTTCGTCGAGCGCCCATTCGGCCAGTGACCGATCCACCTGCGTCATCGCCGCTCCTCAGCGCTGCTACGCGCGCGTTCCGCCGACGGTGAGGCCGTCGATCCGAATCGTCGGCAGACCCACCCCCACCGGCACCGACTGGCCGTCCTTGCCGCACGTGCCGACGCCCGAATCGAGCGCCAGATCGTTGCCGACCATCGAAACCCGCGTCAGTACGTCGGGGCCGTTGCCGATCAGCGTCGCGCCCTTGACCGGCCGCGTCGCCTGGCCGTCTTCGATCAAATACGCCTCGCTCGCGGAGAAGACGAACTTGCCGTTGGTGATATCGACCTGCCCGCCGCCGAAGCTGACCGCGTACAGCCCATGCTTGACCGACTTGATAATTTCCTCCGGCGTGGATTCGCCCGCCAGCATGAACGTGTTCGTCATCCGCGGCATCGGCGAATGCGCGAAACTTTCGCGCCGCCCGTTGCCGGTGGGTGCCATCTTCATCAGCCGCGCGTTCATCCGGTCCTGCAGATAGCCGCGCAAGACCCCGTTCTCGATCAGCGCCGTGCGCGAGGTTGGCGTGCCTTCATCGTCGACGTTCAAACTGCCGCGCCGATTCGCGATCGTGCCGTCATCGATGACGGTGCAAAGCTCGCTCGCCACGCGCTGGCCGATCCGTCCGGAAAACGCCGACACGCCTTTGCGGTTGAAGTCCCCTTCAAGACCGTGGCCGATCGCTTCGTGCAGCAGAATACCCGGCCATCCGTTGCCCAGCACCACCACCATCTCGCCAGCCGGCGCATCCACCGCGTCGAGATTGACAAGCGCCTGATGGACCGCCTGGCGAACGTAGTCCTTCCAGCGATCGCCCTCGAAGAAAAATTTCCACTCGACCCGTCCGCCGCCGCCGAACGCTCCGACCTGCCGGCTCTTGCCGTCGTCGGCGATCACCGACACGTTGAGCCGGCAGAGCGGCTGGATGTCGGCCGCGATTCGGCCCTCGCTGGTCGCGACCATCACGATCTTCCGCTCCGCCGCGAACGAGGCCATCACGTTGCGGATGCGCGGATCGGCGGCGCGCGCCAGCTCGTCAATCTGATGGAGCAGGCGGGCGCGTTCTTCGAGCGGAATCTCCAGCGGCGTGCTTTCGAGCTCGTACAACTCGTGCCGGGCGACGCGATCTCCGACCGCCACCGGCGCGACCGCGCCCGAGCGCTGATCCGCGATCGCGCGCGCCGCCTCCGCCGCCAATCGCATCCGATCGATCGTCACTTCGTCCGAATAGGCGTAGCCCGTGCGATCCTCGGCACATACCCGCACGCCCACTCCATGCGAGACCGACTTGCTGGTGTGATTGACCATCGATTCTTCGAGACCCAGCCCTTCGGCGCTGCGATGCTCGAAATAAAGATCGGCGTAATCGGCTTTGCGTTCGAGCGCGCTGCCCAGGATGCGTTCAAGCGCGCTTTCGTTCATGCCGAATCGATTCAAGAAGAATTTTTCAGGCTGGACCAGATCGTTAGCCATCGCTGTTCACCGTCCCGCGATCGATTCTATCAGACCGCCGTTAAGCTCCGAACCGCGGCGCGCGAAAATCTCCGGCGCGGCGTCCCGCAGTCACTTTGACCGAAGTTCCGCCGCGCCGGGATTCTTCGCCACATCCGGAATGACGGCAACCGTCCCGTCATGTCATTCTGAGCGGTTGTGAATTTTTTGCGGCACGGACGTTTTCATAACGTTCACCGGCCAAAATACTTCAAGCGCCAAGCCTGTTTTTGTCATTCTGAGCGCAGCGAAGAATCCCGATCCGCCGCCGCGAAGGCGGCTCATTTACGGGACGTCGCAATGGCGGCCGAAAAAACGACGGCGCGCTCCGGAAATTCCGCAAGCGCGCCGTTCGCCAGACGCTAAATTGTGAGCACGGATCTAGCCGGCCGCCGCGCGCCGCCGCGGTTCGACGCCTTGCGCGTCACGCCGCGCCGCTTTTTTCTTGCGCGGCTTTTTCGCTTCGGCCGCCTCTGACAATCCGGTGAATTCGATAATCGAAAGCGAAGCGGCGTCGCCGCGGCGCACGCCGAATTTGATCACCCGGGTATAGCCGCCCGCGCGATCCTTGAAGCGCGGCGCGATTTCGTCGAACAGCTTCTTAACCGCATCGTGCGACTGCACGAAATCGAACGCGAGCCGCCGCGCCGCCAGATCGCCGCGCTTGCCCAGCGTGACCATCCGATCGGCGAAACGGCGCAATTCCTTGGCCTTGGCGTCGGTGGTCTTGATCCGTTCGTGCTTGATCAGGCTCAGCACGAGATTTTTGAAAAGGGCCTTGCGATGAGCCGACGAGCGGTTCAGCTTGCGGCCCTGATTCTGATGGCGCATCGAAATAATCTCCCCGGAGCGCGCCCGTCACGCCGACTCGCGCCGCTCCTGCTCCTCCCACATCCGGTCCAGCTCGCCGCGCGGCGGCAGATTCTCCAGCCGCATGCCAAGCGACAGGCCCATATCGGTGAGCACTTCCTTGATCTCGTTCAATGACTTGCGGCCGAAGTTTTTGATCTTGAGCATGTCCTGCTCGGTCCGCTGCACCAGCTCGCCGATATACTTGATATCCGCGTTCTGCAGGCCGTTGAAGGCGCGCACCGAGATTGGCAGGCCCTCGACCGGACGATACAGATACTCGTTGAAGACCGGATGGGCTTCGGCGAGCGCGCCCGCCGCCGGCGCTTCGACCTCTTCCTCGACGCCTGCGAAAATCGACATCTGATCGCGCAGCACGCGGGCGGAATAGGTAAGCGCCTCGCGCGGCGTGATCGATCCGTCGGTCCAGATTTCGAGCGCCAGCCGATCGTAGTCGGTGCGCTGGCCGACGCGCGCGTTGGTCACGACGAAGTTGACCTTTTTGACCGGCGCGAAAATCGCGTCCAGCCGAATCGTCCCGATCGGCTCGTCGTCTTCGCCGCGCTCGCCGGGCACATAGCCGCGGCCGCGCTTGACGACCAGCTCCATGTCGAGGTCCGCGCCCTTGTCGAGCGTCGCGATATGGCGCTCGGGCGTGAGGATTTCCAGGTTCGGCCCGCCCGAGATTTCGCGCGCGGCCACCACCGCTTCGCCCTTGGCCTTGAGCGTCGCCGTAAGCTGCTCGCCCTCGTGAAGCCGGAGGCGCACTTCCTTGAGGTTGAGGATGATGTCCGTCACATCCTCTTTGACTCCGGCGATCGTCGAGAACTCGTGCAGGACGCCCTTGATCCGCACCGCGCTAATCGCGTAACCCGGCAGCGAGGAAAGCAAAACGCGGCGCAGCGCGTTGCCGATCGTGATGCCGTAGCCGCGTTCGAGCGGTTCCGCGATGAACCGCCCGTAGGTGGGCGTGAGCTCTTTTTCCTCGAACTCGACCGCCTTGGGTTTGATCAGGTCACGCCAATCATTCTGCATAGTGCTGTTCTTACCATCCGCCGGAAGTTTAGCGTCCGCGCGCTCGGTCGGCGCAGCGGCCTTCTAGCGCGAATAATGCTCAACGATCAGTTTTTCGCTGATCGGCGTCGTCAAATCCGCCCGCGCCGGCAGCGCCTTCAACGAACCGCGGAACTGCTCGCGCTCCAGCGACATCCACGGCGGCACGCCGCGGCGCTGCGCAAGCTCGATCGCTTCAACGATTACCTTCTTCTGCCGGCTCTTCTCTCCGATACTCACCATCTGGCCGACGTCCAACAGAAACGACGGGATGGTGACGGTTTTGCCGTCGATTTGGATATGGCCGTGCCGGACGACCTGGCGCGCTTGCGCCAGCGAACTGGCGAAGCCCAGCCGGTAGACCACATTGTCCAGCCGCCGCTCGAGCAGAACCAGCAGATTCTCGCCGGTGATTCCCGTCATCCGCTCGGACTTTTCAAAATAACCGGCGAACTGTTTTTCAAGCATCCCGTAGATGCGTTTGACTTTTTGTTTCTCGCGCAGCCGGATCGCGAATTCCGAAAAACGGGTGCGCGCCTGGCCGTGCGCTCCGGGCGGATAATTGCGCCGCTCGATCGCGCACTTGTCGCTATAGCATCGCTCGCCCTTCAGAAAGAGCTTGAGCCCCTCGCGCCGGCACATCCGGCATACTGGACCGAGATTCCTTGCCACCGTTATCCCCTGCCCGCGTCAGACCCGGCGCCGTTTCGGCGGGCGGCATCCGTTATGCGGAATCGGCGTTACGTCCTTGATCGATATCACGTTGAGGCCGGTCGCCTGCAGCGCGCGAACGGCTGATTCGCGGCCGCCGCCCGGACCTTTTACGAATACGATCACCGCGCGCATCCCGAAGTCGCCGACCTTGCGCGCCGCGGCTTCCGCCGCCATCTGCGCCGCGAACGGCGTACCCTTGCGCGAGCCCTTGAAGCCCACCGAGCCGGCGCTGGCCCACGCCACCACCAGTCCCTGCGGATCGGTGATCGACACGATCGTATTGTTGAACGTCGCGTGCACGTGCGCGACGCCCTCGGGCACCGAACGCCGCGTCCGCCGCCGCCGGGGCGCGGGCGCCGCGC
>JAJXZF010000007.1 GCA_021780225.1 Deltaproteobacteria bacterium | reverse complement strand
CTGCTATCCCTCTCCATAGCGTCAGCCTCCGGCGCCCGCCCTTCAGCGGGCGTGAGTTGTGGCTCAACTCGCCGGATCTTGACGCTTTTTCACTTTTCCACCAACTTCCCGACACCACCGGTTGAGGTGGTGGAGATGAGTGAAGGATTTGAGCGACGAACAAAGACGGGCGATTCGCCGATTATGTCGTCTCGTCCCGCCGGTTGCCTCCAGTCGCGCGGCCGAATCACAGGCGGCCACGGCCAACGCGCTATGGTCAGCGAATGCCCGTCCAGCACGATCTTCATCGCATCACCCACTTCTCGCCTGGCCGCTCCAAACGGCCAAGCCGTTTCACAAAAATTCGCGGCTAGCGCAGCGCGCTCATCGAGGGCCGCGCCATGATGCGCTCGTACCAGTTCAGCAGGTTCGCGTTCTTTGGATCGAGGTCGAGTTTCAACCGCTTGATCTGGAATTCGACGTTGCAGATGGCCGCGATATCCGCCACCGAGAATTCCTCTCCCGCGAGAAACCGACGCCCCTCCAGTAGACCGTCCAGCCACTGGTTGAACCACGCGATCCGCCGTTTGCACTCCTCCATGACTTGAAAATTGGGTTCGGCGGGCGGACGAGCCTTGAAGTTTCGCCCGTAGGTCTTGAGCGCGGTGGCGAAATCGCCATCGATCGATTCTTCGATCATGCGCGCCCGCGCCCGGCTCAGCGGGTCTCGAGGCAGCAGGTGCGGCTGCGGATGAATTTCTTCGAGGTACTCGATGATCGCCGTGGATTCATAAATCGGCGTGCCATCGATCGCCAGCGTCGGCACATACCCATGCGGGTTGATCTGCAGGTAATGCGGGCTTCTCTGCTCTCCGGCTTTGAGATCGACAATCACCCGCTCATAGCCGATGCCCTTTTCCGCCATCGCCACACGCACTTTCTGCGGCGACGGCACGGGCGGAAAATCATAAAGAACAAGATGCGCCATTATCATTCGCCTTGTCGCGCGCGTGGCGCGCGCCGTTCGGGTCCGAGGAGCGCCTAATCGGCGGACGGGACCGTGAGGTCCAGCTCCGGCGGAAGATCAAGCGAGACCTCTTCGCGCCGGGGGAATCTCAGTTGGCATCGCGCAAGTACGGGCCGCAGAGAATCTAGATAGTCGGCGGCGACTTCGGCGCTATCGCGGCTCTTGAGGCCCGCTTCGATACAGTAACGGTTGCCGGGAGTGCCGGGACGGCCGAAGATCCTCATTGCGCCCGCGAACCACTTCGCAAAACGACGCTGTACCTCCTCGCGCGCCCGCGGGTCCTGGCACAATTCTTCGATGCACCTCTCGCCGAAACGCGTATGAAACTCCTCGTCGCGCACAACTACCGCAGTCGCCTTACCCAGAGGCGAGTAACTGCCCTTGACATATTCGGCAAGCTGAAAGGTTGCGGCGCGGTCGGTCATAAAATTAAACAGCACGCCGTCGATCCAGTCTTCCACCTGCAGATCGGCGGCATTTCCGGTAAACCGCGTTTCGCCTCTTGCTCCGTTTCGGACGAAGGCGTCGACGTCGACGCCGAAATCGGCCAGGAGATCTGCAATCAGCTTGAAATGTTTCAATTCCTCCCGTTGAAGACGCACCAATTGAAGCTTGTGCTCATAGGTTGGCGCATGAATCAGACACTGGCCGAAAACCTCCGCGCCGGCGATTTCCCGTCCAGCCTGCCGTTCCAACAATGTGAGCAGCATCTTGCGATACCGCTCATCGGGAATGTCTTCCTTTTTGCGTATGGGGTTGATGCTCATCGGAGTAATCCTTGCGAGCCTGGAGACGTTGCCGATCTGTGATGGAACGGGCGGCCGCTGCGAGCGGCCGCCCGTCTTTAGCTGAATTAAAGGCCTTCCCTCGTTCAGAGGGACGATGGGGCGCGCCTAAGCCGCGATCGCGGCGCGGCGCACGTCAGCGTTATCGGCCAGTAACCGTTGAACCTCGCTTTCGATCGCCGTGCCTTTGAAGAATTCCGGATTAACCTCGGCGTGCAGTTTCACCGGATTGACGAAGGCGAAATCACGAAAATCTTCTTCCGTGATCACCCCTTTCTCGACCAGTCCATACGCTTCCACAACCGCCTCGTTCATCTCCGGCACGTCGAAGTGGCCGATGTCGGAGCCGAACATCGCGTTCAAGCGCGCGTTGTGCGGATTCTTGCGGGCGTCGAAAGCGTAACCAACCGAATGGTCTTCCCCTTCGCATCCGAAGAAAAACCGCGGCGCGAACAGGTCGCGGATATCGGATTCCGTCTTGATGCCGCAGCGCGCAAATTCATCAAGACCATCGCCGACGTCCCGCGGTCCGGCGATCAGGTCCGAGGCGTCAACGCCCTCTTTCATCCGGGCGAGCCGCTCGGTGAAGAACTTGCCGCCGTACTCGGCGCAGAGTTCCGCGAACCGGCGCTCGTCGAGATTGGCCGGGTTGAGCGAGGGCAGGAAGCGCGCATTGCGGGTGCGCCAGTCCATGAATATGTCGTTGTACAATTCGCAGCCCCACGCGGCGCCGCCTTCGAGAAAGGCGAACCGGAGCTGCGGGAAGCGGCGCGTGACGCCGCCCATGAAGAGCGCGCGCGCGGCGGTCTGGCCGGCCTCGGCGAAATGACCCAGATGGTTGAAGACAAAATTCGAAGGCGCCGTCCGGCTGCTCATGCCGAGGCAGACGGAATGGAAGGTCGGAGCGACCTTTAACTCCACGCATTTCGCCCAGACCGGATCGTAATCGTAAATGCTGTCGACGCAGTGGTTGTCGAGCCAACACAGGCGATCCTGGATTTCGGCGTATTTGCGCGCGAGCGCCGGAATCGGACGCCGCGTGGAGGTCGGCAACATCACCGCCTTCATTCCAAGCTTTTTCACTGCGAATTCCAGTTCCGCGATCGCTTCCTCCGGCGTGTGCATCGGGATCACGGCGACCGGAGCCAGCCTGTCGCCGTACTCGCGGAAGATATCGGCGTGATACTTATTGTAGGCGCGACAAACCGCCTGCCGCAGATCGCCGTCCCACAGTTCGGTCGCGAACATGCCGAGGCTGGGATAGATAATGGCGAAGTCGAGCCCGAACTCGTCCATCCGGCTGTGCAGCAAACGCGGCAGTGTGCTGGTAGCGCGGTCGAGGGTGTTCCTCATCGGGTGGCCCCACCACACTGGTTTGAACTCGCGCCATTCCAGACGCTCCTGCTCGGTCATCCGGTTCCAGGGAAAGAAGAAAGCGCCGTCCGGAGCGGCTTTGTAGCGCTCCACGGCTTTGCTGCCCGCGATATCCTTGAGATAGTCGAGCACCCCTGGTTCGAATTCGACCGTATGTCCGTCGGCGTCCACGATCGGATGCCGCAAACGGGCGCGCAGCGCCGCAGACCTCGATTTCCCGCCAGCCAACGATTGTCCGTCCATTTGGTTTAGCTCCTTTCGCCGGCCATCCCGTGGCCGTGCGGCTTGGTTTTGGCTCGCCCTCAGGCGCGCTCAGGCCGCGGGCGACGCGGCCTCGCCCGCGCGCATGAAGATCCACGCTTGCTCGATCGACTTGCGCGCAACGCGCAGCGTCTCTTCTTCGCCGCTTCGCTTGAGCTGCTTCAAAGCTTCGGCGATCAGAACCCGTTGAAAATGGTGCGCGACCAGCGACGTGACTAGCGGGAAGACTTCCTTGAAGAGCTGAGCCGCCTCTTCCGCCGCGAGGCCCTCGTCTCCACGTTCTTTTCCCTTTCTCCGCACGCGCTTGTGAAACAGCGCTATCGCCGCCGCAGCAGTCTTGCGCATGGCCCGGTCATGCTTGATCGCCACACCCAGCAGACCGGTCAGAGGAAACCCGCGGCGAAGCAGGTTGAGCGCGCTGCGCGCGATCCGCAGATCGTCATCCGAATAACGCAGCGTTCGGTTTCCCGCCTCCAGCGGATCGGCCAGCCCCCAGCTTTCGACCAGTTTCAGCAATTTTTCGGGGACACCGAGCAACTCCGCCACCTGCGCTCGCGTATAGCAGGGTCTGGCAAGCTGTTTTTCCACCGCAGACAGGAGCGCGCTGTCCGAATCCGGCGTCTCGCGCTTTGAGAGCACTTGCTTGATGACCTTCAGGGAAAAACCCTGCTCCAGCGCCCGCCGAATAACGCGTAAGCGATCGAGATGTTCGTCGCCATAGATCGCGCTGCGGCCCCGGTGCACAGGCGGCGGGAGCAGCCGCAACGACTGGTAGTAGCGGACCGTGTCGACGGACAGCCGGGTCGCCCGCACCAATTCTTCAAGCGTATATTCCATGAGCGTTAACTCATAGTGTCGATACTCTCATGTTTAACGGACGTCAAGCGCGGCCCGCAACCGCGACGGAAACCATCGATAGGCGGCCTGAACGAGGCTCTGGATGTGGCTCTTCGCGCTCCGGCGTCAGGCGCGAAGGCGAGAGTTGGAATCCGCGCGCGATGTAATTGTGAGCTCCAAAGTGCTCAACCGCGAGCAAGAGAATCGGCTCACCCGCGGTAGCTGAGGAAATATGCGAAGTGGAGCCGGCACGATTTGGCTGGAGCTAATCCGAATCGGTTGACGGCGTTGGCTGCGGAAATCAGCCTTTGCTGAACGGCTCCTTTCGTGGTTGATCGGCAGAAGATGGTCGAGCGCCGAATAGCGGCAATGGGAGTTGTACCAGCCCGCGATGAAATCGAAGACCGCCATGCGGACGCCGAGCCGGATCTTGAAACTTCGGCGGAACCTCCCAAACTCGGCGAATCCCGAAACTTCGACCCAGCGAGAACCAGGGCGGCAATCCCGAGCCAGGCCCGCACTGACATTCAACATTCCGGCCAGGAAGGTGTGGAGACGCGACGGCTGCGCGCAAGCTTGCGAACATCCGGGGCGCAATGTACGGATATCAAACAAATTTCGTCGGAGTCTAATGTGAGAAATAGATACCTTTCAGTCGCGGCGCTCATCGCCGGTTGCGTATTTTTCGCTTCCTGCTCCGGACTCAGCGAGTCGGCGCAAAATGTGAAATACGCCACCAAGTCCGAGGCGCCGGCGGCATGCAAGGAAATTGGCGAAGTGTCGACCGGGTCACTGATACCGATGTTCGACATGACTTCGGTCAAGAATTCGCTCAGAAACAAAACCGCCGAGATGGGCGGGAATTATCTGGTTGTCGACGAGATCAAAAATGTGTCCGGCGTCAACGGAAGCTCCAACGGTTACGCGGGCAGCGGCCGCGCTTACCGGTGTCCGCAAAGCTGATCCGCGATCTGTCCGGCCCGCCGCGCCGAAAATAAACGGGCGAAGGGGAGCACAACGATTCAACCCGGATCGCGATCCTCAGCCCACGCGGGGTCATCAGGATTTACATTAACAATCATCCTGGTCGGAAAAACGCTGGACATCGCTTCTTTCTCGCTTTAAAAAAATCGCCGTTAGCGTCCTGGCGAAGCTCCGGGCCGCGATTCGCGAATTGGCGCGTGCGAGCAATGGCTTGCCGGCGACAGGATGGAGGCGCAGCATCATGCGACGTTTGAACATCGCCCTGGTTCCGCTTATCGCCGTGCTCGGCGGCGCCCTCGGCTGTCCGCCTGCTTCGGCCCAACCTACGCCCGCGGCTGGCCAGAATCTCCCATTTGAGAGGCTTGTGGTTCCCACTACCCTGGCGTGGTCGGCGCTCCCTCCATCAATCGACCCGGTAATGGGAACCGACGGCCGGATACACCTTGCTTACGAGATGCTCTTTATCAACACGGTCAAGCTGCTCTTTCCCAACACGGCCCACGGCGTTGTGAGACTCGATTCGGTTGAGGTGATCGATCCGGCCCATGACAATACGGTAGTCGGGATAAACCACGTGGTCGGACCGAAGAATGAGAATATTACCGCGCGAGTTTATTCCTTCGCGAAGCCGTCCACCTGTATGTGCGCGGATGACTATTCGCATGAGCTTGGTCCGGGAGAGTCCGCGGTCATGTACTTCGACGTCACGTTCAAAGATTTCGCCAGCGTTCCTAATGAGATCGCGCATCGAGTATCAGCCTCCGCGGCCGTTATCGATAAGAGGCTCGGTCCGGCTGCCGAAGAGCCGCGAATCGTTGAAGATCCCATACCGCCCCGGATGGCGGCGATCGGCGGCGCTGTCAAGGTCAAAACCAGTCGCGCGATCACGCTAAGCCCGCCGCTTCGAGGCGACGGCTGGGTCGATGGCAACGGTTGCTGCGCAATAGTTGGAGCGCATCGGTTTACGATTATGCCGGGCTCGGGAAGTTTGTACACGCCGCAGCGGTTCGCGATCGACTATCTGCGAATTGACGCGCAGGGGCGAGCGTGGGTGGGAAAGGCAACCAATGCGAAGGACTGGAGAGGCTTTGGAGCGGAGGTTCGCAGCGCCGCGCGAGGACGGGTCGTGTCCGCGGCCGATCGTTACGACGACAACATTCCGGGCGAAGAACCGAAAAACATCACGCCCGCCAATATAGCGGGCAATCATGTAATCGTTGACCTGGGTAACGGGAGCTTCGCGCTTTATGCACACCTTAAAAAGGGCAGCGTGATACCGAGACGCGGCGATTTCGTCAATCGCGGGCAACTGCTGGGTTTCGTCGGGAACTCCGGGAATTCGGGCGCGCCCCACCTGCACTTCGAAATCATGGCCGCCCCCTCGTCGCTCGAGGTGAACGGCCTGCCATTCGTGTTCGACAAGATGCAATATCAAGGTGCGGTAACAGGTACATGGCAACACTTTTTGGACGATCTCTTTGCGGGCCGACCAGTTCGGATTGATTCCTCCCGAAGCGGAATGCGTACAGGACAAATGCCGCTCACGCTCGATGTGATGAATTATATGTAGAGCGGGTGTGGCGCCTTATCGCCGCGCGCAACTATGCCTATTCAATATCGGCAAGTACGAATCGATAAATTGAGTAGTTCACGGTTATTCTTTGCTATTTTGGCGGTTGTCTTGGCCGCCAGCGGCGGCTGTGGCGGCGGAACCGTATTGAGAGCTAACGGCGCTCAGGCTCAATTCGCGGCCTCGCCGTGTCCGGCGCTGGCCAATGCACGATGCGGATATCTGGTCGTGCCGGAGGATCGCGTCCAGCCGACGGGCCACACCATTCGGCTCCTCGTCGCGATCATCCCCGCACGTTCGGCGCCGGCGAAGTCCGACCCGGTCGTGTATCTGGCTGGCGGTCCGGGGGGCATCGCGATAGCTGAGGCGCCGATACTCATTGAGGCGGGCATTAATCACGACCGCGATCTTATCTTGATGGACCAGCGCGGGACTCTATACTCCGAGCCGGCGCTGACGTGTCCGGACATGGATGAGTTCTTCGTGCGCAGCGTCGGCCTCCCTCTGGATGCGCCGTCGACCGGGCTACTGCACGCGGCAGCGGCGCGAGCCTGCTACCTCCGCTCGATGGCGACGGAGAGCGACCTCAGCGCCTATAACACGAGCGAAAGCGCCGCCGACTTCGCGGCCCTGCGCACGGCGCTCGGAATCAAGCAATGGAACGTATTCGGGGTCTCCTACGGGACCAATCTCGCGCTCACGCTGATGCGTGAGCATCCCGAAGGCATCCGCAGCGTGATCATCGACTCGGTAGAACCGCCCCCTGTGGTGAATGTGGGCAGGTTCTGGGGTAATGCCAGCGAGGGCTTCGACAACTTCTTCCGCGCGTGCGCCGAGCAACCCGATTGTTGGACTCGCCAACCCGGATTAGCCGAGACCTTCACCGCTCTGGTGCGTAAGCTCGAATCCAATCCGGTCACTACGAGCGTGACGGCGGCAGCGGGTCAGCCGCCAACGAAGGTGGTGATCGACGGTGGGGCGCTGGTGAACTGGCTCGTCAACATGTCTTTCGCGACGCAGGACTACCCGCATGCGCCAGCCTGGATTGGCGAACTCGCCGACGGACATGCGGAGAACATCGCCTTGTCCATCGCGAAGCCCGTGTTGGCGACTCCCGCGGGGTACATCGGCTACGGCCTGACCTACGGCGTCATCTGTAGTGAATGGGTTCCCTACGAGAGCGAATCCGACGTGCTCTTGCAGGGACGGCTCGCCTTCCCGAACTATCCGGACTCCGTGCTCGCGCCGGCCGTCCACTTCAGCCACGTGTATGACGATTGCCACGGTTGGAACGTTCCCCAAGGGCCTCGGGCGCAACGCGCCGTTACGCGCAGCGCCATTCCAACCCTGATCCTGTCGGGCGGCTTCGACGCCGTCACGCCGCCGAGTTGGGGGAAAATCGCGGCCCGAACGCTTCCCAACTCCACCGCCGTGGTCATCCCCGGAGTCGGACATTTCGCGGCCTCTGTGTCTGGATGCGCGCAGAGAGTGATCGCGTCGTTCCTGGCCAAGCCGAACGCCCCCGACACGAGTTGCGTCGGCGCTTCGCGGCCGCCAAGCTTTCTCCCGGCGTTCTCGATGAAAAAACCGCCGAGACAGCCGTAAAGTAAATCCCGATTAAAAGCCATGATCGGAAGCAGGCGCATTATGCCGGCTACGGCCTCGGTGATTTCCCTCCAGCACCTGAATCGCGCCGAATTTACGACTGGTTCACCGAGGGCTTCGACACCGCCGACCTGAAGGACGAGAACTCGCTGTTCAAAGAAATGGGCAGGCAGGCTGCCCGGAAACCGCCTGGCAGCCCTTTCGGCCAGATTGGTTGTCTTTGGAACTTACACAAAAACTTGCACCGTTTCGTGTCAGCGCATGAAATAACCAATGATTACAGGATTTACGGATAACCTCATGTAACTTAAAATCCTCTGGAGCGAAAGCCCCGGCGGGTTCGAGTCTCCGCTCCCGGTATTACATCAAATCCGCGAAAATACTTACCTCGCTGAATCAATTCACCTTCGTTTCACGAGGCTCGTTTCGACTTCGCTATGCGAGCTCCACATTATTGAGTCCTGCATATTATAGTGACAGTTTCGCCTGATGCCAGAACGAGCGGATAAGCGGTGGACGCCGGCGCATGCGGCGCAGGGCGCGGCAGGCCTGATGGCCGAGCTGGGCGAAATCGCGCGGGCAGAAGTTGGGCAGTTCGTGCTGTTTCCAGTAGCCCCAGATGTACTCGACCGGATTGAGTTCCGGGGCGTAGCCCGGCAAGCGCTCGATCGCGAGCCGTCCCCGGTGCGCCGGCAGCCCGTCCCAGACCACCAAGAGCTTGCCCGGCAGGTGACGCAACAGATGACCGAGGAAGTCCACCACCTGCGGTCCGCGGATGGTCCTCGGGTAGAGCCGGAAGTAGAAGTTCCACCAGGTGATGCCGGCCGCCGCCGACAGCACCTTCCAGTTGAAATGATACTGCAGCGCCGGAGTCTGCCCGCGCGGGGCCCAGGTTCGCACCCGGTGCGGCCGTTCGCTCAGTCCGCTTTCGTCGAGGAAGACGATCGTGCGCCGCTCGCGGAGGGCTTTTTTTTAATCCGGGGCCAGCGGTGCTTCTTCCAGTTCCGGATACCTTGCTCGTCGCGCTCCAGCGCCCGCCCGCTCGGCCGCTGGCAGGTCCAGTTGAGCCTGCGCAGGATGCGCCAGACGTGGGCCTCGTGGTATCGCACTCCGGTCCGGTACTCGATGAGGTCGCGCACCCGGCTCGCGCTCCATAGCCCGGCGGCAAATCCAAACGCCTCAGGACCGCGCATGAGCGCCCGCTCGAGGTCGCGCAACTGGGCCGCGCTGAGCTTGGGCGGTCGCCCGGTGCGCCTGGCCTTGCGCAGCCCGCGCAGCCCCTGCTGTTCCAACTCGCGCGCCCAGCGGCTGACCGACTGCCGATGCGCCCCAACTCGCCGCCCGACCTCGGACTGGCTGAGTCCCGCTCGCAGTAACCGCGCCGCCTCCATCCGCCGCTCTTCCAGAGCCGCGAAATCCCGCCGCACACCCGCTGGATCGCCCATGCGCCATACATTAGCAGAAACCAGAACCCTTGTCACTATTTTATGCGAGACTCAATAAATCCTGCCCCGATTCTATTTAACCGTGAGTACGACATTATCACTTGTAGATGGCGGATTCGGATAAATTGTGTACGTGAAACCCTTACCCGCCAGAGGATAGATGATGCTGCCGCCGCCAAAACCTGCGGTCAATGGCGTTGATGTGTTCAATAGATAATCTGTGGCCTCGGCAGCGGCCATAAAGCCGGCAGCATTAAACGGAGGTGTACAGACGACCGTTTGCGAAACTGTCGAACTGCTGTCGCAATCAGGCAATGTCGTGCAGTCAAAGGCAGTCGTGCCGCTGCACGAACTGGACGATTCACAAAGAGTTAGATACGAAAAGCTGCCGGTAACGACGTCTCCACCTGAAGCAGAACAGGTCAGCGTGATTTTAATTGGTTTGAAGGCGAAAGCGGGCTTGCTGGCGGCTGTTAAAGCAACGAAGGCAAGACTTGCGATCGCGAGGGGTATAAACCGTTTCCTCATTCGAGGCTCCTTATTGTTCGCTGGAGCGATCGACAAGCTCGCAGCGAAGATTTTTGCAATCGGCAAAAAATCAGCGCTCGCGACAATTCTTTGCGACCTAAATTTGGAAATTTATCGCGACGAATATCCCGATTGTCGATCGCATTCTGAACTAGCTGAATCTGGCCTTACATTCTCCTTTCGCATCTTCAACATTAAATAACGACACAAGAAGTGTCTAGTTCTTTCTTTACAATATTTAACAAGTTTAAACATTTAAAATCTATATTTGTCTTTATTTATTCTTATTATGCAAATCTGATCGCCAATATCGGAAATGGCGGCGGGAAAGCCAACTTCGAGCTGATAGAACCCATGCGGGTCGCCAGATCGCACGCAGATGGATCGAAAATGCCGCGATCAGCGGGTGGATACGTCGTCGCGATGCCAGTCGCGAGAGCCGGCGGACTGACAAACGCTTTGGTTAATCCGGCGCCCGGCGTCGGACAAGAGCCGTAAATGTGCAATTGCGTCTATCGATAGTTCCGCCGGTGCGGCATCGCATCGGCTTCACCGCGCGGCCGGGCGCGGCGCCTGCAATATCCGGCGAGGGTGGGTGACCGGCGGATGGACGCCGCCGGCCAACCGGCGTCAATTCAATAGCCGGCGAAACCCATATCGGTGGTGGCCTGCGCGTCGGGATCGGTACAGACATTCACGAGCGCCGTCTTGCCGCTCTTGATCGCGCGCTCGATCGCCGGCCTGATTTCATCGGGTTGCTCGACGAATTCGCCGTACCCGCCCAGCGCTTCGACGAGTTTATCGTAGCGCTGAAAGCCGAGGTCGCGGCCGACGTTGCCCCCCGTCTGACGCGAAGTGAATCCGCCGTTGTTCGAGACCACCACCACCATCGGCAGCTTGTGCCGAATCGCGGTATCCATCTCCATTCCGTTCCAGCCGAAAGCGCCGTCGCCGCTGAGGACCAGAACCGGCTTGTCCGGCGCGGCGACCTTCGCCCCGATTCCGAACGGAATACCCACCCCCATGCATCCGTGCGGACCGGCGTTGAGGCTGCATCCCGTATCGTAAATCGGAATCGATTGGCGCGCGAAGTTAAGGATTTCGTGGCCATCGACGACCAGGATCGTATCGCGCGAGATGGCTTCCTTGACCTCGTTGCACAAGCGCAGCGGATGAATCGGCAGTTTGTTCGAGTGCATCAGCGGCGCGTTGCGTTCAAGGTTCGACCGATGCTTGGCGGCGAGCTGAGCGACCCATGCGGTCTCTTCCTTCGGATTAAAGCGACCCTTCGCTTCCGCAGTTAGCTGTTCGAGCACCAGCCGCGCATCGCCGATAATGCCGACGGCGATATCGCGATTGTGCCCGATTTCCTTGCCGTCGAGATTGACGTTGATGAATTTCGCGTCGGGCGAGAAACGCGGAGCGCGGAGAAACGACAGCATCGAATTGGCGCGCGCTCCGATCACTAGCACCACGTCGGCCTCGCGGAAGGCCGTCGAGCGGGCGGCGGGAAAAGAGTGCGTGTGGTCTTCGGGAATGACGCCGCGGCCCTGCGGCGTAGTGAAGAAAGGAATTCCAGTCTCGTTGACGAACTTTTGCAACGCCTGTTCGGCGCGCGACCAGATTACGCCGCTGCCGGTGACAATCAGCGGCTTGCGCGCCTCGGCGAGCAGGTCGATCGCCTTGCGCACCATCGCGGGGTCGCCGGCGGGCCGCGCCTCCGTGCGGTAATTCTCCACCCAGTTGATTTTTTCCTCTTCGACCTTGCCCGCCAGTATATCGCCGGGAAGATCGAGATAAACGGGACCGCGCTTGCCGTCCAACGCCTCGCGGAACGCCACGCTGAAATATTCCGGGATGCGGTAGCCGAGATCGACGTGATAGGCCGCTTTGACGATCGGTCTCATCATCGGCATCTGGTCCATCTCCTGGAAGGTGTCGAGCGTCGTGCCGCGCATCGGCGAGGCGCCGCCGATCGCGATCACCGGCGTTGCGTCGGCCCAGGCGTTGGCGAGGCCCGTCACCAGGTTGGCGACTCCGGGACCCATCGGCGCGATACAGACGCCGGGCTTGCCGGTCACGCGGGCGTATGCGTGCGCCATCATCGCGGCGGCCTGTTCGTGGCGCACGTAGATGCCCTTCATGCCGAGGTTGAGACAGGCGCCGGCCGTGCCTCCGGTCGGCCCGCCCATCATGAAGAAGATCGTGTCCACGCCTTCGCGTTTAAGACAGTGCGCGATTATTTCCTCGCCACGTAATGTCGCCATGATATCCTCGCAGCGGCAAAAGCCGGTTCCGCTATCGATCGGGGCGTCGCGGACAAGATCGACTCCCCGTCGGCGCTGCTATCCATTTCACTTCGAAACCCGACCGTCAAGCCGCGTAACGCGAATTTCCGCGCGCATGCGACGCCGATTTTGTGCAATCCGGCGCTAACGATCCATCACCCAAAGAATGCGCCCGTTTTTGGCGTTTGGGCCGCGAAAGGCTCATATCCCTGAACGGCATACGGTCATTTAATAAAGCAATTGTTCATAAGTATTCATAATTTTAGATTAACGCCACTTGAAACAAATAATAAGCAACTTATTATGCTTTTATGGTCTGATTGACGGCTTCAGCGACCGAAGAGGAGGGATTCACGCCTAAATCTCATCAATTGGCTCTGAGTCGATCGACCGATGCTGGCGGATCAGGTTGGCTCCTATCCCTCCAGATTCGCACGCGGGCCAAGCGCCAAATTTGGTCGACACAACTGTTCCCGAAATGCCCGTGGACTCCGCGAGCGCGCCGGAGCGTGTTTCACTCGGGAGAAACGCCTGCGAAGGAGCGATCCGCTATGCCAAGGTTACTCCAAAAGGCCGCGTATAAACCGATCGTCGGGGCGGTCTACACCCTGCTTTTGACTGGCTTTTTGCTGGTCGGGAGCTTCAACGCCGAGGCGCAAAGCATACTCGGCGCGGCAGCATATCGATTCGCGACACAGAAGGAGTTCAATGGGGTTTTTCCATACGATACGTGCGATCCCGACCTTTGTTCCTATTTTGGCACGGTCGGCGGCGCAGCTTACACATCGGACATCTATATCGCTTACCAATGAAATATCACCAATGCCGCCGACGGCGAGGTGGTTTCCACCAGCGCGATCAAGCCCGACGGTTCGATCGCCCAGGGACCGATTCTGACCTCGCATTACGATTCGAGCACCTGCGGTCTCAATTCCGGCGAATGGACCGATCAAAATGGCGGCATTTATTGCGATCCCACGGGTTACGGCAACTTCATTGCGGCCGTTGCAGTGAACTGCCAACCGTCGGGCAACTGGAGCCTGCAACTCTCAGACAACGGAGTCGTCAAATATTCCGTTCCAATCACCCTGGGCCAGAACTCGCCGCTGCTCGACATCAGCTCACCAACTGACAACGAATTGTTCGACCTCGACCAGCAGAATTATACTACTACCTCCTCGGTGCCGTACCAAGCCGGCACAGATAGCGGGAACGTCATCAGTTGGGCAGTATCGCAGAATTACAAAACAAGCGGCGGATTCGGTATAATGTTCAACCAATTACCCAGTTTCGGCACGACAAATAACGAGGAGCATGACGAGACGTATCAATCGGTAGGCGGGCAAGTCGAGGCTACGGCGTCGACCACCGTGAGCGATGGCAGCACGATTCAAGATTGCGTTACGTTCTATATCGACGGCCCTCAGAGCGGGATTCCTGACGGCACTATCACCGGCCAGCTTGAAACCTCCAGCCAATCGTACCCCAGCAGCAAATACTATCCTTCGGATGGAACCGGCACTGAAGGTCTTTTGGCGCAGGTCGCTCAGCATGAAAGCTCTTACGCTCAATTCCAAACACCTAAAGTCTGCAACGGGGTCCCAGATCTGTGGAACCTCTATAAAACTTATGGAATTCTCGCAAAGTGGCCCGAGGAGCCATACACATCTAGCGGCGGCGTGTGCACAGGTACAAATGGTGGCACTAACATAGGTCTTATGCAGGTCGTCACTGACCCGAATCAGGGATCGGACCCCAACGCGTGGAATTGGGTCACGAATGCTGCCGATGGCGTGGGTTTGTTCAGCGGAACGCCTCCGGCTGAATACGGCACTGTCGAAAACCACAAGCTCTATAATCCTAACAAGATGCAAATAGCTGCAAATTATGTTAGCGAAATCATCAGTGAGTTTCCGAAGGGAGCGCTACCTCCGCTCACTGGCTACCAAATGGAGAATATGGCGCTCTTGCTCTACGGGCCAAGCCCATCCAACCAGCCAGATGGCCAATACTATTTTCCCACGTGTTCAGGCACAGTAGATAACAAAGATAATTGCTCGACCGGCTGGGAGTGGGCCGAGAACAACGGTCCCGACGGAAATGCGGCCGGCACACAATATGTCGATGACGTGCGAGCGACAGCGATACCATAGCGGCGGCGAAGCAGACGAGGTTCGATTATGAAAAAGGTTTTCCTTTTAGCGGTCGTAATCCTTTCGTATCCAATGCCAGCCCGCGCCGACCGTGTATACGTCGGCAAGATGCCGTGGAGTCAGGCAAACGTCAGCGCATTGCATGGAGCCGATCTGGCGACGGTAGTGAAATTTGTAAACTCGACCCAGCCCGCCGACGCGCTGGATCAGATTAGACCGAACCAGATGGTCGATTTCGCTTGGCTACGGGTTGGTGGAGGCGGAAGCGACCTGATTGTGGCGCTCGACATCGCCAGGCGCGGATTCTATACGCTCTGGATTTACAGCCACGGCGGCGGAGACAATCTGATAATTCAGCAGATCCGTGGCTGGGGAGGGATGGGCGGCCTCAAAGCGATGATTCACGACCTCAACGGCGACGGCGTGGACGAGCTGATCGTTCCGGCAGCGGTCGGCCAGGAAGGGGCGTGGACGCCGACCGCCAGCGAACCGTTGTGGCCCGCGATCTACCGCCCTGTGAATGGCAAATATATCGAGAAAATGCGGGATTTCCCCAATACGTCGCGCACCAAGTCAATCGAGGTTTCGACCAGATACGTCGAAGCGAGCCGCGATTTTTCCAATTACTATGATACGAAATTTTTACCCGTTCTCGATCAGACGATCGCTATGCTGCGGCAGAAAGCGGCGCAAGGCGACGGAAATCCCGGCGCGCTGGCTCGTTTTACGATCGTGAAGGACAAAATCCTGCGCGTGTTGGGGCGCGATCCCACGGCCGGACTCAATCAAGCGTATCAGTGGATGAACAGCGACGACCCGGAAGTCCTGCAGTGCGCGCTCGCAACGTTCTATGATATCGGCGGCCACGAAAAGGAAGTGAGCACGCTGAAAAAGGAGATTCCCGGCGCGATCGCCCGCTCGATCGAAGCCCGCAAAGGCGAGTGAGGATTGAGGCGCCCCGCTATCCGCCGTGCCTGGACGCCGCGGCGGTTGCGCCGTTCCCGCCTTGAAAGAAATCAGCCGGTCGAGTAAAGGTTGCGAACCACTTGACCGGCGCGCGCACAAACGGAGCGCGACGCCGCACGATTTTGGAGGCCCGCCGATGAGCGACGCCGCGAATCCCTCTTCAATAAATCACGACGCGATCGATTTCGATCCCGAAGCTCTGCGCGCCAAATATCGCGCGGAACGCGACAAGCGGATCCGCGCCGACGGCAACGAGCAGTACGCCGAAGTGCAGGGCGACTTCAGCCATTATGTCGATGACCCCTACGTTGACCCCGGCTTTACCCGCGCGCCGCTGACCGACGACGTCGAGGTCCTGATTATCGGCGGCGGCTTTGGCGGACTGCTGGCGGGCGCACGCCTGCGCGAGGCGGGAGTTCAAAGCCTGCGGATAATCGAAAAAGGCGGCGATTTCGGCGGCACCTGGTATTGGAACCGTTATCCGGGCGCGCAGTGCGATATCGAATCGTACATCTATCTGCCGCTGCTCGAAGAGACCGGCTACATCCCGAAGGAGAAATATTCCTACGCGCCGGAAATTCTCGAGCATTCGCGCCGAATCGGCAGGAAATTCGATCTCTACCGCGACGCCTGCTTCCAGACGCGGATTTCCGCGATCACCTGGAGCGACGGCGAATGCCGGTGGATCGTCACGACCGACCGCGACGATCGCTTCCGCGCGCGCTTCGTCGTGATGTCGAACGGCCCCCTCAACCGGCCCAAACTGCCCGGCATCCCCGGTATCGAGACGTTCAAGGGCCACACCTTCCACACCAGCCGATGGGACTACGCTTATACCGGCGGCGACAGCGGCGGGAACCTGCACAAACTCGCCGACAAGCGCGTCGCGATAATCGGCACGGGAGCGACCGCCGTCCAATGCGTGCCCTATCTCGCGAAAGACGCGCAGCATCTTTACGTCTTCCAGCGCACGCCGTCATCCGTTGACGAGCGCGGAAATCGGCCGACCGATCCGGAGTGGGTGAAGACGCTGACGCCCGGATGGCAAAAGCGGCGGATGGACAACTTCAATATCCTGGTCTCCGGCGGCGAACAGGAATTCGATCTCGTCGGCGACGGGTGGACCGACATCTTCCGCAACCTGGGCGGCCTGCTGCCGGCGAAACGCGGCGCCGAGCTTACGCCGAAAGAGCGCTCGCAAATCGTCGAGCTCGCCGATTTCAAAAAGATGAATCAGGTGCGCGCGCGGGTTGACGCGATCGTCAAGGACCAGCGGACCGCCGAAGCCCTCAAGCCCTGGTACCGCCAGTTCTGCAAGCGTCCGACCTTCAACGACGAGTATTTGCCGGCATTCAATCGGTCCAACGTGACGCTGGTTGATACCTGCGGCCGCGGAGTCGATCGCATCACAGAGAAAGGTCTCGTCTTCGATGGCGTGGAATATGAGGCGGATTGCATCATCTTCGCCACGGGATTCGAAGTCGGCACGGCGTACACACGGCGCGCCGGCTTCGAGATTTACGGCCGCGACGGCCTGACTCTGACGGCGTACTGGTCCAAAGGGCTGAAAACGCTGCACGGCTTTTACAGCCACGGTTTCCCGAACTGCTTCCACATGGGAATCACGCAAAACGGACTGACCGCGAACTTTCCGCACATGCTGGAGGAACAGGCGCAGCATATCGCCGAGGTGATTCAGCACGCGAAGGCGGTCGAGGCGCGCCGCCTCGAACCCACCACCGAGGCCGAAGCGGAATGGGTCACGACTATCCGCGGCAAGGCGATCCACAATCAGCGGTTCCTGGAGCAATGCACGCCCGGCTATTACAACAATGAGGGCAAACCGGCCGAAGCCACAGGAGGGTTTTTCAGCGATCAGTATGGCGGCGGCCCGGTCGAATTTCATGAAATCATCCGCCAATGGCGCGCGGAAGGCGGCATGAAAGGTCTGAAATTCGAATAACTGGATGCTCGCGATATAAGGACGTGGACGCAATCACGGAGACGGCATGAAGACGGAAGACGTACGATACAAAGACGGCGATCTGAATCTGCACGGCCTGGTCGCGTATGACGAACACGCGTCGGGCAAGCGCCCCGCGGTCGTGATCATGCCCGACGCATTCGGGATCGGACCCTTCGTGCGCGAGCGGGCGGAACGGCTTGCAAAGATGGGCTACGTCGGATTCGGCGCGGATCCATACGGCAACGGCTTCATGGCCAAGGACCTGCAGGAAGGAATCAAGTGCGCGATGGCTTTGCTTGAGGATCCGAAAGTCGTGCGCGGGCGCGTGAGAGCCGCGCTCGAAACGGCGGCATCGCTTCCTCAGGTGGATCCAAACCGAATGGCGGTGATGGGTTACTGCATGGGCGGCACCTGCTCGCTCGAAATCGCGCGTTCGGGCGCCGCGGTGCGCGGGGTCGTTTCATTTCACGGTGGATTGGCGAGCAAAGCGCCTGCCGCGGCCGGTCAGGTCAAGGCCAAGGTTCTAGTATGCAACGGCGCCGACGATCCGTTCGTGCCGCCGGCGCAAGTCGCCGCCTTTATCGATGAGATGAACAAGGCGGGCGTCGATTGGCAATTCATCAATTACGGCGGGACCGTACACAGCTTCACGAATCCCGACGCCGCCGCGATCGGCGCGCCGGGAATCGCGTACAACAAATCAGCCGACGTCCGCTCGTGGCAATCGATGGCGGCGTTCTTCGCGGAAATCTTCGCCGCCTGACCGATTCGGGGAGGGGACGCAAGTAATCGCAGCACTGCGATTACTTGCGTCCCCTCCCCGCCTCGATTGACCTAACGCCCCGCTCCTAACTGGCGAGAACGAATTTCGCGAGGTCAGGTTCGCGCGTGTCGAGCCAGTATTTGACGGTGAAGTTCGACCAGTTATTGGTCACCTTGCCGCTCTCCGTCTTGTACCAGGAATGGCATCCAGCGGCCCATACGGAGCGCGCCAGCTCCGCCTGAATCGCGGCGTTGTAACGCTCCATTTCGTCGCGCTTGACGTCCAGATAGCGCAGATGCCGGTTCGCCAGCGCCTTGACGCATTTGACGATATAGCGAACCTGACATTCGATCATGAAAATGATCGAATTGTGGCCGAGATTGGTGTTCGGTCCGTAAAGCATGAAAAGATTCGGAAACCCCGCCATCGCGATACCCAGATAGGCTTCCGCCCCGCTTTTCCACTCCTCGGCGAGCGATTTGCCGCCAACCCCAACGATCTCCATTGGGGCAAGGAAATGCGTCGTATCGAAGCCCGTGGCATAGATTATCGCGTCGAATTGGCGATGCGTCCCGTCGGCGGTAACGATTCCGTCCGCGTCAATCCGGTCGATTCCAGCCGTCACGACGTGAACATTTGGACGCGCCAGGGCGGGATAAAATTCGTCATCAATCAGGATACGCTTGCATCCGATCGGGTAGTCGGGAGTCAAGGTACGGCGCAGATCCGGATCCTTGATGTTCGCCTCCAGATGGTCGCGGGCGGCCTTCTCGAACCCTTTAGCCAGCCAGGTGTCCGGCCGGAACGCGAAAAAGTTCTTTTCGAGCTGCCAATAGAAGAACCATCGGTAAATGGTGCGAACGGCCGGCACGTCGCTGAAAACGCGCTTGGCGACGATCGAGTAAGCGTAGTCGCCGCGCGGCACGATCCAGTTGGGCGAGCGCTGGAAGATGCACATCTCCGCGACAACCGGCGCGATCCTGGGCACAAATTGGATTGCGCTTGCGCCATTCCCAATCACAGCAACGCGCTTGCCCGTGAGGTCGTACTGATGCTCCCATCGCGCGGAATGAAACGCGCGACCGCGAAAACTATCCCGGCCGGCGAGATCCGGAATATACGGCCTGTTTAGCTGACCGCATCCGTTGACGAAAACGTCGAAGGATTCCTCCTCGCCCGCCGCCGTCGTCAATCGCCATTTGCCGGTGGGTTCATCGAAGCGCGCGCTTTTCAGCTCGGTATTGAAGCGGATATGCGGGGATAGGCCGTATTTGCTCGCGCAATGCTCGAAATAGGCCTTGATTTCGGACTGTGGGGAATATTTATGACTCCAATCGGACTTCGGCTCGAACGAATACGAATAGAAATGCGAAGGCACATCGCACGCGGCGCCGGGATACGTATTGTCATGCCACGTGCCGGCCACGCCGTCGGTCTTCTCGTAAATTACGAAATTATTGAACCCCGCGCGCTGTAGCTGGATCGCGGCGCACAATCCCGAAGCGCCGGCGCCAAGTATCGCGATCCGCGGCGATGCCGCGCCATTCGTTGTCGTCATGACAATTCTATCCTACCAAACGTTCGGTTTTGTATTATAGGCAGGCGCTAGCCTCGAAATGAAAGAAACCGCCGCGATTTGTAGAGCGGTTTTTTTTGAAATCGCTAGTCCGGCAGAACCATCGAGGTGGGAGGCCAGCCTCGTCTCGGTCGTGAGAGTTTATCTGCAAAATTCGCCAATTTGAGAGTCTGCGGACGCTAATTCGGACGATTCGGTCAAGCGGTCAGCAATCTTACGCTAGGTTTTTCATCTAAATGCTTATGATTTAACTATCTCCGCGAGCTTGGAAATCGAGCAGCTGAAGTGGCGGCCACGACTGATGGCGATGATCACTACGTTTTCGCTGTAGTTCTCCTATGCTTACGAGAGCGCATCTAGAAACCTTGTTGACAGCAAGTGCAATGCTCCCGTTATGTTCAACGTGAGGGGCGATTGCTAACTGATGGTACCAACCATGCGGAACCCAACGATACGTCGCTGATCCAATTTGACAGTTCGACTGATCGGCGTCTATGTTACATGACATATGTCACATAGCATGGCGGCCTAATGTCAAGGGGAGAATCAGGGAGGATTGTAATTGAGGTCGGGCCCGACCTCAAACGCAGGCTATACGCGTCACTAGCTGGCGACGGCTCAACGCTTAAGGATTGGTTTGTGGAATCGGCGACGAACTACATTGCTGAACGCGAGCAACCGAACTTGCCCAATTTAACCCGCGCAAAACGAGAAAGGGCAACGAAGTCATGAACTTCATCGAGAATGAATCGGCACAGAAGCTTCGCGGCGGATACTATACGCCTGCCGATCTCGCGACCTTCCTTGTCCGTTGGGTCCGTCATAAGGCCCCGGTTGACATCCTTGAGCCAAGTTGCGGCGATGGTGTTTTTTTCAAACCGCTCGCGGACCTGATTCCGTCTGCTCATGTCACCGGCTTTGAGATCGACGCGGCCGAAGCAAAGAAGGCCAGCAGGGCGGCCCGTCAGGCGGCCTTGCACACGGTAGGAATCCGCCGCGACGACTTTCTAGGCTGGGCTGGAGGGGCGCTTGAAGGAAAGCGGGAGCAGTTCGACGCCGTTCTTGGAAATCCCCCTTTCATTCGTTACCAGTATTTGCCGCCGCTTTTTCAAGGCCGCGCCGAAACTATATTTTCCGCTCTTGGCCGCAAATTCACGAAGCACACGAACGCATGGGTACCATTCATTCTGGCATCGTTCGCCCTGCTGCGTCCGGGCGGCCGACTTGCCATGGTCGTTCCGGCCGAGATCATCCACGTTACGCACGCACAATCGCTACGGTCCTACCTAGGCGCGAACGCGCGCCGCCTTGTCGTCATCGATCCCGATGAATTGTGGTTTGAGGGCACACTTCAGGGTGCTGTACTGCTTATGGCCGAGAAGAAAATGCACCCGGACGAACACGCCGAGGGTCTAGGCATGTATCCCGTCAAGGGCCGGGATTTCCTAAAGCTGGACCCCGAAGACGTTTTTCGAGCGCCGCAGTCGATCAACGGCAAGACCGTCGCTGGAAAATGGACGCGGGCGCTGTTGCCGCCATCCACCCGTTCGCTGCTATACGGCCTCGTTGATAGCGGCGAGGTTCGCCGCTTCGATGACGTGGCCGAGGTTGACGTTGGAATCGTCACCGGGGCCAACAAATTCTTTTTGGTCGAGGATGAAACTGTAGAGCGCTTCGGCTTGCAACAATGGGCGCACCCGATGTTTGGCCGGAGCGAGCATTGCCCCGGCGTCGTCTATGACGAGCGCCAGCACCGGGCGAACGCAACCAGTGGCAACCCGACGAATTTTATATGGTTTCAGGACAGGAGCGTTGAGAAAAGCCGCAGTGGCAGGCGCTACATCGAGCAGGGCGAAAAAGAGAACCTGCACACGCGCTATAAATGCCGCATCCGGTCGCCGTGGTATTCCGTCCCGTCAGTTTATGCGACGGAAATCGGGATGCTTAAGCGATCCCATGACACGCCCCGGCTTATTCTCAACCAGCTACGCGCCTACACCACTGACACGGCTTACCGCGTCCGCTTAAAGGAAGGCACTGCCGAGCAGCTTGTTTATGGTTTCATCAACGCGCTGACGGCCCTTAGCGCCGAGCTTGAGGGCCGCCACTACGGCGGCGGCGTCCTCGAATTGGTCCCTTCCGAGATTGAAAAGCTGCTACTGCCGCCGCTGAAGGTGCGGCCAAAGGTTGCCGAGCTTGATAAGGCCGTGCGGACTTTGCCGATGGACGCCGTTCTAGAACAGCAGACGCGGCGCACCCTTGGCGGTCTTGGGCTATCGACCGCAGATCAATCGGAATTGCTGAACGGATGGAGGCGGCTACGCGACCGACGACACCGCGTGTCCGCCGACGCTGATTAGTCGATTTCCAAGACGAACAAGTTTGGGTCCGCTTCGTCCCGGTACCGGTAAAGGCACATGGTGCGGTCTAGCAGATCCTCGCGGGCGACGAGAGGCCTCGCTTGGCCCCAATGTAGCTGCGTCATGCTGTTGCTTTGATTATAGGCGGCCGTGTCCGTCCGCGTGTTGTGCGACAGCCGCAGCGTAAACACACCATAATTAACGTCGCGGATAATCAGCCGGAATTGCGCTTCAGCGCGTTCCATATGCTCCTTGCCGGGCGCTGTGTGGTGGTGCCAGTCCAGCCCGTTAAAGACCTCGTCTCGGAAATAATGGCGCTGGTCGATATTGTCCATCGCGCCCTTGGTGAACAGCATGGAACCGGTCGGGTTCGTGTTAGCCCCCGTCGGAATCGTCAGATAGCGCCGTGTCAGCGGGCGGCTTTCCCAAACAAGGGATAGCTGGTCCCGCACGGGCGCGGCCGGGACAGGAGCCACCGCAGCCTGTGCCGCTGGTGCGGGAGCCGGGCCCGCGGGAGCCGCCACTGCTGGAGGCATTGCTGGGCGCTTTATCGGCGCCGTTTTCAGCTTCATTTTCGAAATCGTGTCGAGATCACGATTTCCCGACGATCCACCCGGTGTTGGGGCCGGCACTATGCTTTCATCGACCACGCGGCCCGCCTCGAGCAGCAGGGTCACAGCCGCAGCGTCCGCTACGTTGAAAACGTGTTCCGGGTAATCGGCCCGCATCCCAGCGATTTTTGCCTGAATGTCGGCCACAAAATCCGCGTCGTCTCTTACGCCGAGATCGAGCGTCATGGTAACGCTGGCCTCGATGTTGGAGTGAAGTCCGCCAATCGTCAGGTTCGCGCTGCCCAGCACGAGCCGGGCGGCCGTCGCGTTCCGGGCAAAGTAGATTTTCGGGTGAAAGATGACATTACGGGAGCCGGTATCAACGGCAAACGTCGTGCAGCCAAATTCGAGCGCTGCGAGCAGCCCTTGCGCCGAAGTTATCCCGTTGCGGATGCCCGCAATGATCGTCGTGACTGCCGCAACAGGTTCCAGCGATTCACGAATTTGCAGAAGACCGCCCCGGTTCATAAAGGCGGCACTCAAAATTACGGTTTGAGGATTTGGAATCGCTAAAACGTGCCGGACGGCTGCGAGATGCGTTTCGGGTGTTATACCCTGAAATAATATTTTTCTCCCCATCAGCCTGTAAAACTTAGTACTCGATCTGACAATCTTCGCAACAGGCAAATCGAGCAGTTGAACTTGGCGGAGGGGGTGGGATTCGAACCCACGAGCGACGGTAAGCCGCTTCCGGTTTTCAAGACCGGCGCCTTCAACCGCTCGGCCACCCCTCCATGCCTTCGTTCTAAGTGGTATGTCATCAATTCCGAAGGCGCAAGGATGGCCCGCCCGACGCCGCGTCCGCAGCCGTCGCACGGATGCTTCCCGCCGCCGATTTGAGGACTCGTCCCGCCACGGGGATAATTCGGCGATACCGCGACGGCGCAACCTCGCGGCCGTGCGGAAAAGAGGACACAGGATGCTTTCGTTTCATCAAGCGCTGGTGCTCGGCTTGCTCCAGGGCGTGTCGGAGCTGTTTCCCATTTCGAGCCTCGGCCACAGCATCATTTTGCCGGCGCTGCTGGGATGGCCGATAGATCAAAAGACGGACGCTTTTCTCTGCTTTCTCGTCGCCACTCATTTCGCGACGGCCGTGGCGCTTTTCTTCTTCTATCGGGACGACTGGCTGCGAATCATCCGCGCGACAATTCGCTCGCTTTGGCGGAGAAAGATCGGTGACGACTCCGACGCGAAATTGGGATGGCTGCTCGTCGTGGGAACCGTTCCGGCGGGAATACTGGGGCTATTATTCCAGAAGCAGCTTCAGGAACTGTTCGCATCGCCGACCTATGTGTCCGCTTTCC
>JAJXZF010000100.1 GCA_021780225.1 Deltaproteobacteria bacterium | reverse complement strand
GCTGGTCGGCTGGCGGGAACTCGGCTCCAGTAGTAAATCAGCGGAGGCTGCGTAATCGGTTGCTAGTAAAATCGCTCAACCGTCGTGTCGCTTTTATAGCTTTTCCACCAATTGGGAGACACCACCATCGGCAGCAGCGCACGCATTGTCATTCTGAGCGAAGCGAAGAATCCCGTAATTTGCCCAAAACCACAAGTCTTTTTGGGATTCTTCGCTCCGGCAGCCTCCGCTCAGAATGACACTACGGTATTGGATCGGTGCTATCGCAACTTGTGAGACACGACACTAGCGTTGACGAAATGAATGGCTCTCGACGACCGCGAGCGCATGGCGCTTGAATGCGCCATGCCTTCCCTTGTCCGTCATTGCCGGACTTGACCCGGCAATCCATGCTAGGGCGATCATTCCTTCCCGCGATCAAAAACGCCCCGGCGTCAGTTGCCCGCGCTGGATAGTCGCGGCGCCGATACCGGGGCGGATTGAACAGGCGGCCCCGTTACAGGCCGACAGTCTGCTTGAGCTTGACGCCGAACTGCTCAGCCGCATTGCCACCGAGCATCCGCGCGATCGTGCCGTCGGAAACGTTGGCCTGCGTCAATTTTCCAATCGCGTCCCACGCGCTGGTGGTATCGTGATGCGGATAGCGCGAGCCCCAGACGATCTTCTCCGCGAAGTCCTCGGGCAGCTTCAGGATCAGCCGCTCCTCGGCGTCGAACCCGAGCATCACGTTGCCCTCTTCCCACATCTCCTCGACGTCGGTGCGGACGGGATAGTAATGGAGCAGCGGAATCGTCCGGGTGGACGCTTCCATCTTCTCCAGCACCTCCTCCATCCACGACGCCTTGCCGTGCGCCGCGACCACCTTCAGCTTCGGGTAACGCTGCATCACGGTGAACGCGATCAGCGTTGAAGCGACAAACATGTGGTTGTCGAGCCATCCGGTGAGCGCGGGCGCGATCGGATGGCCGATCGGAGGCGCGGCCTGAAACGCAAATCCATCAAGGCTGCCGCCGCCAGCGCCCGGGCCGCCGCCGTTAACCGCTACGAGGGGAAACTGGTTCAGGCGTCCCTTGACCTTCTCGATAAACTGGCCGTGCGAAGTCCATTCCGGATTCCAAAGACCGGCGGCCGGATGGACCGCCAAGGTCAAGCCCAGACTTTCGAGTTCCGCCCACAACGGGTCGTAGCAGGGATGCGTGAAATAGTGCCCCTCGATGAACATCGGGCGGATAAACGCCGCGCGAAAGGATGGGTTTTTGGCGATTCGGCGCAGCTCCTCGACCGCATAGTCCATGTTCTGCAAAGGAACCATCGCGGCCGCGAAGAGGCGATCCGGCGCGGCCTTGCAGAAATCCGCGATCCAATCGTTGTAGGCGCGCGCGAGCGCCCACGCCGTGTCGGGATCCTCGACCAGATGGAAGCCTTCGGCGAACCAGGTCGGATAAAGCAGCGCCGCATCGACGCCCATCGCGTCCATGTCGCGCAGGCGCGTTTTCGGATCGGCCGCGCCGGGGGTCTCCGGATGGCGCCGGTTGGGATCGAGTTCGCCAACCTGATCCCAGGTCATGCCGGGCTTGTAGATGGCGTGGCGCGGGATATTGGAATTGACCGGGTCGCGGACCGGCTTGCCGTTGACCTTCAGATAGCAACCGAAGCGGCCGTTTTCACGCCATAGCGCATTTTTGCCCAGCGTTCGGAATTCGGAATCGAGATATTTTTCCCATAGTTCCCGCGGTTCGACGACGTGCGTGTCGGTGTCGAAGACCGGGAAGCGTTTCTTGGTCATCATGATGCAAATGCTCCGAATCGCGCCGATCGCTAACGGCGCAGAGCGGCCTCCGGTTTCAACGCCTCGCGAATCTCGGCGTCGGTCGGCCACCAATCGGGCCGTTCGATTTCGGTCACGCGTTCGCGAATAAAATCGCGCGGCTTGTCGATTCGATAAAGCCGGCGCGCGTTATCGCCGAGGAATTTCGACTGATACTTCTCGGGGAGCTCGCACTTGCGCATCGTTTCGATCGCGCGCCACGCGTCGTCGCCATCGTGATGATAAACGTCGGACGACCAGGCGAGGATGTTCCCGTAAAATTCCGGCAGGCGGGACGGCGGCGCCTCGTCGCCCTCGAAGCCCGTGACGCAGCGCTCGAAAAACGTCTCGCTGGGCAGTTGTTTGAGCGCCGGCAGTTTCCGCTCGTTGCGATAGAGCCGATAGATCTTGTCGCATTCGTCCAGGATGAAGCTGAGCCACGTTGACGACGCCTCGAACACGGCGGCGCGCAGCTTCGGATAGCGCTCAAAAAAGCCGGAAAGCAAAACGGTCGTCACCCAAATCGACGCTTCGGCCTGGAAGTTCTGCACGTTGGTCAGGAACGAATGCGGCAGGCCGGACGACGATGCGGTAAGCGCGATCAGTTCGGAGCCTGAGTACTGCTCGCTGTATCCGGGCGGCTTGAGCGCGCCCATCGCGGGAAAGGGGTGCATTCCATAGACCATTCCGGTCTCTTCCATCGCCCGCCACACGCGATTGTACTTGGGCTGAATCGGCCAATTGCCCATCGCGTCGATCGGCCGCACCAATCCGACGCGGCATCCTTTGGCCGCCACGCGATAGACTTCCTGCTCCGCGTACTTCGGATTCTGCATCGGCAGCAGTGCGGCGAAGAACAGGCGGTCGGGATTCTCCTGGCAATACTCCCACGCCCATTCGTTGTAGGCCTTGCACATCGCGCGCGCGCCGGTCGAACTCTGGATCCACGGGTACGTATCGATATCGGTCGGGATGATCATCACCTGATCGATACCCTGCACGTCCATGTCGCGCAGGCGCGGCTTTGGCTCGTAGGAGCCTTTATGGTCGATATAGGCGGCCTGTTCCTTGGTAAGCGCGGTTTCGCGTTTCAGGTTGCGGACGTTCAGCGCGCGTTGGATATTGTGCTTCAGACCCGGCCCGGCAAGGCTCAGGACATTCACTTCGCCCGCGACGCCGCCGATTTTTTGCGAGCCGAGTCCGGCTCCGGCAAAGCCGTTGACGATCAACTGGCGCGTCTCCGCATCCCACCACATCGAGCTTTTTAGCGCCTCAAGTTCGTCCTTGGTGAGATAATCCTTCGCGCGTTCCCACAGCCACGGCGGCTCGGTGACGTGAGCGTCGCAGTCGAACGTCGGAAAATCCTTGGTCATCGGTTCAAATTTTTGTATCGGCATTGGCGCACCTCGTTAGGGCATGGGCCGCTTGACGGCGTCGTCAGCTAAATCGTTTCGAGCCACACATCGGGCGACGTAACGCAGCCATTACGCGCGAAAATCGTATCGATTTCCTTCATGTCGGCGTCCGAAATCGTCCATCCGAGCGCGCCGGCGTTGTCGTCAACCTCGCGCGGATTGCGGCATCCGGTCAGCGCCGTGCTCACCACAGGATTCGACGTGGTCCAGCGAAGCGCAAGCTGCGGCAGCGATTTGCCGTACTTGGCCGCGATTTTCTTCAAATCCTCGACCGCGCGCAGGTTCTTCAAGTAGTGGTCGGAGCCGAACAGATGCTGAAATAAGTTGATATTGCCCAGCCGGCCGCCCTTCGATCGCCAGTCGCCCTTTTCAAACGGCGACTCCTCCGTAAGCGTTCCGGTGAGCATCCCGTACGCCAGCGATCCATAGGCCATCACGCCGATATTATGCTCCTTGCAGTACGGAAAAATCTCGGCCGCCATCCGCCGATCGAACATATTCCAGCAATACTGGACGACATCGACGCGCCGCGCCTTCATGCAGGCGTCGATTTCATCGAGCTTGAAATTCGACAGGCCGACCGCGCGTACCTTGCCCTGCTTAATCAGATCGTCGAGCGCGCGCATGGTCTCCTCGAACGGCGTGATCCGGTCCGGCCAATGGACGAGATAAACATCGACGTAGTCTGTATTAAGCGCCTGCAGGCTCTTTTCGATCGACTCCATCACGCGCTGGCGCGTCGAATCGCGATAGTTCGGCGCTTTCGGATAGCCGACGCCGAATTTCGTAGTGATTACGGCCTCTTTTCGGCGCGACCCGAGCGCCTTCGCGAGCGATTTCTCCGACGCGCCGAAGCCGTAGGCCTCGGCCGTATCGAACGAGTTGACGCCGACATCGAGCGCCCGATTGATCGCCCGGATGAACTCGGTCTCCTCGATACCGCCGTAGCCGCCGCCAATCTCCCAGCATCCGAACCCCATCGCCGAAATCTGGATACCCGTGCTGCCGAATGGCCGGTACTCCATTGATTAGCTCCCCGCGCCGCTTTGAACGGCGCCGCTCGCCCGTGCGGATTCCTCAACGCCGCGTGGCGTTCCCTCCCATTTCGGCGACGCGCCGAAACGGCCATGAGACGCCCGCGGCTGAATTCTTCTGTAAAATGGTGTCGCACAAACGTTTGCTACTTTGCAAACCTTGGGAATATGAAAAATGACGCGCCGATCGCGGTCCGGCGGACCATCCGCCCGGCGCGCCATCTGGCGCCCGAAATGGCCATTTGACGACCGTTTTTCAATTGGTGTAAATAGTTTTCAATTAGTTGAATTTCGTGACTTGCCGATCTGAATCATGGTGATCCGATGTCTTTGACCATCCCCAAAGCCCGGCGTTTCCGTCTCCAGCGATCCGAACTCGCCGTCCCGGCGACCTCGCCCCACTTCTTTCCGAAGGCCGCTCAAGGCGCCGCCGACGTCATCTTCCTCGATCTCGAAGATGCGGTCGCGCCCGAGCAAAAGCTCAACGCGCGCAAAAACGCGATCGCGGCGCTCAACGAGATCGACTGGGGCGACAAGACGGTCGCCGTCCGCGTCAACGGACTCGACACGCCGTGGGCGTTCCGCGATATCACGGAAATCGTCGAACGCTGCCCGCGGCTCGACATGGTGATGGCGCCGAAGATCGGCACCGCCTTCGACGTTCGATTTATCGACGCGCTGCTCGGCCAGCTCGAACGCGAGCTTAACCGGCCAGAGCCGGTCGGCCTTGAAGTGCTGATCGAAACCGCGCTCGGGATGGCCAACGTCGAGAGCATCGCCGCATCGGCCGAACGGCTCGAAGCGATGATCTTCGGCGTTGGCGATTACTCAGTCAGCATGCAGACCGGCGACGTGCTGTTCGGCTCCGCCAGCGCCAAATACTCCGTACTGACCGCGCCTGACGAACGGGGCGCGCGCGAACGCCATTGGAACGACAAGTGGCATTTCGCGATCGCGCGGATGGCCAACGCCTGCCGCGCATACGGATTGCGCGCGATCGACGGTCCCTACGTCGATTACGCCGACGCCGACGGCTATCGCGCCTCGGCCGAGCGCGCGGCGGCCCTGGGATGCGACGGCAAGTGGGCGATCCATCCGAGCCAGGTCGCGATCGCCAACGAAGTCTATTCGCCCGCGCCCGAGCAGATCGAATGGGCCGCACGATTGGTCGCGACGATGAACGAAGCGGTCGCGCAGGGCCGCGGCGCCGCGAGCCTCGACGGCAAGATGATCGACATGGCCCATTTCAAGGTCGCCGAAAATATCGAACGCAAGCGCCGCGCGATCGCCGGGCGCCGCTAATGTGGCGTCTCCGAAATAAGTTGGCGCGCCGCGTCGATCTTGCGCTGCACGTGGATGCCCGGATCAAGTCCGGGCATGACCAACGCTGCGCGTCATTGCCGGGCCCAGACCCGGCAATCCATCCCGGGTCGCCCCGCGGTGGGCGACCTGCGGGCCGGGCTGATCAGGCATCAGATGGAAGTTATTTGCGGGACGCCGCACCAGCCAATCCGGAATTGATTTAGATGAGTTCGAAGACGCCTCAAAAACCCCTCAGCGGAATTCGCGTGCTCGACGCCGCGACCTTTCTGGCCGGTCCGTTTTGCGCGACCACGCTTTCGGAATTCGGCGCCGAAGTAATCAAGATCGAGCATCCGAAGATCGACGATCCGCTGCGCAATCTCGGCGCGCGCGCGGAAAACGGCGAGACCTTCACCTGGCTCAGCGAGGCGCGCAACAAAAAGACGATCACGCTCAATCTCGGCGCGCCCGAAGGGGCGGCGCTGTTCAAGCGGATGGCGGCGAAGGCCGACGTGGTGATCGAAAATTTCCGCCCCGGCACGATGGAGAAATGGGGTCTCGGCTACGACGCGCTGAGCGCGCTCAATCCGGGGCTGGTGATGGCGCGCATCACCGCCTACGGGCAGGACGGTCCGTATAAAGACCGGCCCGGCTTCGCGCGGATCGCGCACGCCTTCAGCGGCATCACCTACCTTACCGGCGAGGCCGACGGCCGCCCGCTCACTCCCGGCGCGATGGCCCTCGGCGACTATCTGTCGGGCCTGTACGCTGCGCTGGGCGTGCTGCTGGCGCTGCGTTTTCGCGATCTTACCGGCAAGGGGCAGTACTTGGACGTCGCGCTTTATGAATCGGTCTTCCGGTTTCTCGACGAGCTGGTTCCCGCCTTTGCGAAAAAGGGCGTCGTGCGCGAGCGGATGGGCGCGGACACGGCCAATATCGTGCCGCACAGCCATTACCGATGCGCCGACGGCACGTGGGTGGCGCTGGCCTGCTCGAGCGACAAGATGTTCGAGCGGCTGGCGCGCGCGATGGGCCGATCGGAGCTGGCCGCCGACTCGCGCTTCGAAACGATGCGCGCGCGGGTCAAGCATCGCGACGCGATCAATGAGATTGTCGAGGCATGGATCGGCAAGCATACGCGCGACGAGCTGATGCGGATCTGTCTCGAAGCGGAAGTGCCGTGCGGCCCGATCAACAGCGTCGCGGACATCTTCAGCGATCCGCACTATCAGGCGCGCGGCAATCTGATGAAGGTGATCGACAAAGAGGTCGGCGAATTGATCTTGCCGTCGATCGTGCCGCGCCTGTCGCTCACGCCGGGAACGATCGAGCATCTGGGCAAGCACAAGGGCGAGGACACCGGCGCGGTGCTGCGCGAATGGCTGGAACTGGACGACGCGGAGATCGCGGCGCTCCGCTCCCGCGAGATCATCTGATGGGCGCGACTGCCTTATCGCTCAGGGATTCTTCGCTTCGTCCTTCGCTGCGCTCGGGACGTGCCCAGCATGACTATAGACGTGCGGCGCAGCGACAACTTTCCGTCATGGCCGGGCTTGACCCGGCCATCCACCGGCGGACGAATGACTACTCCGACTGACTATTCCCGAAACCTCATACCATAACTATGCGACTATCAGCGCTATCGGCACGGCACGCGCGCATCAGCGCAAGCGGAACGACGCAATTATGACTCAGGCGGAACGGCAAATGGTCCTGGTGGGCTTCCTCCAGGCGCAGAATTGCTCCAACTACCCGGCTTCATGGCGCTATCCGGCGACGGCCGGCGACTTCATGACGCTGGACTACTACCAGCGGATCGCGCGCGTTCTCGAAGAGGGCAAATTCCATCTGGCGTTCTTCGACGACCGGCTGGCGATGCCGGATCGGTACGGCGACAGCTTTGTCGAAGCGGTCCGCAACGGCGTGCGCGTGGTCAAGATGGACCTCACGCCCGCGCTGACCGCGATGGGGATGGCGACGCGGCGGCTTGGCGTGGGCGCGACCTATTCCACGACTTATTACGAGCCGTTCCACGTCGCGCGCCTGTTCGCCACGCTCGACCTGATGCTGGGCGGACGCGCGGCGTGGAATATCGTCACTTCGCTCAACAACTCCGAGGCCGCCAACTTCGGCCAGCGCGAGCATCTGGGGCACGACCCGCGCTACGACCGCGCCGAGGAGTTCATGGAGGTGGTGCTCGGCCATTGGGATTCGTGGGACGACGACGCGATCGTGATGGATCGGGCGAACGGCCTTTTCGCCGATCCGGCCAAGGTGCGCCGGCTCGGCCATCAGGGGCGCTGGTTCCGCTCGCGCGGCCCCTTCACCGTGCCGCGCTCGGTGCAGGGCCGGCCGGTGCTGATTCAGGCGGGACAGAGCGGGCGCGGCCAGCAATTCGCCGCGCGCTGGGCCGATCTGGTGTTCGTCATCTACGCGAATCTTGAAGTGGCGCGCAAAAATTACCGCGCCTTCAAGGACGCGGTGAGCGCGGCCGGACGCGATCCGGCGGAAATCGCGCTGGCGCCGGCGATTTACGTCGTCACCGGCGAGACCCGCGCGATCGCCGAGGACCGCTTCGCGATGATCGACAAGCTGGCCAAGCCGATCGACACGCTGGCGCTGCTGTCGGAGGTGCTCAATTTCGATTTCGCTTCGAAGGGAATGGACGAACCGTTCACGGCCGAGGAGCTGGCCTCGATCAGCGGCCTGCAGGCGATTCGCGATCGCGTGATGCAACTGAGCGGCAAGCCGAATCCGACGGTGCGCGACTTCGCCGAGTTCAGCGGACGCGGACGGCTGCGCGAGATGGGGCTGTTCGTCGGCACGGGCAAGGAAGTGGCGGACCAGATGGAGGAATGGTTCGCGGCGCCGGCGTGCGACGGCTTCGTGCTGGCGGCGACTCATATGCCGGGCGCCTACGAGGATTTCGTGCGGTTCGTCGTGCCGGAGTTGCAGCGGCGCGGGCTGTATCACAAGGACTATCGGGGCGCGACGCTGCGCGAGAACCTGGGCCTGCGCAAACCGCCGGTCGGCTCCCGCCCCTGGCAGAAGTGGTAGAGGCGCAGGTGAGTGTGATGTCCGGCAAATAAGTTTGCTTTTGTCGGCGGATCGGGATTCTTCGCTGCGTCCTTCGCTGCGCTCAGGACCAGCTCAGAATGACATGATGAAGCGTTTTTTGTTGTCATTCTGAGCGGAGGTTGCCGCAGCGAAGAATCCCGGAATTCCTTTCGTCGGACTCAGGGCAGCCCTTCACTCCGCTGCGCTCCGTTCAGAATGACAAACCGGCTGGGGCGAAGGTTCTTTAAGGGAACCACGCCTATCAGCACCAGCGGCACGGCGGGTACGCCCCGGCTTGGCGCCGTTCATTTGATCGCATGGTGCGCCGGCGAGCCGCGTGATGAACGAGTAGAAATTCGAGGCCGTTGAGGTGGGAATATTGCGCCGCGATTCTCATCGATGGCCGCCGTAGGGTTTCGCCGGATCGTAGATCGGCTTGCCCATCGGCCGGGTCCGCAAGAGGCCCGCGCGCAACTGATGCAGGCGCTCCCACGCCAGATCGACATACTCCTGGACAATATCGCAGCCGTAGCCGATGCGGCCGTGCTTGACGGCGGCGATCACGGTCGTGCCCACGCCGACATAGGGGTCCAATACCTTGTCGCCCGGCTCGGTAAGCGCGAGCACCAGCCGCTCGACCAGCTCAACCGGGAATTGGCACGGATGGATGGTTTTCTCGATGTGATTATTCTTGACGTTGGGGAAGATCCAAACGTCGCCCGGATTCTTTCCGTTGGGATTGCACGACAACTGCCCGCGCTTCGGCCCCTTGAAGTATTTTTTTGCCGGGTATTTGGACGGCACGCGGATCGAATCGAGGTTGAATGAATATTCGTCGGATTTCGTGAACCAGTTAATCGTTTCGTAGCGGCCGGAGAGGCGCTTGGAGCAATGCAGCCCGTGTTCAAAATGCCAGACGATGCGGTTGCGCAACCGCATCCCGTGGCTTTTGAAAATCGGATAGAGCGGAACGTCGAGGGGCACGATCTCGCCCGCGGCGACATGATTTCCAACCTGCCAGCAAATCGAGCCGTCAGGCTCAAGCAACCTGACGCATTCGGCTATAACCGCGGATTGTTGTTCCAGATATTGTTCAAGCGGAGAGCGCCGTTCGTAAGCCTTGCCGATATTGTAGGGCGGCGAGGTCACTATCAACTTCACGCTCGCGTCCGGCAACGAGCGCATGAAAGCCAGATTGTCCGCACATTCGAGAACCGCGTCTGCGCTCGAACGATGCGGCGCGGCTTCACCAAATGGCAGCGTCTGAACTAAAGCCCGACTGTTTCCGCCCACCGCAGCATCAACTCCCGATGGGCGCGATTTTTAGCAGAAATCCCACCATCCTGCCACCTTGGAGCCGCTTTGTTGGAGTTCCTGAGTCAAGCGCATCAACGCTCTTAATGCTGGATGCTGGTCGAGCCGGCCATCAACCGACGGCGGAAGCGCGGGCTGTATCACAGGGACTATGCGGGTGCGACGCTGCGTGAGAATCTGGGCCTGCGCAAACCGCAGGCCGGCTCCCGCCCGTGGCTGAAGCGGTGAATTCCGAATGGTGAAGAAAGCGTGAAAGGTCCGCGGACGCGGTCGAATCATCTCGGTAGCGGTGGTCGAAGTCTCGCGCCGACTCAAGGAATTTTTACGTCCTTGACGCCGGCCTGCTTGAGAATGCCGTTGGCGGTATGGCGAGATTTGATCGAATGATCGACGGGAAATTTTCTGCCATTGATTGGACTGAACCAGATTTCATGGTCGCCTTTTCCGGGACAATCAAAACGGCAGTTGTGGCTCCGCAGTATCTCTTTGACCTGGTCGGTATAGCTCGCCATGCCGTCATGCGGCTTTCGGCAAGCGAATACGTTCTTCCCGCTTTTCGGCGGGGCGACTGTATCGGATCAGGAGGTCAATCGGTTTGGCCGGATCGAACTTGCAGCCATTGAGTTCGAGCAGCTCGGGCACCAGGCCGGAAAGCTTCTTGTTCAATTCTACCCGCGATTCCGCTTCGGTTATCAGGCCGGGAATTTCGCGGCTCTCCGCGACCCAGACCTCCGCTTCGTCGTCCCAAGTCGCATCAACCGTGAACTGATTGTCGAGGATTGGTTTTGGAGGCATCTTTGCGCCCTCGATCCACTATCCCGGAATTGTAACCGCTTCGGTCCGCAGGCGGAACTGCCGGATAAATAATGAACTGAAATTTTATCACGCTGTTCCTTGAGATCATTCGACAATCGAACCCTTCGAGCCAGCGCGGATGCAGTCGCGCGATTAGAGTCTCACGTTGCAAAGGTCTCAGGCGCCTTTATCGACGCCTTAGCCGCTGGTTCGTTTGGCGGCTGCGGGACGAATCGGGGATTCGCCGGCGGAGGCGATCGCGGCGCGGGCCTCGGCCAGCGCTCCGGCGTGATTATCCAGTTCGTCGAGCATCCGCGGCATCGGGCCGGCGATCGCGACGCCGTAGATTTCATTGTCAACTTTGATCGCAGCCGCGATCGCCGCGACGTCGGCGACGTTCTCGCCGCGCGTGATGAAGTAGCCGCGCTTGCGGCCGCGCGCGAGATCGGCGGCCAACTCTTCGGGATCGATGATCGTCGCGGGCGTGACCTGCGGCATCGGCAGCGCCGCGAGCATCGGCGCCAGCTCCGCGTCGGCGAGCGCGGCGAGAGCGGCCTTGCCGATCGAACTGGAATGGAGCGGTTTGAGATCGCCGGCGCGGGCGCTGTAGCGGATGGTCTGCGGCCCTTCGAGCACGTCGAGATAGACGATATGGCCGCCGTCGCGCTTGCCGAGGATAACGGTCTCGCGGGTGGAATCGCGCAGGCGCGTAAGGATCGGTTCGAGCCGGAGCAGCCACGGATCGGCGGCCGCGATCGCGTTGGCGATCGCGAACAGGCGGCGGGTCGGATAGAGCCGCTTGGAGCGCATTGCGTAGAGATAGCCGCGCGCCTCGAGCGAACGGACCAGATTGAAGCAGCTCGACGCGGGGGCGTTAAGCTCGCGGGCGAGCTCGGAGAGCGTCAGCGGACCCTGCGCGCGGGCGAAGGCCTCGAAAAGGTCGAGCGTGCGTCCCGCGCTTTTTACATCCATGAAGGATGATTTTATTTCCCGAATCGGCTACCGGCAACGCTCAGATGGCATGGACCCTCAGGGGACGTGGACCCTCGGGTCAAGCCCGAGGGTGACTGAGAAAAAACTGGCGGGCTAGGGCGGCGCGACGCGGCGGATACGGGCGCGGCCGTCCTCGCTCAGCACGTCGCCGGTCGAGCCGGCCTTGAGCGCGTCGAAAGTCGCGAGATAATCGCTGCCGCCGAACGAGAAAGCGAGCGGCCGGTCGCGGGTCGAGACATGGAGCGGCTGGCCGCCATAGTAATTGGTGAGTGCGTTGGCGAGGGCGCCCGCCGATCCGTTCATCGCGAGCGCGCTCCCCTGGCATCGCATGCGCTCGAGCAGATCGTCCTGGGCGCATCCGGAGGCGGCGGGCGCGTCGATCGTGATTTGGCTGACGGCGAGGTCGTCTCCGGCGCATCGCACGGCCGCGTCGTAGGCGATCGATTGCCATTCGAGCTTGCCCGACGCGGTCATCGTGCGGTCGCCGCCGCTGACGGCGAGATCGCTCGCGGTCATGGTCTGATTGACGCCCTGGATCGGAATTGGAATCGGGAAGGCGGCGCCGTAGAGGCGGAGAATTTGGTTGATAAACGGATAGGTCGCGGCGGCGATAACGTTGGCGGCGGCGGGCGCGGCGGCGAGCATCGCGGCGGTTTCGGAATCGGCGAGATACGGCGACGGATCGGCGATCTGTCTCGACGGAAACGCGACGAGATCGACGGCGCGATCGCGAAAGCCGACGGCGACGTCGAAGGCGGCGTTGGCGCCGGGGCCGGTCAGGAAGTGGAGATTCGAGGTTGGATATTCGTGGACGATCGGAAGGCCGAGCAGGTCGGGCGCCGACGCTCCCGCACGCGCGGCCCCGGCCGAATCAGCAAGGTTGAGCCTGAGCCGCCACGGACGCCAGAGCGCGTGGACGCGCACCGCTTCGAGCCACGGCGTCGCGGCGGCGGCGAGGGCGCGCTTGGCGACAGCGTCGAGCGGCTGCGAGCAATCGGCGGAAGCAAGCGGGGGCGCGGGCGCGGCGGGCGCATCGTTGGGAAAAACGACGCCGATCGCGTCGGCGCCGCCGCTGGCCGCCGCGCCACACCATACGGCGGCGACCAGCTTGACGGCGGGCGCGCCGGCGGCGGCCGCGGAAAAATCGATCGGCAACGCCTGCGCGACAACGTCAGGCATCAGGGCGGGCGTCAGGATTACGCGCAGCGGGGGCGACCCGGCGTTGGCGCGGGTTGCGGCCGCGGCGAAAATGATCGCGGCCAGCGCGGCGATCGCGCAAGCGTGCAAGTAGCGCGGCGCGGATGAATACGCCATAGAGATTCGAGGGCCTCGGCCGGAAATCGCCCCGCCCCACCGCTCCTCCGCCGGCAGGAGGCCTCGCGTCGCGGCGACGCGCGTTTCGAAGGAGAGCGGATAAATTCTGCCATGGCCGCGATCGGCGGAACAACGGCGGCGCCGGGCCGGCGAAGCGGTCGCGGCGGATTCGCGGACGTTTGCGGATCGGCGCGGGAATCGACTAGAGAAAAAGTGCAACGGGCGCATCGCGGGCGCCGGCTCGCGGGCGCCGCCAAAGCTCAGCGTTGGAGAGGACACTATGCTTGGGACGCGCGGTTTCAGCCATGTGGCGGTCAGGGTGACCGACGTCGAAAAGTCGAAGAACTTTTACGAGAAGGTCGTCGGCCTGAAAAAAATCCCTCGTCCGCAAATCAAGATCCCCGGCGAATGGTACGGGATCGGCGACAATCAGTTGCACATCATCGGCGGCGATCCGCGGCCGGCGGGAATCGACCCGACCGGGCCGCATATGGCGATCGAGGTCGAGGATTTCGCGGCGACCAAGGCGAAGCTCGACGAGCTGGGAATCCCGTACCTTGACGGGTCGTCGATGCGGTCGCGGATGACGCCGGAGGCGGCCCGGATGGTCGGGCAGCAACTCTGGATTCAGGATCCGGACGGCAACGTGATCGAATTGCGGCAGAGCGCGGCCTGATCTGCTTCGGGCCGCGGCGGAAACGGCCGGGTCGAGCGCGGGGAGGATACCGATCGCGTGCGAATCGGCCGGTCTGACGTGCGCGGCGGCGCGGGTTCGGCCGGCGGCGGGTTGACTGTCCGGGTTGGTTGCGGTTAGCTGATAGTTCTCGCCCAACGGTGGGGCTGTAGCTCAGTTTGGGAGAGCGCCTGAATGGCATTCAGGAGGTCGCGCGTTCGATCCGCGTCAGCTCCACCAACAAAATCAAGACTTTTTCGCTCTCGGACAAGGCGACTGCCCGAAAAGTTATCCGAATTGTCAAGACCCTCCGATTGGTGGTTAGCTTTTGTTCGAGGTTGAGATTCAAATGCGGCGGGGCAGCAAACAATTACAACTAGGAGAGAGAACGCGCTGCGTCTACTGCGACAATCCATCGGGGACACGCGATCACGTGCCACCGAGATGCCTGCTGGAGAGACCGCTGCCGACGACTTTAATCACGGTGCCGAGTTGCCGGACGTGCAACGCATCCTTCGCCAAGGATGAGGAGTACTTCGCCACTGTTCTGGCTCATGTTGGTTCGGACCCGAAGCTGGAGAGGAGGGTTGAACCGGGGGGTCTTTCTGATCGTGCTCTGACAAGAAGACCTTTCTTCGCGGAAATGATTGAGAATTCTTTGCGCGTTGACAGCCATGGTCGAGTCTTCTTGATGCCGGATGAAGATCGGCTTACGAGAATCGCGACAAAAGTAGCGTTCGGTCTCTTCGCCGATAGATACCGGCGTGTCATCCCTCGGATTGAGTCATTTCGCGCAAAGCTCCTGCAGAATCTGTCAGACCCGGACCCAAGTCCGCCTTACGAGATTCTGTTGAAGGTTCACAATGAACGATTCATCTCGAAGCGTTGGGAGGTCGTCCAAGCTGGCGTCTTTTCTTACATCTTCGTTCGAATCGGGAGCAATCCATCTGTCCTACACTGTCTGCTGAACTTTTACGGTACCCTCTGGGCCGACGTCGAGTGCCCTTGGCCGGCCGGTACACGCGGACTCTCTCCATGGCTAGAGAACGTGAATCAGCTGCTGCTACCCGGCGTTTGCTGATTCGCACTGTTCGTAGTCGGCTGCTGATTGAATCCTGCTTATTATAGTGACGGCGCTGGAGCGCCTTTATCCCGCCAGCGTAAGGATTTCGCGCTTTTGATGTCACAATATTTTACAGCTCTCAATAATTCGATGATATACCAACATGAAACAACTACCCGCTAGTGTGCCGTCCCCTGAATAAGTTTGCACTCCGCGTCTATCTTGCGCTCGGCGTGGATGCCCGGATCAAGTCCGGGCATGACCGACGTTGTTCGTCATTGCCGGGCCAGGACCCGGCAATCCATCCCTTGCCGCCCAACAGTGGGCGGTCGGCGCGCCGAGCTGATAAGGCGTCAGGTGGAAGTTATTTGCGAGGCGCCACGCTAGCCGCCGCGGACGGCGGAGGGAGAAGCGATGGCTAGAACTGACCTGCGAGACGCCAGGGCGTTACGATGACCGGCTCCGCAGAGATCGCCGATCCGCTTGCCCTGCGCTATTTCAACCTCCGCGCGCGGAAGCAGTCGGTTATTCTAACTGAGCGAATTGCTTGCGTTTCTTTTCCGACGCCCTCAATCCCCGCTGGTAGCGGAACATTTTACTCGCGCGCCGGACCTTGATTGGAAGGCCGGGCCGCCTTGACCGATCTACGACGCTCGTCGTAAGTTTTTAGCGCGGTATCATGAGAAGCAATTTTCGCCTGCCGGGCGGCGACCTCGAATACGAGATCCTCGCGAAGCTTTGGGAGCGCGGCAACGCGTCGGTCCGGGACATCCACCGGCAGGTTGGCGATCCGAAAGGATTGGCGTACACAACGACGGCCAAAGTGCTGGATCGGCTGCACGCCAAGCGCCTCGTAACGCGCGAACGCAAGGGCATAACCTTCATCTATTGTGCGCGGATTGGCCGCGACGTGATCGACTCAGCACGCGCTCGCGCGTTTTTGACGCGGCTTTTCGGCTCCAGCCCGCGCTCGGCGGTCGCAACGCTGGTCGACGCCGTGGAGTCGCTCGACCCGAAATTGATCGACGAGGTCGCGCAAGCCATAGCGTCCCGCCGGAGGTCGAAAAATGGAACGTGAATGTTGCCTCAGCATCCTGATTACATTGTTCGGCGGCGCCTGGCTGCTTGCCTGCGGCTGGTGGCCGGCCGCGCAATTCGATTCGATCTCGGGGCGCGATTTGGAGCAAGTTGCGTGGCGAAGAATCTGGCTGCCGGCGACGCCGGCGCTGGCCGTCGCCGCGGCGCTGTGCGGTTGGGCGCTGGTTGAACCCGATCCGGTACCCGAAAAAATGCCGTGGCCGCTCGTGCTGATGGCGGCGCCGTTCGCGTTGCTTTTCGTCCGAGCCGCGGTCCGCGCCGGGCAAGCGCTCTTGAGCGGTCAAGACGACCCCGCCACCGCGACCGTCGGATTATTGCGTCCGTGGATCGTGTTTTCCCCGCAACTGGCGAAGAAGTTAAGCGACCGCCAGATCGAAGCGGCGCTGGAGCACGAGCGGGCTCATGCGCGCCATCGCGACCCGCTGCGGATCTGGCTGGCGCAATTCGCAACCGATTTGCAATGGCCGTGGCCGCAAGCGCGCGAACGGCTGCGGCAATGGCTGACCGCTCTGGAACTCGCGCGTGATGAAGAGGCATGCGCGGCGGGAGTCGATGGAACCGACCTCGCCGAGGTGATTATGACCTCGGCGCGCTTCGCCACTCGGGCTAATCCCTCAACGCTGGCGGCCCTCGCAGGCGAACCATCGCGGCTGAAGGAGCGCATCCAGCGGCTTCTGTATCCTTCCCCGGCCGGCACGGAAGAGCGCCCGCGGTCTTCGTATAGTCCGTTATTTTTGCTTGCGCCGGGTCTCGCTCTCGCGCTGATCGGCGGAGCGATCTTTGGCGCGCGGCTGGTCCATGCGCTGTTTTGGATTGCAGCGTGACGGTGGACATAGCGGTCTGCTGGCCGGTCCAATCACGCAGATGCCTTCCCGCATCATAAGAGCTTGGATTTTCTTGTTGGTATGCACGGTCTGCGCGTGCGCAACGTATCGGCCGGCGCGGCTAAAGCCGGAGGTGGCTGCACGGCGGTTTGCCGGACGAACGCTCGCCAATTCCGAGCTGTGCGAATATCTGAGCGCGAACTCCAAGCCCGCGCGTTCCGCCTGCCCACCGGCACGGTGGAACCTTACGAATCTGACTTTGACCGGGTTCTTCTACAGTCCTGAGCTGGCGGTCGCTGAAGCGCAATTGAAAGTCGCGCAGGCCGCGATCATCACGGCCGGCCAAAGGCCCAACCCGAGCGTTGGCCTCGGCGTCGCCTACGCGGCCACCGCCGTGCCCAATATTGCGCCATGGGCGCTGGGAACGGCGGCCATCAATTTCCCGATCGAAACCGCCGACAAGCGCGGCTACCGGATTGCTCAAGCCGAGCATCTGGCCGATGCCGCCGCGATTGGCGTCGGCGAAACGACATGGCGAATTCGCAGCGCGGTGAGAGCGGCATTGCTCAATTATCTTATAGCGCAACGCCAGTACCGCCTCGCGCGCGCGTATGAAGCCGCGTCCGAAAGCATCGCGCAATTGCTCCAGGAGCGGATCGACGCCGGCGCCGCATCGGCTCCCGACCTCAACCTTGCGCTGGCGAATCTGGCGACCGCCCGGCTCAAAGCCGCACAGGCCGAAAGCGGCGTGCCTGAGACGCTGAACGGGCTCGCGGCAGCCTTGGGCGTGCCCGTCGGCGCGCTGCAGGGTGCGACATTCGCGTGGCCCGAGCTTGAGCATCCGCGCGACGCCGTTTCGTTCACGCGCGCCGACATTCAGCGGCTCGCCTTGCTTAACCGGCTCGACCTCCGCCGCACGCTGGCGCAATACGCCGCGGCCGATGAGGCGTTCAAGCTCGAAATCGCGCGGCAGTATCCTGACATTAATCTCGCTGGCGGATACTCGTGGGAAGTGAACGAAAACATATTCGAACTTCTCCCGGTCGTGACGCTTCCGCTGATGAATCAAAACCAGGGTCCCATCGCGGAGGCGCGAGCCAGACGAGCGCTGATCGCCGCACAATTTATTGCGCTGCAGGATAGCATCATCGCCCAAGCCAACGGCGCGCTGACGAAATATCGCGGGGCGCTTGCCGCCGCGAACCAAGCCTCGCACTCGGCCGCTTTTTCCGAAGAACGGCTGACCGGAATACGGCGCGCAACCGAATTGGGCGAAATCGACGCCTTGACGCTGGCGACGGCCCAACTCGAAACCGTCGTGGCCGAACAGTCGCGGTTGACCGCGCTGGCCGGCGCGCAAAGCGCGCTGGGGGCGCTGGAAGACGCTGTTGAGCGTCCGCTTGAGGATCGCGACTTCAAATCCTTCAAGCTGCCCGCATCGCCGCAGACAACAACGAGTGAAAAACCATCGTGACAACGCCGAGAAAAATCGCCGCGCTGATCCTTGCCGTCATCTTGATGATCGCCGCCCTCGGCAAGACCTCCGCCGTCAGAGCCGATGACGACGACGATGAAAAGCCAATCGCGTCCACCGCGGCGCGGCTCTCGCGCGATTCGGCCGGCGACGTAGTCATCGCGATTCGGCCGGCGGCGCGGAAGGAGATCGGAATCGCCACCGAAATCCTTCAAGCCGTCGTCCGGCCAATCGAAATCGAAGCCTACGGATTCATTCTGGATCCCGCGCCGCTTTCGACGTTGAACAGCGATTTGCTCGTCGCGCAAGCGGCGCTTGACGCCTCCAGCGCGCAATATCGCCGCTCGAAACGGCTCTACGCTGAGCACGCGAACGCCTCTCTGCGCGATTTTCAGACGGCGCAGGCTTCATACCTGGGCGACGAAAGCCGGTTGGAAGCTCTTAAGCAACAACTGGGGAACGAATGGGGCGGCGAGCTTGCACGCCTGGAACCGCAAGAGCGCGCTCAACTCGTCAGTGCGCTGGTCGATCGCCGTGAAGCGATCGCGCGAGTGACCGCGCCGACCGGAGAGCAATTCGACGACGCTCCTTCGACAGCGCGATTGTTTGTGCTCGGCCATGAAAATCAGGCGCTCGAGGCGCGATTGTACTCTGCTCCGATGGTGGTCAGAACGCTTCAGGGACAGTCATTTTTCGCGTTGATGGCGACAAAACAATTCGCGCTCACGCCGGGCGCCGCGGTATCCGCCCGCATCCCGATCTCGGGCAGTTCCGAGCAAGGCGTCACGATCCCGCGTTCGGCCGTCGTTCGATACGCCGGCAAGGAATGGGTCTACCGCGAACTCGACGGCGATCGCTTCATACGCGATGAAATAAAGCCGGCCGAGATTACCGAATGGGGATATTTTGTCACGAAAAATCTCGCTCCGGGAACGCGAATCGTCGTCGCCGGAGCTCAGACTCTCCTCTCCGAGGAGCTTAAAGCGGAGATCCGGGTCGAGGATTGAGGCGGCGCGATGTTAAGGGCGATTGTAGCATTCTCGCTGCGCTTTCAGGGAATTGTAATCGCGCTGGCCTGCCTCGCATTGGGCTATGGAATTTATTCGGCTCTGAACGCGAAACTCGGCGTTTTTCCGGAATTTGCGCCGCCACAGGTCGTCATCCAAACCGAGGCGCCGGGTCTCGCCTCCGAGCAGGTTGAGACGCTCGTCACGCACCCAATCGAAGACGTCCTGCTTGGAATGAACGATGTCGCGAGCATCCGCTCGCAATCGATTCAGGGGTTGTCCGCGATCACTGTGAACTTTGGCGAAAACACGGACATATTCCAGGATCGCCAGCTCGTCAGCGAGCGCCTGCTTGCGGTTGCGAGCGAGATGCCGGCCGGAGTTTCGACGCCAGCGATGGCCCCGTTGACCTCATCCACGAGCGTGTTCCTTACTTTGGGGCTCGCCTCGGCGAAGCTCAAACCGATGGAACTGTGGAGCTTCGCCTATTGGACGATGCGTCCGCGCCTGCTGGCCGTGCCCGGAGTGGCGAAGATCGCCATCTACGGCGGCGGCGAGCGTCAACTTCAAATCCAGGTTCAACCAGAGCGCCTGCTCGCCTACGGCCTGAGCATCACGCAAGTTCTCGCCGCCGCCCAACGCGCGACCGGCGTCGAAGGCGCGGGATTCTTCGAAAACGCCAATCAGCGCATTGTCATTCGGACCGAAGGACAGTCGCTAACGCCCGCGAAGCTGGGCGCCGCAGTGCTCGCGTCCGCGGACGGCGCAAGCGTGCGCCTGCGGGACGTCGCCCAAATAAAATGGGCTCCTCAGCCGCTGATCGGCGACGCGGGGATTTTTGGGAAAGAAGGCGTGATCCTGGTTCTCTCGAGCCAGTACGGAGCGAACACCCTCGAGGTAACGCAAAGGTCCGAAGCGGCGTTGCGCGATCTCGCGCCCGTCCTCGGACAGCAACAGATTTCCCTGTGTCCGCGTCTTTTTCGCGCGGCGGATTTCATCCAGGTTTCGCTGGCCAACATAAGGTCATCGCTGCTGCTGGGCGGCGCGCTGGTGGCGATCGTACTGACGCTCTTCCTTTACAATTTTCGCACCGCGTTCATCTCGCTCACGGCGATTCCGCTCTCATTGCTTACCGCCGTCACCGTGCTGACGCAGACCGGAGCGACGCTCAATACGATCACCCTTGGCGGGCTGGCGATCGCGATCGGCGAGGTCGTCGACGACTCCATCATTGACGTCGAAAACATATTTCGGCGCTTGCGGGAGAATCGCGCGAGCGCGAACCCGCAACCCGTTATCAGCGTGATTCTCGACGCCTCGCTGGAAGTAAGAAGCGCTGTCGTCTATGCGACCTTCGTCGTCGCGGCGGTGTTCCTCCCGGTGCTCAGGATGAGCGGCGTGGAAGGAAAAATTTTCGCGCCGCTCGGCATCGCATATATCCTCGCGATCCTCGCTTCGCTGGCCGTCGCCTTGACCATAACGCCAGCGCTTTGCGCGTTGATGCTTCCGCGCTCGGATTCCGGGACGGAACCCCGCTTCGTCGAACGACTCAAGCGATGGCACCGGGGTTGGCTCGAAGCCGTGCTGGACCGTCCGCGCGTCGTGGTCGTCAGCGTCGCAGTCGTTTGCATCGGCGCCGTCGCGACCCTGCCATTCTTCGGCGGCAGCTTTTTGCCCGAACTCCAGGAAGACAGCTTCATCGTTCACATGGCTGGAGTTCCCGGCACGTCGATTCCGGAATCGATGCGTATGGGGCGCGCGGTGAGCCACGCTTTATTGCGCGATCCGGATATTAAAAGCGTCGATCAGCGCAACGGCCGAGCAGTGCTCGGAGACGATACGCTGGGACCGCAGGAAAGCGAGTTCGATGTAACGGTCGCGCCTCCAAAAGGCGAGGATTTCGATACGGCGCAGGACAGGATTCGGCAAATTCTCGGCAGGTTTCCCGGTTTCGATTTCGGCCTCAACTCGTTTCTGACCGAGCGCATCGAAGAGACGCTGTCCGGCCAGACGGCCGACGTGGTCGTGAGCATCTTCGGCGACGACCTCAACGCTCTTGACGGGGTTGGAAGCGACGTGGCGAGCGATCTGCGCGCAACCCGCGGCGGTGTGGATGTAAGGATGCTGGCGCCCGGCGGAATGCCGGAGATGACGGTGCGCTTGCTACCCAATCGTCTGGCGCAGTTTGGCTTCGAGCCGCTCGACCTGCTTTCCGCCATCCGCACTGACTATCAAGGGACTGAGGTCGCGCAAACGTACGAAGGAAACCGCATTTTTGGAGTCTCGGTAATCCTCGATCCGGCGGCGCGGCGCGATCCCGAAGCTCTCGGCAGCCTGATGCTGCGGAACGCCGAAGGCAACCTAGTTCCGCTGCGCGAACTTGCCTCGATCTACCTCGACACCGGCCGTTATTCGATACTGCATGACGGCGGCCGGCGCGAACAGATCGTGACCTGCAACGTGGCGGGTCGCGCGCTGGATTCGTTCGTCGCGGATGCGCAGAAAAAAATCGCGGCAATCCACTTGCCCGCCGGCGCGTATGTAGTATTCGGAGGAGCCGCCGAGGCGCGCGCGAACGCCATCAGCCAGATGCTATTAGACTCGATTATCGCGGCGGTCGTTATATTCATCCTGCTCTACCTGGCGTTCGGAAATCTCAGGAATCTGACTCTCGTATTGATAAATATTCCATTCGCATTGGTTGGCGGCGTGCTCGCGGCCTGGGTTGGCGGAGGTTATCTCTCACTTGGCTCGATCGTGGGTTTCGTCACCCTGTTCGGCATCACGATGCGCAACTCGATCATGATGATTTCGCATTTCGAACATCTGGTCGCGCGGGAGGGCGCGACGTGGGGACGCGACGCGGCGTTGCGCGGCGCTTCAGAGCGTTTGCTGCCCATTCTCATGACGGCGACGGTAACGGCGCTTGGCGTGCTGCCCCTCGCGCTGCGCGCCGATACGCCCGGCCGCGAAATCGAAGGTCCGATGGCGATAATCATCCTCGGCGGACTCATTACCTCGACAGCTCTCAACTTGCTGGTGTTGCCGAGCCTGGCGCTTAGATATGGAAGATTCGAATGATACACAACTCCGCCGGCCGTAAGAAAGTTCAGTGCGATTTGGGCACGCCCGGTCAAATTAAAGGCCGTGGGAGTGAATGTAATTGAATCTGGAGCCGGAAACCCGAAGCCTCGCGCACGACGACGCAATCAAGCGATGTGCGCGGAAGCGCCTCCTTCACCGCATATTTGAGATCGGAATCCTCGTGAAGGGAGTGGATGGAGCCGCGGAACTCATGGGCGGACTGCTGCTTATGCTTCTTTCACCAGCGTCCATAAAGGGTCTTATCGCCTCGTTGGTAAAGGGAGAATTGAAGGAAGACCCGACCGATCTGGTGGCGAATCTACTCGTGCACAATACTGCCACAGTGATTCATAGCAGAGCCTCCGCGAGCGCGTTTTTGATTCTGCATGGCGTGACCAAGCTGGGCTTGGTCGCCGGCCTGGCCGCGAACAAGCTTTGGTCGTATCCTACGGCGCTCGCGGTGTTCGCCAGCTTCACAATCTATCAAATCTACCAGCTCGCAAATCAGTATTCGCTTTTCCTGGCCACGATCACAGTCCTTGATGTTATGGTCGTGGTGCTGATACTCATCGAATACCGCCAGGTGCGCCGGATTTGACCTGCCTCCGAATGTGTATTGGCGGCGGATGGCAAGCCCGCGCCGGCCTCGCTCAGAATGACAACAAAAACGCTTCATCATGTCATTCTGAGCTGGTCCTGAGCGCAGCGAAGGACGCAGCGAAGAATCCCGATCCGCCGACAAAAGCAAACTTATTTGCGGGACACCGCACCGGCGCTTAACTTCGATATCGCCTCAGCAAATTCATCAGCGAGTTCGCTGGCTTCAACTTGCAGACCCGGAGCCGGGTCGGATCGCGCAAGCGGCTGTGGCGCCGCGCCGCCGATAGGAAGCGCGGCGGCAACCGGCGCGACGGAATCGTATGGACGAAATTCGCGCGTGAAATAAGTTTTGCTGTTTCAGCGCTTGACAAATTCTAATCTGTTGCAGAGTTGCGAAACATGGCGATACCGGAACACACAGACCGCCGCATCTTCGTCCTTCAGGCCGAAATCTGCCGCGCACTGGCGCATCCAGTACGGATCGAGGTTCTCCACCTTCTTGGAGAAGGCAAAATGTCATTCGCCGATCTCCTACAGCGAACCGAAATCACGAAGACAAAGCTGTCGCAACATCTAGCCGTGCTCCGGCGCGCCCGCATCGTCACGCCGCTCCGCCACGGCGGCCGCGTCTTTTATCGCCTGACCTATCCGGAAATCGAGACCGCGTGCGAGGCCGTAACCAAAGTCCTCACCAAGCACCTCGCGCAGACGCGGAACGAAACCAGCGTCCTGCTGCGCCGCGTCAGCGGCGCACGCAAGGGCTAAGGGAGGCCAAATATGTCCGAGGCAGAGTTGCGCCGACCAGGACTTTGGACGCGAAGGGCGATCTCTGCCCGATTCCCGTCGTCAAGACGAGCAAGGCGATCAAGGAGATCGCCGTCGGCCAGGTCCTCGAAGTGCTGGCCACCGATCCCGCCTCAAAGCCTGATCGCGATCATCAAAGAGGCCGCGGTGCGGCACGGACTCCCGTCCACACAAAAGACGCTCGAGTCCTACAGCCGAATCCTCTGCAAGCTGGCCACGACGGGAACGCAAATCACCCCCGACATGCATTCCAGCGTCGCGCTCTTCCGCGACTGGGGCCCGCACAAGGCCGAGCTCGCCAAACATCTCAAAGAGTACCGCGACGCGGTTCCCGTCGAGACCCTGGCCGGCATCACCGACAAGAGCTGGAACGTCAATCGCCAGACGATGGACGAATTGCTCACCATCGAGAAGGAATCCGGCGTCATCGACATGTTGAAGAGCTCGGTGGCGGATGTGGGCGACGTTGTGGAAGAAGCGGCGGCGGAAGCGATCGCACGCAGGGAGGGCCATGATGAGTGAGGCGCGCGCAACCGGTCTGTTCGATCGCTCCAGATTCGCGGCCAACGCGAGCCTGACGGCGGGCGCCACCGAGGATTACCTGCGAATGCTGGAGCGGATGCGAGAGCTCGACCATCGCGGCGAGTTGCAGTTGCAACGGGTCGACGATCGCTTCGCGCCGGTAAGCGTCCGCACGCTGAGCCGGCGCGCCAAGCGCATCCCTGGACTTGACCCGCTTTGGAAGACGGTGTTGGGGAGAAATGAAGGAGGAGGACCCCAATGCCAGGAACCCATCCACCATACGCGCCGGAATATCGGCGGCGGA
>JAJXZF010000013.1 GCA_021780225.1 Deltaproteobacteria bacterium | reverse complement strand
CCCGCCTCGCCCATCGCGGCGGCGTTGCGCTTGAAAGCCGCAAGCCGGGCCGATCCGCCGTCTTGCCGCATCTCCTCATCGCAGGAGCGCGACGCGATTATCTCCGCCCCGGCGGCCAATTCATTGCCGAAAATATGATCGCCGTTGGAATGCGTGTTCACCAGCGTGCCGATTCGCGCCGCCGCCTCCGGCTCCGCGCGCCGCATCGTGTCGAGCATCTCGCGGGTGAGCTTGAGGTCGAATAACGTATCGACCAGCAGCGATTCGCCGTCCGCGACGATCAGGCCCGCGTTGCTCCATCCCCACGACCCGTCGGGCTGAAGATAGGCGTAGCATCCGTCGCCAAGATCATGCAGTCCTTTGCTGTACGTCCACGAGTGCGCGCTCATATTGACCCTCCCGCGGCGGCCGGATGCGGTCTGCCCCGGCACTGATAGCATCGGTCCGCCGTCCCGCGCCAGACAAGGATCGCGCGGCGTCCGCCGCAACGGTCAGCGGCGCGAACGCTCGTGCGCCGGACCGGTCGCACGACAAAGATTATGCGCGGTATTGATCAGAAAGACATGGGTGAAAGCTTGCGGGAAATTGCCGAGCATCCGGCGCGCGCGCGGATCGTACTCTTCCGAGATAAGGCCGACGTCGTTGCAGAGTCCCAGCAGCCGCTCGAAAATCCGCCGCGCCTCCTCCTTCCGGCCCATCATCGCCAGGTTGTCTGCGAGCCAAAACGTGCACGGCAGGAACACTCCTTCGCCCGGAGGCAGGCCGTCCACTCCCGATGCGGAGGTCTGGTAGCGCTTGACGAATCCGTGATCGGTCAAATCGCGTTGAATCGCCGCGACCGTGCCGGCGATGCGCGGATCCGTGACGGGCAAAAAACCGACCAGCGGCATGATCAATACCGACGCATCGAGCGCGTCCGCGCCGTAAGACTGAACGAAAGCGTTAAGCTTCGGATTGAACGCCTGACGGCAGATATCTTCATGAATCCGGCCGCGCAGCGTCCGCCATCGTTCGACCGGACCCGCGAATCCGTGCCGTTCAACGCCTTTGATTGCACGATCGACCGCCACCCACGCCATCACCTTGGAATGGGTGAAATGGCGGCGCGGTCCGCGCACTTCCCAGATTCCTTCATCGGGATTCCGCCAGTTCTGATCGACGAAATCGACCATCACGTTCAGGATTTGCCACGCGTTGTCGCCCGGCTCCATCCCGGCCTGCAGCGCGACGTGAAACACGTCGATTACTTCGCCATAGACGTCAAGCTGGAATTGCTCGTGAGCGGCGTTGCCGATTCTTACCGGCCGGCTGCCTTCGTATCCGGGCAGCCAGGACGCCTCGAATTCCGTCAGGCGGCGTTCGCCGCCGATTCCGTACATGATTTGGGTCTGGCCGGGCTCGCCGGCGACCGCGCGCACCAGCCATTCGCGCCACGCCGCCGCCTCTTCGTGATAACCCGAACTCAGCATCGCGTAGAGCGCGAAGGTTGCGTCGCGCAGCCAGCAATAGCGGTAGTCCCAGTTCCTGGCGCCGCCAATCCATTCCGGCAGAGATGTCGTCGGCGCCGCGACGATTCCGCCCGTGGACGCATAGGTCAGCGCCTTCAGAGTTATCAGCGAACGCAATACCTGCGACTGGTACGGTCCGCCGCAACGCGCGCGGCTGGACCATTCCGTCCACCAGGCTTCGGTCTCGTCGAGCGCTTTGATCGGATGGCGCGTGCCGGGCTCCGCGTGATGCGACGGATACCAGGTGAGGGTGAATGGAATCCGTTCGCCCTCCGCAATGTGGAAATTGGCGACGGTTCGGAGGTTTTCGCCGCGCATCCCAACTCCCGTGCGCAACTGTAGCGCGTCCGGCCCGGCCCCGGCGCTCAGACCGTAATCGCGCCTGCGAACCCAAGGGACTATCCGCCCGTAATCGAAGCGAAACGCGGCATCCATCGCCATTGGCGCGCGGCCGCGCCGCCCCTCGACGATCCGCACCAGGTCCGCGCGATCCTCGCGTTTCTCGATCGGCATGAAATCGATTAACGCGACGCGCTCGCCCCCGGCCAGCTCGAATTCGGTTTCGAGGACCAAGGTGTCGCCGCGATACGCCCGGCGCACGGATTTCACCGGCGCCACAGGCGCGATCTTCCAGCGACCGTGTTCGGGCGTGCCCAGCAACGCCGCAAAACAGGCCCCGGAATCGAAACGCGGCAGGCAGAGCCAATCGATCGAGCCGTCCCGGCCGACCAACGCAGCCGTGCCGGTATTGCCAATCAGCGCGTAATCCTCGATCCGTTGCGACATCAGACGCCTCGACCGGCGCGGTTCCGCCGTCAATTTTCGATTATACCGCTTTGGCGCGACTGAGTACGCCGCCGGCGCCTTGCTACGCGCCGTGCATTTGCGAAATAGATGCGATATCAAGGGCGTGGGATCGGTATCACCGGCTTATTCGACCTTTCGCGGAGATTTCGGAATGGGACGACTGGATGGAAAAATCGCGTTAATTGTGGGCGGCGGCGCCGACGGGCCGCCCAATCCCGGCGAGAAGCTCTCGATCGGAAACGGCCGCGCGACCGCAGTCATGTGCGCCCGCGAAGGCGCCACGGTGATGGCCGCGGACCTGAAACTCGACCTGGCGCGCGAGACCGCGGAAGCGATTCGCGCCGAAGGCGGCGCCGCCGAGGCGATCGCCTGCGACGTCAGCCGCGAAGAGGACTGCCGTCGCATCGTGGATGCGACCGTGCGCAAATTCGGCCGCCTGAACCTGCTGGTCAACAACGTCGGGATCGCGCTCGGCGGCGCGCTGCTGCGCACGGCCACCGACCAGTTCGACCAGATGTACGCGGTTAATTTGCGCAGTCAGTTCCTCACGATGCGCTATGCCGTGCCTGAAATCACCAAAGCCGGCGGCGGCGCAATCGTGAACGTATCGTCGCTTGCCGCTGTGATGGCCGGCTCAGGGATCGCCTATGAAACCACCAAAGCGGCCTTGCTGGGCCTGTCGCGCTCGGTCGCCGTCCGCTATGCGCGCGACGGCGTGCGCGTCAATACAATTCTGCCGGGACTGATTAACTCCTCGATGGTGCGGCGGGAAATCGGCGACCGTGAAGCGCGCGTCGCCCCGCGCATTCCGCTGGGCCGGCAGGGCACGCCGTGGGAAATCGCCAAAGCCATCGTCTTTTTGCTTTCCGATGACGCGTCATACATCACCGGAACGGAATTGATCGTCGATGGCGGTCTGCGGGCGGGCGAGGGCGTACGCCGCCGCGAAGATCGCAACTCCGCCACGGGAGGATGATATGAAGCTATTTACCTTTCCGACCAGCCCGTACGCGCGCAAAGTGCGAATTGTTATCGATTTCAAAGGCATTAAATGCGACTACGCCGAGCGATGTTATTCTCTGGATCGCAAAGAGGACCTGCGCGCCGCATCGGACCGCGCCGAAGTGCCAGTTCTGATGCTCTACGACGGCCGCACGATCGCCGATTCGACCATCATTTGCGAATATCTTGAACAGGTATATCCCGATCCGCCGGTCTATCCCCGCGCCGCTTACGAACGCGCCCGGATGCGCACGATCGAGGACCTCTGCGATCGCACCTTCGACGCCGTGGGTTTCGGCTATTTCCTTGCGGTTTTGCGCGCCGGCGCGCCCGAAGCGGACGCGATGCAATCCGCGGCCCGCGCGGAATGCCGCGCGCTGATGGAGCGGCTCGAACGGGAGCTCAACGGCCGCGACTTCTTTTGCGGCGAAGCGAGTCTCGCCGATTTCGCCGCCATCTGCCACGCGCCGCTCGCTCATGCGATGAAAATCGACCTGAGCGATCTGCCGGGCGTCCGCGCCTGGATGGATCGGATGCGCAAGCTTCCTGCCGTCGCCGCCGATCGCGAACGCGCGTCCAAGGCGTGGGCCGGCGCACACAATATCGCGGCCGAATTCGAAGGCCCCGACGGCAAGATCCATTGGCGCGACAGCCGCCTTGAATGGCCGGTGCGCAACGGCTTTATCGATTTGGTGACGCGCGAATTCAAGGCGGGCAAAATGATGTTCCCGCCGCGCGCTGCTTAGAGTATAGAGAGTTTAGGAACGGTACGGAGGGAGCTGGATAATGCCGGTGGAATATATCCCGCGCACGCGCGAGCTTTATCGCGCCTATGCGCCCTACCGATGGGTCGTCAATACCGACACGCCCCCATGGACTCCGCTGCGCAAGCCGATCGCCAAATCGAAACTTGCGCTGATCGGCTCCGGTGGAATTCTTTATCGCGATCAGCCGCGGTTCCATCGCGAAGATGCGACCTATCGCCTCATTCCGAAAAACGCGACGCACGCCGATCTCGATGTCTGGCATTTCGGCTACAAGACCGACGACGCGCGCCGCGACCATAATTGCGTCTTCCCGCTCGATCGCCTGCGTGAACTCGAGGCCGAGGGCGTGATCGGCGAATTTGCCGACCCGGCCTACAGTTTCATGGGCGGCATCTACTCGGCCCGCAAAGTCCGCGAGGAATTGGCGCCGCGTGTCGCCAACGATCTCAAATCCGCCCATGTCGACGCGCTGCTGCTGGCGCCTGCCTGACCCGTGTGTCATCAGTCCGTTGGACTGATCGCCCGCGTAGTCGAAGCCGCCGGCATCCCGACTCTCTGCATGACCTCGGCGCTGGATATCACCCAGGCGGTAAATCCGCCGCGCGCGGTGTTCCTGAATTTTCCGCTGGGCCATCAGACCGGCAAACCGAACCAGCCCGACTCGCAGCGCCGGATTTTGCTCGACGCCTTGCGCGCCTTCGAGACGATCGAAAAGCCCGGCACGATCGTCAAACTGCCCTACGTTTGGGATGAAAACGATCGCGCCTGGGAACAAACCGACTACACCGACGGCTTCCTGGCCGAACGTCCGGCCAAGCTGGACGCCGATCAAGCCGAGGCGGCGCGCCGCGCCCGCTTTGCCGGCCCGTCGTGATCGATTTGCCCGTCGCTTTACCATCGCCCGGCCGGCGCTCCAGCGTCGCGCCGGGCGGCTTTTTGGTCCGCTCGCAACGTCCGCAATCGGGAGATATCCACTATGGAATGGCTTGAACTTGTCACTTTGCTTGCGCTGATCGAATATGTGGCGATGGCCATGATGGTCGGACGGGCGCGCGACACGTACAAAGTCGCCGCACCCGCCACCACCGGCGATCCGACCTTCGAGCGCTATTACCGCGTCCATCAAAACACCCTCGAAGCGTTGATCGTCTTCATCCCGGCATTGTGGCTTTTCGCCATGCTGGTTAATCGTCCGGCCGCCGTGATTTTCGGCTTCGTCTTTATTCTCTCGCGCGCCTGGTATGCCCGCTCCTATATCGCGGATCCGGCCAGCCGCGCGCCGGGCGCGATCGCTACCTTCGCGGTCAATGCGATACTTCTGATCGGCGCGCTTATCGGATTGATCGTCCGTGCGCTTTGAAGCCGCTTCAGCGCCCGGCCTTCCTCAGGTTTACGCGCGCGGCCCAAGCGGTTAGATTCTTAGACCCGATAGGTCAACTATCCGTCTTCAAGAAGAAGGAGAGGCTGCTATGGCGGTAGAACGCAGCGGCGCCGTGACGATGCGCGGCAATCCGCTTACCCTGATTGGCGCTGAACTCAAGCCCGGACAGTCCGCGCCGGCATTCAAGCTGGTCGGCGCCGGAATGAAGGAAGTCACCCTCGATCAGTTCAAGGGCAAGGTCAAAATCATCTCGACCATCCCCTCCGTCGACACCCCCGTCTGCGACGCCGAGACTCGCCGCTTCAATGAAGAGGCGGGCAAGCTGCCCGGCGACGTCGTGATTCTGACGGTTTCGATGGACCTGCCGTTCGCGCAGGCGCGCTGGTGCGGCGCGGCGGGCGTGGACAAGGTGACCACGCTCAGCGATTACCGCGGCGCCCACTTCGGCGAAGCCTACGGAGTGCTGATCAAGGAGCTTTATCTCCTCGCGCGCGTGGTCTTCGTGGTCGACAAGAACGACAAGATCACCTACGTCGAATATGTCAAGGAAGTCGCCAACCATCCGAATTACGAGTCCGCCCTGGAAGCGGCCCACAAAGCGGCTGTCTGATTTTTTTTCCAACGGCGGCGCGCGCGGCGCATAAGAGCCGCGCGCGCCGCCGCGGGTCCCACTGATGCTCGAAAAATCGGCGATCGAACCTCGCGACGGCGAACGTCGCGCCGCCACGAAGCAGGATTTGCGGCGCGCATTCCCGCCGTCGTTGCAACGCGGCCTGTATGAAGCGATTTTTCGCCGCCGCGATATTCGCTCGTTTCTGCCCGATCCGGTGCCGGACGAAACGCTCGCGCGCGTCCTCGTCGCGGCGCATCACGCCGCCAGCGTGGGCTTCACCCAACCCTGGGATTTCGTGGTGATCCGCGATCTCGAACGCCGCCGCGAGGTGCATCGCGTGTTCGACGAGGAGCGCCGCCGCAACGCCGATCAATTCGCCGGCGCACGGCGTGAAAAATTCCTCTCGTTCAAACTTGAAGGAATTCTCGACGCGCCCCTGAACCTGCTCGTCACCTGCGAACCGGAGCGATTCGGCCCGGCGGTGCTCGGCAAAACCGGCATCCGCGACGTCGAAATCTATTCGACCTGCCTCGCGGTGGGTAATTTATGGCTGGCGGCGCGCGCCGAGGGGCTGGGCGTCGGCTGGGTCAGCATCCTGCGCAATGACGCGCTCGCCGCGATCTTCGGCCTGCCGGACAACGTGCTTCCGATCGCCTATTTGTGCGTCGGCTACGTGGCGGAATTTCCCGATCGTCCGCTGCTGGAAAGCGCCGAATGGATGGCGCGGCTGCCCGCGAAATCGCTGATCCATTTTGACGCCTGGAACAGTAACGGCGACGCGCGCGACCATCGCCTTGCCGAGCTCGTGCAAAGCGCCGAAATCTGGAAGTCGCTTTTTTCCGCCGATCCGGATTGACCAATCCGCCGGCCGCGGCCGTCACGATGAACGAACCGCAAGCCTCGCGCGCGCTTGGTCCGTGGCGATGGTCGGTGCGCGATCGCACGCTCGCGGTGGTGCTGCCCGCCCGCTATGACGCGCTTGGATGGGCGCCGTTCGGCGGCGGTTTCCGCCGCATCAACCAGATTCTCAATCATCAAGTCGCGCTCGGCGACCGCGCGGCGACCGAAGCCCTCGCGGCGCATCTGCGCCGCGTCGCGGGCCGCGCCGGTTTCGATCCGCGACACACGGCCGCGATGATGACCGGCGCGGACGTGAGCCGCGTCGCCGCGGCGCGCGCCATCGCCCGCGCGATCCGCCGCCCGGCGCGCTGATTCGCAACCGCGACGCATGCACTTCTCGCTTTATCTATCCGCGCCGATGATTCTCGCGGCGTTGCTGATCGACGCCGCTTTTGGCGATCCCGCCGCGCTGCCGCATCCGGTGCGGCTCTTCGGCGCGTTGATCGCCGCCGGAGAACGCGCGCTGTGGTCGGGCGATTCGCGCCGCGACGTGGTCCGCGGCGCGCTGCTCGCTGTCGCGGTGATCGGTTTTGCCGCGCTGCTGGCGGGTTTCGTGGTCGGCGCGGCCGGAATGATCGCGCGCTGGCTCGCCGCGCTCGCCGCGATCGCGATTGCGTGGACGACGCTCGCGGCGCGCGGACTCGACGACGCCGCCCGGACGGTCGAACGCGCGCTCGCGGCGAACGATCTCGCGCGGGCGCGCGCGGCGATGCCAGCATTGGTGGGGCGCGATCCGGAAAGTCTCGAGTCCGCCGCGATGATTCGCGCGACGATCGAGTCCGTAGCCGAAAACGCCTCCGACGGAATAATCGCGCCGCTCTTCTTTCTCTTCGTCGGCGGGCCTGTCGCGGCATTCGCCTACAAGGCGATCAATACGCTCGATTCGATGATCGGTTATCGTGACGCGCGCTATCAATATTTCGGCCGTGCGGCGGCGCGCATCGACGACGCCGCGAACTACCTGCCCGCCCGGCTTACCGCGTTATGCATGATCGCGGCGGCGCAACTGACCGAATTCAGGGGCGGCGAAGCATGGCGCATATGCCGCGCCGACGCCCCGCGCCATCAGAGTCCCAACGCCGGTTATCCGGAGGCGGCGATGGCGGGCGCGCTCGGTCTGCGGCTCGGCGGCGAGGCGATCTACGGCGGTGAGGTTGAGCGCCGCGCGATCCTCGGCCTTGCCGAACGCGAACCAGCCGTCGCGGATATCGCCGCGGCGCGCCGCTTGATGCGCCTCGCGGTCGCGCTGGCGTTCTGTCTGCTGGCGTTTGGGCGTCTTATCCTGACGGGCCGACTATGATGAAATCTGCGCATGCCGTCCGCATCTGACGATCGCCGCCTTTGCGCGGTTCGCGTCAATCGTATCCGCCGCGCCGAGTCCGCGCCGATTCCGATCGATCGCGGCCACGGCGGCGCGCCGCCCGGCGCGCTCGATTTCAGCGTCAGTTTGAATCCTCTGGGTCCGCCGGAAGCGGCGTTCGCCGCATACTTTCGCGCGGCTGGAGAAATCTGCCGCTATCCCGCTCCCTACCCCGACGCGCTGGCCGGCAAGATCGCGGATTGGATCGGAGTCGCTCCGGAAAATGTGGTCGTCGGCAACGGCTCGACGCAGTTGATCTATTTGATGGCGCGGCTGTTTCGATGGCGGCGGCCCGCGGTCGCCATTCCGACTTTCAGCGAAATCGCCAATGCGCTGACGCTCGCCGACAGCAATCCCGCCGCGATCCGGCTGTGCGCCGAGCGCATGTGGCGGCTCTCGCCGGACGACATAGGTCGCGCGCTCGGCGACGGCGCCGACGCGATTCTCGCCGGACGTCCGAACAGTCCGACCGGCGCGATGCTGGAGTACGATGAAGCGCGCGCCATAGCGGTCGCGACCGCGGAATCCGGCGCCGCGTGCGTGTTCGACGAGGCCTTTATAGATTTCGCCGCCGGCGCGCGTTCGCTCGCGCAATTCGCCGCCGCGTCCTCAAGCGCGATCGTGCTCCGTTCGCTCACCAAGATCTTCGCGATTCCGGGATTGCGCCTCGGTTTTGCGGTGGCGAATCAGGAGCTCGCCGCGCGGATGCGCGACTCGATTGAGCCATGGTCGGTGAACGTCGCGGCCGAGCGCGTCGGCGCGGAATGTCTCGACATAGCCGGCGGCTATATCGCTCAAACTCACGCATTGATCGCGCGCGAGCGCGAATTCGTAAGCGGAGCGCTGGCTCGAATCCCGCGCTTGCGTCCGTTTCCGTCGGCCGCCAACTTCCTGATGCTCGCGGCTGATGAAGACGCGCCGGGCGCATTCGGAAATTTCATGCTCGCGCGCGGAATCGCGATTCGCAATCTGGCGGCGCTGCCCGGATGCGATCCGCATCTGTATCGAATCGGCTTGCGCATCCACGCCGAGAATCTGCGCCTGATCGAAGCCGCGCGCGAATATGCCGGCGGAAACCACCATGTCAATCCTTGATGAGACCGTGGCGGCGATCGCGCCGCCTGACCAAGACGCCGCCCGCCGCGCCGCGGCGCGGCTCGATGCTCTCACCAAACCGCCGGGGAGCCTTGGCTACCTCGAGGAGATTGTGCGGCGCTACGCCGCGATTCGCCGCGATCCGAACGCGCCGTTCGCGCGCGGCGCGATCGCCGTTTTCGTGGCCGATCACGGAATCGCCGCGGCGGGCGTGAGCGCCTATCCCGCCGCGGTCACGGTCGAGATGCTGCGCAATATCGGCGCGGGCGGCGCGGCGATTAGCGTTCTCGCTCGGCGCTTCGGCTACGAACTGATTGTCACGGACGTCGGCGTCGCGACCGACACCAGCGCCGCGCCGTTCTCCGGCGTTCGCTATCGGCGCGTTGGCGCGGGCACAAGAAACTTCCTCGACGGCCCCGCGATGACTGCCGAGCAGGCGCGTCTGGCGCTCGAAGCCGGGATCGCGACGGCGCGCGAAGCGATCGCCGCCGGGGCGACCCTGGTGGGCATCGGCGAGATGGGCATCGCGAACAGCACGTCCGCCGCCGCGCTGCTCGCCGCGATCACCAAAATCGCGCCGGCGCGGCTCGCGGGCCGCGGCGCCGGAGTGGACGATCGCGGACTCGCCCGCAAAATCGAAGTGATTGAACAGGCGCTGGCGCTTCATCGCGACGGGTTCGGCGACGGCGTGACGACGCTCGCGGCGCTCGGGGGCTTCGAGATCGCGGCGATGGCGGGCGTATGCCTTGCCGGCGCCGCGGCATCGACTCCGGTCGTCGTGGACGGATTTATCGCCACGGCGGCCGCGGCGATTGCCGAGCGAATCCGTTCTGGCGTGCTCGAACACCTGTTTTTCAGCCATCGGTCGGCCGAAGGCGGCCATGCGCTCGCGCTGAAAGCGCTTGGCGTGCGGCCGGTGCTTGATCTGGATATGCGGCTCGGAGAGGGAACCGGCGCCGCGCTCGCGATGAATGTGATCGAAGCGGCGCTCGCGTTGTTCCAGCAGATGGCGACGTTCGCCAGCGCCGGCGTTTCCGGAAAATTGGAATGAACGAGGCGAAGGCGGGAACGGCGCATGCCGCGGCGCCAATCGTCCGCCATATCGGTACGCGGATTCGGCTGGCCGCGGCGTTTCTGACGATCCTGCCGGTCGCGCCCTCGGCTCAGGCCGATTCCGCCGACGTCGCGGCGTCCTTCGGATGGTTCCCGTTCGTCGGTTTCCTGATTGGCGCGGCGCTTTGCGTCATTGACCGCGCGCTCGCGCCGGTTCTTAATCCGCCGCTGCGCTCGATGATCGTGATTGCGGCGCTCGCCGCCGTCACCGGCGCGGTCCATCTCGACGGTCTTGCCGACGCCGCCGACGCGCTCAGCGCCGGACGCGACCGGGCGCGCGCCCTCGAAATATTGCGCGACAGCCGGATTGGCAGTTTCGGCGCGACCGCGCTGATTTTTATTCTGACGCTCAAGATGGCCGCGCTCGCGACCGCCGAACCGGCCAATCGCGACGCCGCGCTGATGCTCGCGCCCGGCCTGGGAAGATGGGCGATGGTCGCGGTAGCGCGCGGAAGGGATTATTTGCGGCCGGGCGGCGCCGGCGCCGGCCTGCTCGCGCAGGAAAACGGCCGCAATTTGCGCGTCGCCACCATCATCGCGCTGATTGGCGTCGCGATTTTCGCCGCCCGCCATGCGTTGGCCGCGATAATCGTGGCCGCGATGTCAGTCTGGGCGCTGCGCGCGCTATACCGGCGATGGCTGGGCGGGGTCACCGGCGATCTGATCGGCGCCGCCGGAGAAATCGTGGAAACCGCCGTCCTGATTGCGCTGTCACGCTGAGAGTTTGTGAATTTTTTGCGGTACGGATGTTTTTATAACGTCGCCGGTCAAAATACTTCAAGCGCCAAGCCTGTTTTTGTCATTCTGAGCGCAGCGAAAGCCTGCCCTGAGTCCCTCGAAGGGAATCCCTGATCCCGGAAAAATTCACAAACTCTGAGCGAGGGAGGCGGCGCGCGGTTTATTTGAGCCGAATCGGATAACCCGCCGCCATCAGAAAGGCTTCGTCGGCCGCGCGCGCGATCTTTTGATTGGTCCATCCGAGCAAATCGCGAAAGCGCCGCGCCAGCGGATTTTCCGGAACGATTCCCGCGCCCACTTCGCCGCTGACGACGACGACTTTCAACTTCGCCGCGACGATCGCCGCGCCAAGCTCGTCGGCCGCGCGCATGATCGCGGCGTCATCGAGCCCGGCGCCGAGCAGGTTCGAGATCCACAGCGTGAGGCAATCGATCACGGCCACGCCCGCGCCGCGCCGATCGAGGTCCGCTAGCGCTTGTGCGACGGCCCGCGGCGCCTCGACCGTGACGTAATCATTCGAGCGGTGCGCGCGATGGTGCGCGATGCGCTCGCGCATCTCGTCGTCGAGCGCTTCGGCCGTGGCGACGAAATATCGCGGCGGCGGCGGCGCCGCCGCCGCCGCGATCGCAAGCGCATAGGCGCTTTTGCCGCTGCGCGCGCCACCGGTAATAAACGTCACTCGCGCCATACCCGGCACAGGGTAACGAAAATTCGACGAGTTCTGAATGCGGCCGGCGTCGCGCCGATAGCTCGCGGCGATTTTTACTGAGAAGAAAAAGTTTAGCGGACCGTTGACCAGGCCCGCCGCTTCGCATATCTAGTCAGGCCGCATCCGGTGCACGGGAAGCCGGTCAAAATCCGGCGCTGCCCCGCAACTGTGAGGGAGGACGGAGGCCCATCGCGCCACCGCGTAAGCGGGAAGGCGGGCCCGAGCGAGATTCCCAAGCCAGGAGACCGGCCGGATGACTTGGCTGTCTGCCTTCCGTGGGGATGGCGGTCGCGGCATGAGCCTAGTCGTCAATCGCGCCCGACGATCGCGTCGGGCCGGTCCGGGGCCGCCCGTGGCGCCATGATCTCCCGCCGGACGCGGACGCCGCATCACGAGGGTGGTCATGTGGCGTTTTATTTCATTTGTTTTCTTTTCGTTGGCTTTCGCGTTTTTGATTTTTCCTGTTGATGCGCCCGCGGCGCCCGCCGGATCCGCGCCAGCCGCCGCGCCGGCCCCTCCAGGGAAGCACGGATCCCCGGCGGATCATGCCCGCATCCGGCAGGCCGGCGATCGCCAGAACGCGAAACAGCGCAATCAAAAACTGCCGCGCATGATGATCGTCGTGACGGCGACGCGGATGAAGACGCCGCTCGGCGAAGTCGGCACGGCCACCTCGGTCATGACTGACACAACGATTCAAGCGCAACAGATGCACGACGTGACCAATGCGCTGCGGGAAGTCCCCGGCGTTCAAGTAACGCAGGACGGCTCGCCCGGCACGCTCGCCGAAGTCTCGATTCGCGGGGCTACGCCCGCGCAGACGCTCGTGATGATCGACGGCGTGCCCTTGAACGATTCGACCGACGGCTCGTTCGATTTAAGCAATCTGATGACGGACGGTCTCGACCAAATCGAGGTCGTGCGCGGCGCGGGCGGTTCGCTTTACGGATCGCAGGCGATCGGCGGCGTGATCAACATGATCACGCAGGAGGGTTCGGGCGCGCCGAAATATTCTTTGACTTCGGAGGGCGGCAACGCCGGAACGCAGCGCCAGGTCGCGACGGCCAACGGCGCGAACGGCAAGCTCGCCTATTCCGGCGCGATTTCCTACTACTCAACCAACGGCTTTCTCCAGCGCAACAACGGCTCCGACAACCTCTCGGGCGCCGGCCGGCTCGATTACCATCTCGATCCGGACACGACGATTCGCGCCTTCGCCCGCTATACGACCGCCAACGCCGGTCTTGCGACCTATTCGATATACGCCGGCGTCCCGATCAATCCGGTCGCCCATCAGCGCACCGAATTCATGCTTTACAAGGGCGAAATCGACCATCGCTTCGGCGAGAAGCTGACCACCAGCGTGAGCGGCTACTTCGTGCGCGACATGCTGCGGATCAACGCGCCGCCGTTCAGCGGCCTGGACATTTTCGAGGCCGACCATATCGCGCAGGAGACGCGGGGCGCGATTGCGCAGGCGATCTATCACTGGAGCCGCGATTTCAGATCTTTGGCGGGCTTCGAAGTGCGCGACCGCTGGGCGCATTCGCAGAGCGATTATTTTTTCTACAAGCCGCCGCCAACCACGCAATCGCTTACGATGTTCAACGCGCATCGCGACGATTTTTCAGGCTATGTCGAGCAGGAGGGGCATTTCTTCAAAAATCACCTGATCGCGACCGGCGGTTTTCGCGCCGACGGCAACACCCAATTCGGCACGGAGGTAAGCCCGTCGTGGGCGGTGGCGATGCCGTTCCCCGATCGGGGGCTGACTTTCCGCGGCAGCTACAGCGAAGGGTTCCGCGCGCCCGATTTCGATTCGCTCTATTTTCCCGGCTACGGCAATCCCAATCTGAAGCCGGAAATCTCTTCGGAATGGGACGGCGGCGTCACGAAAGAGCTGGGCGCGGGGATGGAGATTACCGCCAACTATTTTTCGCGCCGCGTGCACGATCTGATCGTCGCTGTACCCTGCGCGTATAATGCGGCGACCTGTCCGGACGGCGCCCACGCGGGCAACGCCGGCCGCGTCGATACCCAGGGAATCGAATTCATTCCGTCGGCCCATCCGATCAAAGGGCTGAATTTGTCGGGCAGTTTCACCTATCTCGACGAAACCCATGTCTCGATCGCCCCGGATATTCAGCCGACGCGCGTGCCGAAATATTCCGCGCAGGCGCTGGCCGAATACACGCGCTCAGACCTCCTTCGCGCCGAGGACCGCGGAACGATCACGGCCGCCTACACTTTCGTGGGCGATCGCATGGACATTACCCCGCTCGGCGGGTTCGCCAACAATCCCGCGTATCATCGCGTGGACCTCGCGGCCAGCTACGCGCCGGGCGTCGCCTGGAAATTCGTGCGCAGCGCGACATTCTTCACCCGCATCAACAATCTGCTTGACCGGCATTACCAGGACGCGCTCGGCTTTCCCTCGCCGACCATCAATTACGTGGCCGGCATGACCGTCAATTTCTAGCGCGCAAGGCCGCGTGCGCCGCCGTTGTCGAGCGAAGCCTGCGATTCGCATCACGGCGCGAGCTCGCGCGCGAAGCAGGCGTCGAAGGCGGCGCGCACCCGCGCGCGCCGCCGTTCGAGTTCTTCGAGCAGGCGCGCCGGCGCATCCGCGCCTTCGTAGCCCATCCGCCGCGCCAGCGGCGCCAGTTCGTCGAGATGGGTCGGCAGGGCCCACGCGGCCTGATCGGTCTCGATCCGCAGCCGATTCTCCAACCGCGTCATATAGCGGTAGTCGTCCTCAAGCGCTTCCGTGTCTGCAAGCGGCGTCACGCGCGCGGCGCCGAGCGCGCGAATCAGCGCGATCGTTCCGCGGCGGCGCAGTTCCGGAATCGCGTAACCGTGCCGCAGCGCCATCATTTGCGTGATGAATTCGATATCGACGAGACCGCCGCGCCCCTGTTTCAAATTCAGCCGATTGCGGGTTTCAGCGCCAATCTCGCGCTCCATCCGCTCGCGCATCGCGGCGATCTCCCGCACCTCGGCGGAAGCGAGGCCGCGGCCGAAGACGAAATCGCGCCGCGCCTGTTCGACCTCATCCCACAGCCATGCGTCCCCCGCCACGACGCGCGCCCGCACCAGCGACTGGCGTTCCCAGACCGCGGAACTATGGCGATGGTATTCGCGGAAACCGCCGAGCGAGACGACGAGCGGCCCGGCGTTGCCGGAGGGCCGCAACCGCAGGTCGATTTTGTAGGCAATGCCCTCGCGCGTCGGCGCTTCCAGAATCGCGATCAGTTTCTGCACGATGCGTGCGGCGGCCTCAAGCCCGGAGCCGCCGGCTTCGCCCGCGAGATGGTAAACGAAAATCAAATCGAGATCGGAATTGTAGGTCATCTCCGACGCGCCCAGCCTTCCCATCGCGATCGCGCACAAGGCGAGGCCGCGCGGCGCCCGCGCGGCGCATTCGGCGCGCGCCAGCCCGAGAGCTTCGCTCAAAACCGTTTCAGCAAGGTGCGTCAACTCGATTTGCAATTCTTCGAGTTCGAGGTTGCCGGACAGGTCGGCGATCGCGATGCGGAGATACTCCTGATGCCGGAACGAGCGGACCGCGTCGAGACGCGCCTCGAAATTGGCGCTGGCGGCGATCAGTCCGTGCAATTCCTCCCGCAATTCGTCGCGGGAGCGGCGGGTGCGCGCCAAATCCGATCGCACCAGAGTGTCGAGCATCTCGGGGTGGCGGATGAACAGGGTCGAAAGATGATCGCTTGACGCAAACAGGCGGAGCAGCACGCTGCGCGTCGCCGGATGTTCTTCGAGCAGCGCCAGAAATGAAGTGCGGGCGCCGACCGCAAGGATGAACGACGCGAGATTGCGCAAGGCAAGATCAGGATCGGCCAGCAGGCGAACCTCGTCGATCAAGACCGGAGCGAGACGTTCGATGAGTTCGCGCCGGCGCGGACTCGGCGAAGCGTGCGGCGCGCCCTCGGCGAGCAGCGCCAGATTGTTGGCGCTTTCGGCGGGGCGGGCGAATCCCAATTCGGTCAAAACCGCGGCCGCTTGCACGCGATCCGCGGCCGTGCGCCAAGCCGCCGCCGCGGCGGCCGACGCCTCGCGTTCGCCGCGCTCGCCGCCGCCGGCAAGCATCTCGCGGAACTGCCGCGCGACGAACTCGCGATGCGCGCGCAAGCGCGCCTCCATCCGCGCCGGCGCCGCCGCGTCCTTTCCGAAACCCATCCGCGCCGCGAACGCGGCGAAATTCGCCGGATCGGCAGGGAGCGAATGGGTCTGCAGACCGGCGACGACCTGCAATTTGTGTTCGGCGTCGCGCAGGAAAAGATAGGCGCCGCGCAGATGGCCGGCCAGCGGCGGCGCGACATAGCCGTGCTGTTCGAGCCGATCGATGGCCGCGATGGTGCCCGACACACGCAGGCGCGGATCGCGCCCGCCATAGATCAGCGTCAACGATTGCACGAAGAATTCAAGCTCGCGGATACCGCCGCGGCCGAGTTTCAAATCGCGCGCGACGCGCTGCGGCGAACCCAATTCATGCTCGATTTGCCGTTTCATCGCGCGCAATTGGCGCAGCGTGTCGAAGTCAAGGAAACGGCGATAGATAAACGGCGCGAGGTCTTCCAGCAGGCGCGCGCCGGCCGCGACGGCCCCGGCCGCGGGACGCGCGCGCAAAAGCGCGGCGCGCTCCCAGGTGTCGCCCATGCTTTCGTACCATCGCAGCGCGCTCTCGAACGGAATCGCGAGCGGCGATCCGCGTCCGCCGGGCCGCAAGCGCATGTCCACGCGGAAACAGCGCGCCGCCAACAGTTCGGTCAACGCCTCGCCCAGGCGGCTCGCGGTTTCGATTCGGCTCGGATCCGCGGCGCCGGCAAAGAGGTAGATTAAATCGATATCCGAACTGAGATTAAGCTCGCGCGCCCCCAGCTTGCCCATCGCGAGTACGCAAAAATCGGCGGCCAGACCGAATCGATCGCCGGTTTGATGGCGGACGATCGCCAAAGCTCCGCGAATACATTCGTCGGCGAGCCGCGACAGCGCCCACGCGGTTTCGAGCGCTTCGGTGCGGCCGAGCAGGTCCGCGATCGCTATTTTCAGAAAATCGCGCCGCTTGAAGCCGCCCAGATAATCGGCGCCTTCGCCGACGCGGGAATCGTCGAAGGCGATCGCGTCGTGCAATCCTTGCGGCGTGGCTCCGCGCGCCTCGGCGAAAAAATGACGCCAGGCGGAGCCGAATCCGCCGAGGCCATCTCCGACCAATTCCGACGCGCCGAGACAGAAAATCAGGTCGCTCGCGATCGCTTCGTCGGCCAGCGCCCGCGCGACGCCGCCCGGGTCCTGCTCCGCCAACTTGAGCAGCATCGCCAGCGCCAACCGTTCATCCGGGGCGCGCTCGCTCGCCAACGCGAGCAGGCCAGCTCCGGACGGCGCGCCTATTTCCCGCGCGACGCGGCTCGCGAGGCCGCGCAGATCCGGCGAAAATGCACCGGGTTCCATCGCTTTGAAAGTTTAGCAGAGCGGATTAAAAGACGCCGGAATTGACGCGCCGCCGGCGCTTGGCTTGAGCGACGCTCGATGCGCATGCGCGGATCGCTGCGGCGTCGATTCCCCACCTGTCGCCGATCCGCACGCATTCGATGACGCAGATGGCATTCGCTCGACGTAAAGCCATCCAATAGGATTAATTAACACAGAATTACGAATGAGCGGCGGCTCTATTTTCAGCGTCCGGGGTTAGTACAATTTTTGCTCATACCAAATCTCAGGCCCAAGCGGCTGGGAAAGGCTGGCGTTCGACTCGGTGTTTCGATCTTCGAGCGGGCGGAAATACGCAATAACGATTGGCGCGGCGCTGTGCGCCGGTGCGATCGCCGGAGCGGCGTGGTTCGTACGCAATCGCGGCGGCGTGGACAAAATCCTTACGATCTACGGAAACGTGGACATCCGCGAGGTTCAAGTCGCCTTCAACGATGCCGATCGGATCAAGCGGATGTACGTTCAGGAAGGCGATTTCGTGCGGCCCGGCCAGCTTCTTGCCGAATTGGACGACCGGCGTTACGCGGCAAACGCGAATCAGGCGCGCCGCACCGCCGAGGCGCAAAGGCAAACGCTAACCCGGCTCCTGAACGGTTCGCGGCCCGAAGAAATTTTGCATGCGCGCGCAACGATGGGCGCGATGTACGCGACTTTGCGCGACGATGAAATCACCTATCGCCGAAATCTTGAACTGCGGCGCAAACAGGTGATTCCGCAGCAGACGTTGGACGATTCCGAAGCGCGCCTCAATGAGGCGCGCGGCAATTACGAGGCGGCGCGGCAGACATGGATACTCGCGGTCAAGGGGCCGCGGATCGAGGATATCGACCAGGCGCGCGCGACGCTCAAAGCCGACGAAGCCGCGCTTGCATTCGCCGAACGCGAACTTGGCGACATCAAGCTGGTCGCTCATTCGGACGGCGTGATCGAGGACCGCATCCTGGAGCCGGGCGATATGGCGTCGCCGGGCGTCCCTGCGTTTACGATGGCGTTGACGAATCCGGTATGGGTGCGCGCGTATGTGCCCGAGACGTACATGGGACGGATTTATCCGGGGATGCGCGCGGAAATCACGGCCGACAGCTTTCCGGGCAGGATCTTTCAGGGTTGGATCGGCTACATCTCGCCGACGGCGGAGTTCACCCCCAAAAACGTCGAGACGCCGGAGCTGCGCACGCGGCTGGTTTATCAGGTACGGGTATATGCTTGTAATCCGCTCAACGAACTGCGGCTCGGGATGCCGGCGACGGTTACGGTCGCGCTTGATCAGCCGATTCCGCCCGCCAATCAGGTCAACGGGCTTGGATGCGAACAATCAAATAGCGCAGGCGAGCAATCGCAACTCCGCTGACGCGGCGCTGCGATTCAACGCAGTGAGCAAGAGCTTCGAGCGCGACGGCCGTATTGTCGTCGCGCTGGATCAAGTCAGTTTCATCGCGCGGCGGGGTTTCGTAACCGGCCTGATCGGTTCCGACGGTTCCGGCAAAACGACGGTGATGCGGCTCGCGGCGGGACTTTATCGTCCGAGCGCCGGCCGGATCGAGGTGGTGGGAATAGACGCCGCTTCCAATCCGCAACAGGTACAGTCGATTATCGGCTACATGCCGCAACGGTTCGGACTCTACGAAGACCTGAGCGTGCAGGAAAATCTCGATCTCTATGCCGACCTGCACGGCGTGGCCCATTCGGAGCGGGCGGGTCGGTACGCGGACCTGATGCGCATGACGGGTCTCGCGCTATTCACCCGCCGGCTCGCGGGAAAGCTTTCCGGCGGAATGAAGCAGAAGCTCGGCCTGGCGTGCGCGTTGGTCGCGACGCCGCCATTACTGCTGCTCGACGAACCGACGGTCGGCGTCGATCCGGTTTCGCGCCGGGAATTGTGGGCGATCGTCCACCGCCTGATTGAGGAGCGCGGCGCCACCGTGCTGCTCAGCACTTCGTATCTTGACGAGGCGGAACGCTGCGACGAAGTCGTTCTGATGCAGGGCGGCCGAATGCTTGGACAGGACCGGCCGCGGGCGTATACGCGGCGGCTCGAAGGCCGCAGCTTTCATGCGAGCGCGAGCGGCGTTTCCAAGCGGGCGTTGCAGGCAAGAATCGCCCGCGCGCCCGGCGTGCTCGACGCGACGATTCAGGGATCGCACGTGCGCATCGTTACCGAACGCGCCGAGCCGCCGGCCGCCGCGCTGCTCGCCGGCGGCGAATTTCCGATCGAAATCGCGCCCGTCGCGCCGCGCTTTGAAGACAGCTTCATCAGCCTGCTCAAAGAAGCCGGCGCAAGCGCGCCCGCGTTCGTCAGCAACGCAATCGCCGCGCGCACGGCCGGCGCGGACGGCGACGTAATCGTCGTGCGCAATCTGAGCCGCCGATTCGGCGATTTTCAGGCGGTGAACGATATCAGCTTCACGGTCAGGCGCGGAGAAATCTTCGGACTGCTGGGCGCGAACGGCGCCGGCAAATCAACGACGTTCCGGATGCTGTGCGGGCTGCTGCCGGCGTCCGGCGGAAGCCTCAGTCTCGCGGGCCAGGACTTGCGTGCGGCGCCCGCCAGGGCGCGTGGCCGAATCGGATACATGGCGCAGAAATTCTCGCTCTACGGCGATCTTTCGGCGCTCGAGAATTTGCGTTTTTTCAGCGCGGCGTACGGGCTTGGCGGTTTGCGCCGGCAAAACCGCGTCGCCTGGGCGCTTGAAGAATTCGAGCTTCGGCCGTTCGCCGACGCCCCGAGCCGCGACCTGCCAATCGGCTTCAAGCAACGTCTCGCGCTAGCCGCGGCGTTGATGCACGAGCCGGAAATTCTTTTTCTCGACGAGCCGACCTCCGGCGTCGATCCGCTCGGCCGGCGCGATTTCTGGCGCCGCATCAACGCGCTCGCCGAAAGCGGAATCACCGTGATGGTCACCACGCATTTCATGGACGAGGCGGAATACTGCGATCGGCTCGCAATCATGTCGCGCGGGCGGATTCTCGCCGAAAGCGGTTCCGAGGAGATGCGCGCGCGCTTCAAATCGGCCGCATTGCCGAATCCCACGATGGAAGACGCTTTCGTCGCCCTGCTCGCGGCCGGCGAAGCTCCGCCCGCGAGCGCCGCCGCATGAACGCGCCGCGCATCATGCGATTGCTCGGCCTCCTGCGCAAGGAGTCGCTGCAAATCCTGCGCGATCCTTCGAGCATCGCGATCGCCTTCGTGATGCCGGTCGCGCTGCTGCTGCTGATCGGCTACGGCCTCTCGCTTGACGCGAAGAACGTGCCGCTGGCGCTCGTGATCGAAAATCCCAACGCCGACACCGCGAGTTTCACGGCCGGATTTTTCCAGTCGCCCTACTTCATACCGGTCCGCTTCGGCGCGGTGCAGGACGCCGAGGCGGCGATGCGCGAGCGCAAGGTCGGCGGAATAATCTGGCTGCGTTCCAACTTCACCCGCCAGATGCTCAGCGCCGGCGCCGCGCCGATCGGCGTGATCGTCAACGGCGCCGACGCCAACAATGCGCGAATCATCGAAGGATATTTGCAACAGGTGTGGGCCGGATGGCTCGCGAGCTACGCCGCGGCGCAAGGAATCTCGTTCGCCGCGCCGCTGACCGTCGATTTCCGCGTATGGTTCAATCCCGCGGTCGAAAGCACCGATTTTCTCGCGCCCGGCCTCATCGCGCTCATCATGACCCTTACGGGCGCGTTGCTCACCGCGATGGTCGTCGCGCGGGAGTGGGAGCGCGGAACGATGGAGGCGCTGCTGGTCACGCCCGCCACCATCTCTGAAATTATCGTCAGCAAGCTGGCGCCCTATTTCGCGCTCGGGATGGGCGGGATGGCGCTCTCCGTCGCTGTGACGACCTGGCTCTTCAATGTGCCGCTGCGCGGCTCGATCTGGCTGCTGATGGCCGCATCCGCGGTCTTTATGCTTTCCGCGCTGGGGATGGGGCTGGTGATATCCACTTTCAGCAAGAATCAATTTGCCGCCGGTCAAATCGCGATCACCGTCGCCTACATGCCCGCGTTCATGCTTTCCGGTTTTGTCTTCGATATCGCCAGCATGCCCGCGCCGATTCGCGTGATCACCTACGCCGTCGGGGCGCGCTATTTCGTAACGATCCTTCAAAGCCTGTTTCTGGCCGGAAATGTCTGGCCGGTGGTGCTTCCGAACGTGGCGGCGCTCGCGCTGATAGCCGCAATCTTTATCGCCATGGCGCTGCGCCTTGCGCGGAAGAGCCTTGAATAGGCGGCCTTGCGATGCTGCGCCGGATTGCCGCATTGGTCGTCAAGGAACTCCTCGCCGTTCTCAAGGACGCGAAAAGCCGCTTCGTCCTGATCGCGACTCCGCTGATTCAGCTCGTGATCTTCGGCTATGCGGCGACTTTCGACCTGAACCGCGTTCCGTTCGCGGTGTACAACGAGGACCCCAGCGCGGCGTCGCGCGAGCTGGTCGCGCGCTTCGCCGGATCGCCGACCTTTAGCGAAGTCGCGAGCATGCACAGCGACGCCGAAATCGCGCCGCTCATCGATCGCCGCAAAGTGCTGATGGTGTTGCATATCGACCGGCGTTTCACGCGCGATTTGATGCGCGGCTCGCCTGGCCGCGTCCAATTCATTCTGGACGGCCGCAATTCCAACACCGCCCTGATCGCGATGGGCTACGCGAATACGATCCTGAGCGGATACAGCGACTGGTGGAGCGCGCGCCGCGGCTCAAAGCCTGCGCGCGCGGTGCTGGCCATCCGCGCGCGCTTCAATGAGAACCTCGATTCGCAATGGTTCATTGTGCCCGGAATCGTCGCATTGCTCGCGGAAATAATAACGTTGCTGATGACGGCGTTGTCCGTCGCGCGCGAGCGCGAAGCCGGCACCTTCGATCAGTTGCTGGTCACGCCGATGCGCCCGATAGAAATAATAATTGGCAAGAGCGTGCCGGGATTGCTGGTTGGCGTAATCGAAGCTACCGCAATCGTCGTCGCGGGAGTGGTCTGGTTCCACGTGCCGATACGTGGAGGATTGTTCGCCCTTTACGCCGGGCTGCTGCTGTTCGTGCTCTCGGTAATCGGCGCGGGCCTGATGATTTCGTCGATGGCGGTCACGCAGCAACAGGCCCTGCTTGGCGCTTTCATGTTTATGGCGCCCTCGACCATATTGTCGGGATTCGCCACGCCGATCGCGAATATGCCTCCGATAATTCAGTATGTGACGTATCTTAATCCCTTGCGCTACGTCCTGATCGTCGCGCGCTCTGTATTTCTCGAGGGCGCGACGGCAGGCTCGTTGATTCCTCAATTTTGGCCAATGGCTCTGATTGGAATCGTCACTTTGGCCATCGCCGGAGCGATGTTCCGTCGGCGACTTTACTAGGGTTCAGTTCGACCGGGTATTCGAAATAGCCCACGATAATAATAATCGGCTATAGCGAACACTAGCGCAATTTATCGAGATTGGGCCGGATTCCACTCGGAGTCTCGCGATCGAACTGGTCCGGCAATGGAACTGGCGGCGTAGCGAAGACGGCGAAAAAGTCGGCGGGCTGATCTGTGCGTCGCAAATAGCCAAGGCCAACGCCTTATGCGTCGGTACGAATTCTGTACGAATGTCGATTGGAGACGGTCGGTCGCGACAATTTGCGACGCGTCTATGGTGATCCAGTAACGCCAATATCGCCGCAGTCGGCTCCTCTCTAACAGTTCAGCGCCGGTGTCGAAGACTCCGACTTTCTCAGCGTAGAGAGATCGGCGCAAACCGGAAGCGAGTGGCAGGCGTCGGGACACTGCGGGGCGTCCGGCAGTGGCGTGGAGCGCCGGCGAAATCGTCGCGGCTCGTCTTTGGCGAAGCAGCCGCGCGGCCTTTTATTATAAAGGAAAGCTCGGAAACTTGGATAAAAAACGGCCGAGCTACCCTTTTTGACCGCACGTTGGGGGGACCTGCGGTTGCAGTAGCTCGGCCTTGCTTGGGGACAAAGCGCTGAAATTCTCGGGGGGAGATAAACAGCGCTGCCAAATAGCAGAAGCAAATCAGGCGCCGAAAGAAAAGCCAGATTTTTCAAGGAGTTTTATGGTAATTATTTTCGCAATTGTCGAAAACCTTTCAATGAAACTTTCAAGTTCTAATGTAACTATCTGATAAATAAAGAGTTTCGTAATTTGCGAAGCGTTTCCATCGGCCCGCGCAATTTTCGCTGTTTGCAGTAGGCGCAAAAGTGCTGTGATTATTACTACAGCCGCCGGAAAAGTTGGCACTTAGGCGCGCAATTTGATCGCCGAACTGGCACAATTTCAATGATTGCGGCTGAATGGTCGCCATTGCGCATCTTGAGGTTAAATCCGAAGAAGAGTTGAGAGCACAGCCGGGACATGTTAATCAATTTAGCTTCGGGGCGTGGCGCAGCCTGGTAGCGCACCTGCCTTGGGAGCAGGGGGTCGGCCGTTCAAATCGGCTCGCCCCGATCGCGCCAGTAGCTCAGGTGGAAAGAGCAGCGGCCTTCTAAGCCGCGGGTCAGGGGTTCGAATCCCTTCTGGCGCGCCACGAGCGGATTGCGGGCGCGACGCTGCGGCATGAAGCCACGTTTGAAAATTTAGCGAACGGTGAGTGTAGCTCAGTTGGCAGAGCACCGGATTGTGGCTCCGGTGGTCGAGGGTTCAAATCCCTTCACTCACCCCAATCTTCCTGCTAGGGATAATTCCCCGCATCGGTGGGCCGTTAGCTCAGTTGGTAGAGCAGCTGACTCTTAATCAGCGGGTCCGGAGTTCGAGTCTCCGACGGCCCACCAATAAAATCAGGCGCTTATACAAATCTCAATTGCCCCACGTTTTGTCGTGTGGACGAAATGTAAACGTGAGAAGGTGGTTTGGCCGCGTCTTGCGCGGGCGCTTGGCCCCCGCCTTTCAAAATCTGCGACCTGATCGCTTTTTCGCTTCTGGCCACGTTTCCGTCATCGGTGTTCCAGCGTGGAAAAGTTGAATTCATCGGGGAATAATGCGGTCGCATCGCCGCCGGCTTTTCGCGCGGCGTGCCGCGTCAGGCGGTGTGCCGCCGCGGCGTCCGGCGATTATTGTGCAGCGACCGTTCGAGAAGAGCGGTCAT
>JAJXZF010000034.1 GCA_021780225.1 Deltaproteobacteria bacterium | reverse complement strand
AAGCGGCCTGACATTCAACAGCGGCGACACAATAAATCTTTGCAACGGGCGACTCTGGCGCGAAGCCTTTACGCCTTCCACGCTGAGCGGCGTGACGCTCACAGGTTATTCATGCGATGGCAACGTGTTTAAGCCCGTGATTTCGGGCGCTGACCTAGTCAGTTCGAGTTGGACGACGTGCCCCGGCTCGACTTGCGGCGGCAGCGGTCATATCTATTCGACTTCGGTTTCTACGCAGGTCGGTAGGGTATACGTCGATTCGTCGCCCATTGGTTGGGGCTTGTCTAGCGCTGCGTGTCTGGCCAATTCAAGTTGCAGCGCGGGAGGTGATAACGAGGTTGGCCCGATGATGGCCGGAAGCTTCTACTGGTCTTCGAATACGCTATATGTCTAGCTAGCTGATGGCTCAAACCCGACCAATCATACAATTGAAGCTTCGACTAGACCGGATGGCATCGATCTCAATGGCAGTGATGGAAATTTTGCAAACGACACCATCGAGAACCTAACGATCAAGTACACCTATTATCGCGGTGTGTTCGTGCACGATTACAGCGCGGGTTCCGAGGGAATTCCCGGAATCGCTATCAAAAATTTAAACGTTCATCAAACAGGAACGGGGCTCGCAGACGGAGGGGAATACGGCAGCGCAATAGAGCTCGAAGACGACAACTTTCGAGCCGACAATTGGCAGGTGCTCAACAATACAGTCGGCTATTGCGGGAGTCATGGAAACTGCATCGAGTTTCAAGGTGACACGGGATCCTCTTCAGTCATCCAAGGAAATTCCGTGCAAACTTGGACTCATAACGGTATCGATACCAAGGGGGTTGGCACTCTGCTGATAACCAACAACGTAGCTCATGACGAGTTCAATACTGGCACGACGTCTCCACCGCCAGTTGGAGGCGCCGCTTGCTACTACAATGAAAGTAATTTTTCAGCAGGTACGGGATTTGACCAAGACTCAGTCACAGAAAACATCACGTTTATCGCCAATACTTGCTATAATAATTCTATTGGCGTGCAATGTAGCGGCGGAGGAACGGCCCAGAGCAACGTAGGAACAAACACCATTAACTGCTACGTTTTTAACAATGTATTCCAGAATCTCGAGCAGACAGCGAGCGGAGGGGACGGAGTGGGAATTTACGTGGGTAACGGTGTCTTTGACGAAACACGCCACATCAACTTTAACGCGACAGGCAATGTCCTGGGCGCCAACTATCCGCTGAGTAGCGACAGCGATACGGAAACAAGCCTTACCGCCTGGAACAACAACAACGATGGCGCTGCAATCAGCGGTACCATCACGATGAGGTGGCACGGCGCGGATTATACATCGTTAAACGGATGGCAAGGTTCGGGGGCCTGCACCGGTGGCTGTGGCGGTGGCGATCTCTGGCAGATCAACCCAGGCTGGGATAACTGAGATGATCTTTCCTGACAATGAGTGAGAGGCAAGAGTTATGTCAAGAGACCAGGCGACGATAAGTAATTTTTCAATAATCAATGCCGGTTCGCCGGAGGCCTTCGTAGCAAAATCTCCCCCCGTTGATACAGTTTTGCGAAAAGCAATTCGACGGATGGCGCGCTACACCTTTCCGCTATGCGAGCGGTTGGGTTTTCACATTGTTCCGATCCATTTCTATCAACCCATCCCCGATAGCAGAACCCTAAGTACCGAAATCTCAGAGCGTACCTCAAAAATGATCGGGATCGACCTGCGAGAATCCGCACAGGTGGAATTGCTGGCCGAGATCGTGAACCGGTATCAGGACGAATACGACCGCTTGCCGCTTACACCAACGCCCAACGAGCGCGAGTTTTACATTTATAACAGTTCCTTCGGAACCGTTGATGCTGAAATGCTCTACTGCATGATTCGAAAGTTCAAACCTCGACGAATGATCGAGATTGGCGGAGGAATGTCAACCTTATTGTCGTCAATAGCCCTTGAGCGAAATGAGCAGGAAGGCAAACAAGGAGAGTTGGTCTCGATCGAGCCCTACCCTGATCGATCACTTGTTGACGCGTTTCCAAACGTAAAGCTCTATCCGACAGAGGTCCAGAACGTTCCGCTTCGCGTATTCGAGGAGCTCTGCGAAAATGACATCCTGTTTATCGATTCAAGTCACATTTCGCGAATCGATAGTGATGTGAACTACGAGTTTCTGGAGATCCTTCCACGGCTCAAGCCTGGCGTAGTTGTTCATGTGCACGACATTTTCCTGCCGAGGGAATACGACGTCGAGTTTTTCAAACGCCACAAGGTGTTTCTGAACGAGCAATATTTGCTGCAAGCATTCTTGACTTTTAATGATCGGGTTGAGGTATTATGGGCAGGGAATTTCATTCATACTCACTATCCGGATCGGCTCAAGGCCGCGTTTCGCTCCTATCGTTCCGATCCGTCGCCGCCATTTAGCTGGTGGATGAGGAGCATGCGCGGCGCGAATCCCACCGATTAAGCTAATGAATCAGTCGGCGGAGGGGCGGGGGGCGCGCGTGAAGGCGCGGAATTCCTCTTCGGGCGGACGCACCGATCGGAAAAAGATCCAGAACAGCAGGGCGTTGACCGCCTGCAGCGCCGACGCGGCGACCAGCGGCAGGGCGAGCGCGAAATGATCCATCAGCACGCCGGCGAGCGCCGCGCTGAACGCCTGCGTGCCTTGCATCGGCAGATTCGCGAGGCCGGCGGCGGTGGCGCGTTCGGCGGGATCGATCACGCCCATCAGATATGACTGGCGCATCGGGATCGAGAGCACGTTGACGATCACGCGCATCGCATAGAGCGCGGCGGCGAGCGCATAGGTCGGCATCAGGACCATCCCGATCAACAACACGCAGGAGACCGCGCGGGTGCCGACTACGGCGCTGACGAGGCCGAGCCATCGCGTCATCCGGCCGGCCATCAGGTAGGGAATCGCGGCGGCGAGATTGATCAGAAAGAAGAGCTGGGCGAGAGCGGAGGCGCCCACGCCGAAACGCCGGTAGAACCAATAGACGACGAACGGTCCGAGCATCCCGACCGCGAGGCCGTTGACGCTGTTGGTGAGCATGAAGCGCGAGACCAGCCGCCACGACGGCCGCGACAATCCGAGCAAACGGCGCGCGCGTGGAGCGTCGGATTCCGCTTGCGCCGCCGGTCGCGGAGCGCGCCGGGGCGGGCGCTCGCGCACGGGAATCACGACCAGCGCCATCCCGAGACCGGCGAGCGCCGCGAGCATGAAGAGGCCGCGATAGCTTTCGAGCGTCGGAACGTCGCCGTGGCGTGCGAGAAAAGCGGGCAGCGCGGCGAGCAGCGAACCGGCGGCGCTGGCGATTACGCCGAAAAACGAGAGCAGGCCGAAAGCGTGGGTGCGGCTGTGGTCGGCGATTTGTTCGGCGACGAGAGATTGCGCGGCCGGATAATAGGGACCCCATCCGCCGCCCACGCCGACGCCGCCGCCGTAGCCGAAAGTGCCGAAGGCCGCCGCCGCGACCATCACGGGAAAGCTGCGGGTCAGTGCGAATAGCGCCGCGCCGACGGTCATCATCAATGAGATGCCGATCAGAAAGGGCTTGCGTCCGAAGCGGTCGGCCATCACGCCGACGGCGGCGGCAAGGCCCGCGTTGACGAGTGCGCACACCCCGAACAGCACGCCCATCCGCGACGCGCTGACGCCGATGTCCGCGAGGTAAATCGGCAGGATGATGACGACGTAGCCCTGGGCGAGGCTGCGGATGGCGCGGGCGCCGAACAGGCAGGCGAGATCGCGCGAGATTCCGATCCGGCCGAGAAGCGGTGAAGAAGTTTCAGTATCGGGCACGTGACTGATTCAGGCGCTGATGGCAAACCGATCGAATCGGACAGCGGCGCGGGCCGGTCAATCACCGGGGGCGGCGCGCGCCGCAAGATGCAAGCCGTGGCGCGGCAGCAGTATCACGAATGGTAGCACCGCCAGCGCCATGATCGCGACGATCCAATTGGTGTCGTTGTAGGCCATCATCAGGGATTGCCGGTTGACCATCGCGTTCATCATCGCGAGGGATGGTCCGGCGGTCGCGGCGGTGTTCATTCCGTGTTCGACCAATCGCGCGGTGAAGCCGGCGTGCATCCGCGCATAGAACGGATCGAGATTGGTGACGCCTTCGATCAGGCGCGAGCGATGGAACTGTTCGCGGCGGTCGATCAGGGTGGCGAGCACGGCGTAGGCGACGTTGCCGGCGATGCGGCGGGCCAGGGTATAGAGGCTTGCGGCGGCGGTCATGTTCTGGCGCGGCATCGAACTGAGCGATACGGTGCTGAGCGTGACCATCGGAAACGACAGGCCGCCGCCGAGCAGGATAATCGGCGTGGCGATGGACCAGAAGCCGACGGAAAGGGCAAGGTGGCCGATCCAGTACTGCGAAAGAAAGATCGAGAGCAGGCCCAGAGTCACGAGCATGCGCGGGCTGATGTGGTTGTAGAGGCGGCCGGCGACCGGCATCATCACGAGCATCGCGATCGCGCGCGGCAGCAGCACCATGCCGGCCTGGTAGGCGGGATAGTTGAGGAGATCCTGCGTGAGCTGCGGAAGCACGAAGCTGGAGCCGTAGAGGACGAAGCCGATCAACATCCCGATGCCGGAGCCGACGCTCAGTTCGAGGTTGCGAAACAGGCGCAGATTGACCACGGGTTCCGGCGACCAGAGTTCCCATACGACCAGCGCGATCAGCGCGGCGGCGGCGAGCGCGGCGCCGGCGCAAATGCCGTTGGAGGCGAACCAATCGACCTCCTCGCCGCGCTCCAGCACGATTTGCATCGCGGTGAGGCCGGTGGTGAGCAGGGCGATTCCGGTCCAATCGATACGTTCGATGCCGCGCTTGAGATAGGGCGGATCGTGGACGAACGCGCTGACCATCATGATGCCGGCGACGGCGAAAGGGATGTTGATGTAGAAGACCCAGGGCCAGCCGTAGTTATCGACGAGCCATCCGCCAACGACCGGACCGATCGCCGGCGCCAGCGTCACGCCCATCGCGAAAATCGCCATCGCCATGCCCTGTTCGGCGGGAGGAAACACTTCGCGGGCGATCGCCTGCGAGACCGGAATCAGGCTGCCGCCGCCGACTCCCTGCAGGACACGATAGAAAATAATCTGCGGAAAGGTGACCGCCGTGCCGGCCAAAATCGAGGCGACGGTGAACAGCGCCATCGAGAGCAGGAAGAGCCGCTTGCGGCCGAACAGGGCGGCGAACCACGGCGCCATCGTGACCATGATGATTTCGGCGATGCTGTACGACGTGGAGACCCAGGTGATAGTGAGCAGGTCCTCGCCGAACGATCCCATCATGTGCGGCATCGCGACGTTGACCACGCTCACGTCCATCACGGACAGGAATGTGCCAAGCATCACCGAGCAGGCGACAATCCACTTGCCATGATGAATCGGATCGGGAGCGGTGGGCGAACCGGTGGTGTGTGTGGCGGCCGCGGCCATAAAGTTGATTCCTACCGCGCGAATCTCAGCCGAGATTGTGAGAGTGCGAAGCGTTCTTCGCCAGGATGCGTGCGCGCGCCGGGAGCGGGCGAGACGCGCCGCCGCGTTTTGTCGCGCCATTGCGGCTCGACGTACTCGTTCCAGAGAGCATGTGGCTCTACGATATGGCCATCAGCGTCGATATTCCGCGCCATCGGGGGTCCTCCTTCCCGCGAGACGGTCTGGACACGGAGAATCAACTTCCAGCGGGGCGCCGATGTCAAGACGCGAAGCCGCGGCTGGGAGATTTAACACGGCTTGACGATGCCGGACACGGCGCCTAGGCTGCCTCCGGGGAGCGCCGCATTTGCCGATTCGGCGCACCGCGGAAGTAATAAATGAATTTTCATGGAATTTGCGGACGATCGATCGGCCGCGCGGCGATAGCTTTGCTGGCCGGAATTTTCGCCGCCGCGGCGGGCGGATGTTCCTCCGGCAACGGCGGTTACGTTTCGATGCCGCCGCCGGCCGGAACGGCGTCCAACGTCGGTCAGGCGGCGGCTGAAAGCAAAGTCGTCGGCGTTTATGAGGGAACGTCGCTCGCATCCTGCAACATGTCGTTGCCGGATCGATGCAATGCGCAGCAGATCATCCGGATCAGGTTAGTTCAGGAAGATTCCGGGCTGAGAGGCCATTATCGATGCGCATACGGCACGATGAATTGTTACAACATGAACGAGACCGGCAAGATCGCGAAAGCGTCGCTTAACGGCAATCAGATGACGGCGCGAGTGCAGATGCCGGACGGAACCTCGTGCATCTACACCGCGCGGATGCATGGGACCGCGTTCAGCGGCGGCTATTCGTGCTATGCGGGCGGCACGATGATCGAGGCCGGTAGTTGGAATGGGCGCCGGCTCTACTGACCGCGGCGCGGGGGAACAAGAGAGACGAGCGGAAGATGGCGAAGAAGCCGATCGGCAGACTCGATCATATTGGCGTCGCGGTGAAGAACATCGCTGAAGCGCGTGGGTTTTTCGAAGAACGGCTCGGCGCGACGTTTCTTTACGAGCACGAAAATCCGGAGGCCGGCTACCGCTTGGCGGAATTCGATCTCGGGGGGACGACGATCGAATTGCTCGAGCCGCTCGGCGAGAATTCATTTATTGCGGCGTTCCTCGAAAAGCGCGGCGAAGGCGTGCATCATCTGACGTTCGACGCGCCGGACTCCAGGGAAAGAATCGCCGAATTGAAGCGCGAGGGCGTCAAGATCGTTGACGAGCGCGAATTTTCGGCGGATTCGTACGAAGCCTTCATCTCGCCGCGGTCGAGCCACGGCGTCTTGATCCAGGTTGGATCGGGTTATCCCACGCTGGCGCGCGCCGCCGAATGGTTCAAGCGAAAAGACTGATTCATTTCCTGGTTATCCCATCAGACCCTGGGTATAGCCGCCGTCGATCGTGATATTGGCGCCGTGGATGAATGCGGCGCGGGGCGAAGCCAGAAACATCGTCAGGTCGGCGACTTCCTCGGGCGTGCCGGCGCGCCCGAGCGGCGTCATGCGGCTGAACGCGTCGCTCGCGCCGGGATTCGCGCCCAGCAATCCTGCGCGCATTTTAAGCAGGCGCTCGGTCATGATCGGTCCGGGATTGACGCCGACGACGCGCACGCCTCGGCGTGCGCCTTCATCGGCGAGGGCTTTGGTAAAATGATTGAGGGCGGCGTTCGCCGCGCCGCCGACCATGTATGTGCGGCGCGGATTCAAGGCGGCCGCGCCGATGATATTGACGATTACGCCGCCGCCGCCGCGTTCCATCAGAGGAATCGCTGACCGCGCCATCCGCACGTAGCCGAAGAATTTGAGACGCCAGTCGTCGAGCCACGCCTGATCGTCGAGTTCCAGAAACTCGCCGGTGCGGGCGCTGCCAGCGTTGTTGACGAGGATATCGACGCGGCCGAACGCCTGCGCGCAGCGCGCGGCGACGAGCTCGATCGCGCCGGCATCCGTCAGGTCGGCGGCGACGGTTTCGAGCCGGCCGCCGGACTTCGGCGCGCCGGCGGCAAGCGCCGCGAGCGCCTCCGCGCCGCGCGCGCACGCGAGCACGTCGGCGCCCTCCGCCAGCATCCCAAGCGCGATCGCGCGGCCGATTCCCTTGCTGCCGCCGGTTACGATTACGGCTTTGCCTTTGAGTTCGAGATTCATAGTCGTGCTCGCGGGACCGCGATTAAGATCCCGGTCAACAGATAGACGCTTCTTCCGTGACGCAGACCAGCACCTTGTCGAAGTCCAGCATGCGTTTTTCATCGGGCCGGATAATTTCGAGATAGCGCGGCTCGGAAAACGCCTTGGCCAGCTCTTCGGCGCTGTCGAACCAAAGTTCGGCGACGCCGTCGCAATCCGTGCCGGCGCCGATCGGGCCGGACGCGTTTACAATATGGCATTGGGTATATTTGCGCAGGTAACGCCTGAATTCCGGCACGCTCATCACGAGCGGCCCATGTTTTTCGCGCCAATGCCGGCTGAATTCCTCGCGCGTCAGAGCGGGGTTCCGTTTCAGGAAAGCGATCATCTTGACCATTGGCTTGCGACCTCGCGCGAATTTCGGAACTGTGGCGCATAGATAGCATGAATCGCGCGCGACGCTTCAACGCCGGCCTGACGCACTACCCAGCGCCGGTCTCATCTGGCACGATAACAGGCTAAATCATCGATGAAGGACCTAATCGCTTCCATTCTGCGCGCGGCGATCGCGCGCGCTCAGGCCGCCGGCAAGCTGAGCGCGGGCGCATCGGCGGCGACGATCGTTATCGAAGAGCCGAAAGATCCCGCGCATGGCGACGCGGCCGCCAATCTTGCGCTGGCGCTGGCGCGCGCCGAAGGCAAACCGCCGCGCGCGATCGCGCAGGCGATCCGCGACGCGATGGAATTGCCGCCGGAGGTGGCCGAGGCGACGATCGCGGGGCCTGGCTTTATCAATTTCCGGATGGCGCCGGAGTATTGGCGGCGCGAGCTCAAGCGCGTCGCGGCCGAGGGGCCGGGGTACGTTACTCCGAAATTCGGCGGCGGGCGCACCGTGCAGGTGGAATTTCTTTCCGCGAATCCGACCGGGCCGCTGACCGTCGGACACGGCCGCAACGCGGTGCTGGGCGACGCGCTGGCGAGAATTTTCGCCGCAACCGGCCATCGCGTGACGCGCGAATACTATTTCAACGACGGCGGGCGGCAAATGAAGCTGCTCGGCGAGTCGGTGCGAGTGCGCTACCTCGAAGAACTCGGACGCGCCGCGGCGATGCCCGAGGATGGCTACCAGGGCGAATATATTCGCGACATCGCGCGCGGTTTGAAGGAACGTCACGGCGCCGCGCTGGCCGATGGGGCCGACCCGGAAATTTTCGTCAAGGCCGCGGTCGAGGCGATCTTCGCCGAGATCAACCAGACCTGCCGGAAGCTGGGGATCGAATTTGACGTTTACACCAATGAACTCGATCTGATGCGCGGCGGGCGGGTGGATTCGGTGATGGCGGCGTTGCGCGAGCGCGATCTGGTAATCGAGCGCGACGGCGCGCAATGGCTCGCCGGCGAGAAGCTGGGATTGCCGAAGGATCAGGTGTTGATTCGTTCGACCGGCGAGCCGACCTATCGCACTCCCGATATCGCCTATCATATCGACAAGCTGAAACGCGGCTTCGACCTCGTTATCGACGTCTTTGGCGCCGACCATATCGCGGAGCATGTCGGCGTAATCGCGGCGTTAAAGGCGCTGGGCTACGATACTTCGCCGATTCGCGCGATCATTTATCAGTTCGTGACGCTCACGCGCGGCGGCGAAAAGATCAAAATGTCAACGCGAAAGGCGACCTATATCACGCTCGACGAATTGATCGACGAGGTCGGCGCCGACGTGGTGCGGTTTTTCTTCCTGCTGCGCAAGCACGACAGCCATCTGGACTTCGATCTGGATTTGGCGCGGCGCCAGGCTCCCGAAAATCCGGTCTTTTACGTGCAGTACGCGCACGCCCGCCTCGCCAGCGTGTTTCGCGAGGCGGAACGGGCGGGATTCAATCTGCCGGCCGATCCCGGCGATGTCGATTTGACCGCGCTCGGTCCGGAGGAAATCGCACTGGCGCGGCGCGCCGTCGCATTTCCGGAGGTCGTCGCCGGCGCGGTCGCCGGCTTGGAGCCGCATCGAATTCCATTTTTCCTGCTGGAGCTGGCGGGGGAATTTCATCGCTATTACAACAAACCGGCTAATCGTATAATCAACGCGGATGATCCCCGGCTCAGTATCGCCAGACTGGTCTTGGCGCGGGCGCTCAAGAACGGATTTGCCGGCGGCTTGGGGTTGCTCGGCGTCAACGCTCCCGATCGGATGTGAAGTCGAGGCGTAATGCGTTTTGAAATCAAATCCGGCGGCATCGCCGCAATTCTGATTGGCATCGCGGCGCTCTCCGGCGCGGTTTTCGTGCTCGGATTGTTGGCCGGGTACGACGTCGGGCGCGAAAGCGCCGCGAGCCAGGCGCAGGTAGCGACGGCGTATCCGCTCCAGGAGCCGCCGCCGGCGGCGGCTCCATCGGCGGCCGCCGCGCCCGCGCCGGCGGCGTCAGGGGCGCGGGTCGCATCAACGGAAGCCGGCGGCGGCGCGGTCGCGTCCGCGGCGCTCCATCTGGCGAAACCGCCCGCAAGTTCCGCAGGCGCGGTCCGGGAATCAAGCGGCGAGAGCAGCGGATCGGTCGCGACCGATAGTTCTTCGCAAGCAACGGCGCCGTCTGAACAGGCGTCGCCGAGCCGGACGCCTGAGCGCCGCTTAGCCTCGACGAATCCGCCGAAACCGGCCGCGCATCTGGCAGATTCCCGGCGGCGCCCGTACAACATCCAGATTCAGGCCGCGATGGATCATGGCGGCGCCGAAGAGATGGTGCGGCGGCTCGAAAACCTTGGCTACAACGCGCACATCACGCCGACGGAGCTTGCGGGCCAGACCTGGTACAAGGTCGAGGTGGGGCCATACGCGACGCAGGCCGAGGCCGAAGCGGCGCAGTCTCAACTACGGGTGCGATACAACAGCGCCTATGGCCGGGCGGGCGGCGGCGCGCCGTCGAGCACGGGCGCGGCCGAGCCGGGGGATTGACATCGAAGTCCGGCGCTGTTTGACTATACTTTCGATGATTTCGATTTCAGACCGGAAGGCTTGGGCGAACTGGCGGTGGCGTCAGACGGCGTTCGCCTGCGCTCCGGTTTTGTAAATCGACGCAAAACCGTAGCTCCGTAAGGGCCGCAGGCGAACCGACCTGCGGCCCTTTTTGTTTGGCCGCGGGATTGGCCGGCGGGAGGGTGCGATGGAAGAACAACCAATGTTCACGCCGAGCGAGCGCGAATTCGAGGCTCTGGCGGCCGGGGATTTCGATCTCGTGCCGGTGTGCCGCGAAATTCCCGCTGACATGGAGACTCCCGTCTCCGCATTCCTGAAAATCAGCCACGGCGACTATTCTTTTTTGCTGGAGAGCGTGCGCGGCGGCGAAAAATGGGGCCGCTACACGTTCCTCGGCGCGGAACCGTCGTGCGTGATCCGCGCCCGCGGCGAACGCTTCGATATTTTGCGGCCCGGGCGCGATATCGAATCGCGCCATGTCGCCAACCCTTTTGCGGCGCTGCGGGCCGAAATTAAACGCCGGCGCGCGCCCGAAGTTCCGGGATTGCCGCGCTTTTTCGGCGGAGCGGTCGGCTTTCTCGCTTACGACATCGTGCGCTGCTTCGAGCCGCGCGTGCCGGCCCGCGCCCACGACGATCTCGGCGTGCCGGATCTTTGCGTGATGCTCACCGATACGGTGCTGGTCTTCGACAATGTGCGCCAGTCGCTTAAGATTATTGCGAGCGTCGCGCCGCGCGAATTCCCGTCGGCGCGGCAGGCCTATCGAGCGGCGCAAGCGCGTATCGACGAAATGGCGTCGCGGCTCGCGGCGCCGGCGGTCGCGCCCACGCTTGACAATCCGGTCGCCGGCGCGAACGGCGATATCCGCATCGAATCCAATCAGACCCGCGAAGGATACATGGCGATGGTCGAAGCGGCGAAGGAGTATATCCGCGCCGGCGACATTATCCAGGTGGTTCCCTCGCAGCGCTTCGAGGCTCCGCTGACGGTCCATCCGTTCAACCTCTATCGCAGCCTGCGGACGATCAATCCGTCGCCCTACATGTTTTATTTGCGGCTGGGCGACCACACCCTGGCCGGCGCGTCGCCCGAAACGATGGTGCGCGTGGAGGGGCGGGAAATCACGCTGCGGCCGATCGCCGGCACCCGCAGGCGCGGCGCCAACGAGGCCGAGGACCTCGCGCTCGAGCGCGAACTGCTCGCTGATCCGAAGGAGCTCGCCGAGCATGTGATGCTGGTGGACCTGGGGCGCAACGACGTCGGGCGCGTCGCCAAAATCGGCTCCGTGAAAGTCACCGAACTGATGACCGTCGAGCGCTATTCGCACGTGATGCATATCGTATCGAACGTGGTCGGCGAGTTGCGCGAAGGGTTCGACGCGTTCGACGCCTTTCGCGCGACCTTTCCGCAGGGCACGGTTTCAGGCGCGCCGAAAATCCGTGCGATGGAGATTATCGACGAACTCGAGCCGGTCCGCCGCGGCGTTTACGCCGGCGCGGTCGGCTATTTCAGCTACACCGGCAACACCGATACGGCGATCGCGCTGCGCACGCTGTTGATCAAGAACGACCGCGTCTATATCCAGGCCGGCGGCGGCGTCGTCGCCGATTCCGATCCGGCGGCCGAATACGAGGAGTCGGTCAACAAGGCGCGCGCGATGATTCGCGCGCTCGGCGCGGCGCGCGAGTTGGAATTCGCGGCGGCGCGGAGGTAGTTCGCGATGAAACTCCTGATGATCGACAACTACGACTCCTTCACCTACAACCTCGTGCAATATCTCGGCGAGCTCGGCGTCGAAGTGGACGTGCGCCGCAACGACGCGATCGACGTCGCCGGCGCCCGCGCGCTCAGGCCCGGCGCGATCGTGATTTCGCCCGGCCCCTGCACGCCCGCCGAGGCCGGCGTCTCGGTTGCGATCTTGCGCGAACTGGCCGGCGAATTTCCGATGCTCGGCGTCTGCCTGGGCCATCAATGCATGGCCGAGGCGTTCGGCGCCAGGGTCGTCCGCGCCGGGCGGCTGATGCATGGCAAGACGTCGCCGATTCTGCACGACGGCAAAACCATCTTCGCCGGACTGCCGAATCCGTTCGAGGCGATGCGCTACCATTCGCTGCTGGTCGCGCCCGAAACGACGCCCGGATGCCTTGAAGTGAGCGCGCGCACGGCGGAAGGCGAAATCATGGGCCTGCGGCATCGCGAATTCCGCATCGAGGGCGTGCAGTTTCATCCGGAATCGATCGGCACGCGCGAAGGCAAGTATCTGTTGCGCAACTTTCTCGCCGGAGTCGCGGCGTGAGCAATCTGCGCGACGCTTTCGAGCAGACGCTGCGCGGCCGCTCGCTTGACGCGGCGGCGGCCGAAAGCGCGCTCGGCGAAGTGCTCGACGACGTCTCGCCCGACGTGCTGGTGGCCGGCTTTCTGGTCGCGCTCAAGATGAAGGGCGAGACCGCCGCGGAATTGGCGGGCGGAGCGAGAGCGCTGCTCAAGCGCGCCCGGCGGCTCGAGCTCGGAGCCGATCTGCTCGACACCGCCGGCACCGGCGGCGACGGCGCCGGAACCTACAACATCTCCACCGCCGCGGCGCTGGTGGCGGCCGCGGCCGGCGTGCGGGTCGCCAAGCACGGCAATCGCGCCGTGAGCGGACGGGTCGGCGCCGCCGACGCGCTCGAACGATTTGGCGTCCGCATCGATCTCGATCCGACCGGGCTGGCGCGATGCGTCGCGCGCGCCGGCTGCTGCTTCGTGTTCGCGCCCGCCTACCATCCGGCGCTCGCGCGGCTCGCCGTTTTACGCCGCACGCTCGGCGTCCGGACCGTGTTCAATTTGATCGCGCCGCTGGCGAATCCCGCCCGGCCGCGCCGCCAGTTGCTCGGCGTCGCCGAGGCGCGGCTGCTGCGCCCGATGGCTGAAGCGTTCGTCGCGCTGGGAGCGGAGCATGCGATGGTCGTCCATGGCGGCGACGGGCTTGACGAAATTTCGCTCGGCGCGCCCACGCGCGTGGTCGAGGCGCGGCGCGGCGATTTGCGGGAATACGAGATTGCGCCGGACACATTCGGATTGCGGCCGGCCGCCGCGGCCGCTTTCCTGACCGCCGATTCCGCCGAAGCGGCCGCGATGCTTTCGCGAACGCTTGCGGGCGAGCCGGGCGCGGCGCAGGATGTTTTGGCGCTCAATGCCGGGGCCGCCATTTATGTCGGCGGAGCCGCCGCGACGCTGGCGGAGGGAGTCGCGGCGGCCCGGAAAATTCTGCTCTCCGGACGTGCGCTCGCGACGCTCGAAAAGCTGCGTGACGCCAGCAACGCCGGCGCGGCGGGCGCCTGAACGGGAGTGAACTGATGCCATCGATCCTCGACCGGATTTTCGACGCCAAACGCGCCGAGGTCGCCGGGCGCCGCGCGCTGACTCCGCTCGATGAGATGGTCGTCGAAGCCCGCCGCACCGCCGCGCCCCGCGATTTTATCGCCGCTTTGAAATCGCGCACGCCGGCGGTTATCGCGGAGGTCAAACGCGCCTCGCCCAGCAAGGGCGACATTTTCCCCGGCCTCGATCCAGCCGCCGTCGCGCGCGATTACGCCGCCGCCGGCGCGGCCGCGCTTTCCGTGCTTACCGATCAGCACTTCAAAGGGTCGCTCGAAGATCTGCGCGCCGTGCGCGGCGCCGTTGCGCTGCCGATTCTGCGCAAGGATTTTATTTTCGACGTGTGGCAGATTTACGAGGCGCGCGCCGCCGGAGCCGATTGCATCTTGCTGATCGCCGCGATGCTGGAGGCGGCGCAACTGCGCTCGCTGGCGGCGCTGGCGCGCGACCTCGGAATGGCCGCGCTGGTCGAGGCCCACGACCGCCGCGAATTCGAGATGGCGAAGGCGTCGGGAGCGGCGCTGATCGGAATCAACAACCGCGACCTGCACACCTTCAAGACCGATCTTGCGACGGCTGAAACTCTGCTCGCTGATTATAGCGGGGCCGCGCTGATCGTCGCGGAAAGCGGAATCGAAACGTCCGCCGATCTGCGCCGCCTGCACGGCGCCGGGGCGCGCGCGTTTCTGATTGGCGAAAGCCTGCTGCGCGCTGGCGCGCCGCGCGCCGCGCTCGGCGCGTTGATTGGCGGATTCGCCCCCGCCGCCAGGGCCGCTGCGCGATGAGCGTGCGGGTCAAAATCTGCGGCGTGACGCGCATCGAAGACGCGGTCGCCGCGGTCGAGTGCGGCGCCGATATTATCGGCTTGAATTTCTATCCGCCCAGTCCGCGCTTCCTGAGCGCCGATCGCGCCGCGGAAATCCGCCGCGCGATCGGCGGGCGCGCGCTCGTGGCGGGCGTTTTCGTGAACGCGGCGCGCGGCCTGGTCGGCCGCTGCGTGTCCGAGCTCGCCCTCGATTTTATTCAGTTCCACGGCGACGAGGATGACGCGATGCTGGCCGGATGGCCGGTGCCGACGATTCGCGCGCTGCGGCTCAAAGCCGGAGAGGCGCTCGCCGAACTGCCGGCGATGGCCGCCGACTATCTGTTGCTGGATACGTTTCATCCGGGGCTTTACGGCGGCAGCGGACGGCCACGCGCGCTCGAGGGGCTGCGGCGCTTCAACCTTTCCCGCGTGATTCTGTCGGGCGGGCTTGATCCCGCCAATGCCGCCGCCGCCGCCGCGCTCGCGCCGTACGCCGTCGATGTCGCCAGCGGCGTCGAGTCCGCGCCCGGAATCAAGGATCCGTCACGGCTGAGGAGTTTTATCGCGAATGCAAAATCTGCCCGATAGAAGCGGCCGGTTCGGCCAGTTCGGCGGACGCTACGTCGCCGAAACGCTGATGCCCGCGCTGCTGGAACTGGAAACCGCCTACAAGCAGGCGCGCCGCGATCCGAAATTCCGCGCCGATCTCAAACGCTACTCGGCCGAGTACGTCGGCCGGCCGACGCCGCTGTTTTTCTGCGCCAACCTGACCGCGAAGCTCGGCGGTGCGAAAATCTATTTGAAGCGCGAGGATCTTTGCCATACCGGCGCGCACAAGGTGAACAATACGCTCGGCCAGGCGCTGCTGGCCGTTCGGATGGGCAAGCAGCGCATTACCGCCGAGACCGGCGCCGGCCAGCACGGCGTCGCCACGGCGACGATGGCGGCGCTGTTTCGCCGCCGGTGCGAAGTTTTCATGGGCAGCGTCGACGTTGAACGGCAGTCGCTCAACGTCTTTCGCATGAAGCTGCTCGGCGCCGCCGTCACTTCCGTGGACAGCGGCAGCAAGAGCTTGAAAGACGCGCTCAACGAGGCGCTGCGCGACTGGATCGCGACGGTGCGCGACACCTACTACCTGATCGGCACGGCGGCCGGACCGCATCCGTACCCGATGATCGTCCGCGATTTCCAATCGGTAATCGGCCGCGAAACCCGCCGCCAGATCATGGCGCAGGAAAATCGCCTGCCCGACATCATCGTCGCCTGCGTCAACGGCGGCTCGAACGCGATCGGGATTTTCCACCCGTTTCTCGGCGACAAGGCGGTGCGGCTGATTGGCGTTGAAGCCGCCGGGCTTGGGCTGAACGGCCCGATGCATGCGGCGACGATCACCGCTGGCGGCGTCGGCGTGCTGCACGGCAATCGCACCTATCTGTTGCAGGACGAGATGGGGCAGATTCGCGAAACTCACTCGATCGCGGCCGGCCTCGACTATCCGGGCGTCGGTCCCGAGCTGGCGTGGCTCAAGGATGCCGGCCGGGCCGAATACGCCGCCGTCACCGACGCCGAGGCGCTTGACGCGCTCAAGACGCTGTCTGAAACCGAGGGCATTATCCCGGCGCTCGAAAGCTCGCACGCGATCGCCCACGCGATCAAGCTGGCTTCGATGCTGCCGCGCGAGCAAATCATGGTGGTGAATCTTTCCGGACGCGGCGACAAGGATATGCAGACCGTCGCCCGCGCTTTCGGCGTCACGCTCTGACTATTTCAATGGATACTCAGAATAATACTCATCCAAAGCGGATCGCGGCGCGTTTCGCCGAATTGTCCGCGCGCAACGAGGCGGCGCTGATTCCATATATCGTCGCCGGAGATCCGAGCCTCAGGCGCACCCGCGAGCTGGCGCTCGAGCTCGAAGCGCGCGGCGCCGACCTGATCGAGCTGGGCGTGCCGTTTTCCGATCCGATGGCCGACGGTCCCGCGAACCAGCGCGCCGCGGCGCGCGGACTCGCCTCGGGCGCCACGCTGCCGGCGATACTTTCGATGGTCGCCGATCTGCGCAAGGTCAGCCAGATTCCGTTGGTCCTTTTTGGCTATTTCAATCCGATTCTGCATTACGGATGCGACCGGTTGTGCGCCGACGCGGCGCGCGCCGGGATCGACGGTTTGCTCGTGGTCGATCTGCCGCCCGAGGAGGCGCGCGAACTGGCTGAACCGGCGGCCCGCAACGGCCTTGACATAATTTATTTGCTCGCGCCGACCACGCCGATCGAACGGGCGCGCCGAATCGCGCGCTCGGCGAGCGGTTTCCTCTACTATGTTTCCGTGACCGGCGTCACCGGCGCGCGCGCGCAGTTGGCCGCCGATTTGGCCGGCAACGTCGGGCGGCTGCGCGCCGTCGCCAGCCTGCCGATCGGCGTCGGCTTCGGCATCTCGACTCCGGCGCAGGCGGGCGCGGTCGCGGCCTTCGCCGACGCGGTGGTCGTTGGCAGCGCCCTTTCGCTCCTGATTGAGGCCAACGCCGATCAGGACGATCTGGTCGCGACGGCCGGAGAATTCGTGGCGACGCTCAAAGACGCGATTCGCGCCGCGCGGATCGCCGCGCCCGGCGCCGTCGCCTGACGAGGGAAGGAAACCCGATGGCCGAAGCTCGTGCGCAAAACGCTCCAGCCGCCGCCGACGAAATCTGGATCAAGTGTCCCGGATGCCGCGAAATCGCCTTTCGCAAGGAGATCGAACGCAACCTCAACGTCTGCCCCAAGTGCGGCTTTCATCATCGGCTGACCGTCGAGCAGCGGCTCGCGATTACGGTCGATCGAGGCTCGTGGCGCGAGCTGTTCGCCGAGGTGGCGATCGGCGATCCGCTCGGCTTCGTCGATTCGCGGCCCTATCCGCAGCGGATGGAGCAGGCGCGGCGCGCGGCGGGCCGCAATGACGCCGTGCTCACGGGACTCGCGAAAATCGAGGGCCATCAGACGGCGCTCGCCCTGATGGATTTCCAGTTCATGGGCGGCAGCATGGGCGTGGTGGTGGGCGAAAAAATCGCCCGCCTGATGGACTACGCGCTGGTGCGCCGGATTCCGGTGATTGTTTTCGCCGCTTCGGGCGGCGCGCGGATGCAGGAGGGGGCGCTGTCGCTGATGCAGATGGCGAAGGTCGCCTCCGCGATCGCGCGGCTGCGCGAGGCGCGCGTTCCGTACATCTCGATCCTCGGCGATCCGACTACGGGCGGAGTTGCGGCGTCGTTCGCCAGCTTGGGCGATCTGAATCTGGCCGAACCCGGCGCGACGATCGGATTTGCCGGGCGGCGCGTAATCGAACAAACGACGAATCAACAACTTCCCGACGATTTTCAGACCGCGGAGTTCCTGATGGCGCACGGGATGTTGGATGCGATCGTGCCGCGGCATAAGATGCGCTACACGCTGGGACGCATGCTGACCGCGTTGCGGCCGCCGCGGCGCTCGCCGGCCGGCTCGGGACGGTCCCGGCGCGAAAAAACGTGACCCTGTTCGATATTCCGCATAGGACCGCTTTCACTCGCATTGTCTGTAGTCTAAGATGCGCCGAGAGATGGAACAGCTAGCTGAAACGCTCAACTGGCTCTATTCGCTCGAGGCGCGCGGCGAGATTTACAAACTCGAGCGGATGGATCGGGCGTTGGCGTTGATCGGCGACCCGCATCGCCGCCTGCAAGCTGTTCATATCGCCGGCACCAAGGGCAAAGGGTCGGTTGCGGCGATGCTCGATGCGGTGCTGCGCGCGGCCGGCTATCGGGTCGGACTCTACACGAAACCGCATCTGGTCAACCTGACCGAGCGGACGCGCATCGACGGCGGCGAAATTCCCGCCGCTTTGATGCTCGATTATATCGTTCGGCTGCGCGAGATTTATGAACGCGACGATCTCGCATTGACCTTTTTCGAGTTCACGGTCGCGCTGATGTTTCTTTATTTCGCCGAAGCCGGGGTGGACCTGGCGGTGATCGAGACCGGATTGGGCGGCCGGCTCGATTCGACCAACGTGGTGCGGCCATTGCTGAGCGTGATTACGCCGATCGGCTTCGATCACATGGATCGGCTGGGCTATACGCTGACCGCGATAGCGGGCGAAAAGGGTGGAATAATCAAAGAGGGCGTGCCAGTCGTAATCGGCGCCCGCGATCCCGAAGCGCGGCTCACGCTTACTTCGATCGCCGCGCAACGCCATAGCGCCGCGTTTCTGATCGATCGCGAGTTCAGCTATCGCTCGCATGCGCCGGAACATCGCATAGATTACGCGGGCCTGGGTCTGAATCTGAACGACGTCGAGCTTGCGCTGGCCGGTTCGTTTCAGCATGAGAACGCCGCGATCGCGCTGGCGGCGGTCGACGGGATGCGCGCCGAGGGCTGGCGAATCGACGAAGCCGCCGTCCGCCGCGGTCTCAAGGAAACGGTTTGGCCCGGCCGCTTCGATGCGGTGTCGCACAAGCCGACAGTGATTCTGGATTGCGCCCATAACGAACTGGCGATCGCGGCTTTATTGGAAACGCTTGTGTCCGAGTTGGGGCCCGGTGTCCGGCCGCGCCTCGTTTTCGGGTGCCTGGAGGACAAGCGCTGGCGGGAAATGGCCTCGATGCTGGGGCCCCGGGTGCGCGACGTGACAACGACCAGCGCGGCGCCGAAGCGGCCGGTCGATCCGGAACTGCTGCGGTCCGAATTCGGAAAATATGCGCCGGCAAAAGCGGTGCGCAATCCGCTCGAAGCGATCGCAGCGGTCGTCGCCGAGAGTGGACCTGATGACGTGGTTTTGGCAACCGGCTCGGTTTACCTGGTGGGAGAAATCTATCCGTGGTTTTTGGCGCGTCATGGGCGGCGGCGGCTTTTTCCTGAGGCGGCGGTTTAGCGCGGTCGCGGCAGCATTGAGCATCCTGGCGATCGCACTGATCGCCGGCGGCTCGTCCGCGCGCGCGCAACCATCCGGAAAGTTCGCCAGTGTTTTTCAGGCGACCCATCCCAATTCGCCGCTCGACATCACCGGCCGCAGATTTATTTACGATTACAAAACGGACACGTTTGTCGTTACAGGCGATGCGGTAATCACTCAAGCCCATACGATTCTCACCGCCGATCAGGTCAAGTTGCTGCGCCGCCAGCGCCTGATGCATGCGACCGGCAATGTGCATCTGGTTGACCCATTCGGGACGATCCGGGCCTCCGACGCCAAAGTCAATCTCGACGACGAAACCGCCGATCTAAAAGACGCGACCGTTACCGACGTCAATCAAACCTATCGTCTCGAAGGCACGCGCGTCCGCAAGCTCGCAGGCCAGCGCTACTCGGTGCTTGACGGGTTTTTCACCACCTGCGGATGCGAACCGGGCACGCCCGACTGGGGAATCGAAGCCCAGCAGATGGATTTGCAGATGGGCGATACCGGAGTCGCCCACAACGGCTACTTCGATATCCTGGGCTATCGGACGATTCCGCTGCCTTATGCCGTATTTCCCGCCGATACCGACCGGCATTCGGGCTTTCTCAGTCCTCGAATCGGCGAGTCGGGTTTTCGCGGATTCCAATATTTCCAGCCCTATTATTTCGCGATCAATAAAAGCTCCGACGCGACAATTGCCGCCGATCTTGAAACCAGCCTTCGGGTTGGACTGATGGGCGAGTATCGGCTGCTTTCCGGCAAAGACGATTTCTTCATCGTCGACGGCGGCTTTTACAACGAGGGCCTGCGTTCTCAGGCGAGCCGGGTCAACGACGTCGTCGACAACCAGATCGCCGATCCGCATATCCCGATCGATCGGTACGACATAATCGGGATGGTGCGGCAGCATATTACCGATGACTTGATCGCATATGGCGACGCATTAAGCGTGAGCGACAGCCTTCTGTTGCGCGAGCTGGATATCTGGACGCTTTCGCGCACGATCGGACCGGGGATTTATTACCCGTCGGAATTCCAGGAGATGCGCAACGCGCAATCGGATTTCGGGCTGATCGACGAATACAATGGCGGCTATGCGCAACTTGGCGGCGTTTGGAACCAGGATCTGATCCAGGCCCAGCCGTTTGCTCTACAGACTCTGCCGGAATTGCTCGTAAGCGGCCAAAAGCAACTTTTCGGAGGCCTGCTTTACAGCGATTACGATTTTTCCGGCGTCGATTTCTGGCGCGAGCAGGGACAGCGCGGCCTCCGTCTCGATCTGAATCCGCGGGTGACGCTGCCGTGGCGGCTGGGAGATTATCTGTACGGCTGGGGCACGCTCGGACTCGACGAAACGATTTACGACACCAATGGCCGTCAAATTATAGTCACTCCCGTTGGTACGAACGGACTGCAGTACAACAACTCGCTTGCGGCCGGCCCATTGGGTCAAAACGGCTTTAAAACCCGCCAAATGATCTATGGATCGGCGGGAATCGGTTCGGAGTTGGAAAAGATTTACAGCATCAACTGGGATTCGATCGAAAAAATCAAGCATACGATCGAACCGTTCGCGACCTATTCGTATGTTCCGCGGATTGACCAAAGCCAACTGCCGCTTTACGACGAAATCGATCGGATGGAGCCGCGCAGCCTCTTTACCTACGGCTTCAGCTCCGAAATATTCGCGAAGTATCTGCCGAGTCCGGCCTCCAATTCCGACACCGGCAGCTTCGACCTTGAACAGAACAGCGCGATTAGCCCCTTCCGGGCTTCGACCGAGGAACCGGGAGGGTCTGTCTCGGAACTATTCCGGATGATAGTCGAACAGGCGTATGACAGCACGTACGCCGTGGCCAAGGGTTATTCGCGATTTTCGGATATTGACGTGACGATGCTCGCCTATCCGGCGAAGGTCGTGTCGGTTCTCACACAGATGGGATTCGATCCGTCGGTGGATCGGATCACGTACGCGGACGCGTCGCTTAATTTCGAACCGTGGTGGTTGAATAACGTACCCAAGCTGTACATGGGCAAGGCCGAAGAAGGCTCATTTGTGCAATTGAGCTACGCTTATATCGCGCCTGGTCCGGCCTTTTCTCCGGGCGTCAACTCGAACTACGCGAATTTTATCGTCCTGCGAAGTTATTACGATCTCTTCGATCGTTTGGGCATCTATCTTGGTCCTTCTTATGACCTTGCCAATCGCAAGCTGCTTTACGCGGATTACGGGGTGCGCATCAAATCGCCCTGCGATTGCTGGTCGTTCGATATGGGCATATCGAAGACTTACAATCCGTCGGATACGCTGTTTCAGTTTCAGTTGACGCTGGGCGGTCTTGGTTCAATTGGACAAAGTCCGTTCGGCCGCAATCCTTTCCAGATTCAGCCGAGCTACCTGCCGATGCCGCAGATGCCGCCGCCGGTGCAACCGCAGCAATAAGCTTTTATTTGATTTTCCCGTGCGGTTGCGCCGGGCGCGGAATGCCCCGATGTTTGACGCGGGCGGGCGTCCGCGCTTGCTCAGCGTTTCGTTCCGACGGTATACGATTTAGGTCTTAACTGCGGCGCGTTTGCTCCGCCTGCGCGCAAAGGTGAACTCTCGATGGTTGATACGGCTAACGAAAAGACCGGTCCTTCGGCGACGATCGATCTGGAAGGGTTGCGGCGTTTTCTACGCGATCGAAAACTCGGCGACGCGGCGAACCTGAGGACTGAAAACATTTCGTTCGGCCACTCCAACGAAGTCCATCTGATCCATTTCGACGGCAAATCCTGGGCATTGCGGCGACCGCCGCGCGGCCCCTTGCTGCCGACCGCTCACGACGTGATGCGCGAGTTCAAGGTCTTGAGCGCGCTCCAGGATACGTCCGTGCCGCTGCCGCGGGTTTACGCCGCCTGCGACGACACGGGTTATATCGGCGCTCCGTTTATCCTGATGGAATACATGCGCGGCCGGGTGATCCGCTCCGGACTCATCCCAAGCGCCGAGAAGAGCTTTGCCGAAACGCCCCCTCAGCGCGCCGCGATCAGCCGTTGGATGGTCGAGCTGCTGGTGGATCTGCAGAAAGTCGATTGGCGCGCGGCCGGATTGGAGAATTTCGGCCGTCCCGACGGCTATATCGAGCGGCAGGTGCGGCGATGGTCGGATCAACTCGAACGGACCGTGCCGCAAACCCGTCCCCTGCCGGTGATGTGGCAAATCCGCGATTGGCTGCGGTCTCATATGCCGCAGGCGCAAACCTCCACGATTGTCCATGGCGATTTCAAGCTCGACAACGTGATGTGGGACGCGGAGCACGGCGAACCGCGGCCGATCGCGCTGTTCGATTGGGAAATGTCCACGCTCGGCGATCCGCTGGCCGATCTCGGCTGGATGGTGACCTACTGGGGCGACGCCGGCGACGACGAACGGCGCCGCACGTTCGTCTCAAGCATGGAAATCGGCGACGGGTATCTGAGCCGTAGGGAAATGATCGAGTTGTATGAACAACGCTCCGGCCGACAGATGCGGGATTTCGCTTTCTATCAGATATTTTCCCTGTTCAAGCTCGCGATTATCGCCGAGGGCAGCTATGCCCGGTATCTCGCCGGTCAGGCTGACGACCCGATGTTCGCGACCTACGACGAACGCGTACCCGGAATCGCGGAAGTCGCTTGGTCGCTCTGCTCGAACGCCGGCTGAATCCACGGCCAAAATCACGCTGGCCGGATATGCGCTGAGCGCGGCTAGTGTCGTGTCTCGCAAATAACTTCCACCTGATGCCTTGTCAGCTGGGCGCGCAAGTCGCCCACCGCGGGGCGACCAAGGATGGATTGCCGGGTCTGGGCCCGGCAATGACGAACAGCATTGGTCATGCCCGGATCAAATCCGGGCATCCGCGCGGAGCGCAAGGTAGATGCGGAATGCGAACTTATTTACGAGACGCCACGTTAGTGTGCTGTTCCGTAAATAAGCTCATCTTTTTGCCTGCTGGATCGGGATTCTCTTCGCCAAGCTCAGGGCAGGCTTTCGGCCGCGCCCCGGAATGACAAAATCTGGCATTTTGCCGTCATTCTGAGCGCAGGCTGCCGGAGCGAAGAATCCCGCTCCGAGCGGCGGCGGAAGTTCGGCCGTTTCTCCGGGCGCACCGCATGCGCACGCGCGGATCCGCCGCATCGGCGAATGGACCAAGCCGCCGGATGCGGGACAAATCGGCGTTTTTCGATCAGCATCTCACGATGCCATCTGGTCATTTGTTTTCGCTGTAGAGCACGCCTTTCTCGCGCAATGCGCCAAGCTTTGCGTCGGAGTAACCCAGAACGTCGCGCAAAACCTGCTCGCCGTGCTGACCCAGCAACGGGGCCTCGATCCCTTCCGGCAAATCCGGATTGGCGGAAAATTTGAACGGGAAGCCGGGAATCGTGACCTCGCCGAAGACCGGATCGCTAACCTTGCGCACCATGTTGCGGGCCTTGAAGTGGGGATGGTTCATCGTCTCGACCACCGACAATACCGGCGCGCAAGCAATGCGATTCTCTTCGAGTACCGCGAGCGCATCCTGATCGCTCGCAAACGACAAGAGCCATTGCTGAACGATCGCGTTCAACTGATCCGAATTTGTGGTCCGTTGCGCGCCGGTCGCGAAACGCGGGTCGTTGAGCAGCTCGGGACGGCCCATCGCTTTGACCATATTGCCCCACTGGCGATCGAGCACCAGGATGAAGATCCATCCTTGCGGACCTTTGTAGACGCCGGCCGGGCAAATCTGTCTGTGAAAATGGCCCATCCGGTTCGGCACGAACTCGCCGCCGCTTAGCGAATGGCTCTGCAGGCCGAAGTCATGCATGTGATAAAGCGTATCGACCATCGCGATATCGATATACTGGCCGGCTCCGGTCAGTTCGCGATGATAGAGCGCGAAGCCGATCGCCGCGAAGGTGTGGACGCCGCTGCCGACATCGGCGATCCCGATTCCTACAAACGTTGGCGG
>JAJXZF010000110.1 GCA_021780225.1 Deltaproteobacteria bacterium | reverse complement strand
GCTCACGTGCTTCGCCGGCGATAATCGCGTGATATTCCTGAGCCTTTTGCCATCCAACGAACCAGTTTCCCGCGCCCAGCACGAGCACCGCGAGACCCATGACGATTCGCCAATCGCGATAAATGTCGGGCGGTTTCATCGCCGTACGTTCATCTGGTGTGGTGTTCCCTGAATAAGTATGCGCTCTGTGTCTATCTTGCGCTCCGCCTGGATGCCCGGATCAAGTCCGGGCATGACCAGCTCTGTGCGTCATTGCCGGGCCCAGACCCGGCAATCCATCCCTTGCCGCCTTGCGGTGGGCGACTTGCGCGCCAAGCTGATCAGGCGTCAGGTGGAAATCGTTTGCGGGACACCGCACTAGGTTAGGCGCCGAAATCCAGGAAAACAACGGGCTGGACGGCGCAGGCCGGAGATTGCCCGATCGCGAACCCGACGGCTATCATTCTAGTGCTGACGGACGCTCGCTGAAGCAGTCGCGCGGGAATATTTTCGCCATTCGGCGCGACGCGAGTTCGGTGGAAAATCGTGGGTTTTTCCCGCCATTGCGCGGCTCGACGAGCATTACGGCGACAAAGCTTAGGGCCGCGGCCGGCATCCAGCCGGCCGCCGGAAGGTTGATGATCGATTCGAAACTTAATGCATTGCTTGAGCGCTTTGTCCGTCAGGACCGCCTGGCGCTGGCGCGCCTGATCACGCTCGTCGAAAATCGGTCGGCCGAAGTAAGCGCGGTGATGGAGCGCATTTATGCCCGTACCGGGCGCGCCGCGATTCTGGGCGTCACCGGCGCGCCCGGAGCCGGCAAATCGACGCTGGTAAACCGGCTGGTGGCGAAGTATCGCGCCCAGAACAAATCGGTGGCCGTGCTCGCGATCGATCCGTCAAGCCCGTTTTCCGGCGGCGCGGTGCTGGGCGATCGAGTGCGGATGACCGATCATTATCGCGATCAAGGCGTCTATATCCGCAGCCTCTCGACCCGCGGCCATCACGGCGGCCTCAGCCGGGCGGCGCGCGAGATCGTGAAACTGCTCGATGCGTTCGGCCATGACGTGATCATTATCGAGACCGTCGGCGTCGGCCAGACGGAGTTGAGCGTGATGGACCTCGCTGACACCACGATCGTCGTGACCGTGCCGGAGGGCGGCGACGGCGTGCAGGTGATGAAGGCGGGATTGAACGAAATCGCCGACGTCTTCGTGGTGAACAAGGCCGACCGCGACGGCGCCGACCGCGTCAAGATGGAGTTGGAGCTGAATGTCCATCTGCGCCCCGCGGACGGCCGCTGGCGGCCGCTGGTGGTGATGACGCAGGCGGCGAACGATATCGGCATCGACGCGCTGGTCGCCGCGATCGCGCGTCATGACGAATATCTCCGCGCGCATCATGACGCCGCGCGCGATCGCGAACGGAGGATGCGCGAATTCGTGGAAGTGCTAACCTCGGAGCTTGAAGAGCGCGCGGAGCGCGGACTGCGCAACGGCGCGCCGGGAGCGATCAAACTGGTCGAGCAGATTCGCGAGGGCGCGATCAATCCATACAGCGCGTCGCGCCGGATAATCGAAGATCGCTCGGCGCTGGGCGAGTTGCTCGGCGCCGGCCGCGGGGAAAGAGAGTGAGTCGCGAACGATGAGCTTGGGGCGCATACGGCAGCGTGACGGGCGGCTCTTCGCGATCGGCGACATCCACGGATGTCCCGACGAACTGAACGCCTTGCTGAAATCGATCGCTCCGACGCACGGCGATACCGTCGTCTTTGTCGGCGACTACGTCGATCGCGGCCCTTCCGCCCGCGACGTAATCGACGCCTTGCTGGGGATTGCCGGCGGTTCCGCCGAGACCGTGTTTCTCAAGGGCAATCATGAAGACATGATGCTCTCGTTCATGGGCTTCCCCGGCCATTACGGCGAATCGTTCCTGTTCAACGGGGGCGCGCAGACGCTGGAAAGCTATGGAATCGGCGAAACGGCGCTGGAGGGCACGCCGGAACTTCTGCCGGCGGCCCATCTGGAATTTCTGCAAGGACTCGCGACCAGCTATTACCGTCCGCCCTATCTTTTCGTCCACGCGGGAATCCAGCCGACTCGCACCATGGAAGAACAAGACGTCGAGGACATGCTGTGGATCCGTCAGGAATTCATTTTTAACGCCCATCCGCTCGACGCGACCGTGGTGTTCGGCCATACGCCGATGCGCGCAGTGATGATCGACCTGCCATACAAGCTCGGAATCGACACCGGCCTGGTGTATGGCGGCAAGCTGACCTGTCTCGAATTCACCGAGGGCGTCGCTTATCAAGTGGCGCGCGGCAGCCGTCAGGTCAAAAAACAGTCGGTCGCGGTACGTTAGTCCGCGCGCCGGGAGTCTTCCGTAGGCGTCCCGATACGGATATTCTAGAGCGCTCGATGGCGGCGTAGCTCAGTTGGTTAGAGCATGCGGCTCATATCCGCAGTGTCGCAGGTTCGACTCCTGCCGCCGCCACCACAAAATTTTCATAAGTCCGCCGCTTATCGTATGCCGCTACCGGTAAAAATAGTTCGTTCGGTCTGGGCAAAAAGTAATGGCGCCTGTTGGTATTGTGGCGCGATTCTCCCTCAAAACGAAGCGGAACTGACGATCGATCACATTTTGCCGCGCAGCCATGGCGGCACTGATCTATCCGAGAATTTGGCCTTGTGTTGTCGCCGATGCAATACGCTCAAGGGCGTCGGTACAGTTGGAGAGTTACGAATCAAGCTCGGCCGAATTCACGGACGCGTCCAGCCGCCCCCCAGGATTGACTGCGATTGTGCGTAAAGATGGGAGCAAAAGCGTCCCGCAACCATTGACGCCAAAAGAACTGTTCGAGTTTCATTTTGAGCGCGCCGGTTTGGTTCCCTAGCTGCTGAAAAGCGGATATTAAGGCCGCAATGTCGCGCGGCAAAATTACGGAGTTGGCGTGTCCGCGATGCGGCGCGACGGCTGATCTCGCCGGCGCGCATTTTTGCGGACATTGCGGAGCGCCGCTGACTGTTGCGCCAAGACGTTATCACGGCCCGCCGCATCTAAAACTCAAAGGCCGGCCCGCGCTTTCATGTCCGGAGTGCGGCGAGCCGATGCGCTTCGGCTTCCGCCACGTATGCCGCAACTGCGGCGCCGAATTGTGCATGGTCCCGATGGTCTTCCATCCGAACCACGTGCGGGTTTACACCAAGGGCTTGAAGGCCGCGGGCGCGATGCTGATTTACGATATCGTCTGGTATGCGATCGCGCTCGGCGCCTTGGCGCTGATTGGAGCCGCCTTGACGCATCGCGCGCCTGTCAAAACCTCGGCTCGCGGCCATCGCCTCGGTGAGCTTGACCGCGGCTCGGCGTCCGACTTAGCCTCGACCGTGCGCGGAGGCGAATCGGCATGAACGGAATACACGACATGGGAGGCATGCACGGCTTCGGACCGATACCGCGCGAAACCAACGAACCCGTTTTCCACGCCGCCTGGGAACGCAGGATGTTCGCGATCGTGCTCGCGGCGTTCGGCGCGCGAATTTTCAACGTCGATGAATTTCGGCGCGCGATCGAGCGCATCCCGGCCGCGGACTACCTGCGCTCTTCGTACTATGAACGCTGGATGCGCGCTTTGAGCGCCTTGCTGCAGGAAAAAAATATCGCCAGCGCGGAGGAGATCGAGGCGGCGTTGCGGCTAACCGCGAGCGGCGGCGCAGCCGGCTCGCACGAAGCGCGGCAGGCGGCGCGGCGCCCGTCCGCAGAGCAGCCGGCAAGCCCGGCCGGCGCGGCTCGCCCGCGCGCGAAACGCCGCATTCCGGTGCGTTTCAAGATCGGCGAGCGGGTGATCGCGCGCAATCTGAATGTTGAGCAGCATATCCGCCTGCCCCGCTATGCGCGCGGCCGGCGCGGCGTGATTCGGCACGATTGGGGCGTTTTCATTCTGCCGGACAAGCATGCCCACGGCGGCGATATCGAACTTTGCCATTGCTATTCGGTGGAGTTTGACGGCCGCGAATTGTGGGGCGACGAGCATCCCGCGGGCGAATCGGTGCTGATCGATCTTTGGGAGCCTTATCTTAAGTCCGCGACGGCGAAACGCGGCGCGGCTTCATCGTCCGGCCAGCGGCGGACCACAAAACGGTCAGTTCAAAACAAGCGGCGAGTAAAATCATGAGCGACCACGGCCATCGCGACCATAACGAGCCGGAAAGCGGTCCCGCGCTGCGGGTCAAGGCGATTGAATCCCTGCTGGTCGAAAAGGGCGTTGTCGATGCGGCCGCGCTTGACGCGATCGTCGATCATTATGAAAACAAGGTCGGTCCGCGAATCGGCGCACGCGTTGTCGCGCGCGCCTGGGTCGATCCGAAATTTCGCCGGCGATTGCTGAAGAATGCGATCCCGGCGATCGCCGAGCTTGGCATCCCGTCAGGGCCTGAGGGCGAATATCTGACGGTCGTCGAGAATACGCCCGAGGTTCATAACCTGATCGTCTGCACGCTCTGCTCGTGCTATCCGTGGCCGGTGCTCGGCCTTCCGCCGGTCTGGTACAAGAGCTTCGCCTACCGCTCGCGCGCGGTTTCAGATCCGCGCGGCGTGCTGCGCGAATTCGGCGTCGAACTCGATCCGCGTGTGGAAATCCGCGTATGGGACAGCAGTGCGGAATTGCGCTACATGGCGCTCCCGATGCGGCCCGCGGGAACCGAAAAACTGAGCGAGGACGAACTGGCCGCGCTGGTCACGCGCGACGCGATGATCGGGACCGCCGTGGTAAAATATCCGCCGGCCGCGGTCGCGCGCGCACACGCCCAGGATTGAATCGCGCGCCACAAACAATGGCAGAACGAATCGCAACGATGGCTCCCGAACTCCCGCCCGAAACCGAGGTCTTCGCGGAGCCATGGGAAGCGCGCGCGTTCGCGCTCGCGATTGAATTGCAGGCGCGCGGCCATTTCCAATGGGCCGAATTCCGCGCTCGCCTGATCGAAGAAATTGCCGCTGATCAATCTTCTTCCAGCATGAATGAGAGTCATCCGGGGCCGGAACCGAAGAGCGGCTATTATCAATGCTGGCTGCGCGCACTCGAACGTCTGACTTTGGCGAAAGGCCTTCTCGGAAAAACCGACCTCGACCAGCGCGCCGACTCGATCGCCGCGTCGCCGCCAGCGCGCACGCGCGCGCAAGGCCGAGAGCCGATTCGGATTGCATGACGATATGGGACGAGTCGCCGTTACGGCGTTGATCACCGCGATCGTCGCGATCGCGATTGGATGGCTGGTATGGAGCCGTATGGCCTCTCGCGCCGACGCGGCGCGCGCCGCCGACCAGTCGGAGATCTCGTCTCTGGAGCAGCAGCAGGCGCAGTTGCAGGCGCAGAACGAGCAGCTTCAAGCCGAATTGAAGAAAGTCCAGGATGAAGAGGAGCGCCTGTCTTCCATCAACAATGAACTCGCCGAGGCGCTCGAGAAGGCGCGCTTGACCGGAAAAATCCCGCCGCCGAGCGCCCTGCCCTATCCGCCCAAATAAATCCATCGGGTGAAACCGCCGCCGCGATTTCACCCGCCTAGTGTGGCGTCTCCTAAATAAGTTTGCACTGTGCGTCTATCTTGCGCTCGGCGTGGATGCCCGGATCAAGTCCGGGCATGACCAGTTCTGTTCGTCATTGCCGGGCCCAGACCCGGCAATCCATCCCTTGTCGCCCTGCGATGGGCGGCCTGCGCGCCGAACTGATAAGGCCTCAGGTGGAAGTTATTGCTGGACGCCACACTAGGTGGCGGGCTTGAGAGCGAAGCGCCGCCATTCCGCAAGATGCGCCAAGGTGCGCATATCGCGCATCCGATCAAGATAAACCTCACCGCGCAAATGGTCGGTTTCGTGCTGAATCACGCGGGCGTGAAAATCGCGGGCGACAAAATCCAGCGGCTCGCCCGAACGGCCAAGCGCCCTGACCCGCAATTCCCGATATCTGGGCGCGACGCCGCGCATCTCGGGAATGCTGAGGCATCCTTCCCATCCGTCGATCGTCGCGTTCTCCGTGATCGTCACTTCCGGATTGATAAGGAAGCTCAAGGGTACGCTGGGCGCGTCCGGATAGTTGGCAGGGCGTTCAACCTCAAGCACCGCGACCTGAAGCGAGAGATGAACCTGCGGAGCGGCCAGCCCGACTCCATCGTATTCGCGCATCGTCTCGACCATGTCGTCGAGCAGGCGCTGAAATTGCGGCGTTGAGATTTGCGCTGGATCGACCAGATGCGCCGGAGTGCGAATAACGGGATGGCCAAGGCGCGCTACTTTGAGAATCACCGGATTAACTCCGCCAAGCGATCAGTACCTCCAGCGGATTACACGGGACTGAAGAATCGCGCCCCGGCGTTCAATCCGGTGGCGTTTCGCCTCCGAACGCCCGGGAATTTCGGTCCATAAAGAGATGCGGGACGAAAGGCCTTTCGCCCCGCATTGCGTTACGGCTCTGTGCGCGGTCCAAACGCGACCCAAATCAACGCGCGCCGCGTTGGCGAGCGGAATCAGTTCTTGTCGCCCACGGCGTAATCCTCGATATCGCGACCGGCTTCCTCGGCCTGCGTCCGCCACTTGTCGATCGACTCCAGATTGAAACGCCAGTCGCTACCTACCTTGAAAGCCGGCAACTGCTTTTTCTTAAGCAGGCGGTAAATAGTGGAGGGATGAACCCTGAGGTAACTGGCTACTTCTTCCAGCGTCATTACTCTCGCCATCGCCGCACCCTTTCCCTGTCCGCGCGCCGGCAGCCCAGCAGCGCCTAGCGCACGCTAACAAATTGTCAACACGAAGACAACCAAGCGTGAGCAAAATTAAAACTGCGGGCCAATGCCGTATCATGCGCGAATTTCAAGCCCTTGGCCGTGCTAACCCACAGTCGACAAATATTAGCCGCGAGTTGACAAAGCCGGAAGTGGTTTTATCTTGGCGCCCGCACATTCCGCAGGCAGCGGGGGAATCTCCTCCAAAGCCTGCCGCGAAATTTCGGCGGCCCGGCTGAGACCGGCGCGGTCGAAGATCAGCGTAAGCTTGCCAATCGCCGGATAGCCGATAGCGCCTCTTTCGAGACTGAAATCCGCCGTGCGCGCCGTCGTGCGAAATCGCGCGACAATTCCGTCAGCGTCGGCGCTGTAGGCGAGGAATTGAATTTCGATTTTGTTCCGGCTGAAACCGCGAATACCAAGATGGTAGCGGTCGGCAAGGGGCGTCGCGAAAGGCGGCCCGACCACTTCGTCAGCCGGAATGAGCCCGAGTTTCACCGCGTCGATCGCGTTCAGCCGCAGCGGATCGCCGCCGCCGGAAAGATATTTATCGATCGACATCACCAGCCGGTAAACGCGAATTTCATCGAAGCGCTTGCGCAGCTCGAGCATCGGCGGCAATGGTACCGGCGCCCAGCGCGGGTTTGGGCTTACGATCGTGACCCCCGCGACGTCTTCGCTGGATGCGCACAGGCGGGAAACGATCGGTTTCCAATCCGGCATCAGGCGGTCGTCGATCAAAACGTGGCGAACTCGTTTGTCCGCGAGAAACGCGGCGAACTGCCGCGCTCCCTCGGGCATCCAGGTCTCCAGCGCGAAACCGTCGAGAATTGGCCAAGCTTCCACGTAATGCGGCCAGGGGCCGAACCCGTCCGCAAGATTGAAATACATCATGGCCCGCGCTTGCGCGAGCATCGTCTCGTCGCGGTACATCACCGGCAGGATAAGATCGGTCTCGCCGCGTTTCAGATATGACCGATAGACGCCATCCCGATAAAATCGCGGCAGAAAGACCGGGCGCACCCAATTCGAGGCGGAGCAATTGGGAGTCATGAAGATCGCCACCGCGGCCATCGCGCACGCCTTGGTTCGCACCGCCGCCGCGGATTCGACCAACCATCGCGACGACATGATCGCGAGCAGAAGAAACGTGTACAACGACAGCCGGGCAGGACCGCTATTGGCCAGAGGAGTCACATAGAGAATTTTCCCCGGCAGGCCGATTTTGGTTTCATGGCCGCCAACCATCAGCATCGGGCCGAGCGACAGCACGACCATTATCGCAAGCAGATCGAACAGGTATCTGCCGGCCGGCTCGCGCCAATGCCGGCGGACATATAAGTAGGCGATCGGCAACAGCGGCAATGGAATCCAAATTAGCGCCTCGGCCAGCAGGCCGTGGTTAAAATGGCCTGAGATATTCATCAAACCCGGAATTTCTCCGAGTTCATTCGCGATCGTCGGGATAAAGAGGTTAAGGAAATCGCCCGCGACCATCGATTCGGGCCAAATAACTCCGCGAACGGCGTGCGGTCCGAAGAAGAAGTAATAGACGAGCGGACTCGCCGCCGCGAGACCGCAAATAATTCCAACTCCCGCAGGCAGCGCCACTCTTAGAAACGCCTTCGTACCGCCGTTGACGCCGCACGACCACGCCAACAATAAAGCGAACCCGCCGAACATGGTCATCGTGCCGGCAATTTCAAGGCTGCAGTAAAATTCAACGGCGAGAAGCGTCGCGACGATCGCGCCATAGGCAACGGCGCCAAGCTCGGAGCGCCATCGCTTGATCGACGCGAGAACCACCAACGGAACTGGCCATACTGAAAGCAGATGAAGCCGGCCGAAGCTGAGCGACCCAAGCATGTACGGACTGAATCCAAATATGAACCCGCCCATCAATGCCGCACGCCAATCGCCGGTCACATATCGGCAAAGGAGAAATCCTGAATAAGCCGCGAGCGCCACGCTCAGCAGACACAAAGTATTCAATGACGCGATCGGCCCGAGCGTTTTCGTGATTGGTGCGGCGATTATGGCAAGCAGCGGAACGCTGGTCGTCCAGGTCAGATTGAAGCCCTCCGGGGCCCAATACGCCCGCGTCAGGAACGGATTGATATGGTGCTCGATTGCGCGCGGCCACCATACGAACATCCAGTCCAGGAGGTCCGGATCGTTGGAGAACCCGAATTGTTTCGTGGTGAATCCGCCGATCAAGCCACGCCCGAAAAACGCGAACGCCAGCGCAAGGTAGCCCGCGAAAATTGCGAATGAGCGACCGTTGATTGATCGCCCGGCAGGCGAGTCCGCGTCATTCCGTTCGTGAATCGCAAACGCCATCCCGTTAATTCAGATGACCCATGCGGCTAAAGCAAGTCGAATTCTGTAAAAAATCCCGGCAGCCGCGATTGTCGCCGATCTATTAGACTCCGCCTGGCGTGACGGTACGTTCCGGCGCGGCCGGCCACCTCAAAATCCGCGCGCGCTTCGCATCCAGCCCGATCTCATGTAGAAATGGTTGGTCAGGCGTTCGGACGGTACGTTAGCGATGAATTACGGACTCACCACCTGGTTTCCAATCGCGATTACGATCGGTCTGGTCGGTCTGATCGTGCTGACCATGGTCACGATCAATCGATTGGTTGGACCGCGGCCGCCGCATACCGCCGTCAAAGGCGAGGCTTTCGAGTGCGGGAATCCGGCCAGCGGCAGCGCATGGGGGCGATTTTCGGTCCGCTTTTATCTGACGGCGCTGCTGTTCCTCGTTTTCGACGTTGAAGTTGTCTTCCTCTATCCGTGGGCCGCCGAATTGCGTTCGCTGGGGATGTTCGGCTTTATCGAGGCGCTGGTTTATATTGGCATCCTGTTTGTCGGCTTCGCCTATGCGTGGCGGCGCGGCGTCTTCGACTGGAGCTGAAGATTTCACGCGGACGTTTGATACGCGCCCGCCAAGCCCTCGGGCACGATTGATTAATCGCCGGATTTATTCGCAGCGGCGGGAACGCCATCTCCGATTTCGTCCCTCGCGGCTTCTTCCGATACCAGCGTGCGTTGCCGCATCGCTGCTTGAATAACTGCTGGAATCAATCAACTTCCGGTTAGAATCGCCCGCAACTCCGAGTCAATTCGCGCCGCGGAGGGATCGAGTTTTCGGATCGAGCGCTCCAGTCGCGCGAAATTCGCCCGACGCCGCGCCGCCGTAACCGGTTCGGGAAAGAGCCGCGCTTTGTCGAGATCGATGATGGAAACCGGCAGATCGTCGCTCGACGTCAAAACGAAGAGATTATGCAAGTTCAGATCGGCGTGAAAAAGCCCCATCCTATGCATCACGTCGATCGCGCGCCGAGCCTGCATCGCGACGTGTTTGCGCACGCGCGAGTCATCGTCGGCGCGGATAAATTCCCACAGCGTGAATCCGCTCATCGGGCGGGTCATATAAGCGCCGCGATACAATCCGGGCGCGATCGATTCCACCATCGCGCCCAACGGCTCGGGCACGGCGATTCCGCGCATCCGCGCTTCCGCCGTGACGGTCAACTCGCGCACGGGCCGCGCGACGTGTCCGAAATAGACGTCATCCAACACATATCGCGCCATGCCGCCCCGCCGTCCGTAGCGGACGAACAGCTCGGGCGCCCCGTTCGGATGAATGACAAATCCGCTCGACCGATTGCCCTTCCCGATCGCCGGCGGCGGGCGTAAATCGTCCAGCGCGGCGAAAATCGCCGGCGCATGAGCGGCCAGATCGCGCCGGATATAAAGCAATCGGCGCCCCATTCCAAAATGCGGAAAATCCGGTCCGGGATCGCCGAGCGAACCGCGGATCCATCGCATGGCGGCGGCCGACAACATTTGCGGGCGTTCGCGCACGAGCGATGCGCGTTATCCGATCGCCTCGGCTTCGTCGATCAGCATGATCGGGATGTCTTCGCGAATCGGATAGCGCAAGCGGCACGCGTCGCACACCAGGCCATCGCCGGAATCGGTCGGATGAATCGCGCCCTTGCATTTGGGGCAAGCCAATATGTCGAGCAAATCCTGGCTAATCGCCATCGAGAGAACCTCCGTCGCCCTTGCCAGACGAATTCTCGCGCGGGGCGCCTTTGCCGCGCATCCTTGATTCGGCCAACGCGAGCAGCCGCGCTTCATCGCCGGGTTCGAGCGCGACTTCAAGATCCAGAGCGTACAGCGGCGCGGGCGCGCCGGCAAAGCGATCGATTTTGACAAGATCCTTCGTCGTCACGATCACCATGTCCACGCGGGCGTTTTGCGCGACGGCCGCGATCCCGCTCAAATCCGCCGGCGAATATTCATGATGGTCCGGAAACGCCAAATTCGCCGCCACCACAGCGCCTTCCGCTTCGAGCGTCCTGCGGAACCCATCGGGATCGGCAAGGCCGCTGACCGCGACGACCCGGCGGCCGGCCAGTTCAAGCGGCGCGTCGCTCCATGCGCCGCGGTCGGATTGAATCATCGCGCGCGGACGCAGCCTTGCGCGAAACGACGGCGTTCCATGCGGCTTGGGAACGCTCGACGGCCGCGCCGGCGCTTCGCCCGGGCGTTGGACATAAACGATCGCATCGGCCCGAACGAGCGCGCCAACCGGCTCGCGCATCGGTCCCGCCGGCAGCACCCAGCCATTGCCGAATCCTCGCGCATCGTCGATCAGAACCAAATCAAGATCGCGGCCGATCCCGAGATGCTGAAAGCCGTCGTCGAGGATGATCGCATCCAGCCCGTCGTTCGCGGCCAGGAGACGGGCGCCGTCGATCCGGCGCCGCGCAATCGCGATTGGACCGGCGAATCGATGCGCCATCATCACCGGTTCGTCGCCCACATCCGCGGTTGACGCGAAAATTTTTCCGCCGTCCGCGACCATCGCCGCCCGGCCGCGACGCGAAAGCCGCCCGCCGAAACCACGGCTGAGAATCGCGATCCGCCAACCGCGGCTTCGCAGCAGGTTCGCCAGATAAAGCGTAAACGGCGTCTTGCCGTTGCCGCCGACGGTGAGATTGCCGACGCTTATGATCGGAACCGGCGCGCGGAGCGAACGAGTCTTCCAATACCGCGACCGCGCCGCCCACGCCGCCGCATACGCGACCGCAGCGGCGGCGCACGCGCCCCAGAGCGGGATCAGCAGCGGCGGAAGGGGCGTTCGCCACAGCCGTTCCAGGATTGGGCGGCGCTCGGCGTCGCGCGCTGTCATAGACCCTGGAAAAGCGGAGCCAGATGGTCCAGCGTGGCGATTACGCCGCCGGCGAGGTTTACAAACGTTGAGCGTGCGCGCGCGCCGGCGTCGCGCCGCGCGCCGGCGTCGGCCAGCCATTCGTTGCAAACGAGTTCCATTTCCGCAGCGCCTTCGACCACGCGGGCGCCGCCCGCGCTCAACAACGCATCGCCCACCTGGCGTTGATTTTCGTAATGCGGACCAAAAATCACCGGCACGCCCGCCGAAGCCGGCTCGGCCAGGTTCTGCCCGCCGCGCGGCGGCGCGATACTGCCGCCGACGAAAGCTATCGCCGCGCACGCATAAAGCGATCGCAGCTCTCCCATCGTATCGAGCAGCAGCACGGACGCATCGTGGCGCGTAACGTCGAGAGAAGGCGCACCGGATTCCGTTGCAGGCAGCGCGCTCGCCCGCGCATACGTGAAACCAGCGGCTTGAATTTCGGCTTCGACCTCGCCGGCGCGCTCGAGATGGCGCGGCGCGAGCGCCAGCGCCAATCCGGGAAAGCGCTCGCGCAGGTTGGCGTACGCCGTCAGGCTCATGCGCTCCTCTCCGGGCGCGGTCGAGCCGGCGACGAGCAGCGGCCGCCCGGCGGCAAAGTCGCGCAACGCGGGCCGCGGAGGCGCCGGAGCATCGCCAAGGTCGAACTTGGTATTGCCGGTGATCGCGACAATCCCGGAAGGCGCGCCGAGCTTGATAAAACGATCCGCGTCCGCACGGCTTTGAACCAGCGCCAAATCGAGCCGCCCGAGCGCCTCGGCAAGCAGCGCATGGACCAGCTTGTAGCGGCGCAGCGACCGTTCCGACAGGCGTCCGTTCACGATTCCAACCCGCGCGCCGAAACGCGACGCTTCGCCGATCAGATTGGGCCAAAGCTCGGTTTCGGCGAGCAGCACGATTTTGGGACGGACGCGGGCGAGAAAGGCGCGCAACGCCGCGGGACAATCCAACGGCGCCAACAGACACGCCGCGGCGCCCGGGATACGGCGGCGCGCAGCGGCGCGGCCGGCCGCCGTCATCGTCGTTACGACGAACTCGAAAGCCGGGAAACGCTCGCGAATTCCCCGCACCAGCGGCCGGATCGCTTCGATCTCGCCGACCGACGCCGCATGCATCCAGACTCGCCGGTCAGCGCGCGGCTCGGCAAGCAGCGGGCGGCCCAGCCGCTCGCGGCGATCGGGACCGCGCGCGCCGCCCGCGGCCAAAAGCGCGAAGGGCAACGCCGGATACCAGAGCGTGCGATAGAGGGTTCCGAGCAAGCCAGCGGAGACGCCGGCCGCGCGGCGGGCGACCCGCGGCGCGTCGCTCAATTTTCAATCCTGCCGGCCCTGCCCAGTTCCGGCGCGTCATGAAATTGAAGGCCGTGCAGGCGGCTGTATTCGCGGCCGAGCGCGATCAATTGATCGTGGGTGCCGGCCTCAACGATACGCCCGCGCGAAAGTACGACGATTTGATCGGCGCGACGCACGGTGGAGAGCCGATGCGCGATCACCAGCGTCGTGCGATTTTCCATCAGATGCTCGAGCGCCTCCCGCACCTGCCGTTCCGAGTCGGAATCGAGCGAGGAGGTCGCCTCGTCAAGAATCAGTATGGGAGCGTTTTTCAGCAACGCCCGCGCGATCGCCAGCCGCTGACGCTCGCCGCCCGAGAGCCGAACGCCCAGCTCTCCGATCAGCGTGTCGTAGCCCTGCGGCAAACGCATGACGAAGTCGTGGGCGTTGGCGGCCTGCGCCGCGGCGATTACGTCATCGAGCGATTTGTCAGCCGCGCCGTATGCGATATTCGCGCGCACGCTGTCGTTGAAGAGAAACGTATGCTGAGTGACCAGTCCAATCTGCGATCGCAACGAATCGATCGAGCATTTCCGAACATCGACGCCGTCGATCGCGACGCGGCCGCGTTGAACGTCATAGAAACGCGGAATCAAATCCGCGATCGTGGATTTGCCGGCTCCGCTCATGCCGACGAGCGCGACCACCTTCCCCGCGCCGACCTCGAGATTGACGTCCTCCAGCACCCACTCGTCGCCGTAACGAAAGCTGACGTTCTCCAGCGCCACATTATGCAGGCCGGACGGAATCACGACCGGCTCGGGCGCCTCCGGCACGTCCGACGGCTCGTCCATCATCTGGAAGACGCGCTCGGCCGCGGCGAGACCGGCCTGAATATTATTGTTCGTGCGCGTGAGGCTCTTGAACGGCCGGTAAAGCAGCAGCATCGCGCCGATAAACGACAGAAACACGCCCGGCGTGCGCGAGCCCGAAATTACCGCGTGAGCGCCCCACCAGATAACCGCGACGATCGCGAACGCGCCCATCACTTCCATGGTCGGTCCGGTGACCGATTTGATGCGCGCGACGCGCATTTGGATTCGGAACAACCGGCGCAGTTCTTTCTTGAAACGGGACCGCTCGTAGTCCTCCATTCCGAAAGCCTTGACGACGCGGTTCCCCTGATACGTCTCCTGCAGCAGCACCGTCAGGCCGCTGAGCTGGCGCTGCGCGTCCTTCGTCATGCGCCGCATTCCCTGCGAAAACCGGACGATCGGAAACACGGCGGCGGGGAAAACCGCGATCGCGATCAGAGTGAATCGCCAATCGACATAAAACGCGCCCGCCATCACCGCGGCCAGCCGGGTGCTGTCGCCGAAGATCGAGAAGAGGCTGTCGACGCCTTGAATCGCGACGACCTGAACGTCGTTGATCACCCGCGAAAGCATCACGCCCGTCGGGGTGCGGTTGAAAAATGACAGCGACTGATTCTGCAGCGCCTCGTTCAGCTCGTCGCGCAAATCCACGGTGATTTTCTGAACGACGTAGCTTTCCAGATAATCCGCGCCGAACGACGCGACCGCGCGCGTCACGAAAATCGCCATCAGTACGGCCGACAGCATCGGCAGCATCGCGACGCTGCGCGCGACCGTGAGCTGGTTGGTGAAATTGCGGATCAGCACGACGATTACGCCCTCGGTCGAGGAGAGCAGGATCATCGCCGCGAACATCAACAGCACATACGGAAAAAAGTACCGGCGCGCGTATTTCAGAAGCCGCCGATGGAGCGGAGAGAGCTTCAGCATCCGAGCATTTCCAGCGCCATCGCGGCGACCCGGTCCGCGGCGCCGGGCGCGCCCAGCCGTTCGCGCACCGCGCGCAGCGCCGCCGCGGTTTCGGAGCGATGCGGCTCGGCCAGCATCGGTTCGGCGGCGGCGGCGAGATTTTCCGCCGTGACCTCCCGCTGAATCAGTTCCGGAACGATCCGCTGGCCGGCCAGGATATTGGGCATGCCGATAAAGTCCACGCCATGCACCAGCATCCGCGCCACGTGGTAGGAAAGCGATGACATTTTGTATGCGATAACCATCGGGCTGCCGAGCAGCGCCGTTTCAAGCGTCGCGGTTCCGGACGCGACCAGGGCAAGCTCGCTCGCCGCGATAATACTATACGTGTCATCGCGAATAATATGTATCCCGTCCAGCCCAAGCGGCGCGGCCAGCTCGCGCAAATCCTTGTCGCCGAGGGTCGGAGCAAGCGCGATTACGGGCGTGAGCCGATGGCGTCCGCCAAGGATGCGCGCGGCGCCAAGCATCGCGGGCAAAAGATATTTCACCTCGGCGCGGCGGCTGCCCGGCAGCAAAGCGAGCAGGCGCGCATCGGCCGGAAGGCCGTGGCGCGCAAGGGTTTCCGTGCGGCCTTGAGCCGGCGCGACGCGGTCGAGCAGCGGATGGCCGACGAAGGCGGCGGCGCCGCCGGCGCGCGAATAAAGCTCGGCCTCGAACGGAAACACCACCGCCATCTTTCGCGTCCGGCGGACCAGCTTGCGAATTCTTCCCCGCCGCCATGCCCATACCTGCGGCAGAATGTAGTAGAGCACGGGAACGCCCGCGCGGCTCGCCACGCCGGCCAGCATCAGGTTGAATTCGGCGTAATCGATCAGCACCAGCAAATCGGGCGGGTCGTCGCGCAGAATTCTCCTGAGCATTCGGAACGCGCCGGCGGCGCCGCGGATCGTCGAACTTAATTCGGCCAGCCCCAGTCCGGCGATATCCTCCATCCGCACCAGCTCGCGCACGCCCTGCGCGCGCATGCGCAGGCCGGCGATTCCGAACAGCTCGCAGGCCGGCGCGCGGCGCGCGAGCGCGGCGGCGAAATCCGCCCCATGAAGATCGCCCGACGCCTCGCCCGCGACGATCATCACACGGCGGCGCGCGCGCGGATCGGGATGCTTGGCCGCGGTCGGCGGAGATTCTGCGGGCATCTGCACAGGATTTTGATTGATACGCGAAGGCGGCGCCATACGCCCCGCACCGGAATCAACCGCGGGCGAGCGCGCGGGCGACGTCCGCGATCACCGCTTTGGGAGGCGCTTCCAGCAGATCATACATGCGCAACTGCCGGCCGTCCGCGCCAAGCAGAAAGGCCATCGCCACATGATCGATCGCTCCGTCAGGCTGGCGTTCGCGCCTGAGCCGGTAGGCTTTGAGCAGCGTGTCGATATCCGCGGGCTTTCCGGTCAGGAACAGCCATCCGGGGTAGTCCGCCTGATGCGTCTTTGCATAGTCGAGCAGTTGCGCCGGATGGTCGGCTTCGGGATCGAGCGTCACCGACACCATCGTGAGCTTCGCGCCCAGCTCCGGACCCAGCAGGCGCGCGATACGAACGAAATGGGCGGTCAGCAGCGGACAGATGCTCGGACATCGCGCGTAGAAAAAATCGATTAGAACCGGTTTGCCTTTGAGCGATTCGAGCGGAATCGCTTTGCCGTATTGATCGACAAGGCTCAACGCGGGCAGGCCATTGGCGGGATTATTCGCTGGAAAAGAGCCGTTTGAAGTCTGAGCGGCGCCGGGCGGCGGAGGCGCCGTGTTGCTCTGGCATCCCGGCAGCGCGGTTAAACCGGCGGCGAATACGAGCGCGAACGCGAACACGGCCAGACGGATGCGTATGGAAAACATCGGCGCAGCTATCAGCGACATCGCCGCGGCGGCCCGTGGCGAGGCCCGCGGCCAGCTTCAATCCTCGCGCGCACAGGCGTCACGATCAACCCGCAGCCGCCGATTCCATCGCGCGCCGGATTCGCTCGCTCAATTCCATCACGCGCAGTCCGTCGTCGGCGGTCACCGGCGGCGGCGTGCGGCCGCGCACGCTCGCGACGAACGCGGCGATTTCGTCGAGCAGAGGATCGGCCTCGCCGAGTTCGATCTGTTCGGCCGAAATGGTCGGGAAAGCGGAGCCGGGCGCGGGCGGGTTTTTGCGGTAAATCTGAATCCGGCGCGCTTCGTAATCGACCGAGATATAAGCGTCGGGCTGGAAGAAGCGGATTTTCCGTTCGCGGCGCGGCGCCACGCGGCTCGCATTGAGATTCGCGATGAGTCCGTTGGCGAACCGGATTCGCGCGTTCGCGACGTCGATTTGATCGGTCAGCACGGCGACCCCGAGCGCCTCGAGCGCGGTCACCTCGGATGCGCCGGTGATGCATTGGATGACGTCGAGATCGTGCACCATCAGATCGAGCACCACATCGACGTCGACGCCGCGTTCGGTGAACGGCGCCAGCCGATGGCACTCGACGAAGCGCGGCGCCGCGACGATCGACTTGAGGCGCATCACCGCCGGATTGAAACGTTCGAGATGCCCCACCTGCAGGATGCGGCCGGCTTTTCGCGCAATCTCTTTCAAGTCGCGCGCTTCGTCGAAAGTGGCGGCCATCGGCTTTTCAACCAGCACATCGACGCCCGCCGCCATCAGTTCCGCGGCGATCGCGTGATGGCATACGCCGGGGGCCGTGACGCTCGCCAAATCTATTTTTCCGGCCAGCTCGCGATGGCCGCGGGCCGCGGCCGCGCCCAATTCCGCTGCCAGCGCGCCCGCTCTTTCGGCGTCGATGTCGGCCACGTGCGTGAGCCGCACGCCTTCGATCGCCGCGTACTTGCGCGCGTGGAACGCGCCCAGCCGCCCCGCGCCGATCACCGCGGCGCGCAACTCATTCATGACCGAACACCGTCACTCCGAGCGCCTGCGCGCGCGCAAGCGTCGCCTCGCGCTCAAGTATCATCGCGCCGCCCGCTTCAAGACCGAGCATCGACGCGCCGATCTCGCCGAGCAAATCGATCGTCGCCGGGCCGATCGCCGGCCGATCGAACCTCAGGTCCTGGCCGGGTTTGGCGGCTTTCGCGACGACCAGCCCCCGGCCCATCAGCGCGGCCGCGCGTCTCAGCGCGGCGTCGGTGCCTTCGACCGCCTCGACCGCCGCGACGATTCCGTCGCGCACGGCGACCGCCTGGCCGACATCGTACGGGCCCAGCGCGCGCATCACGCCGAAAGCCAGCTCCAAATCTTTCAGTTGCGCGGCCGTGGGCGCCGGACCGGCTTCGAGACCGCTCCGCGCCAGCAGGTTTTCAATCATCGGCGCCGGATCGATCACCGGGATGCCGTCGGCCTCAATTTCTCCGGCGAGCGCGCGCAACACCGCGTCGTCGCTGAAACGGCCCACGCGCGCGAGCATCGCGAGCGCGCGAGCGTCCGGCGCGAACGAATCGGCGAGGCGCGCGCGCGAAATTCCACCCGCCATCGCGGCTTTTTCGACGCCGCCCGATTTGAGCGCGTCGACCATCCGTTGCAGCTCGCCGATCTTGATCCATTCGATTCGATCGACGAGCTCTTCGAGCCGCCGATCGGTCTCGTTCAGATGCGCCACGGCGATAATATCGATTCCTTGGCGGCGTGCGGCGCGGGCGACTTCGAGCGGGAAAACTCCGTTGCCGGCGATCAGTCCAAGCCTATTCACGTTCCCGGCCTACGACGCCGCGGCCGGAGCGGGCGATAAAATCCACCAGCCGGCGGACTTCGGGCACGCCGCCGGATTCTTCCAGCACTTGGCGAATCGCGTCGTCGCGCAGCAGCTTGCCGTAAAAGAGCGTGCGGAAGGCGCGGCGCAGCGCCGCGATCGTCTCAGTCTTGAAGCCCCGGCGCTCAAGTCCGGTGGCGTTCACCCCGACCAGCCGTGCGCGGTCGCCGGCGACCATCGAGTAGGGCGGCACGTCCTGCGCCACTTTCGATCCCGCGGCGACAATGGCGTGCCCACCGATCCGGCTGAACTGATGGATGCCGCACATGCCCGCCGTCACCACCCATTCCTCAAGCACGCAGTGGCCGGCGAGCTCGGTCGAGTTGGCGATTATCGAGTGATCGCCGATCGCACAGTCGTGCGCGACGTGCACGTAATTCATCAGCAGTACGTCGTTGCCGATCCGCGTCACCATTCCGCCGCCTTCGGTGCCGCGATGAATCGTGGTGAATTCGCGAATTCGATTGCCGTCGCCGATAATCAATTGCGACGGTTCGCCGCGGTACTTCAGGTCCTGCGGTTCGGCCCCGACCGAGGCGAACTGGAAGATGTGGTTGCCGGAACCGATCGTCGTGTCGCCCTCGATCACGGCATACGGGCCGATCACGGTGCGCGCGCCGATTCGCACTTGCGGCCCGATTACGGCGCCGGCGCCGACCGCGACCGACGAATCGAGCTCGGCCCGCCGGTCGATCACCGCCGCGTGATGGATTCGGGCGCCTATGGGAGTCGCCCCTCCACTTCCATCGCGGATAAGTCGGCCTCCGCCGCAAGCTCGTCGCCCACCCTCGCCTCGCCGTGCATCTTCCACAAAGGATGGTGATGCTTGATCAAGCGAATTTCCATCCTTAGTTGATCGCCCGGCGCGACCTGGCGGCGAAAGCGCACCTTGTCGAGACCGGTCAGCATGAACATGCTGCGCCGTTCGCCGATCAGCGAGATCGCCAGAATCGCCGCCGATTGCGCCAGCGCCTCGCAAATCAGCACGCCGGGCATCACCGGATAGCCGGGAAAATGGCCGACGAAGAACGGCTCGTTGACGGTGACGTTCTTGAGCGTCACCGCCCGTTCGCCGTCAAGCTCGATCACCCGATCGACCAGCAAAAACGGATACCGATGCGGCAGCAGGCCGAGGATGCGGTCGAGCTCGCGCTTGTCGCGAATCGCCACGATTGTCCGTTTCGCTCCGCCGGATTACTTCGAGATCGTCGAACGTCCCGAATCGATCGGCGACGAAGGCGCGCCGCCGGGCGATCCCGAGGCGAACCCGCCGCCGACGCTCTGTCCGGCTTCCGCGGCCAGCGCACCCGGCTTCACGTTCATCCCGTCATAAGCGCGAACCACCTGGTCCGTGATGTCGATCGAAGGGGTCGCCCACAGCAGGCTGCCCTTCTCCATCACCATGGTGTAACCTTCGCGCCGGCCGATTTGCTGCACCACCATCGCCAAATCGCGGACGATCGCGCCAGTCATCTGCCGGTCGCGCTGCTGGAGCTCTTCGCTCGAGGTTTTGTAGTCCGCCTGAAAATCGCGCAGCTTCTTGGCGTAATCGTTCTCGACGTTCTGGCGTTCATCGGGCTGCATGAGCGAACCCTTCTTTTCGATCTCGTCCTTCAAAGCCTGAACTTCGCCTTGCTCCCGCTCCAGTTGCGATTGCACGCGCTGGAGACGGGCCTTGAATTCGGCCCTCGCGACTTTACCGTTGTGGCAGTCATTGAGCGCGCGCTGAATATCGACGAAGGCGAGCTTATCCTCGGCGTGCGCGGCGCCGGCGAACACAATCGCCGTGAGCGCGAGCGCGACGATCATCAAACGTTGCCTCATACGAGCCTGCGTTCCTCCTGAGAAGGTGTGCGAAATTCCGCGCCGTCCGGACCGGCGGCGGCCGCCGGCGCATTCAAGCGCGCGATCCAGACCGTTAATCAAAGCAGCTTCACAAAACTTGCGCTAGAGCGGGGCGCCGGCGCCGAAATCGAACACCGTGGTTTGATCGTTGGGACGCGGGTTGATCGGCTTGGCCACGTCCACCGCGATCGGTCCGAACGGCGATTTCCAGCGGATGCCGACGCCATACGCCGCCTGCAGCGAATTGAGCGAAGGCGATTGGCTCAAGTAATACGCCTGTCCGGAATCGACAAAGAGCGCTCCGCGCAAACCGAGTTCGGTCAAAATCGGGAAAGTCGTCTCCGCGCTCATCAGCAATTCCTGGCTGCCGCCCACCTGCTGCACCGCGAACGGCACGCCCTGCTGATTGTACTGCGTGACCTGCGGACCAAGGGAGTAGATTTCGTAGCCGCGCACGTCGCCTTCGCCGCCCAGTCCGCCCGGGAAAAAGCGCTCGAACAGCGGCAGTTCGCTGCCGTTCGGTCCGCCGAGGCTGGTGCCGATTCCGTAGGTCACGCCCGGCGAAAACACCCACTCGCCCCACTTCGGGCTTTTGATATACGGAAAGAAAAACCGGGTATGGAACACGCCTTTGACGAATGCCTGTCCGCCCAGCCCGGCGATCTCCATGTTCAGGCTCTCGACCGACCCGCTGCGCGGATCGGTCGGATTGTCCACCGTGAAGCGCTTGATGCTCGGCATCAGCTCGGAAACCTTCCAGTAGCCGGCCCACCGCTGGATGCCGAACGTGGTGAACTCGTTCAGGCCGCTGATACCGATGCTTTGAAATTGATAGCCCAGGCCGGCCGTCGTGTTGTCGAGCGAAAACGGCCCTATTTTCTCAAAGCCCAGTTCCGAAAGCGGATAGGTCGTATTCAGCGCAAAGCCCGCGTTGGTCTGATTGAACGAAAATAGATAGAGCTTTTCGTAGGACAGCGACGGACTCACCGAAAGCGGAATATCGAGAAACCACGGCTCGGTGTAATTCAGGCTGTAGTCCTGATACAGGAATCCGATTTGGGCGTCCGCCGAGACCGATTCGCCGCCGCCGAACAGATTCGAGTTGCCGATGCTGAAATTGCCGAAGACCGAGGTGTAGCTGTCGTATCCGCCGCCGATCTGCAGCGACGCCGTGTTCGCCTCCTGCACGGCGATATCCAAATCGATCTTGTCGGGCGACGGACCGGGCGTGGTCGTGATGCGCGTGTTCGAGAAATAGCCGAGCGAATCCAGCCGGCGTTTCGATTGCTGGATTTTCGACGTCGAATACGGCTCCTGCTCCTGAATCGCCAGCTCCCGGCGAATCACCTTGTCCGAGGTTTTGGTGTTGCCGGTGATGTTGATCCGATCCACCACGACTTCGCGGCCGGGGTTGATATTGAAATTGACGTTGACGGTCCGCGCCGCCGGATCGATCTGCGTGCGCGGATCGACGTTGACGTACGCGTAGCCTTTGTTCGAATAAAAATCCGACAGCGTCAGCACATCGTGCTGCATCGTGGTGCCGCTGAAAACGGAGCCGGGTTTGAGCGTGAGCTGTTTGAGCAGGTCCTTCTGCGGAACCCTCAGATCGCCGGCCACATTGACCACCCCGACGTGATATTGCGGCCCCTCGTCGATATAGAACGTCACCGTCAGCGAATTGCCGTGGCGTTTCACCACCGGATCCGCGACGTGCGCGTTCAGATAGCCCTCGTCGTAATAAAGGCCGGTGATCCGATCGACGTCGTCGAGCAGTTTCTTCTGGTCGAGGATGCCGGTCTTGAAAAAGAAGCTCAGCCAGTTGTGCTGATGCGTGGTGATCGCATCCATCAGCGCGCTCGACGACAGATGCTTGTTGCCGACGAATTTGATCGACGAAATCGTGACGATCGGCCCCTCCACGACGTCGAACACGCCGATCGCCGTGTTTTGCGGCTCCGGCACGGTACGAAACGTGACGCCGGCGTCGAGATAGCCTTTATCCTGGTAGAGAACCTTCAGGTTCTGAATGGTCGCCTGCACCCGCCCGGGATCGAGGATCGATCCGCCGTGCAGCTTCACCGCGTTGATCACGCTGTCTTCGTTGGGCTTCAACGCCTTCATCCCGCCGAAGCGCACGTCGGTGATCAGCGGCCGTTCGCGCACGTCGAAAATCAAAATCGTATTGGCGCCCTGCTGCTCCTCATGCGCCGTCACGAAATCGAAGAACCCCATCCGGTAGATCGCTTTGATATCGCGGTCCACCATCGCCGGATCGAGCGGAAGGCCCGGTTTCGATTCGATATGCAGCAGGATCGCGTCGGTTTCAACGCGCTGGTTGCCGGCAATCTCGACCCGGCTGATGAGCGGCGCCGGACTCACCGCCAAAGCGGCCGACGCATAGAGCAGAATCAGCGCGATCGACGCGGCTACTATGCTGGAGAAGTATGAGTAAATTTCGCGTCTCAACGGCGCCCTGAGCATTTCCACCCGCGACCATCCGCCCCGCGGCGGCGACCAAGCTAGCCAATCGCAATAGGCAAGTAAACCAGCGCGGCCGGCGATCTAAAGCCCGGCGCCGGCGATCGGAAAAAAGATTGGGAAAAAGATCGTCTTCACGCGACGGCTTCGGGAAAGAGCCGCCCGTCGCGCAGGCGCAGCGTACGCGTCATGCTGCGCGACAGCCGTTCATTGTGCGTCGCGACCACCAGCGTGATCCGCAATTCGCGGTTCAGCCGATGGAACAGCTCGTGAACTTCGTCGGCGGTGTGCGGATCGAGATTGCCGGTCGGTTCGTCGGCCAGCAGCAGCCGCGGTCCGAGCACGACCGCCCGCGCCACCGCGACCCGTTGCTGCTCGCCGCCGGAAAGCTCCGCCGGCCGGCGATGAAGCTTGTCGCCGAGACCGACCAGTTCGAGCATATGCGACGCGCGGCCCTGCGCCTCGCGTTCCGGCATCCGCGCGATCAACGCCGGCATCATCACGTTTTCGAGCGCGCTGAAATCGCCGAGCAGGTAATGGAACTGGAAGACGAACCCCAGCTCTCGATTGCGAAATTCGGCCATTTCGCGCTCGTCCATCGCGAACAAATCGTGGCCGGCGAAAAACACTTTCCCCGTGGTTGGACGCTCAAGGCTTCCAAGGAGATGCAGCAGCGTCGATTTGCCGACCCCGGATTGACCGACGATCGCCAGCTCCTCGCCCGCCGCCACCTCCAGATCGAGGTCCTTCAGGACCACGATTTCCCGTCCGGCGTCATGGAAGGTCTTGCCGACTCCGCGCGCGTTCAACAGGCCCGCCGCGGCGGTCGCGAACGCGGCTCGCTCAGCCATCGCGCCGCTCATTCATAACGCAACACCTCGACCGGCGAGAGCGCCCGCGCCTTCAACGCCGGATAAAGCGCGCCAAGCAGGCTGAGCGCCATCGCGGCCAGCGCCACCGCCAGAAAATTGAAGGCATACAGACGCACCGGCACGGCGCTGACCATGAACAGGTCGGCCGGCAGATGGATCAGATGGTATTTGCCGATCGCCCATGACACGACAAATCCCGCCGTCACGCCCAATGCGGCGCCGCCGGCGCCAAGCACCGCTCCCTCGGCCAGAAAAATCGCGGCGATCGAAGCCGCACGCGCGCCCATCGCGCGCATGATTGCGATTTCCTTGCGCCGCTCCATCACCACCATCACCAGCGTCGCAACGATATTGAAAGCCGCCACCAGCACAATCAACAGGAGAACCAGAAAATAGGCGAACTTTTCGAGCTTGAGCGCGGCGAAGAGGGCGGCGTTGTCCTGCGTCCAGTTGGTGATCGTGAAGCCGGGACCGGCAATCGCGGCGATTCGCCTTCCGATCGCCGGCGCCGCGAATAAATCGCGCACCCGCACCTCCAGACCGCGCTCCAACTGCGGGTCGTCGGCGAGCAGCGCCGCGCCGTCCTTGAGCGCCACGAAAATCAGCGATGAATCGAATTCGTACATGCCGGAATAGAAAAAGCCCCCGATTACAAAGCGCCGCAGCCGCGGCGTGCCCGCGCCCGCGCCGAGGCTGGCGGGCGAAATCACGACCATCGGATCGCCGAGCTTGAGTCCGAGCTCGAAGGCGAGCGATTTTCCGATAATCGCCCCCGGCAACTCCACGTTGTGCGGCTGGCCGCGGACGGTGACGGTCACCGGATGGTTTTCCGCGAGCGTGGCGAGGCTGCCCGCAGTCAGCGTG
>JAJXZF010000047.1 GCA_021780225.1 Deltaproteobacteria bacterium | reverse complement strand
TGGGGATGCCAAACTTGAGAATCTTGCTGTTGGTCGTCATTTGCAATTCATTTTGCGCCCGCAAGCGTGGGCCGCGGCGGCAGGCGAATCGTTCGCGCGCGGTTGGCCAAATGGCTGGCCGGCGTTATGCCTCGGTTTTGGCGGGCTGGTGATGTCCGTAATTGGCGCCATATTTCGAGGGATCGACCCGGCGCTCGTCCGTGATCCGCCATTCGGCGCCGTCGAGCGCCCGAAAGAAGCAAGACTCGTAGCCTTCGTGACAGGCCGCGCGGTCGCCATTCTGGTCGACCCGCAGCAGAACCGTATCGCCGTCGCAATCGAGCCGAATTTCGCGCACGGTCTGAAAATTCCCCGACTCTTCGCCCTTGCGCCACAACCGGTTGCGTGATCGCGAAAAGTAGCAGGCGCGGCCGGTGCGAGCCGTTTCCTCGAATGCTTCGCGATTCATATACGCGACCATCAGGATGCGGCCGCTGGCGAAATCCTGCGTCACGACGGGTACGATGCCGTCGCCCTTGCTGAAGTCCACCTTATCCGCCGCCGATTGAGCCATTAGCGTTGCGAGCCTCCGTCGCCTGCCGCGACATTTGAACCATCAAGTATCCGGTAATGAGGACGCCGTTTCAATGTCGCGCCGGCGCGGGTAAACTGCCCACGTTATGCAGCCGCCGCCAGGGGCCTCGCGCCCGCCCGTGCAGGCTCGAGCGGACCGGTCTCCTCCCGGCATCCAGACCGCCTCGATCGCGCTTGGAACCATCGCTTGCCTTGCGGCGTTATTCGCCTTGGCGTTTATTTCGGCCGGATGCCATCGGAGGGTCAGGCGCCATCCGGCGTCCCAGCCGTCGGCGGCGGCGCCGCGAATCGAACCGTTTCGCTTTCAGATTTCCGCCGACGGAGACAGTTACCAGATTGACGGTTTTACAGCGATCGGTCCTCAGCCGGGCCGTTTGCCGGCGATGCTCGTGATCAACGGCGAAGGCGGCGACGCTCATAAATGTATTCGCGACATCGAGCATTTTACCGCGCTTGGAATGCGTCTGGCGTGCATCAGCATGCCCGGATTCGGAAAATCGTCGGGACCCAACCGATTCGTCGGTCCGCCCGCCGTGGACGCCGCCCGGCACGCACTGGACCTGATGGCGGCGCGTCCCGACGTCGATCCGGCCCGGCTGGCGGTATGGGGAGTGGCGGACGGCGCGGTCGCCGCCGGCCTGCTGATGGATTCGGATGCGCGTTTGCGCGCCGTGATTCTGCAATCCGGCGCGTATGATTTGCTCAAATACTGGCCGGAGGCGCCGCTTGGCGCCAAATTGTCGATTTTGCGCCGGGTATGGCCGTCCAGGCGCGCGCTCAAAGAACGCAGCGTCGTCGAGCATCTGCCGCGCCAGCTCGCGTGCGCGATTCTAATCCTGCATGGCGAGCAGGATCGGAAAATGCCGATCGAGCAGGCGGAGCAACTGGCGCGTGCGCTTTCCGAGCGGGGCGCCAACGTCGAAACTTATTATTTTCCGAAAGGCTCCCACAATCTCGGCACGCGGGTCGATGTTCCGGTCGGCGGTTTTTTGCACGAACATCTTCTGCCGCAACCCCCGGCGATGCCAGCCGTATCAGGCTCGCCCGGATCGCCAAATTAACGACCGTTCCCGCATCGTCGAAACGGCGGACATGGCTGAAAACTTCGAGCGTTTAAGCGGCTGAACGAATAGCTGAGCGGTCAGGCGCGATTCTCCAGCGCCGCGATTACTTCTTCGGCGTGGCCGTTTACTTTGACCTTGGGGAAAACCTTTATCACGACGCCGTCGCGGCCGATGATGAACGTTGTCCGCTCGATGCCCATGTATTCGCGTCCGTAAAGCGATTTTTGCTTGTAAACGCCATAGGCCGCAGTGGTCCGATTTTCCGGATCGCTCAGCAGCGGAAAGTTGAGCCCGTGCTTGTCGATGAAGCGGCGATGCAGCGAGGCCAAGTCGGCGCTGATCCCCACGACCTGCGCGCCGAGCGCATGGATTTTGCCGATTTCGTCGCGAAAGCAGCAAGCCTCGACGGTGCATCCGGGGGTCATATCCTTGGGATAGAAGTAGAGCACGAGGTCGCCCTTTTCGGTCAGCGACCCGAGCGAGACCGGCGCGCCGTCCTGGTCGGGGAGGGTGAAAGCGGGCGCGCGGCGTCCCGCGAGATCGACCGCTTCGATCGCGGCCGCGGCGGCCGGCTTGCGCGCCGGCATCTTGGCGGAAGCGCCCTTTGCCGCTCCCGGTTTCGCTTTTGACGAGGATTTGGTTGGCGCGGAGGCGGAAGATTTTGCTTTGCCGCCGGTGGTTGTCGCGGAGCCGGATTTCTTCACCGTCGCCATGTTTCGTCTCCTCTCGCGCCGGGGCGTAACCGGATTATCGGTCGAGCCCGTCCACGTCTTCGATTATGGCGCCACGGCCGTTTCGACACTACGAAAAACGGCGATCGCGTCGCGGCCGTCGTTTTCGGCGCGGTATTTCCCGGCCCATAGTTGACGAATTGCCATTTCGGCCCTAGACTTGCGGCGAATTATCCGTCCGCGACCCCATCTCAATGGCTGTTTACACCGAGCTCAACAAAACTTTCGTCGAAGAGCTCGCGGACGACTATGGATTTGGCCGAATCCTGGCGATTGGCGCGATTCAGGAAGGCTCGATCAATTCCAACTATCTGCTCGAAACGGCCAAGGGCAAGTTCCTGCTGCGGGTTGACGAGGTTAAGAGCGAAAGCGAGGTGCGGCGCGAACTCGATCTGTTGAGCTTCCTGCGCAAGCACGCCTTTCCCTGCCCGCATCCGGTGCAGGACCGCACCGGACGTTATTATCGCGAATACAAGGGCAAGTGCGCCTCGCTTTACAAATATTCCGAGGGCCGCGCGCCGTCGGTCGCGCGCATCCGGCCGACTCAACTTGAAGCGATCGGCCGGGCGCTCGGCGATCTGCACGTGATCGGCAAGGGCTACAAGAAAGGCATTGACAATCGTTTCGGATTCGAGCGAATCGCCGACCTCTATCTGACCGTGCGCGATCGGCTGCCCAATTATTTCCGCAAGATCACGCGGACGCTGGAAGACGAAATCGACTATCTGACGCGCTACCTCGAAGGCAAATTGCCCAAGGGCGTGATTCACGGCGACCTGTTCGCGGACAACGTCCTGTTCCGCGGCGAAAAGCTTACGGCGGTGCTCGATTTCGAGGCCGCCTGCCGCGGCAAGTTCATCTTCGATATCGCGACCGCGGTGAATGCGTTGTGCTTTGTCGATGGCGGCTATTCGCTGGACCGTTTCCGCTATCTATTGCAGGGCTATGAGACGGTGCGGACGCTTTCGCTTGCGGAATGGGACGCCTTTCCGAACGAATTGAGATATTCCTCGCTGCGCTTCACGGTCACCCGCCTGCATGATTTCTTCCTCAAGCCAGACAATGGCGCGCCGCGCGTGGACAAGGATTTTCGCGAGTTCTACGACCGCCTGCGCGTGCTGCGGCGCGAAAAAGAGGGCGGGATGGAAGCGCTGTTGATGGCGATGGCGACCGGCTATGATTATCGCAAGTATCAAAAGGTCAAAGCCAACGAACGGCTGAAAGCCTGACGCGCGCCGCCGATCGCCGTCTCGTTGATCCCTCCGATGCAGCTTTACCTGACGTTGCGAAACCAACCTGCTGATGCGCTCGGCGCCGGTTCGCGCTCTTTTCCCGGGCGGCCGGCATGAGCGCTTTGCTCGAACGGCTGGCGTCCGGCGAGCCGGCGATTTGGATCGAGACGGCGCCGCCGCGCGGCGTCGCCGTCGAGTCGCTGCTCAAGCGGCTCGAAGCTGTCGCCGCTTCGATCGACGCGATTAACCTCGTCGATAACGCGCTCGGCCGGGTCAAGATGTCCGGACTGGTGTTCGCGGCGATGCTCAAGGCGCGGACCGGAATCGCGATCGCATTGAATTTTTCCTGCCGCGATCGCAACCGCTTCGCGATGAAATCCGATCTTTTGGGAGCGGCCGCGCTGGGAATCGACGGGGTCGTCGCATTGCGCGGCGACAAACTGGCCGACGACGCCGCAATGGGCGCCAAGCAGGTGCACGATCTCGATCCGTTCAGCCTGCTGGCGATGATCGCCGACCTCAACCGCGGCGACACCGGCGAAGGCCGCAAATTGCTCAAGACGCTGCCGCGGCTGGTTCCGGGCGCGGTCGGCAATCCGAACCGCAAGGCGCTCGATCGCGAGCTAGAGCTGCTCGATCGCAAGGCGGCCGCGGGCGCGCGCTTTGTGGTGACGCAGCCGGTGTTCGCGCCCGAAGCGGCGCATCGCTTTCTCCAACATGCGCGGCGCGCCGGACTGCACGTGGTGCTGGGCGTGCTGCCGATCAAACGCCCCGCGATGGCGCAATATCTGAAGCGGCGGATAGACGATCTGCGCGAGGCGCATCATCATTTCGACCGTTACGAGGGCATGTCGGAAGCGGACGCGAGGCAGGCTTCGGTTGAGCAAAATATCGCGTTGATGCGGGCGCTGGCGGGCGAAGTCGCGGGCTTCAATATCATGAGCGGCGGCGGTCCCTCGCTGGCGATCGAGCTTGCGCTCGAATGGCGGCGTCAGCGCGGCTCCGCTGACCCTGCGCGAGGTGAATGACGATGGACCGTAATCCGATCGCGGTCGAGGAAGCCGTACGAACCATCCTGCGCCATTGCGGCGAGGATACTGAGCGGGAAGGACTGGCCCGCACGCCCCATCGCGTGGCCCAGGCGCTGGAATTTCTCACCCGCGGCTACCGCGAGGATCCGAAAGTCGCGATCAACGGCGCGCTCTTCACCGAAGAAGATTATCAGGAGATGATCCTCTGCCGGGACGTCGATTTTTACTCGCTCTGCGAACACCATCTGCTGCCGTTCTTCGGCAAGGCGCACGTGGCCTATCTGCCGAACCGGCGGATCGTCGGAATCTCGAAAATCGCGCGGCTGGTCGAGATTTATGCGCGCCGGCTGCAGGTGCAGGAGCGGCTGACGACGCAGATTGCGCGGACGATCATGGACGAAATCGATCCGCTCGGCGTCGCCGTGGTGCTCGAAGCCGAGCATCTGTGCATGCGGATGCGCGGGGTCGAAAAGCAGAACTCGTACGTTACGACTTCGGCGATGCTTGGCGTGTTCAGAACGCGCCAGGAGACCCGCCAGGAATTCATGAATCTGCTGCGCAACGGCCGCGGCTGATCGCTTCGCCTCCGGCTCCATAGGGCAATTCCGGATACCGATGGAAAATTCCTCCGCCATGACCTACCTCGACCATCTGGGCGAGTACGCGATGCGCTACGTGCGTGCGGGCCAGACGCTGGGCCTCGGCACCGGGCGCGCCGCGGCCGCATTTATTCGCGCGCTCGGCGGAAGCCGGATCGAAGTGCGCGGCGTGCCGACCTCGAACGCCAGCGCCGAGCTGGCGCAATCGCTCGGAATCGAGGTTGTGGAGCTGCGCGACGTGCATCGGATCGATATCGATTTCGACGGCGCGGACGAAGTCGATCCGCGGCTCAATCTGATCAAGGGCAACGGCGGCGCGATGGTGCGCGAGAAGATTGTCGCGGCGGCGTCGCGCCGGCGAATTATCCTGGTCGGCGACGAGAAGCTGGTCAAACGGCTGGGCGCGCACGGCAATCTGCCGGTCGAGGTGGTGCCGTTCGCCGAGGCGTTTGTGGCGCGGCGGATTCGCGCGCTCGGGATGAAGCCGAAGCTCAGGCTCGACGCCGCGGGCGGCGACTTTATCACCGACAATCACAACATCATCCTCGATTGCGGCGTCAAAGAGATTCGCAGTCCGAGGCGTCTTGAAGATGAACTGCTCAATATCCCCGGCGTGGTCGGCACGGGCCTGTTCGTCGGGATGGCGACGACGGTGCTGGTGGCGTCGCAGGACGGCAAGGTCGCGACCCTCCGCCCGAAACGCTGACCAGCGTCGTTTACTCGGTTACGATTCCGTTCGCGATGACGGCCGGCGTTAAATTCCCGAGCGGCTCGGTTTCGCGGGCGCGGGCGGAGCTGATGCGGATTTTCGCGGCCGCGGTGGCCGCGGTCGAGCCGCGCCGCGCCGTCGCGCGTGCGCTCGCCGGCGAGATTGCCGGTTCGCATGCGATCGCCGATACGATCGCGCAGGCGCGGAAGGCGCGGATGCTCGCCGCCGGCAAATGCGCGATCGGGATGGCTGCGGGAGTCGCCGACGCGCTTGGCGAGCGCTTGGCTTCCGCATTGATAATCGCGCCGAAGGACACAGCGCCGTCCATTGAGATTGACTCGCAAGTGCGCCTACTTCACGCGGCGCATCCGCTGCCCGATGCGAGTTCCGAAGCGGCGGGGCGCGCCGCGGTCGAATTCGCCGCCACGACCGAAACCGATGAAC
>JAJXZF010000118.1 GCA_021780225.1 Deltaproteobacteria bacterium | reverse complement strand
GGCCCCGGCCGGGCTGTCGGTCAGCAGCGGCGGCTGCCGCGCGACGAAGCCGCGAAAAGCTTCGGCGTTGGCCTGGCAATAGGCGATCGCCCACTCGCGCTGCGCCGGCGCGATTTTGCCCGCGCGCATCGCGGTCTCGACCTCGCGTTCCGCGCCCTCGCGCGCTTGCGCGGCGCGCAACTGGTTCAGCTCCGCGGCGGTCCTCTCGTACTCGGCGATCGGAACAAATCGCGCCGGATCGGCTTCGCGCGCGCTGGCTGCCGCGGCCGCCGGCTGCTGCGCCGCGAGCAGCGCGCGCACCTCGGCTATGATTTCGGCGGCGCCTGTTCCGCTGTCGAGCCCGAGCATTTCCGCCAGGGCGCTCCCGAGATCTTCCATCGGGACCTCCGTTTGCTGGCCGCCGTCGGAGGCGACGCCGGTTTCCGGCGCTGCGCTCGACGAAATCGCGGACAGGTAAAGATTCGGATTGTTGGTGAGCGCGGCGCGCAGCAGCCGCACGATTTCGCCGTTCGGCGCGTATTCGAAGACCGGCGAGATGTACCGATACTCGCGCATCGCGACCGCCGCCGCGCCATGCCGGGTCCATTCGATCCCGCCCCAGAGCGCGCCGTCGCGCTGCTCGAGGCTCCGAATCCATCCGGCGGCCGGCGCGGGACGCCCGGCGGGCGCCGCGAAATCGGTCGCGTGGTCGTAATCGATCGGCAGGCCGGCGTCCATGCGCAGCGCCCGGGACGCCTCGATCACCGCGGCGGCGTCTTTAAGGCGGTACGGACCGCGGCCGTCGCGTCCGGCGAATTCGCCCGCGGGAATCAGCTCGATCCACTCCGGCGCTTCGCTGGCCGCCGGAATCGCGGAGCCGATTGCGGCTCGCCGCGGCGCGGCGGGAGCCTGGGCGGAAATATTTTCGCGAGCGGCGTCCATGGCGCGCGATTCTGCCATCGCCGCGGAATTCGGATAAGGGTGAAACATTTCACTATTCATAGTCGAATCGATTAGTCAGTGAGATTCACAGTTGGCCGATTCCGGGTGTTTTGAAAGGCCGGCGCGCCGGGTTTGGCCGCGGGCGCGAGCGTCGGCTCGTCCGGCCCGGGCTGCGGCAGCCCGAGCCGATCGAGGATCGCCGCCTGGCCGACGCGCAGCCCGCGGTCGACCATCGTCGCGACCGTCGCCGCGAAGGACTGCGCGTCCTCCTCCGGCGGCAACGCGAACTCGATCGTCGGATATCGGCGCCGCGGTCCGGCGTTCAAATCGACGATCGGCTTTACCAGGTCGCGCCGCAGCGTCGCGGCCAGGCGCCGCGCGTCCGCGCGCAGAATGTCCCGGCGCACGGAATCATGAACCTCGGCCGCCGCGCGCGATCCGGTCCCGCGCGGCAGATCGTGCGTCAGCGTCTGGCCGATCACCGCTTTGCTGACCTGCCGATCGAGGTACTCGCACAGCCGCTCGTACACCTCGATGCTGCCGGTCTGCCGGGATTCCGTGAATTCGATCAGCATCGATTCGGGAATGATGGCGGCGGCGTCGGTTCCGATATTGGCGACCGCGGCCAGCAGCGTCCGTTTGTCGGCCTCGGTCGCGCCCGCGCCGTACTTGCCCACTCTGAGCGGTTGGCCGAACACTTCGGCGAACGTCACCCAATCCTTCAGGACGTAATTCTTGAAGAGGTACGCCCAGCCGGCTGCGCGCGCGAGTCCGCCGCGGATCGGCAGGCCGGATTTGGCCTTGGCGAAGTGGACCACGAACTTGAACGGCAAAATCGGGACGGTCATGGGCTGCCATGCGTTCCATCCGGGGGTGGAGGCCCGGGAAAAGCGCGCGCTCATCCGCGGATCCAGATGGGATCGGCCGGAGCCAACGGCGTCAACCGGCTGGCCGCCGTCCTCCATCGTCCGCACCAGCAGCCGTTCGCCGCTCACCCAGTCGAATAGAAACCAGCGCGGATCGCGCCAGCGCAGTTCGCGCGGACGCCATTCCCGGCCCGAAGTGTCCCAAAGAATCTCCGTCGCCGAAAAACCCTTGCCGAGCGCGTCGAGCACGTCGAAAAACGTTTCGGGCAGATCGAGCGGACCGTCAAGGAGCGCTTCGCGCACCAGGTCGGCGTCGCGCGAATCGTCGGGATCCGGAGAGGCCGGACGCACGATCAAAGGCAACTGCGCGAGGGCCTGCTTGCGGGTTTCGAGCACGGCCAGATAGTGAAGGTCTTTTTCCTCCATCTCTTCCGCGAGTTCGAGGTACAGGAAGGGATCGCCGAATTCGGCCTGGTTCAAAATTCCCGCGAGCTTTTCCGGCGTCAGAGCGACCGACGGATGCAGCGCGGAGTAGATATTGCGGACGCCCGTCATCGTGGCGCCCGCCTGTTCTTCGCGGAGCCGGCTGGCGTCGACCGGGCGCCCGTACGCATCGTATAGCGTCATTATTCGCTTCGCCTCAGTTGGTAATCTGCCGAATAGCAAGTGCGCGGGCGGCGCGCGGCGCGATCACCACGCGTCGAGTCCCGCGCGGATCCGTCCGCGCCGGATCGCCCGGAACCGCGGGTCCTGCGGGGATGGCGCGACGCCGGACGTTTCGACCGCGCCGAAGCGCGTCCGCGGCGCGGGCGTGTACGCGATTTCCGGAACGTCGAGCCGGCTCGCATAGTAGGCGAGCGCGCCGGCGATCGCCGCATCGCCATGGCGGCGGGCGCCGCCGGGAGCGGCGGCCCGCCGCTCGGGCACATGCACTACGCCGCGTTCCATCACGAGCGCGCGATGGTCGGCGAGAATCCCGGCGTCGCGCGGCAGTTCGATCGCGCCGTCTTCGAACGCCGCCTTGTAGCGCGGCATGTTCTCGCGATACCACTCCGGCGACAGCATCACCTGGCTGATCCTCGCGCCGTAACGCTGCATCGCCGCTTCGGCCAGATACTGTCCGTTGCCGCGCGCGTCCATCGCGCCCGCGACGAACCGCGGCAGCCGGTCCACGGCGTAAAAGAGGATCTGCTCCTGCTGGCGGAACGGGATGTTGCGCAGTTCGATCACGAACGGCGTGCGGCGGACGGCGCCGGCGCCGATTTGCATCGGCCATATCACCGTCAGATCGCCGGACCGGCCGAAATCCTCGCCGAAGAAACTGAGCGCGTCCTTTTGCAGCGCGGAGAGCAGCGGCGCGATCCGCTCTTCGCAGAAATCCCGCGTGACGCTGACGCGTTCGGTTTCGGGGCGGGCGGCGAAGCTCTCCGGCATCTCCCACCGCGCGACGGCGGCGCCCTCGCGCATCCGGCTCTCGATCAGCGCCGACGAAAGGAAAGCGCCGCCGCTCGAACGCGGCGCGCAGAGCAGTTCCTCGTCCGCGTTTTCGCCGTACTGATCGAAGAGCCGCGCGCGCCACTCGGCCTCCGCCGCCGAACTCCATCGCCGGCCGAGCTTCGCGCAGATGCGATGGAACAGGCCGTCGGCGAGCGCGTCGTCGATCGTGATGCGATGGAGTGAGAACGGGCGCCGTCCCGCCCGAATCTCGTTGACCAGTTCATTGAACGAATTGTCGGCGCCGTTGTGGGTCGAGATGACGCGCACGACGCCGCCCCACATCGTGAACGCGAGCGCGGCCTTGAGCAGTTCGGGAAGATCGTCGTGGAAGGCGGCCTCGTCGATTACGGCGCGCCCCTGTTTGCCGCGCAGGTTCGACGGCCGCGACGAAAGCGCGACGATCTTCCGGCCGGACGCGAAACGCACCCGGTAGGCGCGAATATCGCGCCGTTCGTCGTCGACGGCGATCTCTTCGATCGCGTGGGCGGCCTTGTTGAACTGGCGCGCCCATTGCGCCGCGGTCTCGACGAATTCGAGCGCCATGTCGCGGTTGTAGCCGATATACCAGGTGTCCATGCCCCTGGCCGCGGCGGCGCGCAGCGCGCTGTCGGCGGCCTCGGTCCAGGTGATGCCGACGCGGCGCGATTTTTCGGCGACTTTCACCGGCGCTTCGTCGGCCAGCCATCGCACCTGGTACGGCAGCAGTATTTCCGCCGGCGCCGCGTGGTTTTGCGCGGTTTTCATCGATATGCCTCCTCCGTGAACCGTTGCGCCGCCGTTCGGCCGGCGGTCACTCCGCGATTTCGGTCAATACCTTGCGGATGCGATCGACGGCCTGCGGCGAAAGGCCGCCGTCGCGGCCGGCCGCCGCGTCGATTGCGCGTTCCGCCGCGCCAAGCTTCGCCGCCATCCGGGCGCGGGTTTCGTCGATCAGCTTGCGCTGCACGATCGACGCCCGTCCCATCTCCGCGACGCTGCGGGCGATCGCGGCGAGATTGACGCCCCGCGGATCGGCCGGATCCAGCGCGACCAGCACGTTGAACAGATGCTGCTGGACAAGACGCAGCAGCGCTTCGTTCATCTTGAGATCGTCGTCGCCCGCGGCCGCGACCACCGCGCGTGCTTGCGCGGTGGCGACGCGAACCGCGTCGAGGTTGCGCTCAAGGCGGCTGCCGTAACGGCTGACCGCCTGTTCGCCGATCGTATAGCCCTGCTCGGCGAGCCATCGCGCGAGCGCGCCGTAGTTGCTGAAATTGCCCTCGAGCAGGCGGCGGTCGAGTTCCGCGCGCAGTTTCGCGGGCAATCGGCTCAGCCGCGAGCGATTTGGTTTGGCGGCCATCGCGGCGCCTACCAGTACCGCCGGGGGCGGGCCACGCCCGGCGGCGCGTCGAGCGTGTATTCGACCACGTCGACGCCGCGGGCGGTGAGTTTCGCGAACCAGGTTTCAGAGAGTTCGTTCTCGACTTCGATCAGGCCGAGATTGCGCAGATAGTCGAATTCGCGGCGCACGCCGGTGATCGACATCGGCAGGCGCACGTCGTGCAGCACCCGCCAGACGATATTTTCCGAGACCGCGATCGGCCGGCCGGCGTCGAGCACGCGCAAAATCCGCCAGCGCGCCTCTTCACGCTGTTTCTGTTCGAGATCGATCGAGCTGCCATTCATACGGTCGTCTCTTCCGCCGGGAGAGCCCGGCTTCCCATCTGGTACATTCGCTCGCGCACCTCGCCGATCTCCGCGCGCATCTCCGCCCGCAGCGCGTCGAGCTTGGCCTCGAGCGTGTTGCCGAAACGGATCCAGTCTTCGCGGCGGACGTAATCGACCGGCAATTGCGCTTTCAGTTGCAGGAGTTCGCGTTCGAGCTCGTGCGAAAATTCGCTGCCGTCGCGTTTCAGATCGCTTACGCGCTTGCCGAGATCGGTTTCATAACGCGTGAGCAGCCATCGAATCGCGCCAAGGTTGAGGCCGACCAGCGTGACGAACGACAACGCGAACGTGGCGATCGCGTCCCAGCTCATTGACGCGCTCCGGCGCGGCGCGGCCTGGCGGCCGGGCTGATAACGCGGGCGGGCATACGCATCGAAGTCGCGCGTGTCCGGTTCAGCCGCCGGCCGTCCCGGAGGCGCCAGGTTTGACCGGCGCCGGCTCCGACGATTCCTTGATCTTCACCGCGCCCGACATCGAGAGCAGCACCGTCGCGAGTCCCGCTCCGTATGCCGCCGCGTCTCCGCCGGTGAAATGGCCGAAATTGAAGACCGCGGCGCTCCAGAAGACCACATAGGCCGCCGCGCCGGCGACGCCGACGATGCGCGCCGCGTCGTAAGTGAGATTGTCTTTTCCAGTGAGCGCGTCCTGTATCCATTTCATAATGTGACAGACAAATTCTTCGGACTGGCTATTTTCGCGAGAGGCCGCCGCGTGGGCCGGGCGCGGTCGGGGCCGCGGCGGCGGCCGAAGCGGGCGCGGAGCAGCCCGCGAGCGCCGCGTCGCGTTCGGCGACTGCGCCCTTGAGCAGCGCGACCGATGCGGCGTAGGCGCGAATCGTGTCCGCGGGCGGCGAGGCGGGTTTCAAAGCCGCGATCGGGAGCGCCGGCCGGCCCATCCGGGGCGGGTCGCAGGGCAGCGGTCGAAGGATTGGAACCTTCACTGTCACGGGCGCGGCCGGCGCAATCGGCGGCGGGGCCGACGCGCAGCCCGCAAGCAGGGCGAGGAGAGGCGGGAGGAGGCGCCTTACCATGTGCCGAGCTCCGGGCCGCGCGCGTTGCCCCATCGAATCGCGCCGGCGCAATCGCCGGGGATCGCGGCGCCGCGCAGGCGGCGCGCAAGTTTAAGGTTCGCCATCATCAACTCCGCTCCGCGCCGGTCGGCGGCCGTCTCGCGGGCGCGGGCGGCCGCGTCGTCGGCGCCGGCCTTCGCCGCGAGCGCCGCGACGGCGGCGTTTTGCCGCGCCGTCGCCTGGCGCATCGCGGCGACGCTTTCCTGCAGGGCGCCGGTTTGTTCAGTCAGCGTTTTGACCTCGGCGCGGGCGGCGTCGCGTTGATGGACCAGCACGGCGCGGTAGATCAGCGCGGCGCCAACGAGCGCCGCGAGCGCGCCGATTTTCCAGTACTTCAACATCCAAAGGAGCGGCATGGCGGAGTTGCCCCGTTCAGTCGGATTTCAGAGCGCGCCGCTCAGGCGCGGACGGCGGGCGCTTCGGCATGGTTGGGGTTCGCGCGCCGCTCGACCGCGGCGGCGACCGTGGCGGCGCCGTGGTCGTCGATCGCCGCCGCATGCTTGTCGACCGCTGCGGCGAGTTTTTCGACCGCCGCGGCGTGCTTCTCAACCGCGATCGCGTGCACGGCGACGGCATGCTGGCCGGCGGCGCCGGCCGCCGCATGTTCGAGCGCGCCTACGCGCGCCTCGAGCGAATGAGCGAGCGCGTCGAGATCGCTGAACAAGCGGCGGCCAAAAATCGCGCCGAGTGCGAAACCGCCGCCGGCGGCGAGCGCGATGCCTGTCAAGGTTGCGTCGATAATCATGATGCCTCCGAAATTTCCGCGGTTTAGGGCCCGCGGTGGTTTGATCCGATGAGCGGCCGAACCGCTCGTTGCCTCATTCGTATGCGCGGTTGAGCCATCCGCGCAGAAATTCGTCGTCAACGCGATTCGCAACCGCCAGCGCGCGGTAATAACCCGCGGCCTCGGAACGGAACGCCGCGATTAACGCCGGTTGGTTCGCGGCGGCCGCGGCGGCGCGCGTTTCGGCGCCGACCATGCCGTCGTCGGCGACCGGGCGGCCGCAGGCGCGCAGCGCGCGCTGCAGACAGCGGCCCGCATCGCCGGGACCCATGTTGACCGCCAGGTCGAAGAGCTTCGCGCCAATCGGATCGGCGAGATCGCCGTAGCCGAAACGCATCCACCAGTCGCGGTAGTAGATGGCGATCGCCTGGTCGCGGGTGAGCGCGCGAATATCCAGATTGGGATAGCCGCGCTGCGAGATTCCGAAGCGGGTTGCGCCGCCCGGATCGGCGGGATTGAGGACATAGCCGCCTTCGTCGCGTAGCAGGCGGGATACGGCGCGATCGAAGGCGGCTGGGTAGGGGGATTGAGGCGGGGTGGGTTGGCGGGTTACGCCGCGGAAATTACCAGCGGCGGGCAGGCCGTATAAGGGTGAAATTTTTCACGACATCAGTTGCGCCGCCAACGTGATCAACTAAATGTTAATTTAAAGTGACTGATTGTTAGCGTTAGCGGCGACAAATTCGCCGTTCGCGGCGCGATCGCACCGCGGCATGGCGAACCAGGGCGCCGCGCGCGGCCGGCGCCGCAAGCCGCGCCAATCCGTCAGCGGCCGCGCTCATTCGTTCGCGCCTCCGCCAGCACCTGGAAGACGCGCCGCCGGGTGCATCCAAGCGCGAGCGCGATCGAATCCACGCTGGCGCCGGCGGCCCGCATTTGCAGAATCCGCACGCGCCGCGGCGGGGGATTCGGCACGTCGATACGGTCGCCGCCGAAAACGCTGGCGAGCGCCAGCGCGGTGGCGTGGCCGACCGCCTCGCTCAGCGCGTCGCCGGGTTCGGGCGAATGCGGAATGTAGAGCCGCGCGCCGCCGAAGGCCGCGATCAGCCGGCCGGCGCCGTCCGCGCCGATGGTTCGCACCAGTTCGTCGAGCATCGCGCCGCGCCGCGGCGCGCGTCCTGCCGCGGGCGGGATTTGATCGCGGCCCGGCTCAACCGGCGGCGCCGCGATTGCCCGCGCGGGTAGGCTGACATCTCCGGAGGATGGCGCAAGTTGACGCGGCCGGGGCATGAAAATCCGACCCGGTTCGCGCAGCGAAGCGCCGGGCGGCGGCCAGTCGAACGTGAGCGGCGATGAACCTATCCGTTTTTCCATCAGACAGCCTCTTTTTCTTCGGATTTGGCGCCGGCGGGCGACGCGAGTTGGCCAATCAGCCGATCGAGCAGGCGGGCGAAACCGCCGTCAGCGGAACGACGGCGCGCGACCGCCGCACAGGCGTGAATTACGGTGGTGTGATTGCGGCAAAAGGCGCGCGCGATGCGTGAAAAGGAGGCCGCCGCGGCGTCCGGACGCCGATGTGGCGGCCCTGCCAGCTCGCGGCTCAGATACATCGCGACGTGCCGCGCGCAGGCGGCGTGCTGGCGGCGCGTAGGCGCGCTCAATTCCGCGGAATCAAGTCTGAATTCGCGCGCCACAAGCGCTTGAACCTCGCGAATCGAAATCGGGCGCATGCGGGTTTTGTCAATCATCGGAGACACTCCTTGAAAGCGGCGCCCGGCGGCGCTGATGCGGCGGGGCCGCGTCTCGCGCGCATGGCAGGCGGTTGCCCGGCTTACGATGCGCTCGCTAAAGCGGATTTGGATCGATGCAGCGAGCGGCCTTGGAGCGCTCGCGGCGCGCATCGATCCAGGACGCAATCCGGGGCCAAAGCCTCGCCGTGGTGCTGACGGCGATATTTTGGCTGGTCGAAGGCTTCAAAAAATTGGCGCTGCGCTGGCGCTCCTTACCGGTTTTGGCCGTAAAGATCCGCCGTCGCCACGCACCTCCGCCTCCGCATCCGGACGAAAAATTGCGGCGTAGGATGAATTTGACCAACCGAGGCGACTTCGTTGCCGCCTCGCCGATTCGATCGATAAAGCCCGTTCGGCTCGGGCACGTCGCTTGCGTCGCGTCACCACGGCGACCGGACCCCTTCTCGCTTTGAGGCTGCGGACGCGAGAAAAAATTGGGTGAAAACGGGACCGCGCAACGACATCAACCAGCGGCAGATCCGCCAGGTCGCCATGGTGCAGGTTTACGAAGTTTTTGAACGGATGGAGAATAAGGTCGCCGAGGCTAACTATTCGTGGTAAGGTTGCGAGGAACATTGAACGTTTTCGCCCGTTTTTAGGCGTATCCGTCGGTGGTTTTATTCCACAGTGGGAGAATAATGTCAACTACTGTAGTAGATGAAGAATTCCGCCGCAGATTGCGCCTGATCATGCAGCAGTTCGGATCTGTCGCCGATCTGGCGCGCGCCGTCGGCGTTTCCGACAACGCGATCTACAAGTGGGTCGCGGGCCGCGGCCAGCCCAGCATGATGAGCCTCGTGAATCTCGCCAAGGCGGCCGGCGTTTCGGTCGAATGGCTGGCGACTGGCCGCGGCGCCTCCGGCCGCATCCGCGGCGAAACCGCCAGCGTCGCTGAAGCTTCCGACCATCCGGGAGGCGCGGGGCGCTCCACGCCGACTCCGCCGCCGAGTCCGCAAATCGTCGAGTACCTGCGTTTGCGCGGCGACTGGCTGCAGCGTGTCCTAGGGGCCGACGCGCGCGCGATTGCGATGGTCGAGGCGGTTGGCGATTCGATGGCCCCGACCATCGACGAAGGCGACGTGGTGCTCACGGATTTGCGCGAAAACCGTTTCCGTTACGACGGCGTGTATGTGAGTCGCTCCGACAACGAGCTGGCGATCAAACGAATTCAGCGCCAGCCTGACGGTTCGCTGCTGATTCGCGGCGACAATCCCGCGTACGAACCTGCGACCGTGCGGCCCGAACAATTGAAGCTGCTGGGACGGGTGGTCTGGGTTTTTGGCCGGCTCTGAATCCGCCGGCGGATCGACGCCGCATCGCTCGCGCGTGGCGCCGGCCGATCATTCGCCGAAGCGGCCGTGACGGCCGGCCCCGTCCGCGAAACGGCGGGCGCCGGCGGCCGTTTCGCCCGACCGAATCGTGGCGATGCCGTGCCGGTGCTCATTAGCCAGCGCCTCCGCCAGGCCCATCGGCGCCTGCTCATACGCGGAGAGCCGATCGCCGCGCATGCAGCCCTGCGGAAACGCCGCGATCTGTTCCGCCAGCCGCCGCGCCGCGGCAAGCGCGCCGCCGGTCTCGGCAAGCCGGTTGACCAGACCGATCCGCAATGCCTCTTCCGCGCCGACGCCTCTGCCGGTCAGAATCATGTCGAGCGCATGGCTCATCCCGATTAACCGCGGCAGGCGCACCGTGCCGCCATCGACCAGCGGCACGCCGAAACGCCGGCAATAGACGCCAAAGACGGCGTCGCGCGCGGCGACGCGCAGATCGCACCACAAGGCAAGTTCAAGTCCGCCGGCGACGGCCGGTCCTTCGACCGCCGCGATCACCGGTTTGCCCAGCAGCATCCGAGTGCATCCGAGAGGGCCGTCGCCGTCCGGCGTGACCCGGTTGCCACGATCGCCGGCGCCCGCCTTGAGATCGGCGCCCGCGCAGAATGCGCCGCCCGATCCGGTCAGGATCGCGACATGGAGGGCCGGGTCAGCGTCGAAGCGCCGGAATGCCGCGGCGAGCGCGTCGGCAGTCGGCCGATCCACGGCGTTGCGCACTTCGGGCCGGTTGAGGGTTACGATCGCGATTGCGCCATTGCTCTCGAACGTTACGGTGGACATCCGGCTACCTCCGGCCGCGGCGGTATCCGCCGCGCGGCTTCGGCTTTTTCGCTAGCATGCGCGGGCGGGCGGAAAAAATCCGCACTGCGCGCTTGGCGCCGCGCGCCGATCGGCGCGACAATCGCCGGCGCGCACCTGTGGAGGCGTCCGATGGCTTACAAGACCCTGCTTTACGAGAAGAACGGCCGGGTTGCGAAAATCACCCTCAACCGCCCGCAATTCCGCAACGCGCAATCGACCGCGCTGCTGAAGGAGCTGGATCGCGCCTTCGCCGCGGCGGCCGACGATCCCGAAGTCAGAGTGGTGATTCTGGCGGGCGCCGGCGAGCATTTTTCCTCGGGTCACGACCTTGGCACGCCCGACGAGAAAGCCGATTCGTCGAGCTATATCAACGTGCGCGGGCTGGCCAACCGGCACTGGAAATCGTGGGAGATTTTTCTCGACAACACGCTGCGCTGGCGCGACCTGCCGAAGGCGACGATCGCGCAAGTGCAGGGCTACTGCATCTTCGGCGGATATATGTTCGCGTCGGCGATGGACCTGATTGTCGCCGCGGACGACGCGATGTTTCTGCCGTCGCTGACGCAGTACTTTTCCGCGCCGTGGGACCTTGGTCCGCGCAAGGCCAAGGAGATTCTTTTTCAGAGCCGCTTTATCGGCGCGGGCGAAGCCGAGCGGCTGGGTCTCGTGAATATGGTCGTGCCGCGCGCCGCGCTGGAGCGCGAAACGGCGGCGCTGGCGGCGCGAATCGCGGAAAGCGACGAATTCCAATTGCGGATGGCCAAATTCGCGGTCAATCAGGCGCAGGACGCGATGGGTTTCCGGACCGCGGTGCGCAACGCGCATTCGCATCATTTTCTCGGCCGGATGCCCGCGTACAACAAGATCGATCGGGGCGAGGAGACGCGGCCGAAGCGGCTGCCCGGCGTTGAGCAGGCGATACGCAAAATGGACCGCGCCAAATAGCCAATTGCGCCGGAATTGGTATTCAAACAAATCTCATTAAAATAGAACTTGAAAGGGATGACGATGAGCGCCGCCGACAACAAGAAACTGATTACCGACGCCTTCGCGGCCTGGGCGCGCGGAGACGGCAACGCGTTTTTCAATCTGCTCGCGGAGGATGTGCGCTGGACCGTGATCGGCGGCACGCCGGTGTCGCGGACCTATCCGGGCCGGGAGGCGTTCGTCGCAGGCGCGGTCAAGCCGCTTACGGCGAAACTGGCCGGGCCGATCGTGCCGGCCGTGCGCGATATTATCGCCGAGGGCGACAAGCTGGTTCTGCAGTGGGACGGCCGATCGTCGGGCAAAAACGGCGCGATTTATCATCAGACGTACTGCTGGGTGATGCGGTTCGAGAATGGCAAGGTTCGCGAGGGCACCGCCTATCTCGACACGGCGCTGATCGATCAGCTCTGGGCCTGACGCTCGTCGGGAACGCCGGAACGTTCGTAACCGATCGAATCGTTCTCCGTCTTAATCTTTGGCGGACCTTTTAATCAGGAAAATCGCCTGGAGACGCCCCCTGGTCTCCATGCCTGCGCGTGATCGGCGGCGGGCGCCGCGAAGTTCCCGCGCCACGCCATGGTTGTTCGCCGATCCGCGAGAGAAAAAGAGGTGGACGTTTGAAGATCACGGTTACAGGCGCTTTTGCGTTTCTCGCGTTTATGACGCTTGCGCTGCCAGCCCATGGGCAGACCAATACGCAGCCATTGACCGGCGGCCGCAGGCAACAGCGCATCATGATGAGACGAGAGCGGATTGCGGCTTGCGCAAACAGGCAGGCCGGCGCGGCTTGCACGTTTTCACGCCGAGGGCGGGCTATCGATGGCGTTTGCGCACCGAACCGGCGCGGACGATTACTTTGTCGCGCCGACCGCCGGCGTGGAGGACGAAGAATGGGGGGCATGTGGCAAGGAAACGCGCGCGGCCAATAATCCGCATAACTTGAGCATGCTTTCGACGACAGAATGCCCGGTCTTCTGGTGGGCGTCGAATGACGGCGATCCGTATCGTGATCGCGCGCGAAGAACGTTCCGCCGCCGGATTCGTCAGTCGGAGAACCCGGCCGCGCGCCCATAGGCGCAGCCCAATCCGGGAAAATCCCTCCTGATAGCGACCCGGCGCGGTTTACAGCGGCGGGCAAGCACGGCACGATTTCATCCGGCCGCGGCCGCGCATGCGGATGAACAACGAGCCGATAATCGTGATTGGAGCGGGCCTCGCGGGCAGCGAGGCGGCGTGGCAGCTCGCGCACCGCGGAATCCGCATGCGGCTGTACGAGATGCGCCCCGCCGCCGCCACCGAGGCGCATCGCACGACGCTGGCGGGGTTGGAGCGGCCGTGGAGCAACCTGGCGCCTTATCTGACCGGCATGGTGGTCGAGGCGGGCTACGGCGGCGGAACGCATCTTGCCTACGGGACGCGCAAATGAACCGCGACCGTTACGCGGCGGCGGATTCGGCCGGCGCCATGCCGCCCGCGGCAATCCTGCGGATGATCCTTGCCGCGCTCGGCGCGACGGCGGTGATCGGACTGGCGGCCGAAGCCGTTCAAGCATCGATCGAGTACGGACGCCTGGTCGCCGATCCGATCTATCTGTATGGGTGGGACGCGCCGCGTGGCGACGGCCGGCCCGTGATCGTAATTCCGGGATTTCTTGGCGGCGACGGTTATCTGGAAACGCTACGCGGATGGCTCGGGCGAATCGGCTACCGGCCGTTCGAATCGGGACTGCGCCGCAATACCGGATTCAACGCCGCGTTGCTTGCCGAAATCGAGCAACGGACGGTCGCGGCGGCGCGCGCGGTTGGCGGGCCGGTCGCGTTGGTCGGCCACAGTCTGGGCGGCGTCCACGCGCGCGCGATTGCGCGCCGGCGTCCGGAACTCGTGAGCGACGTAATCGCGCTGGGCTCGCCGCTTGGGCTTGACGGCGGTCCGATTCCGCCGTCGATTCGATTCACCGCGATCTATACGCGCGGCGACCGGATCGTGCGCTACCCGCGCGCGCTGGCGTCGGGAGCGGGCGCACGCAACGTCGAGGCCGGCGGATCGCATATCGGAATGGCCTTCAGCGCCGAGGTCTATCGCGCGATCGCGTTCGCGCTCGCCGCGGGCCGCCCGACCGCATCGGCATAATTCCAGCAGTTCGCGCCGGCCGCCTTCGCGCGCGTGGTTTACAGCGCCGGGCAAACGGGGCACGATTTCAACGCGGCGCATCCGCGGTTGGCCGCTGCCGCACAAGAGAATGGAGCAAACGCCTGTAAACGTGATTGGAGCCGGACTCGCCGGCAGCGAGGCGGCGTGGCAGCTCGCGCGCCGCGGCATTCGCGTGCGGCTCTCCGAGATGCGTCCGGCGGCTACCACGGAGGCGCATCGGACGCCGCACTTTGCCGAACTGGTCTGCTCGAATTCGCTGCGCAACGCCTCGCTCGAGACGGCGGTCGGCGTGCTCAAGGAGGAGATGCGGCGGCTTGGCTCGCTGATCATCGCGGCGGCCGATCGCGCGCGCGTTCCGGCCGGAGCCGCGCTGGCGGTGGATCGGGACGACTTCGCGCGGTTTGTCACCCGCGCTTTGGAACGGCATCCGCTGGTCGAAGTGATGCGCGAGGAAGCGGCCGCGATTCCCGCCGGGCCCGCGATTATCGCGACCGGACCGCTGACGAGTCCGCGGCTCGCGCGGGAATTGAACCGGTTGATTGGCGAGAGCAAGCTTTATTTTTACGACGCGATCGCGCCAATCGTGACCGCCGAATCGATCGACCTTACGGTCGCGTTCAAAGCGTCGCGATGGGGCGTCGGCGGCGACGACTATGTAAATTGCCCGCTCGATGAAGCGCGTTATCATGAGTTTATCCAGGCCGTGATGGCGGCGGACAAGGTTGCGGCCCATCCGTTCGAAAAACCGATCTATTTCGAGGGCTGCATGCCGATCGAGGAGATGGCGCGGCGCGGTCCGATGACGCTCGCGTTCGGCCCGATGAAGCCGGTCGGCTTGACCGATCCGCGCACCGGGCGGCGGCCGTACGCGGTCGTGCAGCTCCGTCAGGACGACAGCGCGGGGCGGCTTTACAATATCGTGGGATTCCAGACCAAGATGACGTATCCGGAGCAGCGGCGGGTTTTAAGGATGATTCCGGGGCTTGAGCGGGCGGAATTCGTGCGGCTCGGCTCGCTCCATCGCAATACGTTTATCGACTCGCCGCGCCTGCTGCGGCCGACGCTGCAATTGCGCGGACGCGACGAGCTGATGCTGGCCGGACAGATGATCGGCGTCGAAGGATACGTCGAATCGGCGGCGGCGGGGATGCTTGCGGCGATCAATCTGGCGCGGATCGCGAACGGTCGCGAACCGACCGCGCCGCCGCGGGAAAGCGCGCTTGGTTCGTTGGTCGCGTACGTTACCGAACCGGCGCGGCGCGATTTTCAGCCAATGAACGCGAATTTCGGCTTGATGCCGCCGATTTCGGAGCGCCTGCGCGGACGGGAGAAAAAGATCGCGATGGGCAGGCGGGCGCTCGCGGCGTTCGATCAATGGATTGCGCGCGAAGGACTCGATGACGGATGCGCGGCCGGCGCGTCTCCGCACGAGGCGGTGTCGGCGTGAAGATCGGCGCGCTCGACGTCGGCAGCAACACGGTGCTGATGCTGGTGGCGGAAGCGACGCCGCCGGCGGCGGTCGCGAAGATCGCCGACATGGGCAGAATCACCCGGCTCGGTCGCGGCGTCGACGCCGGGGGCGCGCTCGATCCCGAATCCGCCGCGCGCACGCTCGATACGATCGGCGAATTCGCCTCGCGCGCGCGCGAACTCGGCGCCGAGCGGATCCTGGCCGTCGCGACCGCCGCATTGCGCGACGCGCGCGACGGCGCGGAGTTTATCGCGCGAGTGAAAGAGCGCACGGGCGTGACGCTGGAAATAATCAGCGGCGAGAGCGAGGCCAGGCTTTCGTGGCTGGCGGCGACGCGCGGGCTGAAAATTGAGCCATCAGAACGCCTGCTGGTCGTCGATATCGGCGGCGGTTCGACCGAATTGATTCGCGCCGAACCGGGCGCCGCGCCCGACCTGATCAGCCTGCAACTCGGTTCGGTGCGATTGACCGAGCGAATCGTGCGCCACGATCCGCCGACGGCGCGCGAGGCCGCCGACCTCCGGCTCGCGTGCGACGAGTTGTTGCAGAAGCTGGGTTGGGAGTTCGCGCCGTCGGTGATGGTTGGAATCGCCGGAACCGTGACCACGATCTGCGCGGTCACGCTGGGGCTGCAACATTACGACGCGACTCGGGTTCATGGTTATCGGCTGGCTCGCGCGCAGGTGCTGGACGCGATCGCGCGCTTCGGCGCCGTGACGCTGGAGCAGCGGCGCAAAATGCCCGGCCTGGAGCCGGGTCGGGCGGACGTGATTTTCGCGGGCGCGGCGATTTTGGAACGAGTGATGGAACATTTCGGGCTGGATGAAGTTATCGTAAGCGATCAGGGAGTGCGCTGGGGCCTCGTCTGGCAAGCGCTCGACCAGACGATCGCTCCACATTGAATGCAGCCCCGGAGCAAAGCGCGCATGGCGAAGCCGATGTCGCCCGGATTGCGATGACCAAAGCCGAATTGATCGAAGCGGTGGCGCGCTCGACGCGCCAGCAGAAAAAGGCGGTCGCGCTCACTCTTGAGCTCGCGTTCGATCAGATTGCGCGCGCGATTCGCCGCGACAAGCGCTTCGCGATGCCCGGCTTCGGAACATTTTCCGTGCGACGGCATAAAGCGCGCGCTGGATTCAATCCGCGCACCAACGCGCCGATGACGATCCCGGCGATTCGGACGGTCGGGTTCCGTCCCGCGCCCAAACTGAAGAAGGGACTTTAGCTTGCGGTCGATGACTTCGGCGTATCGCGTCGCCCCGAATATCGCCCCGGCCGGCGGAGTCCGCGCGACGGCGAGACCGCGTATGGCCATTCTGACGACGATCTCATGCCGGCCGCATCCCCGCCGCCGTCCGGTTGCGCCGCGCCGCCAAGGCCGCCGTGCTCAACAATGCAATTGACGCCGCCGGCGCCGCCGCGCCCTGGCGCATGGGTTGCGACTCCCGGGAAATGACGCGGAGCCGCCTGCCCGCGTTCGCGCTCCTCGCGGTCGCGTTGGCCGCGGGCGGTTTCCTGCGTTTTTACCGTTTGGACGCTCTCGAAATGTCCGCCGATGAAGGCGCGTCGTGGGCGGCCGCCGCGGCGCCGTCGCTGTCCGCGGTGCTGCACGCGCAAATCGCCCTCAATCCCGGCAAGGCCGGATTGCACGACGCGGCGTTGCATCTGTGGATGCGGGAGTTCGGCGACGGACTGATCGCGATGCGGGCGCTGTCGGCCGCGGCGGGAGTTCTCGCAATCGCGCTGGTGTTCTGCTTGACGCGCGAGTTGTTCGCGCCGGCCCGCGGCGACCAGACGGCCGCGCCGCTGCCGCCGGACGTTCGGGATGCGGCGGCCGCACTCGCGGCGCTGCTGTTCGCGGTGAATCTGGTGATGGTCAAGTACGCGCGCGAGGCGCGGATGTATCCGCTCGAAATCGACGCGGTGATCGGCGCGGCTTGCTGTGTGATTTACGGAATCAACCGCGGCGGCTGGTTCTGGTTCGCGGGCGCGGCGATTTGCACCGCGTTCGCGATCGCCGCCCATCTGACCGCGCTCGCGGCGGTGGGCGCGATCGGACTCTGGCTGATTTATATTTTTCTTCAAGCGCGCCGCGGCACGAAACCCGCCGCGGTCCGCGCGCGGCGCGCGCTGGGAAGTCTCGCCGCGCTGGCCACGGGAGCCGCCTTGCTGGCGCCGCTCGCGCCGGCGGTGATGGGCTCGGCGGCGCATGCCGCGGAGATCGGCGCGATCGATTGGATCAAGCGGCCGGCGTGGTGGGCGCCATTCGCACTGTTCAACAAGGCGGCGGGCACGTTCGCATTTCCGGTCTACGCGGCGCTTGCCGGATGGGGCGCAGTCCATGGCTGGCGGCGCGCCCGGGACCGCGTGCTGTTCGCTCTAATTTGGATGTGGGCGCCGCCGGCCGCCGTGCTGGCGGCGTCATATATTCTCGAGCCGTTATTCGTCGAGCGCTATATGGTTACGGGTTTCGCCCCGTTCTTTATGCTCTCGGCGCTGGGGATCGCGGCGATCGAAAGCCGGCCGCTGCGCGCGGCGGCGCTGGCGCTGGCGCTGGCGCTCGCCATCGGCCATATGTGGGAGTGGTCGCGCAAATATCACGACGTGCAGTGGCGAGAGGCGGCGGCCGCGGCGCAGCATCGATGCGCCGCCGGCGAAGCGATCGTCGTCGCGCCCGGCTATGCCGATAACGTTGTGCGATACTATTTGCGCGGGCGTAAGGATGGCCTGCGGGTGATTCCCGTGAATAAGGCCGCTGGAATCGGCGCACGGGTTGCGATTGTTGGCGAGGCCGGCGCGGCGCCGAACGTCGTCGCGGAATTGCGCGCTGAATATCCGCGGGTCGTGGCGCGCGATCGCGGGGTCGTGGTACGAGAACGATAATTGGTTAGCGACCGATCGGGGAGAGAAATCGGATGGCGGAAAATGCGGTTAGCCCGGAACATCTGAAGGAAGAACAGCGGCGCGACTGGGACGCCGCCGCGGCCGGCTGGAAGAAGTGGTGGCCGCTGTTTGAAAACTGCGCCAGCCATGTGAGCGAACGGTTGGTCGAACTTGCGGCCGTGAGGCCGGGGTCGCGCGTGCTGGATATCGCGACCGGCAACGGCGAACCCGCATTGACCGCGGCGCGGCGGGCCGCGCCCGGCGGCTTCGTGATCGCCACCGATCAATCGCCCGGAATGATCGCGATTGCCAAAGAGCGTGCGGCGGCCGCGAACGTCGCCAACGTCGAGTTCCGCCAAATCGACGGAGAGAGCCTCGATATTCCGGAACGCGATTTCGACGCGGTGGTTTGCCGCTGGGGACTGATGTTCATGCTGGACTACGCCGGCGCGATGCGTGGAATTCACGCGCGTCTCAAGAACGGTGGACGGTTCGCCACGGCCGTGTGGGCGACCGCCGACCGCGTGCCGATGATCGCGATCGGCGCGGAAGCGGTAAGGCGGATCGCTTCCATCCCGCCTCCGCCGCCCGACGCGCTCGGACCGCTCAGGCTCGCCGACGAAGCGCGAATGCGCGCGGCATTGAGCGCGGCCGGGTTTCGCGAGATCGCGGTCGAGCGGATGATCGTGGAGTTCGTTTTCGATTCGCCCGACGACTTCACGCAGATGCGCATCGACGTCTCGGCGCAATTCCGCGCGCTTTTGGATCGGGTCAACGCCGAAGACCGCGCCCGTATAATCGCCACGGTGACCGATGGCGCGCGCGCATTTGTCGCGGCCGACGGCAAAGTTCGCACGCGCAACGAAACGATCTGCTACTCGGCCACGCGCTGAAGCGACCGGCCGCGCCGCCGATTGGTGATGCCATTGGCGCGCCGCGCGGTTACTCTATTGCCGTGATTGCGAGTTTGGCGCAGTGCATCGGCGTCGAATGCGAGACGCCGACGCGAGTGCGAACGAATTTGGCGGAACGAGCCTCCGTCGATGGCTGACGCCGCGATATCCGCCGTCGAGAACGCGAGCGACGCGGCGCGTCTCTCGGTGGACGATGGTCCGCCGGCGATCGAAAGCGAACGCCGGCGGGCGCGATACAGTCTTATCCGATACTCGCCGTGGCTCTTCCTTTTACTAATCGTGATCGCTGACGCCGGGCAGCGTGCCGACCCCGACCTTTGGGGCCATCTACGCTTCGGCCAGGCGATTCTTGCGTCTGGACATGCCCCAACTCACGATCCTTATTCGTACACCGCGGCCGGCGCGCCGTGGATCGATTGCGAATGGTTATGCGAAGCCGTCATGGCGGTCGCATACAATCATTTCGGCATCGTCGGACTCAAGGCATGGAAGCTGATATGCGTCGCGGGAACGCTCGGCTTCATGTCGATCGGTTTGGCCGAGACCGAAGCCGCGCTCGCTTTGCAGTTTCAGATCATGACTGTCGCCGCGATTGGACTGATGCTTTACATGCAGTTCCGGCCGCAGATTTTCACCTATCTGATGTTCGCGATTCTGCTGGCGCTGTTGGCGCGCAAATGGTTTCGCAGGCGAGGGGCGTTGCTGGCCGTTGTTCCCTTGATGGCGTTGTGGGCCAATCTGCACGGCGGATTTATAATTGGCCTGGCGACCTTGGGCGCATACTCCTTGGGAGCGGCGCTTTCCGACGCGCGGGGACTTGGCGCGGGCATTCGCCGCGGCGCGCAACTCGGCGGTCTGACGGTCGCCGCGACTGCGGCCACGCTCGCTAATCCCTATGGGATTGGTTTGTGGCGCGTAATCGCGGGAACGTTGTCGAATTCCACGATTCGGGTCGCGAACGAAGATTGGCTGCCGCTCTCTCGCGTCGTGGCGCGAGAATGGCATGGCGATCTGTCGGGCGTTGTTTTTCTGTTGTGCACCGTTGGCCTGATCGCGGCTACCGCGCTGGCGGTGGTCCTGGCGCCGCGCGCGGATGATTTTCCGTTCGTCGTAATCGCGGCGATCATGTGCGTGGCCGCGATCACGGCGGCGCGAAATCTCCCGCTTGCGATTATTGCCTGCGTCGCTCCGCTCGCGCGGCGTCTGGCGTTGCTCAAGCGTCAAAGCGAAGCGACGGTTATGACGCGATCCGCGGTGAATCCGTTTATCGCCGTCTTGATGCTCTTTTTTCTTGCCGCGGGGACCGGAATCCTGAGCGGCCGCCTGCGAACGGCCGGTAAATATCCCGCGGACGCAGTCGAGTTTATGCGCCGGCACGCGCTGCAAGGCAACATTCTGAATGAATTTGGATGGGGCGGTTACCTCATCTGGCATTCAAGTCCCGGATTGAAGGTATTCATCGACGGCCGCTGTGAGACTTTCTATACCTCTTCCGTGATTAATCAGTATATCGACTTCCACTTCGATCTCCGCGGCGCACAGGAAGTGCTCGACGAGTGGCCGCATGATTTCGTGCTGATTCCGCCGGCCGCTCCAGCCTACAATCTAATGGCGACTGAATCCGGCTGGAGGTTGATCTATAGGGACGCAACTTCAGCGCTCTTCGCGCGGGTCGGAACACCGGGTGCGCTGGTTGCCCCGCTCATCAGACCGGCCGAGACGCCGGCGGTCGAGTATTTTCCATGAGAGCGGGGGTTTTGCTCGATATGTCGACCGCTGAAACTTGCGCCGATCTATCAGTTTCGCCGCCGGCCATTTTTCGATTGGCGCCGCTTGGCGACATTCCAGCGAAGCGAAGGCCCGGCGATGATTGACGCGACGCCATCCGCGGCGCCGCGCGCGAACCGCGACGTCGCGACGGCGGACAATGGGTTTGCGCTTACCGCCGGAACCGGGCGCGTCCGCGCGCACTACAGTTTGTTTCGATACTCGCCGCTGCTTTTTTTACTGATCATCATCGTTGCGGACGCCAGCCAGTGGGCCGACCCGGATCTTTGGATCCACCTGCGGGCGGGCCAATCGATTCTCGCCACTTGGCGCGTGCCGGCTGTTGACGCCTATTCCTACTCCGCGCGCGGCGCGATCTGGATCGATCACGAATGGTTATGCCAGGCGCTGATGGCGCTCGCATACGATCATCTTGGCGTTCTCGGCCTCAAACTATGGAAGCTGCTTTTGGTGGCCGCGACACTTGGGTTCACGTCGATGAGTCTGGCGGAGACCGAAGCGGCGCCGGCGCTGCAGTTCAAAATCATGACGGTCGTCGCGATTGCCCTGATGGTTCAGTTGCAGTACCGGCCGCAACTTTTCACCTACGCGCTGTTTGCCGGACTTCTGGTTCTCCTTGCACGCGACTGGTACGGGCGTCGTGCTTCTTTATTGATCGTAATTCCGCTGATGGCGATTTGGGCGAATCTTCACGGCGGATTTATCATGGGAATCGCCGCGCTGGGAATCTACGCCGGATGCATGATGATATCCGCATTGTCCGGAGACGCGGCGCGCGTGCGGCGCGCAGTTGGGCTTGGCGCGCTGACGCTAGCGGCGTCGGCCGCAACGCTTTTGAATCCTTATGGAATCGGTCTGTGGCGATTGGTTGCGCGCGCCGCGACGGACCCCGTGAGCCGTATCGCCAATGACGATTGGCTGCCGCTTTCGCGAGCGGTGGAAGCGCAATGGAATAATTCTCACAGCGGTGCAATCTTTGTGTTGTGCGGCGTCGGCCTGATGGCGGCGACGGCGCTCGCCGTCGCTCTCGCGCCGCGGGCGGGAGATTTCCCATTCGTCGCAATCGCCGCGATCATGTGCGCCGCCGCCATATCGTCGTCCCGCAATTTGCCCTTTGCGATTATTGCGTGCGCATCGCCGCTGACCCTGCGCCTCGCCAGACGCGGCCGTCACGGCGGATCGGACGTTCAGGCGCATTCCTCCGTGAATCCGTGGATCGCCGGCTTGATCGCAATTGTGGCTATCTGGCGGCTCGGTATCGTAACCGGCCGCCTCAAATCGGACATCGCAAATCCCGTCGGCGCGGTCAGGTTTATGCGGCGGAATTCCTTGCAAGGAAATTTACTGAATGATTTCAACTGGGGCGATTACCTGATTTGGCACTCGGAGCCGCAGTCGAAAGTTTTCATCGACGGCCGGTATGACACGCTCTATTCATATTCGCTGATCCGTGAGTATATTTCCTTCCGATTCAATTTGCCTGGCGCGCAGAAGACGCTCGACGGCTGGCCTCATGATTTTGTCCTGATTTCTCCCGACACGCCCGCATACAAAATGATGGCGCGAGAGTCCGGATGGAAACTTATCTACCGCGATAGCGTGTCGGCTCTCTTCGCCCGCGCCGGAACTGCGGGCGCGCTGGTCACGCCGCATATCCAGCCTGCGGAAAAGCCGGCGGCCGAGTATTTCCCGTGATCCCGGGTCAGGCAAGCCGGCATCCGATGGACAGGCCGGCCGGCGGCGCGCGCCGGCCGGAATCGATCTCATTGTGGCGTTACTCGGCCGCGCTTGTCTTCGTCGCGGTTGTGATCGCGAACGCATGCCGCGTCGCCGACATGGATTTGTGGGGACATGTCTATTTTGGCGAGGCGATGATACGGGCCGGGCGAATCATCGCGAACGATCCGTACAATTATTCGGCGCCGAATCATCTCTGGCTGCATCATGAGTGGCTGACTGAAGTAATGATGGCGGCGATCTACCGGCATTGGGGAGTAATCGGCCTCAAGCTCTGGCATTTCAGCGTAACGGCGTTCGCAATCGCGATGCTGTCGATGGCGGAGGGCGAGACGGGAGCGCCTGCGCCGATACAATTCGGCGTGCTCGCGACCGCGGCGGTTACATTGGCCGCTGTGATGCAATTCAGGCCGCAGATTTTCACCTACGCGCTGTTCGCGGCGATGATTTTCCTGCTGACGCGGGATTGTTACGGTCGCCGGGCACGGCTTTGGCTCGTCATTCCGATGCTTGCACTGTGGTCGAACCTGCACGGCGGATTCTTCATCGGTTTGGTGACGCTCGGAATTTACACGGGCGCGATCGGCGTCGAGGAGGTAATTACAAGACGCGGCTTGAAGCGGACGTGGCGGCTGGCGGCGCTGACGCTCGCGGCGGCGGCGGCGACGTTCGTCAATCCGATCGGAATCGAATGCTGGCGTACTGTGTTTGTGTCGTTGAACGATCCGCTGGCGCATAAGGTGATGTCGGACTGGCGGCCGATCCTCACCGTCGTCCGCCAATCCGGCGTGCGCGGTTCCGATAATTTGCTGCTTTTGGTGTGGACCGTATATGTAGCGGCGCTCGCGATTTCGGTCGCGCTTGCGCCGCGGCGCGACGACTGGCCGTTAGTCGCGATTGCCGCGGTGATGACGGCGGCGGCGTTTAGCGCGATCCGCAATATTCCTCTGCCGGTGATCGCGGGCGCGCCGCTGCTTACGCATCATCTTGATTTGGCGTTCCACAAGCTTGCGCCCGGAAAAGACGATTTGGCCAAGTCCGAAGCGCCGGAAACGGCGGGCGTCTTCCAACGGATGTCGATCGGCGGTCAAGCTCTGATATTCATCGCATCGTTAGCGGTACTATTCGGAAGAGAGGGGCTGCTATCGGCGAAACTGCCGGCCGTCGATCAGTATCCTTCGGGCGCTGTAGCCTTCATGAAGGATCACGGCCTGCATGGCAATATCCTGAATCCATCACAATGGGGGCAATACTTGATATGGCATCTTGCTCCGGAATCGAAGGTTTTTTACGATAGCCGGTTCGACACGGTATATCCTCAAAAAGTATTGCTCCAATATTTGGATTTTTTCTTCGGACCGCCGTCAGGAGCACGGCTGCTAAATGAATATCCACATAATTTCGTGTTGGTGATTATGAAGTCGCCAATTTATAAAACAATGCTCGAACAGCCGGGATGGAAGCTGGTATATCGCGATTCCGTATGCGCTTTGTTCGCTCCCGGCGATTCGCAGGCGGCCGCGATACCGGGCCTGCCCGTGATAGGCAAGGCGAAGAAGATATTTTTCCCCTGATTGCATGTTGATTTGCCGCTTTCGCTGAATTTTGCGCGATCGCGCGCAAGTTCGGAGAGCGGCGGGAGTCTGTCAATCTTGCGCGGGTCGCCTCTACTGGCGCAAAGCGCGATTCGGATGGCATACTCGAACCTTGCGGAGAGGTGGCTGAGCCTGGTTTATGGCGCACGCCTGGAGAGCGTGTAGACCCCGAAAGGGTCTCGGGGGTTCAAATCCCCCCCTCTCCGCCAGACAGTCCGCCGGATTCCGCAGCAATCTAGACGAAATGGCGGAAAGCCGCGCCAGGCGTAGCTTTCCGCCATTTGAAGCGCATCGGAGAAGGCGCGCTGACGCGGAATTCTCCCGCATCGGGCCGATTTCTCTCCGCAATTCGCCAAAGTGTCATACCGGCATGTGTGGTCGACCGCGAGACCGCTATAAGCTTGAGAAAGACTGACAGTTTGCTCCAACGGAGGGTTCTGCGATCAGCTGAGCCAATTATGCTGACGCTTGAAAAGGACTTGGCTGAGGCGGTTATAAGCACCTGGTTTCCCAGCTTTGGTACACTGCTCCAGGTCGGTCCTTTATTTTCAACGCCGTTCCAGGAGGTGTGCGATGCAAGTTTTGGTTGCGGGAGCGACTGGCGCTATCGGCCGGCCGCTGGTTCGATTATTGAAGGAGAGCGGTCACACGGTCTTTGGATTGGCGCGTTCGGCTGATTCAGAACGCGCCCTTGTTGAGATGGGTGCGGAGGCGGTTGCCGGCGATGCGCTCGAGGCCGCGTCCGTTAAGGCGGCAATTCAACGGATTCGACCCGATGCCGTCATCAACGAGTTAACCTCGCTGCCCAAACATTACACGCCGGAAGAAATGAAGGCGGCGGCGGATCGTGATCGCTCAGTCCGAACCAGGGGAAATATCAACTTGCTGGCCGCGATGCGTGACGCCGGAGTGTATCGCTATATTCTGCAATCATCGGGATTCTGGTATGGCCTTGGTGCGGGTCTCGCCACTGAATCGACGCCGTTTGCGGTTAATGCGTCTCCCGGAGTCGCCGCAAGCGCGCGTACGTATGTTGAGCTGGAATCGGTTGCTTTCCAGACTCCGGCGATACAATGCGTCGCTCTGCGCTACGGATTTTTTTATGGGCCGGGAACCTGGTACACAAGCGCTGGCGATATTGGCGAGCAGGTGCGTCAACGGCGCGTTCCGATCATCGGTGAAGGCGGGGGCGTGTCGAGTTTCGTCCACATTGAAGACGCCGCCGCGGCGACCGTAGCGGCGCTCCGATGCGCGGCGGGAGCGTACAATATCGTGGACGATGACCCGAGCGAGCAGCGCGTATGGCTGCCCGCGTTTGCTCGCTCGTGCGGAGCTCCGGTACCGCCTCAAGTAACGGAGCAGCAGGCGCTCGCCGCGTCCGGAGCGGATTCCGTCTATTACGCGACCCGGCTTCGAGGCGCCTCGAACGAGACGGCCAAACGTGAGCTGAGCTTCCGACCGCGTCCGTTGGAGTGGCTCCAGACTGCATAGCAGGGCCTTGAAAAATTTGATTGAAAGCGAATCATCAGGCAAGGTCGCGGGCAACGCCCAGGCGGCGCGCGCGACGTCTAACCTTTCGGAGCTTAAGTAACGATGCGGTACCGGACTACGATCATTGGTCTTGCTTTTGTTTTTATCGCAGTCGCCGCCCTGTTGGTCGCCCGCGCCTCCGCGGCTTCCAGTCCGGCATCGGAAGGCGTTGTTCACGTTCTGTCGCAGCAGCCGCTCGCTGGTCAGACTGGCGTCGATGTTACGATTCTCACGGTTGACTATCCGCCGGGAGGATCGACGCCGCCGCACGAGCATCCGGGTACGACATATGCCTATGTGCTGGATGGCGCGTTGGTGTCGAAGGTCAACGATGGAGCGACTCGGACGTTCACTAACAGGCTGTTGAGGAAGGGGTTTGAATACTCAGTTTGATCGCCGCTGTGGTGATGATGGGCGGCTCAGTTGCCGGGTTCAGCGGTGTTCGCCCGCCGCGGCGA
>JAJXZF010000003.1 GCA_021780225.1 Deltaproteobacteria bacterium | reverse complement strand
GGCGGCGGCGCGATCGTCAACACGGCGTCGGCGGCGGGACTCGTCGGATCGCACGGAATGCCGGCGTACACCGCGTCGAAACACGGCGTGATCGGCCTGACCAAGACCGCGGCGCTCGAATACGCCAAGGCCGGAATCCGCGTGAACTCGGTCTGCCCCGGCGTGATCGACACGGCGATGGTCGCCGGAATGGTGTCGTCGCATCCGCGGCTCAAGGAGGCGCTGGTCGGAGTCGAGCCGGTGGCGCGGATGGGCCGGCCGGCTGAAATCGCAGAAGCGGTGACGTGGCTGCTGTCGGACCACGCGTCGTTCGTCACGGGCGCGTCGATGCCCGTGGACGGCGGCATGACCGCCCGCTGAAAAAATCGCGCGGGCGCGAACCACTCGGTTCGCGCCCGCTTGAATGATCCCGCCGCATTCCGGCGGCGCGCCGAAAACTACAGTTTGGCCGCCGGCTCGACGAATTCCTTCGCCATCCGTTCCAACTCTCTTTTCATGCCGGCATCGTCGCCGGGCATGTCGAACCGCACCAGCGCGACCTCCTCGGCGCCCGCGTCGCGATAGCGCTTGAGGTCATCGGTGGTGATCGGCTTGCCGTAAGGCGAGACCGCGAGTTCGAGGTCGGAGCGCTTGCGGCCGCTCGCCTTGAGCAACTCCTCGATCTTGCGGATTTTCGCCGCGGCTTCGTCGGGCAGCAGATTGAAACCGATCCAGCCGTCGCCATATTCGGCGACGCGGCGCAAAGCGGGACCGCTCTCGCCGCCGAACCATACGGGAACGCGCCGATGGTTGACCGGCTTCGGATTGCAGATCGCGCCGCGGAAATTCACGAATTCGCCGCTGTAAGAGCTTTGATCGTTGGCCCACAGCGCGCGCATCGATTCGATGCATTCGCGCGTGCGATGCGCGCGGCGCTCCCACGGCACGCCGATCGCTTCGAACTCCTCGGCCAGCCATCCGATTCCCGTGCCGAGCACCAGGCGGCCGCCGCTCAAATGATCGACCGTCGCGACGGTTTTCGCGAGCACGACCGGGTTGTGCTCCGGCACGAGGCAGATTCCGGTCGCCAGCCGGATTTTTGAAGTAAGCGCGGCGGCGTAGCTGAGCGTGGCGAACGGGTCACCGATCGGCGCGTCCAGCGGCATCGGAAACTCGCCGGCCGAATAAGGATAGCGCGACGAAAATTCGGCGAGCAGCACCACGTGCTCCGGCGCCCAGATCGTCGCGAAGCCGAGGCGTTCGGCGTTGACCGCAAGCGTGCGGATCGCGGCCGCGTTCGCGGACGGTCCGATGCCAATCGCGAAGTATCCGATTTTCATGGCGTACAGTTCTCCTTCAAGCTTGATTTTGAAACCCGGCGATCCCCGCGCCCGCGGCTAAAGCTTCGCCGCCGACTCGATCCATTCCCGCGCGATTTCTTCGAGATTCGCGACCAGGCCGGCTTCGTCGCGCGGCGGCCTCAGCGTGATCAAGATCACCTCGCTGACGCCGAGATCGCGGTAACGTTTGAGATCGTCGGGCTGGATCGGTTTGGAATACGGCGAGACGGTCAGTTCGACATCGGAGAGCATGCGCCCGTTGGCTTTCAGCAACTCCTCGATTCGGCGGATTTTGACCGCGGCGTCCGCGGGCGCGAGATTGAAGCCGCACCAGCCGTCGCCGTATTCCGCCACGCGGCGCAGGGCCGGACCACTTTCGCCGCCGAACAGCACCGGCACGCGGCGGTTGTTCGCGGGCTTGGGGAAACTCCGAACGCCCGCGAACGAAACGAATTCGCCGCGATGATCGCTCAAGTCTTCGGACCACAACTTGCGCATCACGCCGATATACTCGCGGGTGCGCTGCGCGCGGCGTTCCCACGGAATGCCGAGCGCGGCGAACTCCTCTTCAAGCCATCCGATTCCGACGCCCAGCGCGAAACGGCCGCCGCTCAGGAAATCGAGCGTCGCGATCGTCTTCGCCAGAACCAGCGGGTTATGTTCAGGCACGAGACAGATTCCGGTCGCCAGCCGGATGCGCGAGGTCGCCGCGGCGATGGTCGCGAGCGAGATGAACGGATCGAAGATCGGCGCGTTGGTCTGCGCCGGCAACTGGCCGTTTTCCGTGTATGGATAGCGCGAAACGTACCGATCGAGCAGCACCACGTGTTCGGGCGCCCAGAGCGTCGCGACGCCGACCCGCTCGGCATGCGCCGCCAGCGTCTTCAGCAGCCCGCCCCCGGCCATCCGGTTCGTGCCGGCCGCGAATAATCCTATTTTCATGTTTGATCTCACGGCGCGCGCCGCGTCTCAGCCGCATCGGGCGACCATTACTACGCCTTCCTCCGCGATCACAAGCGGCGGCGCGCCCGCGCCCGGGCGTCAGACATGATTGCGAAGCATCAGTTCCTTTGGATGCGGTTCCAGGTAAACCTGCCCGGCAAGGTACGCGACGCCGAAGCGCCGCACATAATGGCGCATCAGCGTAATCGGCACGATCAGGGGCGTCAGTCCATTGCGGTAGTCGTCGATCAAATCCGCCAGCTCGCGGCGCGATTCCGAATCCAGATGTTCGCGGAAATAGCCGGCGATATGTTGCAGCACGTTGACGTTCCGGGCGGGCGGAACGACCTTCGCGAGCGCGTCCATAAAATCGCGCTCGTAGCGATCGCGCAGGTCGCGGCGCTCGAGCGATTTGGCGCGCGCCACGATTCGGCCCAACTCGGCATAGACGCGCGGCGAATGGGCGAGCAGTTGCAGCTTGTGCGCGGTATGGAACGCGACCAAGCCCCCGGCGCTCCATCGCGAACCGAAAAAATCGCGCAAGCGCCGATAGGCGAAGATCCGCTCGACAAAATTCTCGCGCAGCCGGGGATCGTTCAGCCGGCCTTCCTCTTCGACCGGCAGATTCGGATAACGGCGCATCAGCGCGGCCGCGAACAGGCCGCGGCCGTCGCGCACGGGCATCCCGCCCGCGCCATAGATCCTCACACGTTCCATTCCGCAACTGGGCGAATCCTTTTTCAGCACGTAACCCGAGAGCTCTTCCCGCGCCAGCGCGTTGGCGCGGCGCGCGGCGAATTCGTTCATCGCCGCGGTATGGTCCGCGCCGCTTTTATTACCGGCCATCCTGATTGCTTCGCCGTCGCGAACCAGCCGCAACGATTCGCGCGGCACGCCCAGGCCGAGTTCGATTTCGGGACAGACCGGCACGAACTCGACGAAACGGCCAAAGACGCCGGTCAGAAAATCGTTGCGCTTGTGGCCGCCGTCGAAGCGCACTTCGGCGCCAAGCAGACACGCGGAGACGCCGATTTTGATCGGAGCGTATCCGCCGGCGGTTGGTTCCAACGCCGTCATTCAGTGCACGATTCCAAAATTCGCCGCGACGCTGGTGCGCTTCCTATTGCCACGCTTGATTCCGAATTCGATCGCGTTGCGCGTCATTTGAACGCCTCCGACAACGGCCGCTCCAGCCATCGTGCGAGATACGCCCGGCGGTCGAATTTTCTGCCCGCTCCCGCCGCGGACATATAGCGAATCATCCCATAAACCGGGCGTTCCGGGCCCCACGCGCGATCGTGTTTGCCGCCAATCGCCCACGCGATTCCGGCGTAACCGTTGGGGTCGCGCCCGTCGAGTTCGTAGCGATCGTTGAGCCGCACGGCGACTTCATAGGCGGCGCGCGGCGACCTGCTCCATTCGAGAATCTTCTTCGCCCAGTACATCCGCATGTAACCGTGCATCCATCCCGATTCGACCATCTGGCGCTGCGCGGCGTTCCACAGCGGATCGTGCGTTTGCGCGTTATCGAACTGGCGCTCGGAATAGACGCGCTCGCGCGGGTCGCCGCGATGGGCCGAAAGCGATCGCAAAGCCCAGCGCTCGCATCCTTCGATTTGGCGAAAGCGGCGATTGTAAATCGTGAAGTTTATCGCGAGCTCGCGCCGCACGATCAACTCTTCGAGAAACGCGCGCCGATCTTCTTCCGGCGCCTCGGCGTCGCGCGCCGCCAGCGCCACCGTATGCGGACCGATTTGGCCGTAATGCAGGTACGGAGAGAGTCCGCTCGTCGCGTCTTTTTCGGGCCGGTTCCGCTCGCTTGCGTAGCGCGGCAGCCGGTCGCGGAGAAAGCGGCGCAGGCATGAGCGCGCCGCGGCGCCGCCGCCCGGAAATTCCGCGACGGGGCCGGCCGAGCGATCGATCTCCAGCGATTCAAGCACGGCGGCCGATGGCGCGACCGTATCCGCGAGCGGCTCCGCATGCCACGCGACGCGAACCGCGCGATTGCCGATCGGCTGAAGGAAACGTTCGAGCCGTTCGTGGATTCGCGGACGAATGGTGCGCGCGGCGTAATGTTCGCGGCCAAGCTGCGCGGCCGGCACGATCATATCGGCGTCAACGCAATAAAGCGGGCGGCCGCCGCAGACGCCGGCCATGCCGCGCCACGCATCCAAAGGTTTCAGAGGATCGCGATCGATTACGATCGCGGCTGGGCGAACCTCGCCGGCGATACGCGCCAGATCGTTCGCGGCGCCCAGCCCGTTCGCGATTCGCATCGCAATTCCGATTCGTCTTTTTGCGAGCTCCTGGGCGGTCTCTTCAAGCCCTTGCAGCATGAACGTCAGATGGCGGGCGTTGGCGTGCGGATGGCGCGGATTCAGGCGGAAATAAACCAGCACCGGCAAGCGAAGTTCGTTGGCGATTTGGATCGCGGATTCGAGCGCCGGATTGTCATAAGCGCGCTGCGCACGCCGCATCCAGTAGAGCACGCAGCGGCCTTCCGCGGCGGCCGGAGCCTCGCCCGCGATCGCGATCCGCGGATCGCCGCGCAATTCTTCCAGCAATTTCATTTTGAGCGCGGCGCCATACGGACACGCTACGCGATTACGCGGCGGGAATCAGAAAAAAAATTCGACTGCCGGCCGGCCGCTCGCGCGCGCGGTCAAACCAGCTCGTATGGATAGCGCCGCGTCAGCGCCGGCATCGACAACCCGGCCTGCCCGATCCGCCGGCCGATCATCGTCAGGTAAAGCTCGGCGAGTTCGCCGTTGTCGCGCGCCTTGAGTCCGTAGCGCATACAGTCGAACGTGAAGCCGCTGCCGGCGGGACCGAAGAAATTCGCCGCCATCGGCAGCCAATCGCGCAGCGCCGCGTTGACGCGTTCGGCGCCGAAGCGCTCGGCGGCGTCGCGTAACGCCGACGCGGCGAACAGTTCGTGATCTTCCTCCTCGTCGAGAATGATTTCCGCCGCCCGGGCATGCGGCGCGTAACTCGATTCGCGATAATTGACGCCAATCATCAGCAGCCCGGTAACGTCAAGGCTGAGCGAGGCCATCAGCAACGCGAGCGCATCGACCGGCTCTTCGGCGAAGCGGCGCGGCGCGGCGAAGGACGGCGACTTCGCCGCCTTGACCATCGAGCGATCGGCCTGCTCCTCGGTCATCCCCAATTCTTCGAGCAGCCGATAAACCAGCCGCGCGTGTTTTTTTTCTTCGGCCAGGTTTTTCCTGATCGTCGGGACCAGGTCGGGATCGCCGATCGCCGCAAGCGCCTGCTGATAGCCGATTGCGGTCAGTTTCTCCGCGAGCGCATGGGCCGCCAGCAACCGCATCAAGGTCTTGCCGTAATGCGGCTCGACGCGGCGATCGATCAAATCGGCGGCTTCGATCGAAGCGGTAAGATACTTCCGCTTCATCTCGCGATCACGCTCGCGCGCGAGTCAGCCCGCCTGATGGCGCGACGGGAGCACGACGCTGGCGCTGCCCAGGGTCGTCTTTTCGCCTTTGGCGTTTTCGAGCCAGATTTCGCAATCGACCAGATGCTGGCCGTGCTCGGTGTACTTCTTGACGACCTTGCCTTTGCAAACGACCATCGTGCCCGGCTGGTCCATGCCGCGATATTGCACGGAAAGCTTCCGCAACCATCCGTGCTCGCCCGCGAAATCCGTGGCAAGTTGGCCGAGGAACGCGTTTTTGAGCGCGCCGTGCAGGATTACGCCGGGGAGATTGTTCTTGATCGCGAAATCCTTGTCGTAATGAATCTGGTAGAAATCGCCCGACGCGCCGGCATACTTGACCAGTTGCTGGGTGGTCGGATGCTTTTCGAGCGGCGGAATTTCCTGCCCGGCTTCAACGTCTTCGAAATATCGCTGTTTGTGAGCCATCGTCGATGCTCCCATAGTGCGCCTTAGTAACGGATGGCGGTCGAGCGTTGCAGCGCGCAGACCTTGCCGAACTGATTCGTGTAGCTGGTTTCCGTCGTGATGAACACCATCGCGCCCAGCCGGCCGGCGCTTTCGCGCAGGTCCGCGATTTTGGTCTGCACGGTGATCCGGTCGCCGGGGCGAATCGGCTCGAAATATTCCCAATCCGACCCGCCGTCGAGGCCGCGGAAGCTCTCGCCCATGTCGAGCTTGACGTCGGGAATCGCGGCCGAGAGGGAACGGCAAAAGGTCGGCGGCGCGATCATGCCGCCGAACCGCGTGTGACGCGCCTCGGCCTCGTTATTGAACAGCGGATTCGGATCGCCGATCGCTTCGGCAAAGCGGCGGATTGCGCCGCGTTCGACCTCGATCGTGCGCGCTTCTCCGGCTTTGCCGATCTGCTTTTTAGCCTCTTCGGTGACGTATTTGTTCGCCATATTTTTCACTCCGCGCGCGGCCGGGACGCCGCGGCGATTTTCGCGTGGTCCCAACTCGCCCATTTTTCCGGTTTGATCCTGATCGCCACCCGCTTGGCGGCCTGGCGCCGGTAGGTTTCCGAAATTTCCCCGCCCTCGGCCAGATCGCCGCGGCCGGCGAGCCGCGCCTGCTTGCGCATCACCAGCCGCATCGCGGCCAGCACGGCGTCCTTGTCCGCGACGATTTCGGCCCGCCCGCGAATCATCACGCCCTGCAACTTGTCATAAGCGACGCCGCGATCGACCATCACCGCCGCCTGCGGATTGCGCCGCAGGTTGGAGACTTTCTGCGCTTTGCCGAAACTGGTCATGACTATATCGCCGTTCGCATCGCGCGCGAAGGACATCGCCACCAGATGCGGGTAGCCGTCGCGATCGATCGTCGCCAGCGCGGCGTTCATCGCGCCGTCGAGGAAATTCGACGCCTCTTCGGGCGTCATGCGGATGATCTTGCGGGTGTCGGTGGTCGCCACGATATCCAAACCTGTATGAAGCTCCCGCGATGGAGCGGATTCGCCCATCTGGTCTAATATACTGGACGGGCGCGCGACAAGCGCGCCGGAGGTTGGCGCGATGGCGACGCTTGCGGCCGATCGAATCGTGAAGGAACTGGAATCGCTGCCCGGATGGGAATTCGGCGACGGCGCGATCTCCAGGCTCTTCCGCTTCAAGGAATTCATGGACGGCATCCGCTTTATCGACCGTATCGCGGAAATCGCCGAAGCCGCCGACCATCATCCCGATATCCACGTCAACTACACCCGCGTTCGCTTCGTCTGCGCGACCCACAGTGAAGGCGGCGTGACCGGAAAAGACCTGCGGCTGGCGCGGGAAATCGAGCGCGAGTTCGCGGCGCGGCCGGCCTGACCCGGCGCGCGTTTCGATTCAGCGTTTGCGCGGCACGTAGTGCTGCACGCCCCCGCCGCTCCGTTCGATTTCGCGAATCAAATCGCGCAGGTCGGCGGAATCGGCGACGAAATCGATTTCGCTGGTGTCAACCACCAGCAACGGAGCGTCTTCGTAATAAAAAAAGAAATCGCGAAACGCCGCCGACACGCGTTCGAGGTATTCGACGCCGATATGCCGCTCGAAATCGCGTTTGCGCCGCCGCAGCCGTTCCAGCAACACTTCGACGCTCGCGCGAATGTAAACCACCAGATCTGGTTTCGGCATCCGCGCGTCGAGCAAGCGGTAAATGTTGTCGTAGAGCGCAAGTTCGTCGGGCGCAAGATTGAGCGCCGCGAAGACCCGATCTTTGGCGAAGAGATAATCGGCGACCGTGGCCTGCGCGAACAAATCCTGCTGCGCAAGGTCGCGCTGCTGTTTGTACCGGGCGATCAGGAAATTCAGTTGGACGGGCAGCGCGTAATTGTCCGGATCTTCGTAAAATCGCGCCAGAAAAGGATTTTCTTCGACCTGCTCGAGCACCAGCCGCGCGTTCAATTCGCGCGCGAGCGCCCGCGCCAGGGAGGTCTTGCCGACGCCGATCGGGCCTTCGACCGCAATATAGCCGCGTCGCGGATGCATCGAGCCGCCAGCGCCGCCCCTCCTCTTGGCGAACTGCGCTCTGTCGTCCGGCCTTCCCCGCGCGGCCGCGGCTTCGCGGCCGGCGCCGGACCCTCAATTGTCGGCGGGCTTGGGCAGCGGAAAGTGGATCCGCTCCTCCTTAATCTTCATCAGCTCGACCGACGCGCCGCGCTTCGAAAATGCGCCGATTATCTCTTCCACCAGCCATTCCGGCGACGACGCGCTCGCGGTCAAGCCAAGGGCGCGCGCCCCCGCGACCATCTCCGGCTCGACGTCCGCCAGCGAATCGACCAGAAACGCGCGCCCCCCGCGCATCCGCGCCACTTCGACCATCCGGTTGGCGTTCGAGCTCTGGCGCGATCCGACCACCAGCACCACGTCGCTTACGTCCACCAGCTCTTTGACCGCGTTCTGGCGATTTTGCGTCGCGTAGCAGATATCGTCGGTCTTGGGCGTCGCCAGCGCCGGAAAGCGCTGCTTGAGCGTCATCATGATGTCGCGCGTGTCGTCCACGCTGAGAGTGGTCTGCGTGACCGCCGCGACCGCGTTCGGATCGGGCACTTCGACCGCCGCGGCCTCCTCGACCGTCCCCACCAGCAGCATCTGGCCGGGCGCCACCCCCATCGTGCCCTTGACCTCTTCGTGGCCGGCGTGTCCGACCAGGATTACGGTTTTGCCTTCGACGGCGTAGCGCTCGACTTCGGAATGAACCTTGGTCACGAGCGGGCAGGTGGCGTCGATCACTCTGAGATTGCGGCCGCGCGCGCGATCCCATTCGCTGGGCGCGACGCCATGCGCGCTGAAAATCACGCGCTGGCCTTCCGGCACTTCGTCAAGGCTTTCGACGAAAATCGCGCCCTCTCGCTCGAGCGCCTCGAGCACGAAGCGGTTGTGCACAATCTGATGGCGCACGTAGAGCGGCCGGCCGTACTCGCGCAGCGCGCCGCGCACCGCCTCGACCGCCCGATCCACACCCGCGCAAAAGCCGCGCGGCTCCGCCAGAATTATCTTTTCGACCGTTATTTCGCTTGGCAACATCGATGGGAACTCTGTTAAACGATACTGGCCGCTCGGTCAATATCATGTCAATGGTCCGTACTGGCTGATTTCGCGGCGCAGCTAGTGTGGCGTCCCGCAAATAACTTCCACCTGATGCCTTATCGGCTCGGCACGCAGGCCGCCCATCGCGGGGCGGCAAGCGATGGACTGCCGGGTCTGGGCCCGGCAATGACGAACAGAGTTGGTCATGCCCGGACTTGATCCGGGCATCCACGCGGAGCGCATGATGGACGCGGAGTGCAATCTTATTTGCGGGACACCATACTAGCTGTTCGATACTCCGGCGCGACCCTGGATGCCTGCTGTCTCAACGGCGTCGTCTTGGCCTAAACAGAACCGAGCGCTACTGTATAAATTGAAGGCAATGGCGTCGTCATGCAAAGGGCTTTTGGGTCTTCTGGCGCTGGCCTTCGGATTGAGCGGGTGTAACCTCGTTGGAGCCTCCGATTCGGTAAATTGTGGCGGCGCCAGCGATCCCGACGTCCGGATCAGCAGTTGCACCGCCTTGATCCAATCTCCGTTCGTAACAGGACGCCGCGCCGCCGTGGCTTATGTTAACCGCGGCGAAGCTTACGACAGAGAGGGGCAACAGAATCTCGCGCTTCAGGACTTCGACAAGGCGATCACGATCGACCCAGATTTCTCCGACGCCTACTATTGTCGGGGATTGAGCTACTCGTCCGAAGGCCGGAACGCTCTTGCGATTCAGGACTTTGATAAGGCGCTTCAGCTCAATCCGAACTATCTATTGGCCAAGAATGCGCGGGACGCGGCTCGCGCAAGAATTAGTCACTGAATTCAAACTGAACCAGGCGCCTGATCGTCGCTTCTGGCTAGTTCGCGCGGTTTCGGGCGAATCCGAGCCTGAGCGCGCCCAACGCGAAATCAGGCGCGATCGGCGTGCGGGGGATGCGAGGTTTGGCATCCGACCCAGATTTCCCCGCCCTCGAAATGTTCCTTCTTCCAGATCGGCACGATTTCTTTGAGCCGGTCGATCGCGAAACGGCAAGCGTCGAAAGCTTCCGCCCGATGCGCCGCCGAAACCGCGATCGCCACGGAAGTTTCGCCGATTTCGACCACGCCAATCCGATGCTGAATCGCGATGCGCACGATTGGGTAACGCCGTCCCGCTTCGATCGCCAACTTGCGCATCTCGCTCAGCGCCATCGGTTCGTAAGCCTCGTATTCGAGCCGGATCACGCGCCGGCCCGCGTTGCCGTTGCGCGTCGCGCCCGCGAACGTGACGGTCGCGCCGGCGGACGGATCGGCGACGGCGGCTTCCAGCGCGCCGACGCCGATCGGGCCGCGGCCGATCGAAACCGGTCCGAGCCACGGCGCCCCGGAACCGCCGCTGACCGGCGGGATGAAAGCGACTTCGTCCCGATCCCGCGGCCGATAATCCGCTTCCACGTATTCCTGATTGACGGCGTAGGCGACGCCGTCATGATGGCCGCCGAGCGCCGGGAATTCCACGAGCAGCCGCGACCAGATTTCGCCGACCGTCAATCCCGGCGTGAATTCGCGCTCGATTTCGCTGGTCCGCGCCCGTTCGCGCAGCGTGGCGAAAAGCTTAATCGTCAATCGGTTCATCGCGTCCCTGCGCGCCCAGTCCGAGCAGATGGCCCAGATGGCCGAGTTCCGGCAACAGCAGTTTTTCCATCGCGAGCCGGCATCCCGCGGTGGACCCCGGCAGCGCCGCGACGATACGTCCGCCCGCGATTCCGGCAATCGCCCGGCTCAGCATCGCCGCCGCTCCGATTTCCTGGTACGACAGCATCCGGAACAACTCGCCGAATCCTTCAATTTCTTTTTCCAGCATCGGGCGGATCGCCTCGACCGTCCGGTCGCGCGGCGCGACTCCGGTGCCGCCGTTGACGATCGCGCCGTCGCATTCCGCAAGCGCCGCCCTGACCGCCCCCGCGATCCGTTCGGGTTCGTCGGGCACAATTTCGTAGCGGCCAACCTGATGGCCCGCAGCTTCGAGCAATTCCCGAATCAACTGGCCGCTCTTGTCGTCGCCGGCGGCGCGGGTATCGCTCGCCGTGATCACCGCGAGCTTCAGATGGCGTCCGGCGGCGAGCCGGCGATGCTCATGCACAGCCATTTTTCAAGATTTACAATATCGCGGAAGTTATTATAAGCGTCGCTCGTGCCTTCCGCATCCGCGATTCCGGTTTATTCCAGCCTTGCGCTCGAAATGATTTTCGCGGCGATCCGCCGCGGCCGGCGCGAGCGTTGAGATGCCGCCCGACGACAAGTTCGCGCTGCTTCCCGCCGATTCTCACAACCGGCATCTCATTGCGAACGTCCATCCGCCGGATTGGCGCAATCCCGAACCCGCCCCGCGCTACAATCTGGTCGTAATCGGCGCCGGCACGGCCGGCCTGGTGGCGGCCGCCGGCGCCGCCGGACTGGGCGCGAAGGTCGCTCTGATCGAAAACCGCATGATGGGCGGCGACTGCCTGAATTTCGGCTGCGTGCCGTCGAAAGCGATCCTGGCCGCCGCCCGCGCCGCCGCCGCGGCGCGCGGCGTTCCCGCGCTCGGAGTACGCGGCGCGCCCGCGGAGATCGATTTCGGCGTCGTGATGGCGCGGATGCGCGAGGCGCGCGCCGGACTCAGCGCCAACGATTCCGCGCATCGCTTCCGCACGCTCGGGGTGGACGTATTTCTCGGCGCGGGACGCTTCGTCGCGCCCGACGCGATCGCCGCCGGCGATGCGATGCTGCGCTTTCGGCGCGCCGTGATCGCGACCGGCAGCCGCCCGGCCGCGCCGCCGATTCCCGGCCTTGAGCGCGTCGGCTATCTCACCAATGAGACCGTCTTCAGCTTGACCGCGCTGCCGCGCCGGCTCGCGATTATCGGCGGCGGAGCGATCGGATGCGAACTCGCGCAGGCGTTTCGCCGCTTCGGCGCGGAAGTGACCATGCTGGAAAGCGCGCCGCGCATCCTCGGCCGCGACGACGCCGACGCCGCGGCTTCGATCGAACGGACGCTCGCCGGCGAAGGCGTGCGGGTGCTTGCCGGATGCGTCATCGAATCGGTCTCCGCCTCCGCTGAAGGCAAACTGCTCTCGCTGCGCCGCGCGCGCACGGAAGCGGCGGAGCGAATCGCCGCCGACGAAATTCTGGTCGCGGCCGGCCGCGCGCCGAATCTTGACGGTTTGGAATTAGGCGCGGCGGGAATCGCGAGCGATTCGGCCGCGGGCGTGACGGTCAACGACTTTTTGCGCACCACGAACCGCCGCGTCTATGCCGCCGGCGACGTCTGCACGCAGTTCCGCTTCACTCATGTCGCCGACGCGATGGCGCGCATCGTGATTCGCAATGCGCTTTTTTTCGGGCGCGCGCGAATGAGCGCGCTGACCATTCCCTCCTGCGTTTACACCGACCCCGAGCTGGCGCACGCCGGACTTTCGGCGCAAGCGGCCGAGGCGCGCGGGACCGAAGTCCAAACCCTGCATTTGCCGATGAGCGAAATGGATCGCGCCGTCCTCGACGGCCGCACCGGCGGCTTCGCGAAAATCCACGTTGCGCGGCGCGGCGGCCGGATCCTCGGCGGCACGATCGTCGCGCCGCACGCAGGCGAGATGATTTCGGAACTCACTCTCGCGATCGCCCGGCGCGACCCGCTCAGTTCTCTCGCCGGTGTGATTCACCCCTATCCAACCGTGGCCGAGGCCTTCCGCAAGCTCGCCGACCAGTACAACCGCTCGCGCCTGACGCCGCGCGCCAGCCGCATCCTTGCGCGATGGTTCGCGTGGCGGCGATAAGCGCGCGATAATCTGCGCGACCGGCAAGGAGGTCGCGATGGGCATCATGGTTGACGGCGAATGGCGGACCGAGGAGAGCTTTCCCGCCAGCGGCGGTCATTTTGTTCGCGCCGCCACCAGCTTTCGCAACTGGATCACGCCCGGCGGCGCGCCCGGCCCGTCCGGCGCGGGCGGCTTCAAGGCCGCATCCGGCCGCTACCATCTGTATGTTTCGCTCGCCTGTCCGTGGGCGCATCGCACGCTGATCATGCGCCGGCTCAAGCGGCTCGAAGCCGTTATCCCGGTTTCAGTGGTGGATCCGTTCATGGGCGAGCGCGGATGGGCGTTTCATGCGCCCGACGGAACGATCACCGCCGGCTCGACGAAAGACGACATCCATGGCGCGGAATTTCTTCACGAAATCTACGCCCGCGCCGATCCGCACTACACTGGCCGCGTGACCGTGCCGGTGCTTTGGGATCGCGAGCGCGCGACCATCGTCAACAATGAATCGGCCGAGATTATCCGGATGCTGAATTCCGCGTTCGATCGTTTTGGCGACGCGGGCCGCGACTACTATCCAGCCGGCCTGCGCGCGGAGATCGATCGGATTAACGCGGCCGTTTACGACACCGTGAACAACGGCGTCTATCGATGCGGATTCGCGGGCGCGCAGCAGGCGTATGACGAAGCCTTCGACGCGCTTTTTCGGACGCTTGACGAATTGGAAGCGCGGCTGGCGCGCCATCCGTTCCTCGCGGGCGAACGGATGACCGAAGCGGACTGGCGCCTGTTCACCACGCTGGTTCGATTCGACGCGGTTTACTACGTGCACTTCAAGTGCAATTTGCGCCGGATCGCGGATTATCCGAACCTGTGGAACTACACCCGCGCGCTCTATCAGTTCGACGGCGTCGGCGAAACCGTAAATTTAGGACAAATCAAGCGGCACTATTACGCAAGTCACGCGAGCATCAATCCGCGCCGGATCGTCGCACGCGGCCCCGCGATCGACTTTTCGGCGCCACACGATCGCGGCCGCTTCAAACCCTGGGCGGCCGCATGATTCGGCGCCGCGCCGGGCCGCCGCCGGAAAGCTCCGGCGCGGCCCGCGTCACGTCATCGCAAATTGTAGGATTTGCCGTTCAGATCGAGGTCGCCGCTCTGGACCTGCCATTGGTCGCGGGCATACGCCACGCTGACTTTCACGATTCCGGCCGCCTTTGCGCCCGAAACGTTGAAATCCAGGGCATAGATGGGCGAATCCTCGGCGCCGCCGCTGCTTTCCGACGTCGCCTGCACGGTACGCACCGCGCCAAGGTTCTGATCGACCACGGGGCTGTTGCGGATGAAGTTCCGTGCGATTCCAACCGCATCCTGCGACAAGTCGCGCTCTTGCCGCATGTGGAAGATGCTGAAGGCGCCGATAATGAAGATCGCCATCAGCACGACCCCGATTATGGTGGCCCAGGAACCCCCTTGTTCTTGTTCTGTCGTTTCCTCCATGGCGCCGCTCCTTTCGTTCGCATAGCCGCATTCATTGCGGCGTCGCTATGGTTGATGGCCCGTGGCGGACAGGACCGGGTTTCGGTCCGCGCCAATTCCGCCGGGGCGTGGTTGTCCTAGCGCAGGCGCAGATTAAAAGCCTGCCGGCCTTTTTCGCCCGGCCGCACTTCGAACTGCACCTCCGCACCTTCGCGCAAATCCTCAAAATAGACCTTCGGCGCCAGCCGCGAGCGATGGAAAAAAACTTCGTCGCCGCCGTCGTCGGGCACGATAAAGCCGAAGCCCTTGTCTTTGATAATTTTTTTGATCGTTCCGTACATGGCTTTACTCCGCCGCGCGCCGCCGCTCTCATCTATTGAGCTTAGACCGCCCGCCCTTTATGTAAAGAGCCGGAGCATCCCGCAATGACGTTAAAGGCGGTCACCCTCAAAGAGATCGAACGGATCTTTTCGATTACCGATGCGATTGGCATCTCGCGCGAGGCGCTGGTTATTCCGCTGCGCACCGAATCGCCCGGCCGCCTGCGCTTGATCAAGGACGGCATACTCGAGATTGTCGTCGATCGCGACCTGGAATTCGAGCAATGGCTCACGACGCTTGAGCCTGCGATTCGCCGGCTGATGGACCTGCCGGAGCCGGACTGAACTCGATCAGCACCTGACCATGCTCGACCGCGTCGCCAGCGTTAACGCGGATTTTCTTTATCGTAGCATCGCTCTCGGCGGCAATCGTGGTCTCCATCTTCATCGCTTCAAGCACGATCACGCCCTGCCCCGACGCCACCACGTCGCCCTCGGCAACCATCACGCGCAGCACCTTGCCGGGCATCGGCGCCGCGATTTCGACCGCCGCCAACCCATGATGGGCGCTGCCGATTCGTCCCTCGACCGCCGTGAATTCAAACGAAGCGGGCCCTGCGGCGACCATAATCGATTTCCGCCCGCGCACGCCGTTGATGCGGATTCGCTGTCCGTCAAATCGCAGGATCGCGCCGCCGTCGGCGGTCATTTCGATTTCGCCGCTTATTTCTTCGCCGTCGATCGACGCGCGCAGATTTTTGCCGTCGCAGGCTAAAATCTCTACGGCAAAAGTTTTGCCGCCCTCCGCCCGTTTGAGCCTCATCGCCGCCCCCACGTTTCGAATCCGGCCAGCGCCGTCCACGGCGACCGGCGCGCGTCGGCCTTCGCGCCGTTCGCGCCTGCGGTTCCGCCGCCAGGAGCGGCGCCGATCCGGCCTTCGGCCGCCATCGCGGCCGCGATCAACGCCGCTCGCATCGCGTGCTCGTCCAGGCGCCATCGCGGCAGATGTTCCTCCAGAAAATGCGTGGAAAGATCGGCGCGCGCGAACGCGTCGCTCGCGATAATGTCGCGGAGAAAGGCGGCGTTCGTGCGCGGTCCGAGCAGCGCAAATTCGTCCAGCGCCGCCAGCATCCGCGTCCGCGCCGCCTCGCGATCCGAACCGTAGGCCACCAGCTTCGCGGCCAGGCTGTCATAATAGGGCGAAATTTCCGCGCCCGGCCCCAGATGCGTATCGACGCGCACGCCGGGACCGGACGGTAGCGTCAGACTTATGACGCGGCCCGTGGCCGGCCTGAAATCGTGCTCGGGATCTTCCGCGTTGATGCGGCATTCGAGCGCCGCTCCGCGCGGCGAGTCCGGCTCGCGCGCCCGATCGCCCTCCGCGATTCGCAACTGTTCAGCCACCAGATCGCAGCCGAAGCGCAACTCGGTCACCGGATGCTCGACCTGCAAGCGCGCATTCACTTCAAGGAAATAGAACTCCTCGCCGTCGAGCAGGAATTCCGCGGTGCCGGCGTTCTGGTAGCCGGCCGCGCGCGCCAGCTTCAACGCCGCCTCGATCATCCGCGCGCGCGCCGCGGAGGAAAATCCGGGCGCGGGCGATTCCTCGATGATTTTTTGATGCCGCCGCTGAATCGAACAATCGCGTTCGCCCAGCGCCACGACCTCGCCATGACGATCGCCGAGGAGCTGAATTTCGACATGGCGCGGCCGGGCCAGATATTTTTCGAGAAATACCCGGCCGTCGCCAAACGCCGCCTGCGCCTCGCGCGAAGCCGCCTCAAGCGCGTTTTCGAGCGCGCCGGCCTCGGCCACGACGCGCATCCCGCGCCCGCCGCCGCCGGCCGCCGCCTTGACCAGAACCGGAAACCCCGTGCGTTCGGCGAATTTCCGCGCCGACGCGAGATCGCCGGTCTCGACGCCCGGAACCACCGGCGCGCCCGCCTTCACCGCGATTCGCCGCGCGGCGACCTTGTCGCCCAGCGCGGCCATCACTTCCGGCGGCGGCCCGACGAACAAGAGGCCGTTGTCGGCGGCGGCGCGGGCGAATTCAGGCCGTTCGGAGAGAAAGCCGTAACCGGGATGGATCGCGCCGGCGCCCGCCGCGCGGGCGGCGGCGATAATCGCGGCGATATTCAAATAGCTTTGAGCCGGTTCGGACGCGCCGATCGCAAATGCCTCGTCGGCGGCGCCGACATGCGCGGCGGCGCGGTCGGCGTCGGAATAGACCGCGACCGTCGCGATTCCCATCGTGCGCGCCGTGCGCATCACCCGCAGCGCGATCTCGCCGCGATTCGCGACCAGCAGTTTGCGGATTTTTCGTGGTTTCATCGTCCGGCGCGATCCGTCGCGGCCGGAATCGAGCGGAGCGCGCACGGGCTCCGTCGTCGTTTCGTATTCATGCCGGCAATCCTTGAATAAAGCGCCGCGTCTTCAGATGCGGCGCGCAGTTCATGTCCAACATGGGCGACTGTTGCGAGGAATTCAAACCCACGGCGATGCGTCGCACGGCTTGAATATGAGTCGATTCGGCGTTCAGCGCCGACCCGCCCGAGGCCGGCGGATCGGGCATTCCGGGCGTGCGGGGCGAGCGTCGGAAATTTTTTTCGGAAAATTTTTTGGAATTGAACAAAAGTGATTGATCCAACGTCTGAAATCACTATCTTTACCTATTCACGGAAGCCGCGTCCGGCCCGCCGGGCGCATCAACCAAAAGGATCCGACTTGCATGAGGGAGCATTAGCGCAGCCAATGGAAAACACCACCGCCGTTCGCATCGTGTGGGATTATCCCGTCGCCGGCCATCTGTGCACCGATGGCGCCGTCAAATACGTCAAACTGTCCCGCCAGCCTGGCGCCGCGCAACCTCAGGGCGTATGTCCGCAATGCCAGGTGACTTTCCAATACCGTAAACCGCAGCGTTCGCGAGTGCGGCATTACGGCGAGAACGGCGCGACTCACTTTTAGCGTCCGCACCGGCGCCCGTTCGGCGTCGGTTCCCAATAAATTGCGAATCGCAATTGCGCGCTTCCGCGTAGCGACGGGCCGGCCTTGCGCCCGCTCCGCGCGGAAGCGCCGATTTTTCCTTTCAATGAACGGCCGGGCTTGGCGGCGGTATCGATGCGGCCGGCGTCGGAACCGGCGCAGCGGAGAGCGTCGGCGCGGGCGTTCCGCCGACGCGCGGTGCGGGCCCGCCCTGATGGAATTTGGACGAGCGCTGATAAACGCGAACCAGCATGATGTCGGTTCCCTTGTAGTAGCGCGCCGCCTTGGAGCCGACGAAAGACCAATCGTCGTTGGGATCGAACCAGACTCTGAGTTCGGGTAAAAACGGTCCGATGACGAGGTTCAGCCATCCGAAGTCGGGTTTTAGTCCGACTTCGACCAAATTGCCGGAATAATATGCCCATGGGGCGCGCCGGTGGATGTTGAGGGTGACCTTGATCACTTTAGGACCGGGAACGCAATTGAAGACGTGGAAGACCCGCGAGCCGCTCACGCCGGACATCACGTGGTCGCGCACCGGAATTATGACCGCCGCGCCGGCGAAAGTATCCGGCGGAAACGTCAGTTGGCCGCGCGTCGCCTGCGCCACGCCGTTCTTATAAATCGTGCATTGACCAAAGCCGGCGGTTACGTCGGCTTCGCCGCTCCGATCGATCGAGCCGTCCGGGTTGTAGAAAACGTGACGGAAGCGCACGAAGATCGGTTCGGCAGGCCCGCTCAGGAGGCGGATCGTGTCGTCTTCGACATCGGAAGCGCCGTTTAAATAGTGGTAATCGCCATGCAGCGTGCGCAGGCCGTCCGGACCATCCTCGAGCTCGAAATGCGCATGGCCGATGATCCGCGCGCCGTTGCCGCTGCGAATCACATAATCCGTGGGCGGGAAATTTATATTGGCGGCGCCAAGCGCCGGGGGCAAAGCCAGAATAAACGAAAGCAAGGCGATTAATGTTGGAACCGCCCGTCGCCGGCCGCCGCTTAACCGCCGCTCAATCTGCATGCCCGACCAATCCTTTCCGCCTCTTGAGTGAATTCTCCGACGCTCGCGGCGTCGATACAAACTCATCTTCCGATGCCGTGGAACAGTCCGGAACCGACTTGGCTCGTTACGCGGCGCTTTCGCACACCCGGCGCGACCGGGAAACGATCCCTGTTGCCGATCCTCCGTGAACGCGATCGGCGGCTTCGCGCCTGTTTAGTGTGGCGTCCCGCAAATAACTCTCACCTGATGCCTTATCAGCGCGGCGCGCAGGTCGCCCACTGCGGAGCGACAAGGGAGGGATTGCCGGGTCTGGGCCCGGCAATGACGAACAGAACTGGTCATGCCTGGACTTGATCCGGGCATCCGCGCCGAGCGCAAGATAGACGCGGAGCGCAAACTTATTCAGGGGACGCGACACTAACCGACCTTTTTGAACAGCCGCATCAGGCGGTCAAACGGCGCCGGCGGACGCCGCGCGACGCCCAGATTATCGGCGACGTGGGCCGCTGAACTCATCCCGGCCAACGCCACCGTGATTCCGGGCGTCGAGCGGACGAATTGGAGCGCGCGCTGGGCGTCGGACTCGAGACCGTCGAAGGCGTCGTTCAGAAGCGGCGGCAGTCCCCGCGTCAGCCGTCCCTGCAACAGCGAGGCGCTGGCGCATACCGCGATCCCGAGCGCATCGGCGGCGGCAAGAGTATTGCCCATCGCGCCGTCCGGCAGCCGCTGATTGCGGGAGGTGAACGCCTCGGCCATCGCAAGGTTGTACGGCATCTGGATCACGCGGAAGCGATGGTCCTTCCCGCCGGCTTCTTCGGCGAGCGCGGCCATTTCGGCCAGCGACAGGTAGGACCGGTCGTCGGGCGCGACACGCAAGCCGTTCCAGGTAGCCGCGCCATAGACCCGTATGAGACCTTCGGCGGCCTTCGCCTCCAGCAAATCGAACGCGGCGCGAATCCGCCGCTTGAATTCTTCCCGCCCAACCGACGGCAACTGCGCCTCCGGGTTGTGCAGGTAGTAAATATCGATTGTTTCGAGACCGAGATTCGCCCGGCTCAATTCGATCATCGCCGCAAGCCAGCGCGGCGTCAGACAGTGCGAACCTTCGACCAGGTCGTCGGCTGCGACAATTCCGGGCCGGATAAAATGCTCTTCGAACCAGCGGCGCGGATCCGGCGGCACGGCGCCATCGAAGGTGAGATAGCCGCCCTTCGTCGCGACCACGATCTCTTCGCGCCGGATTGCGCCCTGCCCGGCCATTTCCTTGAGCACGGCGCCTATCGCCCGTTCGCTGCGCTGAAAGCGATAGTTGACCGCCGTATCGAGCAGATTGATTCCGCCGCGCAGCGCGGTCCGGATCGCTTCGGCATAGGCGGCGTCGGTGGCGTCGTCGGGTTCGCCCAGATAGGTGCCCAGTCCGATCGACGAAACCGCCACGCCGGTCATTTCGCGAAAATTGCCCGGCAGGTCGGCGAAACGGCCCGCATACGCCGCTGTCGCCTGCGCCGTCGCGCGGCCCTTGAGCATCGAAGTCATCTCACCTCCGGACAGCCGGGAACTACCCGCCGCCCGCGCCTAGCGGCGTTCGCCGCCGATCGTGAGACCGCTGGTGAGCGGCTCGTAAAGCGCCTGGATCACGTTGCCGTCGGGATCGCGCAAATAGAACGAAACCGAGCCGTCGCGATGACGCTTAAGGGGATTGACGATATCCAGGCTGTTCTCAAGCGCCCATTGGTAGGCCGCTTCGACCTCCGCGACGGTCGGCACGATAAAGCCGAGATGATCGAGGGCCTGCGCGGCACGGTCGCCGGCGTCGCCGCGATGAAGCGCCAAGTTGTCGCATCCTGAGCTAAGATAGGCATTGTCGGCGTCCGGCTGCCATACGACGCGCATCCCGAAGACCCGCGTGTAAAATTCCGTCGCGCGTTTTACGTCAGCGACGCGCAGCGCCAGATGCCTCAGGCCGCGATTCGCAATCACTCGATTCCCGCCTTTGATCGCGCCGTGCCGGCAGAACGGTACGCACGATCCGCAGTAATCATAGGCACGGCCCGGCGGCGATCGCTATCGCGGTTTCGTCCGGCCAATTCCGTCAATCGGCGCATCGGCAGCCGACCACGGCCCATATCGGATCGCTCGGCGGATCGGTTGGCGCGCTGCGATCGATCGTCTCGATCCGATCGAAGCGCGCGCTTTCTGAAAAATAACGGGGCACGACGAGTGCGTGCTGCTCATCGTTCGTGGCGCGCCAGAGCGCGACCGCCTTGGTTGGAAACATCCGGTTGGAAAAGGTCACGATAAATGGCGCGCCGGGCCGCAACACCCGGCCAACCTCCGCGAAAATCTCTATCGGCCGGGTCAAATATTGCACCGAAACCGTCATCACCGCGCCGTCACAACCGGCGTCATCGAGCGGCAGCCGCGGCTCGCGATTCACGTTGTGCACGATAACCTCGTCGAGCGCCGGATTTTCCTCCATCTCGGTGCGATTCAGGCCGACGCCGATTATCCGGCGCGGATTCAGCGCGGACGGCAGATGCGACCGCCAACTCGACATCAGGTCGAGAATCACGCCGTCGCGCGGCAAGCGTTCGAGGTAAATTTCGCCAACCTTGGCGATCGCTGCGTCATCGATATGCGTGACCAGGCGCGGATAGCTGTAGAACAGTTCGTCGTCGGATTCGTCGATACGGCGGAAGAAATCCGGATTCGGGGGATTCGGCATGGGGTGCTCCAATGCGCTTTTGGAGAGAAATAGCCGCAAAATCAGCTACTTAGCCTGGCGTGGCGAGGTCGAACCGCGCCGTTGACATATTTTGACCGCGCCGTCTAAATTAAAACAGCTTTCCAAACCGGTTGACCGCTCTGCCCAAGCCCAAGGCGCGGCCGGATTCTGGAGTGATCGCATAGATGACGCGCCGCGAAAAGACAAACTACGTTATTCAATCCGTCGCGCATTCGCTCGACGTGTTCGAACAATTCTTCGGCGACGCCGACGAACTCGGCGTTACCGAACTTTCCAAACGCCTCAAACTGCATAAGAACAACGTCTTCCGTCTGCTCGCGACGCTCGAAGCGCGCGGCTATATCGAGCAGAACCGGGCCAGCGAAAATTATCGTCTCGGGATCAAATGCCTCCTGCTAGGACGGCGTTATATCCATCACATGGGCTTGGTGCGGCAGGCGCGGCCGATTCTGACCGACGTCGCCCGGCAATGCCGCGAAAGCGTTTTCGTCTCGATCGTCCGGCGCGATGGCGCGGTGCCGCTTGAGGTGGCCGAACCCGAGGATCGCGCGGTCCGCATCACGCCGCCGATCGGGATTACGCTGCCGTTGTATTGCACGGCGATCGGCAAAGCCCATCTGGCGTTCGACACCGAAGAGCAAATCCGCGCGATCCTGCCCGAACAGCTCACGCGCCATACCGACCGCACGATCGTCAATCGCGCCGCCTTGATCGAACAGCTTCAGGCAGTCGCGCGCGAGGGCTACGCGGTGGACAACGGCGAATTTTTCGAGGACGTGGCCTCGGTCGCCGCTCCGGTGCGCGACTATACGCGTTCGGTGGTCGGATCGCTGGCGGTGGCCGGACCGGCTTACCGGCTCGGCCCGGAGCGGATCAGCGCCGAGCTGGCGCCGCTAATCGTGGCGGCAGGCCGCAAACTTTCGCATCGGCTGGGCTTCAACGAATAGCCGCCGGCGCTGCCTCAGCGCGGCTCCGACAATTTTTTTTCCGCGTCACCAATGGATGCTACGCGATGGTCGTTCGACCGATAGACGGCGTGCGCATGCGTTGGGCGCGGGATCTCGATGAGAATGGGGGCGCGCCGGCCCGAACAGCAATAGACTTTGGACCACCGGACTCCTAAACTCTCATAGTCCGCCCTGATTGAACGTTCCGGCCGGAAAATCCCGGCGTCATTTTCGGGATTCCATGAACAGGGACGCGCGCTCGCGGTAATTGAGACACGCGGACGCGCGAAAGATCGATCCCCGGCTCCGCAGCCATACCTTGGCGGGTGCGCTTCAGGCGAAACGAATAGGCGGCGACGGGTGCAAGCGTGCGGGAAAAAATCCGCGAACTATATCTGGATTTCCTTGAAACCGCGGACGCCAAACGGCGCTGGAATATCTTCAATGATATTCCCTGGGAGCGGTTCGATTCCGTGCCGCCAAGCGAAGCGGTTGCCCGCGCGATGGAAATCTACTGCGTCGAAGAGATGTATCTGCCCGACTACAGCTCGGAGGGCCTGCGGATGTTGCGCGGGAACTTCGATATGGTCGGCTTTCAAACCCGCTGGGCATTCGAGGAATCGCAGCACGGATTGGTTTTCCGCGAATACCTGACGCGATCCGGAATGCGCACGGCGGACGACATCGCGGAACTGGAAGCGCCTGTGGCCAACCGCGCATGGTCGCTGCCCTTCGACACCTTCCGGCAGATGTCCTGTTACGGCGCTTTGCAGGAGGCCGCCACCTATTCGGCGTACAAGGCGCAAAAAGATCGCGCGCTCGCCAGCGGCGACCAGGTGGCCGCCGCGATTTTCCATCATGTCGGCTCCGACGAGGCGGCCCACGCGGCTTTTTACCGATCGCTGACCAAACTCGATCTCGAGGAAGATCGGCAGGGAACCATCGCCGATCTCAGCCACGTGCTCGCAAATTTCAAGATGCCCGGCGACGGCCTGATTCCGGACTATCATCAGCGGCTGGAAAGTTCGGGAGGCGGTTTAAGCGCGCGGACTTTCCTCGAAAAAGTCATCCTGCCGACCCTCACGAGCCTCCGCATCAGCCGCGCCGAGTTGAAACTCGCAGCGCGCCGCCGCAACGCGGACGCATCCGCGCCGCGCGGTTCTTCCGGCGCCGCAATCGATCAAAACTGAAGTCCGACCGCCGCCGGCGGCCGCGGCGCAAATCGTGCGCGGCGCCGCGGCAAATAAGGTTTGACTGGCCGTTTCTCGGTTGTTACCGTCTGTTGGTTCCGGATTTTAATTCCGAGCCATTTTGATTTCGCGATTATCGCCGCCGCAAGGCCGGCTGTTCGGAGTGACATCGCTGTGAAGATACTTGTGCCGGTAAAACGCGTTCCCGATCCCGCGACCACCATCCGGGTCATGCCGGACGGATCGGGCATCGCGACCGACAACGTCAAATGGGTGATCAATCCGTTCGACGAAATCGCCATCGAAGAGGCGCTCAGAATCAAGGAGAAGCAGGGTTCTGGCGAAGTCGTGCTGATTTCGGTCGGGCAAACCGCGTGGCAGGAGCAACTGCGCACCGGACTCGCGATGGGCGCGGACCGCGCGATCCTGATCAAGGCCGACCACCCGCTCGACACGCTGGCGATCGCGCGCGCGATCGCGAAAGTCGCGAGCGACGAAAAACCCGAACTGGTCATTATTGGCAAACAGGCGATCGACGACGATTCCAACCAGATCGGCCAGATGCTCGCGGAGATGCTGGGATGGCCGCAGGCGACCTTCGCCTCGAAAGTCGAACTGGCCGGCGAGAAATGCACCGTCGTGCGCGAGGTTGACGGCGGTCTCGAAACGATCGCCTTTCCGATGCCCGCCGTGATCACGACCGACCTGCGCCTCAACGAGCCGCGCTATGCGTCGCTGCCGGGAATCATGAAGGCGCGCAAGAAACCGCTGAATGAAATCGCGGTGGACAGCCTCGGCGTCGAGCTTGCGCCGAAGCTGAAGATCAAAACGCTCAACGCGCCCGAAAAGCGCCAGGCCGGCCGCAAGGTCGCGAGCGTCGAAGAGCTGGTGCAGGTGCTCCATACAGAGGCCAAGGTAATCTGACGCCGCGCCAAGCGCGGGCGAAGTAAAAATATTGACGGCGGACCAAGCCCGCGAGGGCGGTTGCGCCGGAGTGAATCGAGATGGGTGACGTACTGGTTTTCGCGGAACATCGGGGCGGACATTTCCCCAAAACCACGCTGATCGCGGTCAACGCGGGGCTGGAGATGGCGCGCAAGCGCGGTGGCCATTGTATCGCCGTGCTGAGTGGCGAGGGCGCGCCGGCGGCGGCCGCCGAAATCGCCAAATACGGGCCGAGCAAGGTAATCGTGCTCGACCATCCGAAGCTCGCGCACTATCTGGCCGACGCGGCCGCGCAAGCGCTGGCTGATTTGGTGAAGAAAACGGGCGCGGAAACCGTGCTGGCCACGGCCACCGCGGTGGGCAAGGACCTGATGCCGCGGCTGGCGGCGCGGCTCGGCGCGCCGATGGCGTCGGAAATTATCGCGATCAACGACGACGGCACGATGGTTCGTCCGATGTACGCCGGCAATGCGCTGGCGACGATCGAACTTGACGGCCCGGTGCGGGTCGTGACGGTCCGTGGAACGGCCTTCGACGCGGCCAAGCCCGCGGACAGCGCCGCTCCGGTCGAGACCGTCGCGCCGGAACTCGACGCGGCGGCGCTCAAGATGGAATTCGTCGGTTTCAACGAAATCAAGAGCGACCGCCCGCAGCTCACCGAGGCGCGCATCGTCGTATCGGGCGGACGCGGCCTCAAATCCGGCGACAACTTCAAGACCGTGCTCGAGCCGCTGGTGGACGAGATGGGCGCGGCGATGGGCGCCAGCCGCGCCGCGGTTGACGCCGGATTCGTGCCCAACGACCTGCAGGTCGGGCAGACCGGCAAGGTGGTCGCGCCGGAACTCTACGTCGCGGTCGGCATCTCGGGCGCGATTCAGCATCTCGCGGGGATGAAGGACTCGAAGACCATCGTCGCGATCAACAAGGACGAAGAGGCGCCGATCTTCGGCGTCGCCGACTACGGACTGGTCGCCGATCTGTTCAAGGCCGTCCCTGAGATGGTCGAAGAGGTCAAGAAACTGAAACACTGACCCCGCCCTGCGATCGCGGGTTCGCCTAACGCCCGCGAGCGCGGAGTCGAATCCGGAACTGACGTCGTAACAGGAACTTTCGGCTACGCCTTGAGCTTGGTGTGGCGTCCCGCAAATAACTTCCACCTTACGCCTGATCAGCGGGCACGCAGGCCGCCCACTGTTGGGCGAAAAGGGATGGATTGCCGGGTCCATGCCCGGCAATGACGAACAGAGCTTGTCATGCCCGGACTTGATCCGGGCGTCCACGCCGAGCGCAAGATAGACGCGGAGTGCAAACTTATTCAGGAGGCGCCACACTAGCTCTGGGCGGCGCCGCGGACCGCTTCCGCCTCCAGCGCGGTTTCGTAGCGCGTCAGAAAACGCGGCCTCCGCCATGCGATATAAGACGGCAAAATTATCAGCCCCACCAACAGATTCGCCGCCATCAACATGATCAGCATTACGCTCATTTCGTTATGGAACAGCAGCGGCGACAAGGCCCATGGCGCGATTCCGCCGACGATCGCGAAAAATGTCGCGATCACCCACGCGCCCGTCGTATGCAGGCCGGTCGCAATCGCGTCTTCGAGCGCGGCGCCGCCGATCACTTCGTCGCGGATTCGCGCCACAGCGTAAATCGCGAAATTGATTCCCAGCCCAAGGCCCAGCGAAATCACGGGAATGGTGTCGATCGTAAGACCGATATTCTGGTTGATCATGAACAGGAAGGCGCCGAAATTCGCCATCACGGCCGCGATCGTAAACAGGACCCCAGCCGTCGCCGAACGGAAATAGATCGCGCAAATGATCAGGATCGCGCCGAGCACGAGAATCAGATTGGCGCGATTCAGCGCCGGCGCGGCCTCGTCGCTGGCGAGGTACAGACCGCCTTCGCCGCCCAGATAGCGCACCTTGACCTTGTTCAATTCGGGGTCCTTCTCCAAACGCTCGGCGACGAAAGCGTCGAGATCGCGCTTGAGCCGGCTCAGCGTGGAATATTTGTGGTCCGGCAGGATTATCCTGATGCAGGTGTTGGTCATGTTCGGGGAGTTGGCGAAGAAGTTGTAAACTTCGTCGGGCGCAGTGCCGCTGAAGAAAAATCCCCACAATTCGGCGCTCAACAGATCGCTGTCAGGCAGCGCCATGTATTTCGGCGAGCCGTTGTGCAGCAATTGATTCATCGGCTTGGTCGCGATCTCCGCAAAGCCGAGCACAGCCAGCACGTCGCCGCGGGCGAGCAGATACGTTGACATGTCGTCCGCCAGCCGGAGCGTCGGCATCGAGACGGTTGAGACCGGACTCGGATAATTCGGCGTTTCGATAACCACCCATGCGAAATTGGTGGGCAGGAAGCGGCCGATCTCGGCGGTGTCGCGATTCACTTTGGCGTCAGGCCGATAAATCGGCGTGCCGGCCACCTGGTAGCCGAGCGGCGTGCTGTGGATCGAGGCGGCCGCGAGAATCATGAAGACCACGCCGGCCGCAATCAGAATGCCGCGCCTAGCGCCGGGCGTGACCGGAAAGCGCGTCAGCCAATCGACCATCGAGTGATACGCTGACGGGCGATCGGGATGGCTGGCCTTGACCAGCCAACTGTTCTCGCGCAGGCGCGGACGCGCCAGCCAGCTCATCAGGATCGGCTGGAACACGAAGACCATCGCGACGCTTCCGCCAAGCCATGCCGCGCCGCCAATCCCGATCTCGCTGAGCACGGGGATATGACCGACGAAGAGAAAAACGATTCCGGCGATATTCGCGAGCACCGCCAGCAGGCCGGGACCAATCATCAGGTCCGCGGCGCGCGCGCAGGCTCGCCAATGATCGTCGGTGCGGTCGAGCACGTCGTAATAGCGGCCGTGCCACTGGATGCCGTGGCCGAGGTCGCGCGCGGTCAGGATCAGCGGAATCACCAGCATCACGGGGTCGAAGTTGAAGCGCATCAGGCCGACGAAACCGAGACCCCAGATCGCCGAGCAGACGCCGCTGATCGCCGGCGCCCACCATCCGGTGCGCCGCCCGAGGCTCAGAAAGGTAACCAGCAGCATGATCGCGATCGAAGCGAGAAAGATCAGCGCGAGCCGCGGCAGGTAATGGTAGCCCCACGCCGCGAACATCACAGCGCCGGTGGCGTAAAAGTGCGTGTTGGCGTCGCTGTATTTATTGATGAGCGCCCGCACTCCATCGAACAGCGCCTGGTAGTCCATCCCGCTTTCGTTGAAGGCGGCGACGATCATCGCGCCCTTGTCGTCGCCGGCGACGAAATTTGAAATCTCCTTGCGATGGGTCCGCACGGCGTTGCGCAACTCCGCCAGCTCCTGATCGTTGCGCGGGATGTTCGGATACATGAAGGGCGATGAAACCAGCGCGCCCGGCAGCGCCTTGGCGTAAAGCACCCGGTACGAGGCGAGTGAAAAAACCTCGTTGTGATCGACGCCCGGCAGGCGATCGACCGCGCGCGTCACGTCCTGAATCGTCTGCAGCGTTTTGTAATTGAAGATGTCGCCCTTACTGACGCGCAGCATCAGCACCAGCGTCTGCGCGCCGCCGTAATGAAGGCGATATTGCCGGTAAAGAATTACGTTCGGATTGTTCGCGGGAAAGAAATCCTCGAACCGCGTGGCGATCGGCACTTTGGTCGCGCCGTAAAGCATCACCAGCGTGATCGCCAGCAGAATCGCCGCCAGCGGTTTGCGCCTGGCGAGCACAAAATTCCCGAATCCGTGCGAAGTCGCGCCCCGTTCCCCGTTCATCAAGACGTCCCCAAGTCTCGTTTTTGGCCCTATGGCCGTCGGGAGTATACGCTAAATTTGATTAAACGCGGATGGGAAAAATTCAGGGCCGCCGGCGCCTGTTGACACGGCTTTGCGATTAGCCCGGCTGCCGCCGGAACCGGCCTTGCGCTAATCAAACCTGCCGCCGCGTGACTCGACCCGATTGAATTTGCCGCCGCGCATCTTTAAAACGCATCAAGAGAACGCTGGCCGCCACAATTTCCGGTCCTGCCGGAATGGGCGTCCCGACCGGAGCATCGAATGAACCAGCAAGTCACCCGCGAAATCCTGTGGAATGTCCCGACCATCTTCGTCGTGTTTCTGTACGGGATGCTGCTGCCGCTGGCGGCGGCTTTTATCTGGGTCGGGATGCGTTGGTACAGGATGATCCGGCTGGGCGCGTCCACGGCGGACAATCGCTTCGATCAGCCGGGCCGCCGCCTGTTCATGGCGTTTCGCGACGGCGTGGGCCAGGGCTTCCTCGGCCGCGAAACGTGGGGCTGGATGCACTATATCTTTCTGGTCGCGTTCGTGGGGCTGTTCATCGGCACCAGCATCATCTTCATCAACGACGATATCCGCGATTTTATGGCGCTTTTCGGCGTCCATCTTTATTTCTTCTACGGCGACTTTTATCACGTCTTCAAAGCCGTGATGGACACCTGCTTTCTGCTGCTGATCCTCGGCGTGGTCGCGGCGGGCGCGCGGCGCGGCCTCAGCAAGCCGACGCTGTTGAATCAACCGGCGGCGGAGAAGCTGCGCGACAACTGGGAAAATCGCGCCGGCTACTGGTTGCCGCTGGCGCTGCTCGCGCTCGTGCCGCTCACCGGCTTGATGCTCGAGGGCGCGCGCATCAACGCCGATCCGCCGAAGTTCGTCGAATGGGCCTATATTGGCCGCAATATCGGATGGATCGAAGGAGCGCTCGGCGCCGGCGTGATGTTCCATCGCTATTTGTGGCTGTTTCACGTCATTCTGGTTTACGGCCTGTTGTTCTGCCTGCCGTTCACCAAACTGCGTCATTTCCTGTTCGCGCCGATCAATCTTTACTTCCGCAATCTCAAGCCGCGCGGCCGGCTCGCGCCGATCAAGGACTTCGAGAATGCGGAAACCTTCGGCGTGGCGCAGGTCGAGGAATATTCGTGGAAACAACTGCTGGATATGGCGTCGTGCCTGGAGTGCGGGCGATGCACAATCAATTGTCCGACCGTCAATACCGGCAAAACGCTTAATCCGAAATTTCTTGTAATCTCCCAACGCGAGCATCTGCTCGACAAGTCGCCTACGCTCTTTGCCGCCAAAGCCGCGAGCGCCGCGGCCGCGGACAGCGATGCTTCCGCGGACTCGGCCGCGCCGGCATACGCGGGTCCCGACATGATCACCGAAGTCGCGACCGAAGCCGCGATATGGGGATGCACCACCTGCGGATGGTGCGAAGAGGGTTGCCCGGTCGGCATCGAGCACATTCAGCGCATCGTCGATATGCGGCGCTATCTCACCCTGATGGAATCGAAATTTCCGCAACAGGCGACCAACGCCTTCAAGGGAATCGAAAATCAGGGAAATCCGTGGGGTTTGGCGCAGGAAAAACGGGCGGATTGGGCGGAAGGTCTCGAAATCCCGCAGATGGCCGAGGTCGAAAATCCCGAAGATATGGACGTGATGTATTGGGTCGGATGCGCCGGTTCATACGACGAGCGCAACCAGCGCGTCAGCCGCTCGTTCGCGGGCCTGATGAAGCAGGCGGGAGTGCGCTTCGGAATTTTGGGCGTCGAAGAGATGTGCACCGGCGATCTGGCGCGGCGGCTCGGCAACGAATATCTGTACGCCACGGTCGCCGGCCAGAATGTCGAAACCATCAACAAATACAAGCCCAAGCGTATCGTGACGCAGTGCCCCCATTGCTTCCACAATCTCAAGAATGAGTACCCGGATTTCGGCCTTGAGAACGTCGAGGTGATGCACGAGGCGGAATTTATCGACGAGTTGATTCAAACGGGCCGGCTCAAGCCGAACAAGCCGATCGATCAGCGGATGACCTATCACGATCCGTGTTACATGGCCCGCCACAATCGCAAATGGGACGGCGCGCGCTCGGCGTTAAAAGCGATTCCGGGCGCGAAAGTCAAAGATGTCGATCTGTCGAAGAATCGCACTTTCTGCTGCGGCGCGGGCGGCGGATGCATGTGGAAGGAAGAAAAAGAGGGCACGCGCATCAATCAGAAGCGCTTCGAGCAGATCAACGAGGCCGATCCGGAGACGATGGCGGTCGGATGCCCGTTCTGCATGACGATGATGGAAGACGCGGTGAAGTCGCGCTCGCTCGAAGAGAAGATGCGGGTGCGGGATTTGTCGGAGCTGGTCGCGGAATCGACCGGCGCCAACGTCAAATAGCCATTCTCGCATCGTTGGCGGGCGCCGCGACGGCACTGTCGCATCCCGTCCGGCAAAATCCTGCCACGCGTCGGCGCCGGTTGGTCATTGCGTCGGCAGGAAGCGAAGCAACCGGCCGATCGAGGGCGCGACAACAGCCGCATCGCTTTCTCACAACGCTGAGCGACAACGACTTAATTTAGCGACCATACGAAACCACCGCTCGTTGTTGCGCATGCTTATCATTTCGCGGAACCTCGCGTCATCGTGATGATTCCATTCAATTAGGCTGTCCGTAAAATTTGACGCACTGACGCTCTCCGGACCTGATTGGCTCGGCATAGGGTTTGCGCACCACTGCCGCACGAGCCGCCGGAATCACCTCGTATCTCGAAATCCTCAACCGGCGAGTGTTAAAATGAAGAATAAGTGGATTTTCGCGCCGATCATTATCGCCGCCTTCGTCTTGATGATCGCAATCGGAAACACAGCGCAGGCCGCGAACATTTCAGCCAAATCATCTTCAAAATTCATTATTTGTAGCGGGCAAACTTACGCCTTGTGCGCCACCGCGAGCTGTTTCGTGATGGACGGCGTTTCATACTGTAGCTGTAATATCGAAAACGGCGACAGCATCAGCCTCGCCGATTCTTTCGACAACGGACAGAACGTCTGCACCGTCAACGCACAGGGCGTCAGCAACGGGTACATGGTGAGCACTTACAGTCTGCCCGATTCGGTTGTGGCGCCGAATGGCGATCAAGCGCTTTACACTTGCCCCGGCCAGTCGTCCACGGGCGCTTACGCGCAGTGCGACGGCGGTCTCTGTTTCGCCAGCACCGAGGGCGTGACCTTCCCCGGCTTTAGCCAACCGTTAAGCGATAGTCAGATAATCTGTTCATGCCCGATCACTGTGGCGAATCCGTCCACTGCGACGCTCGGTTATCAAATTGTCGGGCCGTACCCTTGTCAGAAATCATTTTTCAAAAACTGCAGCCGCCTCGTAGCCAACAAGAAAACCGGCTCGCAAATATATGTCGGAGCGCCGACCGGAACGCCGAAAGCATTAACCCGCGCGCTTTACGGAAGCGTCCCCAAGATCAATCAATGCCTTCCGTAAAGCTCTCTTATTCGTGAGCAAAAAATGCCCGCCGCTCCAACTTGAATTGGAGCGGCGGGCCGCAATCCAACAGTCTATTTCGCGCTATGCGAGGCGTAACCCCATTTCAACCGGCGACTTTCCATTGCACGAGAGTCGCTTCGGGATGATCCTCGAAGACCGCCTCGACCGGCGAGTCGAACGGCGGATTCTGCATCGGATCGCCGAGCAGATTGCCGACCATCCGGACGTTCCCGGCGTCGGGCAGTTCGACGACGGCGACAATATATGGACAGGCCTCCTTGAGCGCCGGATGCACCGGATTCCAGCATCGCACCCAGCTATAGAGCCGTCCCCTGCCTGACACCTTGCGCCATCCGAGGTCGAAGGAGTGGCATTTGTGGCAGATCAGTTCCGGCCCCCATTGGCAGGCCTTGCACGCATTGCACTGCTGCACAACCAGCTCGTGGCGGCGCGTCGCCTCCCAGAATTCCTTGTCGATTCCGGTGCGGGCGGGACGCGGCGTGGGCAGGCCTTCGGGCAGATAAAACTTCTTTTCGGCGGACATCGATAATCCTCTGAGTTCGCTGCGATTATTTGCTGTGAACGATCAGGTCGCTGACCGGCGAAACCATTGGACCCGAAGCCACGAGCGCGATTTTCGCATCGGGAACCTGGCAGGTCGAATCGCCGCGCACCTGGCGCACCGCTTCGGTCACCAGCTCCAGTCCGTGCATGTAGCACTCGGCGATATTGCCGCCGCTGGTGTTGATCGGCAGTTTGCCCTTGGGCGCGGTGATATTCTCGAAGGTGACGAACTCCATGATCTCTTCGGGCTTGCAGAAGCCGTGCTCGACCAGGCTGATCATGACCGCGCCGCTGAAATGCTCGTAGATTTGCGCGCAATCGACGTCCTTGGGCTCGATGCCCGCCATCTCGAACAGGCGCGGTCCCAGCGTCTTGAAGTTCGACGAGGCGTAGTCGGACGAATTTTCGACGGTCGCGTTGTGGCGATAATTCGAGCCTTGCGCGGCGGCCATAATGTAAGCTGGCTTTTTGCGCGCGTCTTTCGCACGATCCGCGGTGGTCAGAATCAGCGCCGCCGAGCCGTCGTTCTCCATGCAGCAGTCGTAGAGATGGAACGGCTCGACGATCCATCGCGACTTGTCGTATTGCTCGCGCGTGAGCGGCCGTCCGTACATCACGGCGCGCGGATTGAATTGCGCGTGGTAGTAGTCGGCCATCGCGACCGCGGCCAGCGGCTCCTGATTGATGCCGTACTGATGCATGAAGCGGCGGGTGCGCAGGGCGACCCATTGCGCCGGCACGTAGAGTCCGTAGGGAGCGGTATAAGCCGCCGTTCCGGAGACGTGATTGGTCACCGGCGCCTGGCCGAAACGTCCGAACTGGCCCTGCGCCAGCGCGCGGAAAACCACGCAATACTTGCTGTACCCGGCCGCGACCGCCGCCGCCGCGTTGCCGACCGCGCCTGAGCCGCCGCCTCCGCCGCCGCCCCAGACCATCCCGGCGAAACCGAGATGTTTCAGTCCGAGCGCGGTCGCCAGCCGCGACGCCTCATTGCGGTCGTCGGCGTAGCCGGAGATTCCGTCGATATCGCGGACGTCGATTCCGGCGTCGTCGGCGGCCTTGATAATCGCTTCGCAGGCGAGGCGGAATTCCGGAACGGGCGCCTGTCCGCGCTTGTAATAGGTCGTTTCGCCGACGCCGATAATCGCGACCCTGTCATTGACGGTATATTCGTTCATCGACACCTCATGGTTGCCGTGTGGGATCAATCGAAAAAATCGAGATTAAAAAATGACGCGATCGGCGCGCGGCGACGATCGCGTCGTGCCAAGTCCGCTTCAGCCGGCCCGGGCCGCCGCCGCGACGGCGCCATTCGACCGCCGATCCTGAAAATGCGGCAGAACTTCCTCGGCCAGCAGCCGCATCGATTTCAGCCACGGCGCCGGATCGTCGGCGTAGTCGAAGCCGAACAGCAGCAGCGTGCCGAAACCGCCCAGTTCCTCGTACATCTCGCCGAGCTTGCGCGTGACCGTCCGGGGCGAGCCGACCAGCCATCCGTGATCGGCCAAGTACTCGGGCGTCACGTCGGAGTCCGGAACATTTTCGTCGGGCTTGAGAAATTTGGTGAACTGAAAGTCGGCGAACAGCGGCAGCAGATACTCGCGCATCATGCGGCCCATCGCGCCTTTGACGCATCCGCGATAGGCCTCGTCGTCGGTCTCGGCGACGAAAATTTCGCGCACGATCCGCCACTCCGAACGATCCGGAGTGCGTCCGGTGCGGCGCGCGCCCTCGACCACCGCGTCCCAATGAGTCGCGACATAGGCGGTGCTCAGGTTGAGGCTGAGCGGAATGAAGCCGCGTTCGCCGGCCAGCTTGAGCGTATCGGAATTGGGACTGAAGCCCGCGATACCGATCGGCGGATGGGGCTTCTGGAAAGGCTTCAGATGATGTTTCAACGTGCGCAGCATCGGATTCGGCACGTTGACCTTCCAATACTTGCCGTTGTATTCGAGGCCGCCGTCGGTGGCCCAGATTTTCAGCATGATATCGAGCGATTCGCGCGTCATGTCGCGGGTCTGGCCGCCGTAGCCATCGACATTGAATAGCTGCCAGTCGCTGGGCAGTCCGCTCGCGCCGATGCCGAGCATGTAGCGGCCCTGCGCCAGATGGTCCATGAAGGCGACGCGGCAGGCCAGCTCGGCCGGATGGTGATAGGGCAGCAGATGGGCGCCGGGGGCGAGCTTGATGCGGCTCGTTTGCGTCAACGCCTGCGCGATCAACAGGTCCGGCGCCGGATTCGGCTCCCACGGCGAAGTGAAATGCTCGCCAATCCACGCCTCGCTGTAGCCGAGACGATCGGCGGTGCGAATTACTTCGAGGTCCCATTCCTGGCCGGCCTTGAAATCGCGTTCCGGCGGATGGGACGGCATCAGGAATACTCCAAGTTTCATTCCCCGCTCCTTTTGCGCGACGACCCGTGACCATCCGCCGCCAGCGACATTTCTATCACGACTAGGGCCATCCCAGTCTATCGCCGGCGGCTGCTGGCGCCGTTCAGTCCCGTTTGCGCGCGCCCGGCCACGATTGCGCGGCGCCAAGGCCCTCAAGCGCCAGGCCGTAACCGAGATTGTCGAGCATCAGCTTCTTGAGCTGCTGCGTCAGCGCGACGCGCGCGTAACGCACCGCTAGGGTCGGCTTGGTCGTGATTTGCCGCGCCAGCTCCCACGCGCGCGCCACCAGCCGATCTTTTGGCATCACTTCGCTGACCACGCCGAGATCGAACGCCTCCTTCGCCGACAGCCGCTGCCCGGTCAGAAGAAAATAGCGGCCCCGGTTCGGTCCGAGCACGAGCGGCCAGACGACATGGACGCCGTCGCCCGGCACGATTCCGTTGGGAAAGTGCGGCGCGTCCTGGAACGCGGCGTTTTCCGACGCGATCACGATATCGCACAGCACGGCCAGTTCCGCATGAATCAACGCCGGGCCGTTCACCGCCGCGATCATCGGAACCTCGATATTGAGGTGGTTCATCAGCAGATACTTGGCGTCGTTGTAGATATGGTCCCAAGTGGTGGAACGGACGCCGGCCGGCTGCGGCGCGCCGTCGCCGGTGATTTTGACGCCGCGCCCCTGGCCGCCGTCCACTTCGGCGCAAAAGGCGTCGCCAGTGCCGGTGATAATCACGCAGCGATTGTCGTGATCGCGCGCGACGTCGTTGAACGCATACGACAATTCCTCATGCGGACCCATCCCCCACTTCATTTCCGCATCGTTGGTATGGAGCGTCATCTGCAGGATGCCGTCGCGCCGCTCCATCTTGATGTGCTTGTAGCGATTTGCGTAATCCTCGAACTTGTAGAGCGCCATGTCCGCCTGCTCCCTTCGCGAAATGTCCGTGGGCGCGAGTTTACTAACGCCGCCGCGAAATCTCCAAGCGCGCGAACCGGACTCGATTTGCGCTTGCCGCCGCGCGCGGTTTCGGCTCAAACTGGGGCGAATTTTCGGGCTTGCTGAGTTCAATTGAAAGGCGGCGGCGATGAACACGCGGCGGCGGGAGCGCATTATCGACGAGGTCGCGGCGGGCGGCTGGATCGAAAATGGAATGACAATCGCGATCGGCCAGCCCACGCCGATGGCGCTGGTGCGGCAGATTATCCGCCGGGGAGTCAAAGACCTGACCGTGGCCGACGCCGGCTTCTCGCTGGACCTGCTGATCGCCGCCGGATGCGTCCGCAAGGTCGTCAGCTACTACGCGGGCGGCGGCTTCGGCTATCCGGTGACGCCGATGTTCCGGCGCGCGGCGGAGCGCGGCGAAATCGAAGTGTGGGAATGCGAAGAGGGAATCCTGTGCGCGGGCTTGCAGGCCGCCGCGCAGGCCCTGCCGTTCCTGCCGTGGCGCGGAGCGGCCGGCACGTCGTTGCCGGAGGTTAATCCGGACCTCAAGGTTTTCACCGATCCGATTCGCGGCGAGACGCTGATCGCCGTGCCGCCGATCAAGCCGGACGTGACGATTCTCCACGCCGCGCACGCCGACGCCTACGGCAATGTGCGCCATCTGGGCGGACCGGGATGGATCGATCTGTTCATGTATCGCGCGGCCGATCGCACGATCGTGCAGGTCGAGCAGATTGTCGCGAACGAGGAGATTCGCGCGAATCCGTGGGCCACGACGATCGCCGCGGCGGACGCGATCGTACGCGCGCCCTTCGGCGCCCATCCGTTTTATTCGCGCGGCTTCCACGTGCAGGACAACGAGCATTTGAAGGAGTATGCCGACGCCGCACAAAGCGCAGCGGCCGGCGATCGCGAAGCGCTCGACGGATTCCTTGACCGTTATTGCCGCGGGCCGGCGACCCACGGCGATTATCTCGAACGAATCGGAATCAAGCGCCTGCTTGCCTTGCACGAATACTAATTCGGCCTCCGAGGCTCGGGAATAGTCAATGAAAGGATGATTTGACTATTTGTGGAAAAACGTAATTCAGCGCCGGCGCCTGACTCCGCCGGTTCGCCCAGGCGCGGCAGCATCGCGACCAATTTCGGCGCAATCGGATGGCTCGCGTACTGGGCGCTGAGCATCCGCGGCTATTGGACCGGCGGCGCGATCGCCGGGCTTGCGGTCTTCGCGGCGATTCTCGCGCATGAATACGGCAGGGACGCGGTGAAGCTGATGGATTGCGTGTCGGCGGCGTTTTTCGCATTCGCGGCGATCGTCGCGGCGCTCGCCGGTCCGTGGCTGTTTATACGCTACAACATCTTCATGATCTGGGGCGTTTTCGCGGTTGTGGCGTGGCTTACGCTGGTGGCCGGATGGCCGTTCACGCTTCAGTATGCGCAGGAGCAGGCGCCGCCCGAAATCTGGGACCATCCGTTGTTCAAGCGGCTCAACGTTTTTCTGACTTTGCTCTGGTGCGGAATTCTAACCGTGAATACGCTGTTCGGCGTCGCGGCTTTTCTTACCGGCCGGCTGGTCTTGTTCGGCCTGCTTATTCCGATGGCGATTTTTATCGCGGGCATCGTCTTCAGCAGGCTCTATCCGAAGCGGTTCGAAGCGCAATTCGCCTCGGCCGCGGCTTCCGCGGCCGAGGCGTCACGGCATCTCAACCCGCTTTAGCCCGGGGATTTCAAGATGAACGAAGGATACTCAATCCCGGAACTGATGACCGTTTTTCTCGCGCGCCAGCTCAACGACGGCGAAGTGCTGCGCGTGGGCGTCGCGTCGCCGGTACCGGAGGCGGCGGTACGGCTGGCGCATCTGCGGCACGGCCCGAATATGGATCTTGTGTTTCTGGGCGCGCGCATGAACGTCGCGCATCTTGAAACCATTCCGATGCCGGCCTACGGATGGGACCGGCGCGTGGTGCGATGGGCCGAATCGTACAGCGACACCGGCCATCGCTTCGACCGCGTGAAAGACTGGAGCAACCACGTCTTCTTTATCGGCGGCGTGCAGGTCGACGCCTACGGCAATACCAACCTGATCGGCGTTGGCGGGGATTACCGCAAGCTTAAGTTCCGCGGCCCCGGCTCGGTCGGCACGCCGACATTAAGCACGCACGTCGGCCGTTATTACATCGTGTTGAACAATCATAATCCGCGCCTGCTGGTCGAGAGATGCGACTTTATCAGCGCCTTCGGTTATGGCCGCGGCGGCGCGAACGCGCGCGCGAAATTGGGCATCCCCGGCGGCGGTCCGAAACTGTGCGTCACGCCGATGTGCGTTTTCGACTTCGACGATGACACGCGCCGGATGCGGCTCGCGTCGGTGCATCCGGGAGTAACGCCCGAAGACGTGCGCAGGGCGACCGGATTCGAGCTCAAGATTCCGGCGAACGTTCCGACCACGCCTCCGCCCTCGGAGGATGAGTTGGCGACGCTTCGCAATCGCGTCGATTTGGCGGGACGGTTGCGGCGTTGACGCGACAAACCCTTATCCCGGCACGTGCACGAATACCGCGTGCCAATAGGCGCGAAACCACGGCTGCGTATTGCGCATCCCATAGACGCTGCCGATTACGTGCATTCCGTCCGGCTCTATCTGGCATTGCAGCTTGGTGACTTCGTCGACCGGAAACGTCAAACCGCGGAAGTAGCCGCGGCTGTGATATTCGTCGAAATGCAGTAACGCGCGCAGCGTCGCATAGGTTCGGCCGTCCGTCGAAACCACGTCCATCGTGCCCTGCGCATTCGTGATCATGCGGTTGCGCTGGATGCCGGCCTCCGTGAAGGTCAGTTGGAACGGACCATATCCGACGCGCTTGTAGCACATTCGGTAGGTCTTCGGCGTCCAGTAACCGACCGGCGGCGCTCCCGGCAACCTTTCGATCGAATCGAGCACCGAGACTTCGCCTTCCCAGCATCCCCTGAATACCGCCGGCAGAATCGGTTGCGCCGGCGGCGCGACCGCCTCTGGCGGAGTTGGAGGTGGTGGCGGCGGTGGCGGAGGAGACGGCGGCGGTGACGGTGTTGGCTGCACCGGTACCGTCACGACGTTGTGTCGCGGCGGCGTCGGTCGGGGCGTCGGGCGTGGCCGGTAGCTCGGCGTCGGCTGGCTTTGCATTTGCGGGGCCGGAATTACGAACGAATTCTGCGCATACGCCGCGGTCGCGCATAATCCCAAAAGGGCGAGACTCAACCAAATCAGGCGCCATCCGGAGGTCGATGAAATCCTTTTCATTTGCGAAAATTAAATGTTATTCGATTGCCGGAGATAATTGCAGCATGATCGGCGCCGGCAAACCACGGCGATCCGGAGAAGGGAGATTATCGTGAAACTCGCCAATAAAATTGCGCTCATCACAGGCGCCGGTTCGGGAATGGGCAAAGCCGCCGCGATTCTTTTCGCCAAGGAGGGCGCGCGCGTCGCCGCGGTCGATATCAACGAGGCGCAAGTCAAAGAGACCGCCGCGGCGATAACCGCCAGCGGCGGTCACGCGATCGCGATTCGCGCCGACGTTTCGAAAAGCGAAGACGCCCGCCGCATGGTCGAGGAAACCGTCGCGAAACTCGGCCCGCCGGCCATCGTGTACAACAACGCCGGCATTGAGGGCGATTCCAACTACGTCGCCAACATGACGGAAGAGCAGTTCGATCGCGTCATCGCGATCAATCTGCGCGGCGTATTCCTCGGGATGAAGTACGCGCTGCCGCACATGGTCAAAGCGGGCGGCGGTTCGATCATCAATCAGGCCTCGATCGCCGGGATGGTCGCGATCAAGGGCGGAGCCGCCTATTCGGCCTCCAAAGCCGGCGTGATTGCGCTCACCCGCGTCGCCGCGCTCGAATACGGGCGTTACAACATCCGCGTCAACTCGATCTGTCCCGGCGCGATCGAAACCGCGATGGCGCAGCGGATACGCAAGGGCGAGCCGCCGAAACAACACGCTCTCAACCGCATTTCGGTGTTCGGCAGGATGGCCGAGGCGGATGAAATCGCCAAGGTCGCCCTGTTTCTCGCCAGCGACGACGCATCTTTCGCGACCGGCGCGCCGTTCGTGATCGACGGCGGCTGGACCATCAGCTAGATCGCGCCGGATTGCGGCGCCGCGACCCATTGACGCGATGAAGACGATTCACCTCAACGCCTTCAACCAATGTTGCGCGGCGCTGCAGTCGTTCGGCCAATTCCGCAATCCGCGCGATCGCACCTCGGAGGATTACAAACGCCTTGGCCACTGGGTCGAACTGGCGCGGATGCTCGACGAGGCCGGTTTCGATTCGCTCTTTTTCGCCGACGTCCACGGCGTTTACGACATTTACAAGGGCGGCGCCGAGATGGGCGTGCGGCACGCCGTGCAATTCCCCGGCAACGATCCGACGGTGCTCTTTCCGGCGCTCGCGATGGCGACGCGGCGGCTCGGATTCATCGCCACCTACAGCACGACTTATTATCCGCCGTTCCATACCGCCAAGTTGTTCTCGTCGCTCGACCATTTCACCGGCGGACGCGTCGGCTGGAACATAGTCACTTCATATCTGGAGAGCGCCGCGCGCAACGGGCTGGGCGATCGCCTGCCTCACAACGACCGCTACGAGCGCGCCGAAGAGTATATGGAGGTGGCGTATAAACTCTGGGAGGCGAGCTGGGAGGACGGCGCGATGGTGCGCGACAGCGCGCGCGACATGCATATCGATCCCGCGCGCGTCCATCCAATCGATTATCGCGGCCGTTACTATGCCGTGGCCGGTCCGCACATGTGCGAACCCTCGCCGCAGCGCACGCCGTTTCTGCTGCAGGCGGGACAATCCAGCCGCGGCGTGCGTTTCGGCGCGCGCCACGGCGAGGCGATTTTCGTCACCTACCCGAACGTCGCGGCGGCCCGCCCCCGCGTCGCCCGGATCCGCGCCGCCGCGGCCGCCGAAGGCCGCGATCCGCGCAATCTCAAGTTGCTCGCGGGCCTCGCCGTGATTGTCGCCGAAACCGGCGAAGAGGCGCGCCTGAAGGAGGCGCGGCTGCGCTCCTACGCCAGTCCCGAAGGCGGCTTGGCGCTGTTCGGCGGATGGACCGGCATCGACCTTGCGCAATTCAAGGACGACGACCGCCTTGACCAACTCGACTCCGAGGGCATCAAGGCGGCGGCGCGATGGTTCACGGCCGCGCATCCCGGAGGTATCGCGACGCTCGCGGACGCGCGCGAGGAGATGAAGCTCGCCAGCCTGATTCCGCTCGCCGTCGGTTCGCCCGAACGCGTCGCCGACGAAATCGAGCGATGGGCCGACGAAGCCGATATCGACGGCGTCAATCTGGTGCCGATTTATCAGCCCGGCAGCTTCACCGATTTCATCGATCTGGTCGTGCCGGTGCTGCGCCGCCGCGGACGGCTTTCTGAACCAACCCCGGATGGCACATTGCGCGAGAGTTTCTTCGGAGCCGGACACGCGCGCCTCGCGGCGGACCATCCCGGATGGCGCCTCGCGGGCGTCAAGCCGCCCTAAAATAGCCAGCCGCCATACGAACCTTTCCAATCCGATCGAAACCGCCGCACGCGAAAAAACGGCGCGGCGGCCTCGCGGCCGCCGTGCCCCTGCTGACTATTTTCCGTTCGCTTCGCGGTGGGCGGCGATTCCTCAATCGGCCGGCGTCGAACGCACCACTTCGCCCGGCAGCGCACCGGTATGCTTGCCGTGCTCGAACAAGACGCTGCCGTTGACCACCGTGTACTCGATACCCTCCGCCGGCATCACCAGCCGCCGCGCGCCGCCCGGCAGATCGTTCTGCATCCGCGCCCGCTTGCCGGAATCGACCGTGTTGTAATCGAAAATCGCGATGTCCGCCTTAAGCCCCGCCTTCAGCCGGCCGCGATCGCGGATGCCGAAGAAATCCGCCGGTTCGGACGTGATGCGCTGGACCGCGCGCTCCAGCGAAATCGCTTCGCGCCGGCGCACCCAGTTGCCGAGCAGATAGGTGGCGTAGCCGGCGTCGCACAGCATGTCGACGTGCGCGCCGCCGTCCGACAGGCCGATCAACGTGCGCGGATCGTTGATCAGATTGCGGATTCCCTCTTCATGATACTGCGCCATCGTGAACTGAATATTCAGATCGTCCTTGATCGCGAGGTCGAGGAACGTATCCAGCGGATCTTCGCGGCGCTCCTCCGCGACCTCGCCGATGGTCTTGCGTTCGTACTGCTTGAGCGCCGGGTTGGCGGCTTCGAGAATTTCCACGCGATGCCATTTGCCGTTGAACAGATGCGGGCTTTGCAAATCTTTGCGGAACGCCGCGCGAAATCCCGGATCGGCGTAAATCCGCTTCTGCTCTTCGACCGGCTGATTGAAGGCGCGGTTCCACGATTGCATATCCGAGAACGTGAACGGATTGCGCAAATCGAGCTGCGCGACGAACGGCTTGCACAGCACTTGCGGCAGTCCGCCGCGCCGGATGAGCGGCTCCAACCGGGTCAGGGTTTCATAGACGCGCTCTGGATTCTTCGGCGTCGTCGCCATCGCCAGCCAGGTCACCGGCCGGCCGCTTTCGGTCAGCAGCATGTCGAGCAGTTCGTATTCGCTGTCGCTGACGCGGCCGATCTTTTTCGTCAGCGCCACCTCCATCGATCCCTTGCGCTGGCGCCGGAGCACGTTGGCGTAAGCCTTGAGCTCGTCCTTGCTCGCCAGCCGGCAGGCCAGCGGCGTGCCCTGAAAGCCGATATGCTGCGCCAACGTGGTGGTCGAAATTCCCATCGCGCCGGCCGCCATCGCCTCGTCGATCAGGGCGGCGATCTGCTTCGTCTCCGTTTCGGTCGCGGCCCGCTCCATCGACTCCTTGCCCATCACGAAATGGCGGAACGGCGTCAGCGGGGCGAGGAATCCGAGGTTGATTCCGGCGCGACGCTTCTGCGCGGCGTTCATAAATTCAGGAAAGGTTATCCAATCCCACGTCACGCCCTTGGCCAGCGATTCGTAGGGAATCGCCTCGACGTTGGTCAGGTCCCACGCGGTGACTTCGCGATTGTCGGGCTTGCACGGCGCCACGCCGACGCCGCAGTTGCCCATCACGACCGTGGTGATTCCGTGCCACGACGTGCAGCTCAGCATCGGGTCCCAGCAGATCTGGGCGTCGTAATGAGTATGCGGATCGACGAAGCCCGGCGCGACGATCAATTCCGAGGCGTCAATCTCGCGTTTTCCGCGTTCGCTCACCTTGCCGATTTCGGCGATCCGATCGCCCTCCACCGCGACGTCCGCGCGAAACCGCGGCGCGCCGAGGCCGTCAACCACCGTGCCGTTTTTGATTACCAGGTCGTATGCCATCGAACTTCCCCTGTGCGGGGCGTCGCCCCGTTGCGCCGCCGCGCAATCCGTGATCCGCGGCGCGATCCTCGCCGCGGATCGAATACTCAGTTCAATTCTATGCGATACAGCTCCGCCGCATTGCGGCTGATTATCTTGTTCTTCACGCCGTCCGGAACGCCGCGGAAATCCTCTTCGATCACCTTCAGCGAATTGGGCCACGTCGAATCGGTATGCGGAAAGTCCGACGCCCACATGAACCGATCCTCGCCGAAATACTTGAACAGCATCGGCCCGATCGGATCGTCCTGGAACGTCGCCCACATCTGGCGCCGCACGTACTCGCTCGGCTTCATGTCCAGCGGCTCGGTCGAAAGCGCGCCGAATTTCTCGAACGCGTGGTCGAGCCGGTACATGTAATGCGCGATCCATCCGGTGTCGTTTTCCGCCGAAACGATGCGCAATTCCGGAAAGCGCATCAGCACGCCGCCGAAAATGACGTCGGTCAGCGACTTCTGCACCTCGTGGATCAGATTCATATAGCCGCGCGCGAAGGACGGATTGCGCGACTTGATCTTTTCGCGCTCATCCTTCGATTTCGGCGGCTTCTTGCCGGTCACGACGTGCAGCGACAGCGGCATCCGCAGTTCCTGCGCCGCCCGCCAGAACGGATCGTAGTCGCGCAGATAATAGGGTTTCTCGCGCGGCGGCGCACCCCAGATCATCGCGCCCTTGAGCCCGATCCGCGCCGCCCGCTCCAGTTCCCGCACGCCCTCGCCGATATCCTCGAGCGAGACCAGCGCTATCGGATGGAACCGCTTGCGGTCGTGCGACGCGAACTCCGCCACCCAGTCGTTGAAGACGCGGAAGCAGGCGCGCTGCAACTCCGCGTCGTCCAGCCCGAACAACGGCATACCGAGCGTCGTGTAGAGCACCTCGGCGCGCACCCCGTCGATATCCTGATCCTTGATCCGCTCGACCGGATCCCATCCGCTCGGACGCGCCGCCTCGTATCCGTCCTGACGGTTGGCGCGCCCCAGGAATTCTTTCAGTTCCTTGCCGCTGCGCCCCGCCGCGAATCCGCCCGCGACCGGAAACGGCGAGATTCCCGGCGCGACGAACAGAAAATCGCCCTTGCTCTCGCTGCGGATCACGCGCGGCGCGCGATCGCGAAATTTTTCGTCGAGCCGTTCAGTCCACAACTCGGCCGGCTCCATCATGTGCGAGTCGGCCGAAATCACCGGATTTTCCGGAGCCATCGGCAGTCCCTCCTAATGATTTAGTGAAGGCTTGTTTATATCTTCTCTATCGCAGGTCGCGCGCCAAAGGGCAAGGACAACCGGTTTCGCGTTTCCGGCGAATATCAGTCGAATATGACATTTCTTCGCCTGGATTCGCGCCGTTTCGCCGCGTCGCTAGTGTGATGTCCCGCAAATAACTTCCCTCTGATGCCTTATCGGCTTGGCGCGCAGGTCACCCGCCGCGGGGCGGCAAGGGATGGATTGCCGGGTCCATGCCCGGCAATGGCAAACAGAGTTGGTCATGCCCGGACTTGATCCGGGCATCCACGCCGAGCGCAAGGTAGACGCGAGTGCAAACTTATTTGCGGGACGCCACACTAGACGGACAGGAATTTGCTCCGGTTCGGCGGCAGACCAACCCGGCCCTGACGCTCGGCCGGCCGACGCATCGCGGTCGCGGCGACACCTGTCGCCGGAAACCCGGCTTCCAAGTGAACCGCCGATTCGATAAAACGCTCGCAACACCGATACGGACGCGGGTTTCGAGGCTGACGGGAGGGGGCGACAGCGCGATGGGCAATCCAAATGGACCGGATCGAAAAAAGCCGTGGCGCGCGATGCTCGCGCTCGCGGCCGTCGCCGCCGTCGCATGCGGAATTTTCGCGGACGCTTCCGCCGCGCGCGCGCAAGCCAGCCCCGCGCCCAGCGCGCAGGCGAGTCCCAAGGCCTCCGCCAAAACCGCTCATCACAAAAAGGAAGAACCGGCCAAAAAACGCCGCATCATCAAAATTTCAGTCGATAAAGGCGCGGTTTATACCATCACCGGATTGAAAAAGGGCGTCGCCGCCGCAACCAAAACGGTGGCCAATCCGAACGCGCTGACCGTCGAGCCACAACCGTCGGGCGATATCGTCCTGCTGGGAACCGAAGCGGGCCACTCAAAGATCGACGCCACGCTCGCCAGCGGCGAACAGGTAACCTACGACGTGACGATTAACGCGGCCACTCCGCCGATCAATTCGCTGCAACCGGGAACCGCGCCCAAATCGATCAGGCAATAGCGTCAAGGCCAGCCGCGGCGCTTAATCGTCAGAGCAGCCGCTCGATCGTGAATGCGATCGCGAGCGCGATCAGCAGCGCGCCCGCCGCCCGTTCCGCCCCGCGTTTGTATCGTTCGCCCAGCCGCCCGCCAAATTTCAGCCCGATCAGCGTGAAGCAGGTCGTTGTTCCGCACAACATGATCAGCAGCGGCGCGAGCGGAATTCTTGCGGCCGGCAGCGCCGCGCCGACGCCCAGCGAATCCAGGCTGATCGACAGCGACGTCAGAATCAGGCCGAGACCGCGCGTCGCCTCGAAATTCGGCTCCGGCTCCTCGCGCATGGACTCCCGAATCAGCATCGCGCCGACCACAACCAGCAGCGCGACGCCCGCATAAGCGCCAATTTCGCCCAGCAATCTTCCGGCGCCCACGCCAAGCTGGTAGCCAACCACCTGCATCACGATCTCGGAGCCGGCGAACGACAGCCCCAGGCGGATACTCGCCTCGCGCGATACTTGCGCGATTCCCACGCCGACCGAAATCGCCAGCACGTCCAGCCCCACGGCCAGCGCGACCGCGAAGGTTTTGCCCAAAGTGATCAGATCATGATGAATGCTCAAGTTTCTTGTCCCGCATCCGGCCGCGACGAATTGAATATACGATTCGTGGAGAGCGATCGACGGCGCCGATGCGGCAAGCCGACGCGCTATATGTCATGGTTGCCGTACGCTCAACGCGCGGAGGCTGACCAGCGATGACCGAGATCAGGCATCAGTTCGTGCACACCAACGGTATCAGGATGCACGTGGCCGACGCGGGCGGCGGTTATCCGGTCCTCTTCTGCCACGGCTTTCCCGAGCTTTGGTACTCCTGGCGGCATCAGCTACCCGCGCTGGCCGAAGCCGGCTTCCGCGCGCTCGCTCCCGACCAGCGCGGTTACGGCGAAACCGATTGCCCCGAGCCGATCGAGGCCTACCGCGTCACCGAACTGGTGAAGGATCTCGTCGGGATGCTCGACGCGATGGGCATCGCCAAGTGCGCAATCGTCGGCCACGACTGGGGCGGACTGGTCGTGTGGCACGCCGCGATGCGCGCGCCGGAGCGCTTCGAGCGCGTGGTCGCGATCAACACGCCGTTCATGCCGCGATGGCTCCCGTCCACGCCGGGCAGCCCCGAGCATCCGCAGTGCGTATGGATCACGAACCGTCAACCCGTGCCGACCAGGCCAACCGAGATGGCGCGGCAGGCGGCGGCCGGCAATTTCCATTACGTGCTTTACTTCCAGCAACCGGGCGTGGCCGAAACCGAGATGGAGCGCGACGTGCGCCGCGCGCTGGCGGGCTTTTACGCCGATCCGTTTCCGCTTCCCGACGTTTCGCTGCGGCCGCCGCCGGGAGTCTTCGGGCCGGCGGGCGGCGGAATCACCGATCGGCTCGCCGGGCCGCGCGGCAAGTTTATCAGCGAAGAGGAACTCGAAGTTTACGTCAACGCCTTCACCAAAACCGGTTTCCGCGGCGGACTCAACTGGTACCGCAACGTCGATCGCAACTGGGAGGATTCGGCGGATCTGGTCGAGCGCGTCAATCAACCGTCGATGATGATCACGGCGGAGCTTGATCCGGTGCTATGGCCTGAGCAGACGATCGGGATGGAGCGATGGGTTCCGAATCTCAAGCGCGCGCATATCAAGGGTTCGGGACACTGGACGCAGCAGGAGAAGCCGTCCGAAGTCAACGCCGCGATTATCGACTTCCTCCGCGACCTGCTCTGACAACGCTCCATTCATTTCTGCATTTCAAGACCAACGCCCGACACGGCTCGGTCTCGAAGCTGCCTCCGGTGTCGCAAAGTTCAAAACTAGGCTTCTTCTTTCTGAGACGCTGAGACGCTAACAAACGTTCGCGGTGCTGCGCAAAGTCCAGCCTCCGACGTTCCATCGTCAGAACTTAGAGCCGTTAGTCTTAGCAACAATAAGCTCATCTCCGCTTTGGCTACTATTCGGCTTCGGTCTCATAGGCTGACAGCAAAAGGCGAACAAAAACGCACAGATGTTCCAATAATGTTCCAATTTTTAAAGCTACATGTTCCAATAATTGACATATCGGTGTTGTTTGTGTTCTAATTTTCCCAATGGCGCAAAATTCCCAACAAAAGAGTTTCACCCAATGGCTTCTTGAAGCAATAGAATACAAGCGTCCGCAGTTCGTCAACGAAGCCGCAAAAAAATTTGGCGTTACTCGTCAAACCGTAAATCGAGAGCTTGCTCGGCTGGTCGCTGAGGGCTTGATCGAAGCAAGCGGACATACGCGCGGTAGGAAATACGAGCTATCAGAATTGAAGCACGCTTGGGTCGAATTAGATCTTAAGGAAAAGATCGAAGAAGACGTCGTCTGGAGGCGGGAGATTTCCCCACATCTAGAGAATGCCGTTCCGAGAAATGTCTACGACATCTGTCAGCATGGCTTTACCGAGATGCTGAACAACGCCATTTCGCACTCGGAAGCAAGGCGCGCAACGGTCGGACTATCGTTGACCGCAGCTGAAGTGAAAATGTTTGTGATGGACGATGGCGTCGGCATATTTAATAAAATTCAGCACACGTACGGCTTAGAGGATCCGAGACATGCCATTTTCGAGCTTTCCAAGGGAAAGCTAACAACCGATCCTGATTCACATTCGGGAGAAGGGATATTCTTCGCGTCTCGAATGTTCGACAAGTTCGAGATAAACTCGGCTGGACTAGCCCTAATGTGCGAAAATGATGACGATTGGCTGATTGAGGTAGACGAAGAACCAAGTGTGATGCCGGGAACATGGGTATTAATGCGAATTGCAACCAATTCGCAAAGAACGACAAGGCATGTCTTCGAAAGGTTTGCTGCAAGCCACGACGACTATGGTTTTTCAAAGACCCATATTCCTGTAGCGTTAGCAAAGTATGGCGCGGAACAGTTGGTTTCCAGGTCGCAGGCACGCCGATTGCTCGCTCGGATGGACAGGTTCAAAGAAGTCATATTAGATTTTAGAGGGATAGATGCAATTGGCCAGGGATTTGCTGATGAGATATTCCGAGTTTTCAGAAATCAGAATCCAAATATCGAAATAATGCCTTTATTTGCGAATTCCCAAGTAGAAGCAATGATACGGCACGTCGAGGCGAGCAAATAGCAATCAACGACTTGATAAAAAATCTGCGCCGCTCAGCGTTCGTGGCGCTAGCGGCGCGAAGTACCCGCCCCTGAACCGGGCTGAAAGGCAGGTGTTTAAGTGTCGACTCTTTTTATAACGCTCGGCGCATCATAGGCAAGGCAACCCCGCAAGCTTCGATAAAACCTCAACTGACACCGACAACAATCCTGAGGAAGTATGAAAAAGTCGGACATCGAATGGTGCTGGGAAAAGGCGGCGCCTATGCGAGGAAAAAATCCTAATCTTTGGCGTCGCGACGAGATGGGTAACGCGATTTATAAGCCCGCGTATGGTATGGGCGGCAACCACGGCTGGGAAATCGATCATCGCAATCCCAGAGAGCGCGGCGGAACCGACCATCGCCGCAATCTAAGGGCGCTGCATACCGAAACGAACGAGCGTCACGAAGATCGTTAGTCAAGAACGCCGCTTAACGATAACAATGTCGTCGTAGTCGTCAATTCGGAGGGCCGTCCGTATCTCGCGATCAATAAAATCTTTGACGCTTGACCGGACGCCCTCTTCTCAAACGCCGACAACGCTGACAGTGCTATCCACCGCCCCCCTCACACGTGGCGGTGGAGGAAGTCGAACAGCTTGCGCAGCGAGTCGTTCGCCGCCGACAGCATCCACACCTGGATATAGCCGTGCGGCATGTCGGGCACGATATGCAGCTCGTGCTCGATTCCGGCCTTCCGGCACGCCTCGGCCATCGCGTGCGACTCCGGCAGCAGCGGATCGTCGTCGCCGCAAATGATGAACTGCGGCGGCATCGCGCCCGCCTCCACCCCGTTGAGCGGACTCACCCGCGAATCGTTCAGCAACGCCGGATAGCCGCCGGCCAGATACGCCCGCGCCATCATGTCGAGATTCATCGACTTGTCGCTCCGCCCCACCACCGCCTGAACGTCGAACAGTCCGTAAATCAGCACGCCGGCCTTGAACTTGATCGGATTCGGATCGGCGCCGAGCGCGATTATCGTCGCCGCCGCGAGGTTCGCCCCCGCCGAATCGCCGCCGATCGCAAGCCGCGACGGGTCGCCCTTGTAGCGCGCGCCGTTCGCAACCGCCCAGCGCGCCGCATGGATGCAATCGTCGAGGCCCGCCGGAAACGGATTTTCCGGCGCGAGCCGGTAGTCCAGATTGATCGTCAGGCAGCCCGCCTCCGCGAACTGCATCCCCAGCTTCTGATGGCTCTTCGAGCTGCCCGCGACCCATCCGCCGCCGTGCAGATAAACCATGATCGGAAACGGTCCCGCGCCCTTGGGCACGGAGATGTCGGCGCGCAAGCCGGGGCGCAATTCGACGTCGGGATGAAACTCTCCGATCTCCGGCGCGAGCGCGTTGAGCGCGCTCCGTCCTTTTTCGATAAATCCGCGCAGCGAAGGAATGTCCTTCGCCGGCGACCTCATCCCGGCTTTAACCTTGGCGAGAATTTCTGCTTCGCTGGCCATGTTCGATGCGCTCCCCGGTAAAGTCCGCGCGCGGACGGCGCTTTCGCTGCCGCCCCGCCGCTTGCGGCTTGCCGCTAAACTGCATCAGGCGCCCCCGCGATGTAAAGCGCTCCGCCGATGGCGCGCGCCGGACCGGTTACGCCGGCAAATCCGCGGTTGCATGATGCAACCGGGAGTTTCTATAGTTCGCTGGTGCGGCCGGTCCGCGCCGCACGATCCATCTCGTGGAGGCGTCAATGAAAATCTACGATTCGCAGGCAGCTCCGAATCCGCGCCGGGTGCGCGTCTTCCTCGCCGAAAAGGGCATCCAGGTTCCCTACGAACAGGTCGATATCGTCAAGGCCGTGAACCGCGGCCCGGATTTCCGCAAGATCAATCCGATGGCGGGCGTGCCCGTGCTGGAGCTTGACGACGGCGCGCATATCGCCGAGAGCGTCGCGATTTGCCGCTACTTCGAGGAGACCCATCCCGAACCGCCGCTGTTCGGCGCCGGCGCGAAAGAGCGCGCGCTGGTCGAGATGTGGCAGCGGCGGATGGAACTCTATCTGCTGCTCCCGATCGCGGACTCGTTCCGCCAGCGGCACGACTTCTTCAAAGGCCGCATCCGCCAGGTGCCCGATTACGCCGAAGCGCAGCGCCAGAACGCCGAAGACGCGCTGGCGTGGCTCGACGGCGAACTTGCGAACCGCCGCTTTATCGCGGGCGACAAATACACGATCGCCGATATCACCGCGATGATCGCGATTGACTTCGGCCGCATCTCGAAAATAACGATCAAGCCGGAGCAGAAGAATCTCGCGCGATGGCACGCCGAGGTCTCGTCGCGGCCGAGCGCGAAGGCCTGACCGTGCGCCGGAAACCGCGATGCCGAAGCTGATGGGCGCTTGCGGTTGGCCCTACTCGATGAAGATGCGCGCGGCGCTGCGCTACCGGCTGTTCGCGCGATGGGCCCGCGCAAGGCGGGGTTGATATGGTGCGTCGGGCGCCTGTGGCGTCAAGTGGCGCCGCGGGACGCATCGGGACATGCCGTGGCGCCTGATGGCGCCAAGTCCGAAATATTGACGATAATCAAATAATCCAGGGGAGTGATGTCATGGCAACGTTTGGCGTAATGATGTTTCCGACCGACTATGCGATCCAGCCGGCCGAGCTGGCGCGGGCCGTCGAAGAGCGCGGTCTCGATTCGCTGTTCTTTCCTGAGCATACGCACATTCCAACGAGCCGTAAGTCGCCGTGGCCGGGCGGCGGCGAACTCCCGATGGAGTATTCGCACACGCACGATCAATTCGTCGCGCTGACCGCCGCGGCGGTCGTGACGAAGCGAATCAAGCTCGGCACAGGAATCTGTCTCGTGATCGAACGCGACCCGATTTTGCTCGCGAAAGAAGCCGCGTCGCTCGATTTTATTTCTGGCGGACGTTTGGTTCTCGGAATCGGCGGCGGATGGAACGCCGAAGAGATGGAGAATCACGGCACCAACTTCAAATCGCGATGGAAAATCCTGCGTGAACGGATTCTCGCGATACGCGCGATTTGGTCGAAGGAAGCGGCTGAATTCCATGGGGAATTCGTCAATTTCGATCCGATTTGGAGCTATCCGAAACCGGTTCAAGCAGGCGGACCACCGATTCTGCTCGGCTCGGAGGCGAAGCGTGCGCCGGAGCGAGTCGTCGATTATTGCGACGGATGGATGCCGATTAATCGCAAGCCCGAACAACTTGCCGAAGGCGTGAACGCGCTACGTGAGGCGGCAAATCGCGCCGGCCGACGCTTCGATACGATCCAGCTTGGCCTGTTCGCGGCGCCAGGCAAGGAAGACGCGGCGCGCCGCGTCATGGAGATGGGCTTTACCCATCTTATTTTTCCTTTGCCGCCGGCGAAGGCCGACAAAGTGATGCCGCTATTGGATGCTTATGCATCGTTAAGCGGGAAATTGCGGAAATAGTCCGCTCCTGATGTTAATATGCCTGGGCGTCTCGGAAAATCCGGGACGCCCAACTTATCAACAGGTCACAAAGATTCGACGAAAGTGGCGGCTGAAGCGCCGAACAGCGGAGAAAATATCGCTTAAGCTATTGATTTTATTGAATAAAATTTAACAGACACCAAATCGCGAAACGCTCTATCAAGAATTCTCCGTCAGGTTATCCACGCATTTTCCACAGACGCGCCCGAGCCGTCCGATCGCGTACATTCGATGTACGAGCCTGCCCCGTCACGACATCTTAAGGAGCTGCTTGCCCCAGTTCGCGCCTGTGAAGAGCCGGATCAGCGTCTCCGGACAATGTTCGAGTCCCCGCGCCAGGTCGAGCTTGTTTTTGATTTTGCCCTCAACGTACCACTTCGACAGGTCGGCGATCGCCTCGGGATAGCTGTCGGCGAACTGAAAGACCAGAAAACCTTCCATCCGCGCCGCGCGAAAGACCAGATTGAAATAATTCTTCGGGCCGGCTCCGAACACGCCTTTTTCCTCGTTGTATTGCGATATCGCCCCGCACAGCACGACGCGCGCGCGGTTCGCCAGATTCGCCAGCGCGTGGTCGAGGATTTCGCCGCCGACGTTGTCGAAATAGGCGTCGATTCCCTTTGGACAGACGCGCCCGAGCGCCTCGCCGACGTTCTCGCGTTTGTAGTCGATGGCGGCGTCGAAGCCGGCCTCGCCCGTCAGCCATTCGCACTTTTCCGATCCACCCGCGATCCCGACGACCCGGCATCCTTTGATTTTGGCGATCATGCCGGCGACCGACCCGGTCGCGCCCGCGGCGCCCGAAACGACGAAGGTCTCCCCCGCGCGCGGCTGGCCGACCGCGAGCGTTCCGAAGTACGCGGTCAAGCCCGTGATTCCGAATAGCGAGAGCGCGAGCAGCGGGTCAGTCCCCGGCGCGAGCTTTTGCATCGCGAACAGCCCAGCGCCCGCGGTGGTCGTATAGTCCTCCCATCCGAACAACCCCTGCACGAGATCGCCCGGCGCGAATCCCGGCTTTTTCGATTCGACGATTTCGCCGGCCGCCGCGGCCATCATTGGCCGCCCGAGCGGAATCGCGGGGATATAGGTGTCGAAGGACATCCAGCCGCGCTGAGTCGGGTCGAACGAGAAGGCAAGATTGCGGATCAAAACTTCGCCGTCCTTGAGGGGAGGGACGATGGTTTCGTTCCATTTGAAATCGGAGGTTTTGATCAGCCCCTGCGGGCGGGCGGCCAGCAGCCATTGGCGATTTTTTCTTTCGGCCATCGCGGACGCTCCTTGCAAACGCGCGGATTCGGATCGCGCGCGGACAAGGTTAGCACCGCCGGCCTCGCGAGTTTAGGGAAAACTATGCCGGCGCATCCCGCCCCGCCCACGGATAGATCGCGCCGCACACGGCTTTGTAGTTGGCGTCAAGCTTGGGCTGAAGGAAAGGAACTCCGGCGCTGATCTTTTATTTCTAATCTTTGAACCTTACCGCGTAGGCGCGACAGATCCGATCGATCATCCGAGAGTATTCAGCGTCCACGTCAATGCCCAAAGCGTGTTCCCGCTCAATTCGCGGACGATTAACGTTATCAACGAAAACCGGCACGAGCAGAATGAAATCATATCCTCTCAAGTGAGTGTGGCCGGGCGGTCGAGTAGGTAATGAGCGGAACTTCTCGATCGTTTTCCGCGCATCGCGAGGGTCGTTCTCACTGATAGCGAACTGAAATTCATCCCAAAGCGTCGGATCGCCCGATGACAGCCGCGGCAGGACGTATTCGGCGAATTTTTCGGGATCATTACGGTAATGTTTTTTAACCTGATCCGCCACGTTCAGCACTCGCGGCGCAACGCCAACGATGACCGTAGCCACCAGCACCGCTTCAGACTTGACACTATGGATAACCTGCAATGCGTCGTTGAGGTCGTCATACCGCGCGTCCACGTTGCGATGCGCCGTCCAGACGGATTTGTTTTCAACGCAGATCCTAAGTTTGTGCAAGTCCGGCTTTCCGTCCGGGGCGGCTTCTCCAATGAGGAGATCAATTTTGCGTCCGCGCGCTCCCGGCGTCTTGGAATTAAGCCAGGTTCGAACGCGCCCTAAGTCGATATCGGCGCGCAGCGTTTCGCACTTTTCCGCAAGATCGCGAACTACGCCCTGGCTCACCAAATCGGAATGAATCTGTCGCCGTTGGTTATGATATCGCTCGCTGGCGATGCGCTCGACCACCAAATCAAACGGCGTACTCATCGCGCGAAATCGAGCAATTCGGACGAACCGAGAACCGACCGCCGGCTATATGTCTTGTGGCTTGCGATCTGTAGAGACTGATCAGCCGGGCGGCGGAACCGTTCGGCAATCTCGCCCGGAATCGGCAGACGCTTCAGCACGCGGCTTTGAAGACGGATAAAATTATTCGCCGCCCGCTGACAATTGCTGCGAAGCCAATCGGCCGCGGTTTCTGAATTAAGGAATTCGCACAAATCATCGACGATCGCCGCGTTTTTCGGGACGATATAATATACAGAATGCCTGGGAACGATTTCCCCGCTCCGATCAATCCAAAAGCGCGGAGACGCAACTATATCTTTGCAGAGGATCTTTGGATTCAGGATATCCCGCAAAGGCGGAGTTTCATGAAATGCGTACCATGGCTTTCTTCGAACGCACGTTCTTGCTTTGAGCTTGCGGGCTGCGCCATCCTGTCGAAGATACAATCCGAGCGAACCCAGCTTTGATTCGGGAATCAGGCGGCCGTCCAGTGTATATGGAATCAGCATCGAGGATCGGGCGGCGAGACGCGGATTTTCATTTCCCAGTTCACGGCCCGCTATCGTTGGAATTGTGAACGGCCTGAGGGGATTATCAATCTCTTCGTTTTTCAAAACAAATACTTCGTCGGCTCCAGTTGCGACACCAGCGCTGATTCGAAGGCAAAATTCGCCAAGGAGCGCGTCAAATTTTGACTGAGCTCCGCCGACGATTAAAGGCATCCAAGACTGTTCGCCACTACAAAGCGCAATGTGCTTTATCGCGCCGTCTCTTCGGATGACCTTGGTGCGACCCGAGTACCGGCGTTTGGAAACTGTTGTTACCGTGGGATACGTCACCAATGGTCCGAACGTCGACTCGTCAGCCAATTCGATTTCTTCAACATCGAATCGATTTAATAACATTCGCAGTGGATTCGCCGTGTCGACATATAAATATTTTTCAGGAGTGATAAACACCAACCGGCCGTCTTCCTTTAACAGGCGCAGCGCCTGCTCGAAAAATAACAGGTATAGATCGAATCTGCCCTGCGCGGTCGAATAACGGGCGCGATAAAGCCGCTTTTCGATCTCTGACAATCCCAAAATCGACACATACGGAGGGTTTCCGACAATGTAATCGAAAGAATCGTCACATGAGCCGGAGAGAAAATCCGTTTTCCTGATTTGAATCTGAGGAATCCCGGCAAATTCACGCTCTGCACGGCGACTTCTTCGAGAATCCGATTCCACGCCCAAGATCTGTGGAAGCTCGGCGCCATTGCGCTTACGCCATCGGAGAATTCCTTGAATAAATGCGCCCTCGCCGCAGCCAGGATCGAGAACTGTCGAGCTTGCCGAGGGCGGGCGATCCCTGAACAGCCGCTCAACCATTCGATCGACGACAGATTCAGGCGTAGGTACAAAACCTTTCACACACTTCCCTCTGAATTCGCATTTAGCATTTCGCCAACCGTTCGCTCAACTGGCCGTTCCGAATTGTTTCCACAGCGTGAAAGTTTAATCTGAACGCCCGACGAAAGCTTGGCTCGCGGATACGACCGAAAGGTAATTTCAGGCCAAGACTGTATTAGCGTCACATAGTTCCATGCATCGCGGACGGCACGCCTCAAAGCCGCCTCGACTGAAACGCGGACGGCTAGTGAGGCGTCTCCTGGATAAGTTTGCGCTCTGCGTTTACCATGCGCTCGGCGTGGATGCCCGGATCAAGTCCGGGCATGACCAACTCGGTTCGTCATTGCCGGGCCCGGACCCGGCAATCCATCCCTTGTCGTCCCGCGGTGGGCGACTTGCGCGCCAAGCTGATAGGGCGCCAGATGGAAGTTATTTGCGGGACGCCACACTAGGTGGAGCGGTTCAGGGATGGGAAGTATTTGCGCAGTTCGTCGGCAAGGCGCCGGAAATCGACCGGCTTGAGCTCATACAAGAGCGCGCCCGCCTTGATGAAGCGTTCGCGATGAGCAGGAAAGGCGGAGGCGGTAATCACCGCGATTTCGCAGCGCGGGTCTTCGCTTCGAATCGCGTCGAACAGGCCGGCGGAGTCGAGCCCGTCGTACTCGGGCATCTGGATATCAAGCGTAACCAGGTCGGGATGCGATTCGCGGAAACGGCTCAAGCCGTCGCGCGGGTTGTCCGCCGCGCCGACCACCTCGCATCCGATATGCTCCAGGCGCAAGGTCAACAACCGCCGCGTCATCGGTTCGTCTTCAACAATCAGAGTTCGCACCGCCACGATTCCAATTCCCGCTCGCTCAGCTCAGGCCGCATCGCGTCAGATCCGGACCGCGACGCGACGCGCCGTAGATGCGTCGGCGGCGGCAAATTATTGCCGCGCAAACGGCCATCCGGTGCGCTTGGTGGCCGGAAAAATCAACCGGCCGATGCGCGAATCTTCGCGCCTGACGAATATCGAGCAAACGGCATGCCGTGCGCCGGTCGGCCGCGCGCCCGGCGAAATTGCATGACGCTGGCGTTTTCGATTCGGTGCGGCTATTCGTAGCGGCGAAACGGCGGCCGGCCCGGCAAATCCGCGGCGGCGCCCGAGTCGGGAGAGGAGGCGCCACGATGAACTTCGGCCTGTTGATGTCCTTTCGCAATTCCTCGCGCGACGAGCTTTCCTATGCGGAACTCTATCGCAAACATGTCGATCTGGCGGCCGAGGCCGAAGACCTCGGTTTCGACACCATCTGGCTGACCGAGCATCATTTCGTCAAAGACGGCTATTCGCCCTCAATGATGCCGCTGGCGGCCGCGATCGCGGCGCGCACGAAACGCATCCGGATCGGCACCTTCGTGCTGCTGATGCCGCTGCATCATCCGATACACGTCGCGGAGCAGGCGGCGACGATCGACGCGCTATCCAACGGGCGGTTCGATTTGGGCGTCGGGCAGGGCTACGTGCCGAGCGAATTCGCGGCGTTCAATATTCCGCGCGCGGAGCGGAGCCTGCGCCTGCGCGAGGGCGTCGAAATCGTGCGGCGGCTGTTCACCGAGGACAACGTCACCTACGAAGGGCAGCACTACACGGTGCGCAACGCGACGCTCTACCCGAAGCCGACTCAGCGGCCGCATCCGCCCATCTGGATCGGCGCGCGCACGCGGCCGGCGACCGAGCGAGCCGCGCGCAACGGCTACCATCTGGCGGGCACCGGATCGCGCCAAGCCGAGCTCTATCGCGCGGCGCTGAAGGCGGCGGGCCGGAATCCCGACGATTTCAATATCGCGCAACTGCGCTTCGGCTACGTCGCGGCGAAGGCCGGAAAAGCGTGGGACGAATGCGAGTTCGGCCTGCACTACCTGATGACGCGCTACGGCCAGTGGATCGCGGAGGCGAACGACGTCAAGGGCGACGAAAATTACCGCGCGATTCCGCCGCTCGGCGAATTCCGGCGGCGCGCGGCGCTGGGAGATTTCGACTTGATGGTCGGCACGCCGGACGACGCGATCGCGCATCTGGAGAGCATCCAGTCGTTCACGACCCATCTGGCGCTCGGGCTGGCGCTGCCGGGAATCGAGCCGAAGAAGCTGCGCGCGTCGATGAAGCTGTTCGCGGACAAGGTGATTCCGCATTTCCGCAAAAAATCGCGCGCGGCGCGCGGCAAGCCCGCCGCATAGCCGCACAATGAAAACGGCGCGGCGCTGTCGCGGCGCCGCGCCGTTCGTTCGAAAAAAATCCGCGCGCGCTTCAGCGTCCGCCGCCGAGCATCGCCTGGAGCGCTTCGGCCATCTCGGCCAGCGCCTTTTTGATCGACGGGCGTTCCTGCACCTTCGCCCACCATGCCGCGAGTTTCGGGCGGCCTTCGAGGGGCGGCTTCGCGCCGAATCCGGGCAGCATATTGACGGCGAAAAAGATCGTCGGCGCGAGCGCGCAGTCCGCAAGCGTGAATTCGGCGCCGGCGGCGTAAGCGCCGGGGGCAAGCATCGTTTCGAGATAGTCGAGCCGGCCCTGCAATTCGGTGAGCTTCTCGGTCACGACCTTGTCGTCGCGGCTCTTCGGATTCAGATGGCCGAAGAGCGCGCGCAGCGGCGGTTCAAGATAGAGATCGTGAAAGCGCGTGAAGAGGCGCACGCGCGCGCGCTCCTCGGGCGTCGCGGGAAGCAGGCGCGGGTTGGGAAACTTCTCTTCGAGAAATTCGTTGATGACCTCGGATTCGGGAAGGATCAGGCCGTCGGCGTCGAGGCAGGGAATTTTGCCGAGCGGATTGATCGCGAGATATTCCGGCGATTTCAATCCCGTGCCGGGCGGCGGCGCGATTTCGACGTTCGCGCCCTTTTCGTAGATCACGATTCGCGATTTGGTCGCGAAATTCGACAGATTCATGTTGTAGAGTTTCATGACTGTAAGATCCCCCACGCGCGCGCGATATCCGCGAGCGCCAAAGTTGCGTTATGGCAAGCGTTTGGAAGCGAGACAAGCGGCGGCGACGCTCATTCGCCGGATGCGCCGTCGCGTTCGCGCCGCATCTGGTCGATATGCGCGGCGACGCGATCGATTTCGCGGGTCGCGTCGTCAACCGCCTGCTGCGCCTGATCCGCGGCGATCCGCGCTTTGATCGCGGCCTCGCGCGCCTTCCGGGCTGCGGCCTGCGCCCGTTCGGCGCGCTCCTGCGCCGCGGCGGCCTGAGCCTTGGCCTGCGCGACCTGTTCCGCCGACGGACCGCATCCGGCGGCGCCCGCGATGATCGCAAAAGCGATCGCCGCGGACGCCGCCTGCGCGGAAAAGCGGCCGCGAATCACTTCGGCGCGAGCGCTTCCATCGTGCGCTCGTCGGGCAGCGCCTCGTTATCGACCTTGAGCGGCAGGATGCAGACGTGGGTGGCGCCGGCCTTCAGATGGGCGTCGATGCGGTCGCGGATTTTGGTCTCCGTGCCCCACGCGACGATCGCGTCGACCAGCGCGTCGCTGCAGCCGTTGGCGAACTCCTCGTCCTTCCAGCCCAGGTTCTTAAGATTGTTGGTGTAGTTGGGCAGGCGCGGCACGTAGGTCTTCATGTACGCGCGCGCGGCCGCGCGGGCTTTCGCCGCGTCGGTCTCGAGCAGGACGGCCTGGGCGGCGCAAATCCACGGCTTCGGGCCGATCGCCGCGCGCACCTTCGCGGTATGCTCCGGCGGCACGAAATAGGTGTGCGTGCCGTTGGTCTCCGCGGCCGCCAGCGCCAGCATCTTTGGATGCAGCGCGGCGATTACGATCGGCACGTCCTCTTTCGGCGCCGGCGCCCGATACAGCGCCGATTTCATCTTCGGCAGATATTCCTTCATGTAGCTGTACGGCTTGTCATACGAATGGCCGCGCAGGTTCGCGACCAGCGGCTTGTGGCTCACGCCGATGCCGAGCAGGAAGCGTCCGTTCGACAACTCGCCGACGGTCTTTGACGCCGCCGACATCGTGATCGGATCGCGCGCCCAGATATTCGCGATGCCCGTCGCGAAGATCAGGCGTTCGGTATGCGCCGCAAGGTAGCCGGCGTGCGCGAACGGTTCGCGCCCGACCGCCTCCGGAATCCACAACGCGCTGTAGCCGAGTTTCTCGACCTTGCGCGCGAACGCCGCCGTCTCCGGCGCCTTCATTCCGTCAAGAAAGAACCATACTCCGTGTTTGCCGAGTTCCATCGCTCCGTAATAACCCGCCGCGCCCGCCGCGTAAAGCCGTCCGCGAGCGTTTCCCTTCGGCCCGCCGGCCGCGCTAAAAGTCCCTCAATCAATCGTATCGTCCGAGGAGCGCCGTAGCATGAAAATAGGCCTGTTGTTCGTCAATTCCGGCCCGTTCAGCAATCCCGACCTGCTCGCCCATCTGGCGGTCACGGCGGAAAAGTGCGGCGTCGAATCGCTCTGGACGGTCGAGCACGTCGTCATTCCGCAGGGCTACCAGTCGCCCTATCCTTATTCGAAGAGCGGCAAAATTCCCGGCGGCGAAGACGTTTCGATTCCCGATCCGCTGATTCCGCTCGGCTTTATCGCGGCGGTCACCTCGAAGGTCAAGCTCGCCACCGGCATCCTGATTCTCCCGCAGCGCCATCCGCTCTATACCGCCAAGGAGGTCGCCACGCTCGACGTGCTGTCGCACGGCCGCATGATTCTCGGCATCGGCTCGGGATGGCTCAAGGAGGAATTCGACGCGCTCGGCCTCGATTTCCACAAGCGCGGCGCGCTCACCGACGAGGCGATCCAGGCGCTGCGCGCGGCATGGAACGACAATCCTTCGAGCTATCATGGCAAACATTTCAACTTCGGCCCGTTGATGAGCTTTCCGAAGCCGGTGCAGAAGGGCGGCGTGCCGATTCACGTCGGCGGCCATTCGCCTGCCGCGGCGCGCCGCGCCGGCCGCTACGGCGACGGCTTCTTCCCCGCGATCGGCGATCACGCCAGGCTAAAGGAGTTGTTCGGCCTCATGCGCGATTCGGCGAAGCAGGCCGGCCGCAATCCCGACGCGATCGAACTCTCGTGCATGGGCCGCGCCGACGTTGATGCGCTCAAGTCGTATCGCGACATGGGGATTTCGCGCGCGGTAATTCCGCCGCCCGCCTTCGACAAGGAAGGCCTGACGCGCGGACTCGAAAAACTCGCCAACGACGTCATCGCGAAGCTCTGAAGCGCGCGGCGGCGCATCCGAACGGAGTCGCATCATGAAAGCGGGAATCATCTTCGCCAATTCCGGTCCCTTCAGCCGTCCGGAGCTGTTCGGACAACTCGCCCGCGAGGCCGAAGCGCTCGGCTTCGAATCAATCTGGACGGTCGAGCATGTCGTCGTTCCGCAGCCGCATACGCCCTACCCCGGCTCGAAGGACGGCCAGATGCCGGGCGGAGACGACGTCGCGATTCCCGACCCGCTGATTCCGCTCGGCTACGCCGCCGCCCTCACCAGCCGCATCAAGCTCGCCACCGGCATCGTGATTTTGCCGCAGCGCCATCCGCTCTACCTCGCCAAGCAGCTCGCGACGATCGATCTGCTGTCACACGGCCGGATGCTGCTCGGAATCGGCAGCGGATGGATGAAGGAAGAGTTCGAGGCGGTCGGCGCCGATTTCCATCGGCGCGGCGCGATCACCGACGAATCGATCCAGGCGATGCGCGCGGTATGGAGCAGCAATCCGGCGAGCTTCCACGGCAAACATTTTCATTTTCATGACGTCAAAAGCCTGCCCAAGCCGGTCCAGCCGGGCGGCGTGCCGATTCATATCGGCGGCCATTCGCCTGCGGCCGCGCGACGGGCGGGACGCTTCGGCGACGGCTTCTTTCCCACTATCGTCGATCCCGCGAAGCTGAAGGCGATTTTCGCGACCGTCCGAGACGAAGCGAAGCGCGCCGGCCGCAATCCCGACGCGATCGAGTTCACCGCGATGGGCGCGGCGAAGCGCGACGCGGTGCGCGCCGCCGAAGACGCTGGCGTACAGCGCGTCGTGTTCGGGCCACCGGCGAGCGATCCGGCCAAATTGCGCGCCGGCCTCGAACGAATCGCGAACGACATCATCGCGAAAATCTGACCGTCGAAAGGAACGCGGGCGATGAACGATCTCTCTATGACTCGCGAGCAACTGTCGGATCTGACGCGGCGGTTCGTCGATGCGTTCAATCGCGTCGATCTCGACGCCGTGATGGAATTTTTCGCCGCCGACGCGATCTACGACGAATTCAACGGCCGCCGCAGTCGCGGACGCGACGCGATTCGCGCCGCCTTCACGCCGCAATTCACGGGCGCGTTCGGGCGGATGCAATTCCTCGACGACGACCTTTTTTTCGATGCGGCGACCGGCAAGGTGATGGCGAGCTGGCGATGCACGCTCGACGTGAAGGGCCATCCGACTTCGTGGCGCGGACTCGACCTGCTGCATTTCCGGCCCGACGGCAAGCTCGTTCAGAAACTCACTTACGCCAAGGCCAAAGCCCCCCTGTTCGAGGACTGAGCAGGCTCTACGCAAGCCCAACGTCCACGAAATCAAAGAGCCTGAAGCCGGGCGCGCGTGCTCGCCAGAATCGCCGCTTCATCCGGCAAAATCCGCCGGGTTTTATTCCGAGGCGCAGCCGGAGATTTTCGGGATTCGCTTCGTCGGACTCAAGGCAAGCTTTCGCTGCGGCAACCTCCGCTCAGAGCTTGTGAATTTTTCCGGTACGAACGTTCTTATAGCGTTCGCCGGCCGAAATACTTCAAGCGCCACCAAGTGCGGCGTCCCGCAAATAACTTCCACCTGACGCCTGATCAGCTCGGCGCGCAGGCCGCTCACCGCGGGGGCGACCAGGGATGGATTGCCGGGTCTGGGCCCGGCAATGACGAACTGAGTTGGTCATGCCCGGACTTGATCCGGGCATCCACGCCGAGCGCAAGATAGACGCAGAGCGCAAACTTATTTAAGGGACGCCACACAAGCCTGTTTTTGTCATTCTGAGCGCAGCGAAGAATCCCTATCTTTCTGATCGGTGCGGCGCGGTCAGACCGATCTGATGATGCCGCCTTCGATCCGAATCAGCGAGCCGGTGATATAGCCCGCCAGCGGACTCGCGATAAACGCCGCCAGCGCGCCGAACTCGGCGGGGTCGCCCATCCGGCCCACCGGAATCTGTTTGGCCGCGCGCTCGGCGAATTCGTCGGCCGAGATCTGTTGGCGCGCCGCCATGCTCCGCTGCACCTGCATCACACGGTCGGTCTTGAACGCGCCCGGCAGCAGCGTATTGACCGTGACGCCCTCCGCCGCGACCTCGCCCGCCAGCGTCTTGGCCCATCCGACCACGGCGCCGCGCAGAGTGTTCGACACCGCGATAATCGGAATCGGCTGCACCACCGATTCCGAGGCGACGTTGATGATGCGTCCCCATTTGCGCGAGCGCATGTCGGGCAGCACCAGTTCGGTCACGCGAAACGTATGCAGCACCATCGCACGGAACTGCTGCTCCCAAACTTCGGGCGCGACGCCGATCGCGCGCGATGGCGGCGGTCCGCCGGTGTTGTTGAGGAGGATGTCGATCGGCCCGAGTTCCTTGCGCGCGTGCGCGACCGCGTGCTCGACACTCGGCCAGTCGGACATGTCGGCGGCGACGCCGATCGCGCGCCCGCCCCGTCCGTTGATTTCGGCGACCGCCTGATCGATTCCCTCTTGGCCGCGCGCCGCGATCGCGACCGCGACTCCTTCGCCGGCGAGCGCGTCGGCGACGCCGCGTCCGAGTCCCTTGCTGCCGCCAAATACGATCGCGGTTTTCCCCGCCAGTTTAAGGTCCATTGATGCGCCCGCTCCTTTGAAATCTTGACTGCGCGCTCCCCGCGCCCCGCCATCTTGGTTGATCCCTGCTGAAAATTACAATCGCATCGGCGTTTAATCCGACGATAGATTCTCCGCGTCGCTTTTCACCCGACCGCGAAATGTGCTCAAAGAATCATCGAAGCACGCGCCAGCGCCAGCGAGGATCGCGCCGATGAGCACCGCCGAAAAACCCGTCCTGGTCCATCATGAAGCCCACCTCGGATGGATCGTCATCAACCGCCCGCAGGTCAAAAACGCGCTCAACTTCGAGGCTTGGAAGGGCATCGTCAGCGCGGTCGAGGAGCTTAACGCCGACCCTGACGTGCGGGTAATCGTGATGCGCGGTTCCACGCTCGATTCGTTTATTTCCGGCGCGGACATTTCCGAATTCCCGGGCCATCGCGCGAACGCCGAGCAGGCCCGCGCCTATCGCTCGGCGCCCTCGAATGCGACCAGCGCGCTGACCCATTCGCCGAAGCCGGTGGTCGCGATGATCGCCGGAATCTGTATCGGCGGCGGCCTGCAGGTCGCGCTCTCGTGCGACGTCAGAATCGCTGCGCGCGGCACGCGGATGGGAATCCCGGCGGCGCGGCTCGGCCTCGCCTATCCGCTCGACGGCGTGATGTCGCTGACGCAGGTCGCGGGGCCGGCCAACGCCCGCGATATCCTGATGTCGGCGCGGATTTTCGACTCGGAAGAAGGCTATGCGATGGGCCTCCTCAACAAGCTGGTCGATAAGGACGAGTTGGAGGCCGTCGTGCGCGATTACGCGGGCCGGATGGCGATGAATGCGCCGCTGACCATGGCCGCCGCCAAAATGACGATCCGCGAGGGTCTGCGCGACGGAACCGAACGCGACACCGCCGCAGTCGCCGAGATGGTCGCGCGATGCTTCAACAGCGAGGATTATCGCGAGGGCGTCAAGGCCTTCATGGAGAAGCGTCCGCCGCGCTTTCAGGGCCGTTAGCGTCGTTTCTCAAAAATATCCGCATCAGCGGCAGCGCCCGCATTGTCATTCTGAGCGCAGCGAAAGACCGTTCTGAGTCCCTCGCAGGGAATCCCGGGGTTTGCCGAAAACCGCAAGTCTTTTCGGTATTCTTCGCTCCGGCAGCCTCCGCTCAGAATGACACAACGGTACTGGATGTGTGTTACCGCAACTTGTGAAACACGACATTAGTGTGGCGTCCCCTGAATAAGTTTGCGCTCCGCGTCTACCTTGCGCTGCGCGTAGATGCCCGGATCAAGTCCGGGCATGACAACCTCTATCGTCATTGCCGGGCCCAGACCCGGCAATCCATCCCAGGTCGCCCCGCGCTGGGCGACCTGCGCGCCGAGCTGATCAGGCATCAGATGGAAGTTATTTGCGGGACACCACACTAGCCGGTATGGATCTCGGAAATACTTCGTAAGTGGTTGAAATTGTTTAAAAATTCGTCGTGGACTAATTTCCCCGGTTGACAAACAGTCAGGACTGATTGTAACAGTCCGGTTTGATTGTTTGAGCGGATGCGCGTGTGCCCGCTCGCGCCGGAAGCTGCCGCCGGACTATCCCGGCACGCGCGGACCGGATCGAAAAAAAAACGACGATGCCTGGATTACAGGAAGAACGCAGCGCCGAAACCCGGCGCAAACTGTTGGACGCGACGCTCGAGTGCCTGCACGAGTTCGGCTACGCGGGCACGACGACGATCGAAATCGCGCGGCGCGCGGGCGTGTCGCGCGGCGCCCAGTTGCATCACTACCCGCGCAAGCAGGACCTCGTCGCGAGCGCGCTGGAGCATGTGTTCACGCTCCGGCTCGAGCAGTTCCGCAACGCCGCGGTCGAGCTTCCAGCGAGCCGCGAAGCGCGCATCAACGCCCTGATCGACCTGCTCTGGCCTGCGTTCCGCGGCCCGGCGTTCTACGCCTGGCTGGAGCTGGTGGTCGCGTCGCGGACCGACGCCGCCCTGCGCGATGCCGTGCGCGCCGCCAGCCGGCGTTTCGCCGAGGGCGTCCGGCGGATTCTGGCCGCAATTTTCGGCGTCAGCGAGGATGCGCGCGGCGCGGCGGGCGCGATCGAATTTGTGGTATTCGGCCTGCTCGAATCGCTCGCGATCGAGCATTCGCTGCGCGACGCCGAAGGCGCCGATCGCGCCGAATTCGAGGCCGCGATCGGGTTTCTCAAAAATCTTGCGAATTACATCGTGGACCGATCCGTCGGCCCGATTTTCGATTCGCCGAACGAGGCCGGCCGCTGATGGACGAACAGATCTATTTCAATCCGTGGGATCCCGCGTTCCGTGACAATCCCTATCCGCACTACCGGCCGCTCTATGGCCGTCCGCCGCATCTGCTGAACCTGTTCATTCCGATGGCGCTGGTGGCGAATTACGCCGACGCCGCGGCGATTCTCGGCGACTATCGCCGGTTTTCCAGCTCGGACCAGGCGAACCGGACGTTCGAGGAACAGGACCGGACGCTGTTCGCGGGCGCGGCTACTATGCTGTTCTCGGATCCGCCGACGCATACGCGGCTGCGCAAGCTGGTGAGCCGCGCGTTTACGCCCAAGCGAATCAAGGACCTCGAACCGCGGATTCGCGAAATCGCGGCCACGCTGCTCGATCGGGCCGCATCCCGCGGCGCGCTCGAAATCGTCGCCGACCTGGCGACTCCGCTCCCCGTGATGGTGATCGCGGAGATGCTCGGCGTTCCGCCCGGCGATTACGAGCGGTTCAAGCGCTGGTCCGACAAGATTATCGAGAGCGACAACGTGCCGCCCGGGATGCCGCTGCCCGACGAGATCAAGCAGGCGGCGCAGGAATTGAGAGGTTACTTCGCGCAGGCGATCGAGATACGGCGGCGCGAGCCCGGTTCCGACCTGATCAGCGCGCTGGTCGCCGCGCATGACGAAGACGACGCCCTGAGCGCTGGCGAATTGCTCGCCTTCGTGCTGCTCCTGCTGCTGGCCGGCAATGAAACGACGACCAACCTGATTGGCAACGGAACGCTGGCGCTCGGGCGCAACCCCGAGCAGATCGACCGGTTGCGGGCGCGGCCGGATTTGACGGCGCAGGCCGTCGAAGAGATGTTGCGTTACGACGGGCCGGTGCAATCCACGGTGCGCTACAACGCCGAGCCGGTTGAAATTGGCGGCGCGAGGATCGAGGCGAACACGACGATTTTCGTAATCCTGGCGGCGGCGAATCGCGACCCCGCGCGTTACGCGAATCCGGATAAATTCGACCTCACGCGCGCGCCGATCGGCCATCTCGCCTTCGGCGACGGGATTCATTTCTGCCTCGGCGCGGCGCTCGCGCGGCTGGAGGCCACGATCGCGTTCGGCGCGGCGCTTGAGCGTTTTCCACGGCTGCGGCTGGCCGAGCCGGACGCGCCGTTACAGTACAAGGGATCGTATTTTCTGCGCGGCCTGAGCGCGCTCAAGCTGGCGATAAATTAAGACGAGGGAAAAACGATGGCGGCGGCGATCGACAACGAAACGATCTATTTCAATCCATGGGACGAGGCGTATCGCGCGAATCCGTATCCATACTACGCGCCGCTTTATCGCCGCCCGCCCCATCTGATGAATTTGTTCATTCCGATGGCGCTGGTGGCGCGCCACGCGGATTGCGCGGCGATTCTGCGCGATTACGAGAACTTCTCGAGCGTGCCGCCATGGTCGCCGTTCCTCGAACAACGGCTGGCGGTGTTCGGCACGGCGCCGCGCGTGGTCTTTTCCGATCCCCCAGTCCATACCCGGCTGCGGAAGCTGGTCAGCAAAGCCTTCACGCCGCGACGAATCCGCGATCTTGAGCCGCGGATACGGGAAATCGCGTCGTCATTGATGGCCAAAGCGAAGGCAAAGGACGAATTCGAGGTGATGGCCGACCTCGCGAATCCGCTGCCCGTGATGGTTATCTCGGAGATGCTCGGCATCAAGGCGCGCGATTACGAGAACTTCAAACACTGGTCCGACGTGGTCGTCGAATCCGACATGATTCCGCCGGGCGTGCCGCTGCCCGACCAGGTGAAAGAGTCGTTCGGCGCGTTGTGGGCGTTTTTTATCGAGGAGATCGAGCGACGGCGGCGCGAGCCGGGCGACGACCTCGTCAGCGCGCTGGTCTCGGCGCGCGACGACGCCGACGCGCTGACCGAAGATGAACTGATCGCATTCGTGGTTTTGCTGTTGATGGCCGGCAACGAAACCACGACCAATCTAATCGGCAACGGGATGCTCGCGCTCGGGCGCAATCCCGAACAACTCGCCCTGCTCCGGGCGCATCCGGAATTGACGCCGCGAGCGATCGAGGAGATGCTGCGCTACGATTGTCCAGTTCAGTCGGCGGCGCGCTATCCCAAGCACGACCTGGTTGTCGATGGCGTCGAAATCAAGGTCAACACGCCAACTTTTATTATCGTCGCGGCGGCGAATCGGGACCCGGAAAAGTTCGGGAATCCGGAGCAGTTCGACATCACGCGCGATCCGAACGAGCATCTGGCGTTCGGCGACGGCATCCACTATTGCCTCGGCGCGGCGCTGGCGCGGATGGAAGGCGCGATTGCAATCAGCACGGCGCTGCAAACCTTCCCGCGCCTGCGATTGGCCACCCCCGACGCGCCGCTAGCTTACAAAGGCTCGTATTTCCTCCGCGGCCTGAGTTCGCTCACAATGGCGGTGGACTGAGCGCGCCGGGCGCGTCCAGAGGCCGTCCGCCGGCGTCTCGACGCGCCCGGATACGGCCCGATGCGGCCGGCCGCTTGCCCATCGGTTATGAGCGACGCCCCAATCGTTACGCCATCGGCCGCCGAACCTGACCGCGCCGCGCCGCGGCTGCCGGCGTGGCTGCAACTGCCGCCCTTCACGCCGCGGCAATGGCGGGTTTTCGGCATCTCGACGACGGCTGGCTTCTTCGACCAATACGACGGCGCCTTGCTCAGTCTCGCGCTCAAGCAGATTCAGCGCGGCCTCAATATCGCGGAAGGCCGGCTCGGCGCGATGCTCTCGATTATCCGGCTGGGCTACCTGCTGTCGCTTCTGATTTCGCCGCTCGCGGACATCTTCGGCCGGCGGCGCCTGCTGATGTACACGATAATCGGCTACACCATCTTCACCGGCGCGAGCGCGCTGGCGCCGAACCGGCACGGCTTCGTCGCGTCGCAGTTCGTGGCGCGCGGCTTTTCCGGCGCCGAAGCGACGGTTTCGCTGGTGATTCTGGCCGAAGAGGTCGACGCCGCCGTGCGGGGATGGGCGATCGGCCTGCAAGGCGCTCTGGCTTTGAGCGGTTACGGACTCGCCGCGATTGTCTTTTCGCTGATTGCGATAATTCCTTATGGCTGGCGTGGTCTTTATGCGCTCGCGCTGCTGCCGCTTATCCTGATCATTCCGTTGCGCCGAATGCTGCCCGAGAGCCGCCGCTTCGAGGCCGAAATGGGGACGCAAGCGGAACCGCGGCGCCTTTTCGAGCCGATCACGGCGCTGGTACGGGTGTCGCCGGGGCCGGTGGCGATGGTCGTCGCGGTCGCATTTCTGAATGCGATGGGATGGAGTCCGGCCAGCCTGTTTTTTCCCAAGTATCTTCAGGACGCTCATCATTGGAGTCCCGGGCAGGTCTCGAGCCTGATCGTTTTCGGCGGCGCGATCGGGATTCTCGGCAGCGTGGTCGCCGGCCGGCTGAGCGACCGTTACGGACGGCGCACGATGGGCGCGCTGTTTCTGCTGGCCGGACCGATCTTCGCAATCTGGATGTATGCGACGCGCAATGATTCGGTGATCGGACTCTGGATTGTCCGGCTGTTCCTCGACACCGCCGGCGCCACGATATTGGTCGCCTACAGCGCTGAGCTCTTTCCGACGTCGCATCGCTCGGCCGCCGCCAGCGCCACCACGGTCGCCGGCACGACGGGCGCGGCGCTCGGCCTGCTGCTCGAAGGATATCTTTACGCGGCGAGCGGATCGCACTGGCGGGCGATTCAACTGCTGATGGGCTTTTCGATCGCGGCGGCGGTCCTGATGTACCTGACGTTTCCCGAGACCGCCGGGCGGGAGCTGGAAGAAATCGCTCCCGAGCATCGCGGCGCTGCGCAGCACGCGGCGATCAGTTAGATTGGCGCGCGTGAAACCCGCACTTCACGACTTCTTACACAAGCGGATTCCGCTCGCGGCTCTGGCGGTCTTCATCCTGATCGCGATCGCGGCGCTCAATGCATGCGCGCAAGGGCCGCGGGTCGAAATCGTCGCGCCGGACGGCGCGGTCCGTACGACAGTGAACGTCGAAATCGCCGACACGGATGCGGCGCGCGAAATGGGCCTGATGTACCGGCGGACCATGGACGAAAACGCCGGGATGATTTTCGTTTTCGCAAAACCGGGTCATCAGCAGTTCTGGATGAAGAACACGGTGATTCCGCTGGACATGATTTTCGCCGGCGCGGATCGCCGCATCGTCGGTATCGTGCGCGAGGCGCGGCCGTTCACCGAATCGATCGACGCGGTCGATGGCGACTCGCAATACGTGCTGGAGGTGAACGGCGGTTTTTGCGCGCGCCACGGCGTCGCGGCGGGCGACAAGTTGGTGTTTTTGGGATTTGCTCCTCAATCCCGCGACTAATGTGATGTCCCATTGATTACTTTACAAAAGAATCACAGCGGCACGGGATTCTTCGCTCGGCAGCCTCGCTCAGAATGACAATAACAACGCTTCATCATGTCATTCTGAGTGTTGTGTCCCGCAAATAAGTTTACACTCCGCGTCTGCCTTGCACTGCGCGTGGATGCCCGGATCAAGTCCGGGCATAACCATCTCGGTGCGTCATTGCCGGGCCCAGACCCGGCAATCCATCCCTGGCCGCCCCGCGGTGAGCGACCTGCGCGCCGAACTGATCAGGCATCAGATGGAAGTTATTTGCGGAACGCGACACTGAGCTTGTCCTGAGCGTAGCGAAGGACGAAGCGAAGAATCCCGATTCGTCGACAATAGCAAACTTATTTGCGGAACACCGCGACTAGGACTCAAACGTCGGAGCCGAGGCTTCGGGATGGCGCGCGTGCCATGCGAAGGTTCCGACCACGCCCAAGAGATAAAGGGCGCCGAAGACGATCGCCGAAATCCAGAAACCGATCGTTACCGCGCCGCCGTGCGATTGCTGGACGGCTTGCGCAATCCGAAAAAACTCGATGCGCATCGCGGAAAAAATAATCAGCGCGGCCAGCGCGCAAAGCCGGCTGTTGCGATAAATTCCGAAGGCGAGCGCGATAAACAGCGCCGGCGTGGCGTAGGCCGCGGCTTGACCGCCGGCCACCGGACTGCCGGCCACGAACAGCGCCGTACCGAAGCCGCTGACGCCCGCGGCGGCCCATCCGCAGGCGACCAAAATCCGTATCAGCGTATCGTTCATGCTCATCAAATACCGGTAAATCCGGGGCCGGGCGAGCGCCGCGGACGGGTTTCGCCGCCCTACGCTCAATTGATATATTTTCGGGTTGCGTCATATTCTGACGCGATCACCGGTCCGCTGGATAGACGGTTTAGCTGATGGGATTAAAAGAAAACATCGAACGAATCCAGGAATTGACGCGCCAGGCCGAAAGCGGCGGCGGCGCCGAGCGGCTCAAGCGCCAGCGCGAAGGCGGGCGCCTGACCGCGCGCGAAAGAATCGATTTTCTGCTCGATCCCGGTTCGTTCGTCGAACTCGACAAGTTCAAGACGCATCGATGCGACGATTTCGGGATGGGCGAAAAGAAGATTCCGGGCGACGGCGTGGTGACCGGCTACGGCACGATCGACGGCCGGCAGGTATGCGTCTTTTCGCAGGACTTCACCGTCTTTGGCGGCAGCCTTTCGGGCGCATTCGCCGAGAAGGTATGCAAGGTGATGGATCTTGCGACGAAATCGGGATGCCCGGTGATCGGGATCAACGACTCGGGCGGCGCGCGCATCCAGGAGGGCGTGGTTTCGCTCGCCGGTTACGCCGATATTTTCCTGCGCAACGTGCTTTCGTCGGGAGTGGTGCCGCAAATTTCGGCGATCATGGGACCGTGCGCGGGCGGCGCGGTCTATTCGCCGGCGATGACCGATTTCATCGTGATGGTGCGCGATACCTCCTATATGTTCATCACGGGTCCGGACGTAATCAAGGCGACCACCCATGAAGAGGTGACGATGCAGGCGCTCGGCGGCGCCGACACCCATTCGATGAAATCCGGCGTGTGCCATCTGGAGGCGCCCGACGACGAAGCGGCGCTGCTGACGATTCGCGAACTGCTCTCGTACATGCCGTCGAACAACGTCGAAGACCCGCCGTTCAAACCGACCGACGACGATCCGGGCCGGCGCGAAGACGCGCTCGATTCGATCGTGCCGGAAAATCCGAACCGGCCATACGATATGCGCGAGGTGATCACGCGGGTCGTCGACGACGGGCATTTCTTCGAGGTTCAGCCCGACTGGGCGCAGAACATGCTGATCGGTTTCGCGCATCTGGGCGGCTACTCGGTGGGGGTGGTCGCGAACCAGCCGGGTTATCTGGCGGGATGCCTCGATATCGACGCGTCGGTCAAGGGCGCGCGTTTCGTGCGCTTCTGCGACTGCTTCAATATTCCGCTGGTGACCTTCGTGGACGTGCCGGGATTTTTGCCGGGCACGGCGCAGGAGTTCGGCGGAATTATCCGGCACGGCGCCAAGCTGCTCTACGCCTTTTGCGAGGCGACCGTGCCGAAGGTGACGGTAATCACGCGCAAGGCCTATGGCGGCGCCTACGACGTCATGTCGTCCAAGCATATCCGCGGCGATTTCAATTTCGCGTGGCCGACCTCGGAAATCGCCGTGATGGGGCCGGACGGCGCGGTCAACATCATCTTCCGCGGACAAATCGAGAAAGCCGCCGATCCGGTCGCCGAAAAGGCGCGGCTGGTCGAGGAATACCGACAGACCTTCGCCAATCCGTTCAAGGCCGCCGAACTGGGCTATATCGACGAGGTAATTATGCCGCGCGACACGCGGCCGCGGCTGATCGCGTCGCTGAAGGCGCTGGAAAACAAGCGCGAGAAGAATCCGCCGCGCAAGCACGGCAATATTCCGCTCTAAGACGGCGCGAGGGCGCCGCGCAATGCGAGGAAAATCGGACCAGAACTGATGTTCAAGAGAATTTTGATTGCGAACCGCGGCGAGATCGCGGTGCGCGTGATTCGCGCCTGCCGCGATCTGGGAATCGAGTCGGTCGCGGTGTACTCGGAGGCGGATCGGGCGGCGCTGCATGTGCGCGAGGCCGACTTCGCGGTCGCGGTCGGGCCGCCGCCCGCGCGCGAAAGCTATTTGAATATCGAGCGCATTCTCGACGCCGCCCGCGCCACCGGCGCCGACGCGATCCATCCGGGCTACGGCTTCTTCTCCGAAAACGCCGGATTCGCGCGCGCCGTCGCGGCGGCCGGAATCACCTTCATCGGACCACCGCCCGAGGCGATCGAGAAAATGGGCGACAAGGTGGAGGCGCGCAAGCTGATGTCCGCGGCCGGCGTGCCGGTGACCCCCGGCTCGCCCGACACGCTGGAAACCGAAGACGAGGTCCGCGCCGTCGCGAAGAAGGTCGGCTTTCCGATCATGCTCAAAGCGGCCGCGGGCGGCGGCGGCAAGGGAATGCGGATGATCGAGAACGACGCGGACCTCGCGTCGGCGGTGCGCACGGTCGCGAGCGAAGCCAAATCGTCGTTCGGCGACGGCCGTTTCTATGTCGAAAAATATCTGAACCGGCCGCGCCATATCGAAGTGCAGGTCTTCGCCGACCAGCACGGCGAAACGGTGCATCTGTTCGAGCGCGAATGCTCGATCCAGCGGCGCCATCAGAAAGTGGTAGAAGAATCGCCGTCGCCGTTTATCACGCCGGCGATGCGCCGCGAGATGGGCGAGGTGGCGGTGCGGGCGGCGCGCGCGGTCGGCTACGTCGGCGCGGGCACGATCGAATTTCTCGCCGACGCCGATCGGAATTTTTACTTCCTCGAGATGAACACGCGCATCCAGGTTGAGCATCCGGTGACCGAGATGGTCACAGGAATCGATCTGGTGAAGGCGCAAATCGAGGTCGCGGCGGGGATGCCGCTGCCGTTTAAGCAGAAAGATTTGGCGCAGCGCGGATGGGCGTTGGAGTGCCGGATTTACGCCGAAGATCCGGCGGCGGGTTTCGTGCCAGCGCCGGGCAAGATTGAAACGATGCGGCTGCCGGACGGTCCCGGCGTTCGGGTTGACGCGGGCGTTTACGAAGGCGCGGAGGTGTCGCTCTTTTACGATCCGATGATCGCGAAACTGGTCGCGTGGGGCCGCGATCGCAATGAGGCGATCGGGCGGATGCGGCGCGCGCTGGGGGAGTTCGTGGTGACCGGAGCGCTGACCACGAACCTTGATTTCCATCGCTGGATCGTCGAGCACCCGCGGTTTATCGCCGGAGATTTCGACACCAATTTCATCAATCAGGAATATCGGCCGGAAGCCGCGGGCCAAGGCGGCGACGACGCGCATCTGGCGGCGCTGCTGGCGGCGGCGGTGATGGCGTATCGCAACGGCCATAACGGCGCGGCGGCGGCGCAGCCGACGGCCGCGGCGCCGGCGGCAGGCGGCGTGGTTTCGCCGTGGAAGATACTCGGCCGCCTCGACATGCTGCGGCGCTAGAACAGACAAGGAGAAACCGGCACGATGCCGACGCGATTCGTGGCGACGCTGGGCGACGCCGAACATCAGATTGAAGTCAAAGAACTTGCGGCGCATACGCTGCGCCTTGGAATTGGCGGGCGGGATTTCGAAGTGGACGTGCGGCAGGTCGGGCCGTCGTCGTACTCGATTCTGCTGGAGCGGCGCTCGTTCGATTTCGACGTCGCGCGCGACGGCGACGAAGTGGTGGTGGCGTCGCGACGGGGCGCGACCCGGGTCGGGCTGGTTGACGCCGCCCGCAAGCGCCATCACGGCCCCGCGGCGCGCGAGCACGCCGGCGGCCGCGCGGAATTGAAGGCGATGATGCCGGGACGGGTGGTGAACGTGCTCGTCGCGGTGGGCGACGACGTCGCGCAGCATCAGGGATTGGTGGTGGTCGAGGCGATGAAGATGGAGAATGAATTGAAGTCGCCGAAGGCCGGCAAGATCGCCGAAATCAAAGTGAAACCGGGCCAGACCGTCGAAAAGGGCGAACTGCTGGTCGTAGTCGAATAGGCGGCGAGGCGAGAACCATGGCGGAGCAGGAACGCACGCTGGCTGAAGCTCGGAAGAATTGGGACGACAAGCGCGTCGCCCCGGCGCTCAAACGCGGCGGCGAGCGGCGCGAAAAATTCGCGACGAGCTCCGGAATCGAGATCAAACGCGAGTACGATCCCGAGGATCTGAACGGTTTCGATTTCCTGGGCGATCTGGGCTTTCCGGGCGAATATCCGTTCACCCGCGGCGTGCAGCCGACGATGTATCGCGGGCGGCTGTGGACGATGCGCCAGTACGCGGGCTTCGGCGACGCGGAAGAATCGAACCGGCGCTACCGTTACCTGTTCGCCAACGGGCAGACCGGACTTTCGGTCGCGTTCGATTTGCCGACGCAGATGGGCCGCGACCCGGACCATCCGCTGGCGCGCGGCGAAGTCGGGCGGGTCGGCGTGTCGATCGCGTCGCTGGCCGACATGGAAACGCTGCTGGCGGAGCTGCCGCTCGACAAGATTTCGACCTCGATGACGATCAACGCGACCGCGGCGACGCTGCTGGCGCTCTACCTCGCCGTCGCTGAAAAACGCGGCGTGGCGTGGGACAAGGTCAACGGCACGATTCAGAACGACGTCCTGAAGGAATATATCGCGCGCGGCACTTACATCTACCCGCCGCGCGGTTCGATGCGGATAATCACGGATATTTTCGAGTTCGCGAGCAAGGAAGTTCCGAACTGGAACACGATTTCGATTTCCGGCTACCATATTCGCGAAGCGGGATCGACCGCCGCGCAGGAACTGGCGTTCACGCTGGCCGACGGAATCGCGTACGTCGAAGCGGCGGTGAAGGCGGGACTCAAGGTGGACGACTTCGCGAGCCGGTTGTCGTTCTTTTTCAACGTCCACAACAATTTCTTCGAGGAAATCGCCAAGTACCGCGCGGCGCGCCGGATGTGGGCGCGAATCATGAAAGAACGCTTCGGCGCGAAGGACGAGCGATCGATGATGATGCGGTTTCACGCGCAGACCGCGGGCTCGACGCTGACCGCGCAGCAGGTGGAAAACAACGTCGTGCGGGTGACGCTGCAGGCGCTCGCCGCCGTGCTCGGCGGAGCGCAATCGCTGCATACGAATTCCAAGGACGAGGCGCTGGCGCTGCCGACCGAAAATTCCGTGCTGCTGGCGCTGCGCACGCAACAGGTGATCGCGCACGAATCCGACGTTACCGACACCATCGATCCGCTGGGCGGATCGTATTACCTCGAGACGCTCACGGCCGAACTCGAAAAGAAGGCCAACGAATATCTGAACACGATCGACGATCTTGGCGGGGCGGTAGCGGGAATCGAACGCGGCTTCCAGCAGCGCGAGATTCACAACGCCGCATTCATCTATCAGCGCGAGATCGAGACCAAGGCGCGGATCATCGTGGGCGTGAACGAATTCACCACGGGCGACGCGCCTCCGGGAGATATTCTGAAGGTAAACCCGGCGATCGAGGAGAAGCAGTGCGCGCGAATCGCGCGGGTGCGCGCGGAACGATCGCAGCCGGCGGCGGCCGCCGCGCTCGACCGGGTGGAGCGGACGGCGCGCGAAGGCGGCAATCTGATGCCGCCGATTATCGACGCGGTGCGCTCCTACGCGACGCTGGGAGAAATCGCGGATGCGATGCGGCGCGTGTTCGGCGAGTATCATCCAAACAACGAAGTTTAACGAATTTGTAACGCGTTGAACCAAGTTTGTCGTCACACGGACTTTTCTTGCTGGCCGCCGTCAGGATAATGAAGGCGCATCATCGCGTTTGCGGGCAGCCGCGCGCGTACGGAGAGACGAGATAGATGGGTCCTTTTCCGAAAGGGGTGTTTCTGACCAAGGGCGTCGGCCGGCATCGCGAGAAGCTGACCGCGTTCGAACTGTCGCTGCGGTCCGCGCAAATCGCGGAATTCAACCTGGTGCGCGTGAAGTCGATTTTTCCGCCGAATTGCAAGCTGATTACGCCGCAAGAGGGCCTGCGCTATCTGAAGCCGGGGCAAATCGTATTCGCCGTGATGAGCGACAACGCGACCGACGAACCGCATCGGTTGTGCGCCGCGTCGGTCGGGGTGGCGATTCCCGCCGATCCGCGCCACTACGGCTATCTGTCGGAACATCACAGCTTCGGCGAAACCGAACAGAAGGCGGGCGATTACGCGGAAGATCTGGCGGCGATGATGCTGGCGACGATTCTCGGCGTGGACTTCGATCCCAACGCCAGCTACGACGAGCGCAAGGACATCTGGCGCGTCTCCGACAAAATCGTTTCGACGCGCAACGTCACGCAATCGGCGATCGGAGATCGCGACGGGTTGTGGACGTCGGTCGTGGCGGCCGCGGTGTTCGTCGATTTGCCGAACGGGAAGTGACGCCGGCCGGCGGCCGCGCTTGACGGTTGCGCGGCGCAATCATCGGCTTTAGGCTGAAACCATGAAGATCGAGATTCTGTATTGCGTGCCCTGAGGGTATAAATCCCGTGCGGCCGGTCTGGCCGCCAGCATCGCCAAGCGGTTCAATCAGCAGGCTGAAATCAAACCGGGCCGCACCGGTCAGTTCGACGTAATCGTAGATGGATCGCTGATCTATTCGAAAGCGCAAACCGGGCGCTTTCCGGTTGACGGCGAGGTCGAAGAGGTCTTGTCCAGGATTAAGCCGGCCTGACCGCGCCGCGTCGCATCGATTCAGCAGCGACGCGGCGCCAGCGAAGCAAACCGCACCGTCAAATTCCGTCAACGATCTTCGGGCGTGGCGAGGATACGTCCGAGTTCGTTCGCGGCGAGCCGCACGCCGACGAAAAACGGTCCGAATTCCGCGTAGCGGGCGCTCGACTCGTCAAATCGCATCTCGTACACGAGCTTCTTGAAAACCAGCGGATCGTCGGCGAATAGATCGACGCCCCATTCCCAATCGTCGAAACCGATCGAACCGGAAATCACTTGAATCACCTGTCCGGCGTAGCGGCGCCCGATCATGCCGTGATCGCGCATCATGCGTTGACGCTCGCCGATCGGCAGCGAATACCAGTTATCGGCGCCGGAACGCCGCTTGTTCATCGGATAAAAACAGAGAAAACGACGGTCCGGAATTTGCGGAAACAGGCGCGCCGCAAGTTTTTCGCGCTGATCCGCCACGGCCGCGGCTACGGCGTCGTTCCATTGCGGCGAATGGGCCGCGACGCCGCGCTCCGCGAGCTCGCAATATAACTTGACCGACGCTTCGTATAAGCCGATTTCAACCACGGATACGTAGGACGAAGCGGGATCGAGGAATTCGGCAAGCGCAAGCCGCGAAACCTCAAGTTGCGCCGCGTCGAGCTCTTCCATCCCGCGCCGAAAATGAACCGCGATCAGATCGCCTTTGTGTCCGAGCTCGGAAAAGAGCGCGCTTTGGCCTCCTTCGCGCCGTTCCATCGACGCGAACGCTTCGGCGGCTTGAGCGATAATTTCGTCGCGACGGTTCCTGGTCAAAGAATTCCATTGACGCCGGCGGATGCGGAAAAACTGATGCAGCAGCGCCGCGCCTTCGAGCGTCAAGGGAACCGCCGGCAGGTCGGACACAGTTCGAGAACCATCTTCGGAATGCGGATGTTTCATGATTTTAATGGCGGCGTCATGACGCCGCTTTCAGCGGGAATACTTCGACCAGAGCCGCTACGCAAGCCCGGCAATCCGTTCGAATAGAGACCAGTTTATATTTTCGCGCACGACGCTCGCCAGCCTGTCGTATTCGTCATCGCGCGAAAACGGCGTTTTCACCGCCGGCGCAGGGATACCACGACGGTACCGCAGCCATGCGAGCATCCGGGCGCGCAAGCGATCGTTGTCGAAAATTCCATGAATCATCGTCCCGGCGACAGCCGCGCCGTCGCCGGCGATCGCGCCGTCCTCAGCTTCCGCGGCGGAATTGAGACGAAGCACTTGAAAGCACGGCGGGGAGCCGGCGTCGCGCTCGATTCCGCCCATGTGGATTTCATAACCCGAAATATCGCCGACATCCTCCGTCGACATCCCGGTAAAAACCGAAGGCGCGATCGCCCGCCCGCGCACCTGCGCGGTGCGCTTCTCGCGGGCGAAGCGCGTCGCGAGCGGCAGCAGCCCCAGGGCAGGCGCCGACTCGACCGTCGATTCCACCGCGTACGGATCGTCGATTCGCCGCCCGAGCATCTGGCATCCCCCGCAGATTCCAATTACCGGCGCGCCCAGCCGCGCGCGATTTACGATCGCATCGGCCAGGCCTGATGCGCGCAGCCACGCGAGGTCGGCGACGGTGCTCTTCGTTCCGGGAATGACCAGCAGATCCGGCGCGCCAATTTCCTCGCCGCGCTGGATGAAGCGCACGCAAACGCCCGGCTCGTGCTCCAGCGGCAGAAAGTCGTCGTAATTGGAAATATGCGGGAGTTGAATCACCGCAATGTCCAAATCGTCGTGTGACGCGCGCCGGCCGCGGCGATTCTCGAGCGCGGCCGAATCTTCATCGGCGATTTTCAAATTCGCGATAAACGGCGCCACGCCGAGCATTGGAATGCCGAATCTCTGTTCGAGGTATTCGATCCCCGGCGCTAGCAACGCCGCCTCGCCGCGAAACTTGTTGATCAGAAAGGCGGCGACGCGCACGCGATCGGCCGGTTCGAGCAGATCCATCGTACCGACGAATTGCGCGAACACTCCTCCTCGATCGATGTCGCCGATCAAAATCACCGGCGCGTCAGCCTCGCGCGCGACATGCATGTTCACGAGGTCTTGCGAACGCAGATTGATTTCAGCCGGACTGCCCGCTCCTTCGATCACCACGAAATCGTGCGCGGCGCGCAGGTGCGCCAGCGCGTCGTGAATCACGCGAACCAGTTCCGGGCGCATCAAGTGGTAATCGCGAAAGCTCATCGAGGCGACCGGCCGGCCCATCACGACGACCTGCGAGCGCATCCCCGGCTCGGGTTTGAGCAGTATGGGATTCATCTCGACGGCCGGCGCGATTCCAGCGGCCTCCGCCTGAACCGCCTGCGCCCGGCCGATCTCGAAGCCGTCAGGCGTGACGAAGGAATTGAGCGCCATGTTTTGCGCCTTGAACGGAGCGACCGACATGCCGCGGGCGCGCAAAATCCGGCAGAAGGCGGCGGCGATCAGGCTTTTGCCCACCGACGACCCGGTGCCCTGAACCATCAGGACGCGCCCGGTCATCGCGGCAAAGTCCGTGCGCGCGCGGCGGCGCACGCATCCACGAATCCCGCGGCGGCCTGCGGATTCGACGCCCAGTGCGCGTGCACGTAGCTGGCGAGCAGATTGCCGGCGGAAAAGCCCTCGTCGAATCCGGCGCTCCGCCGCGGACGCACGGCGTAGGCGCGCTCGATTCCATGCGGTTCCGGGACGAGCGTCGAATAGCGGAATTGATGGCCGCGAAAGCGGAGGCCGGCGGCGCCAAGGATTGTCGGCCGCGTCGTTTCAACCTCGACGTAACCGAGCGCCTGGAGCCGATCATGCATCACCGCCTCGGCGGGAATCGCGCCGATCATCGGAAAGACGCCGCCGTCAAGCACGCGAATCGCGCGCGCGAAATACATCAGGCCGCCGCACTCCGCGTAGATCGGAACGCCGCGGCGCAGCATCGACCTGACCGCCTCCAGCATCGGGCGATTTTCCGCAAGCGCGCGCGCGTGCGCCTCCGGATATCCACCGCCGAAATAAAGACCGTCGGCCGCCGGCGGCGCGGCGTCGCGAATCGGGCTGAACGGCGCCAGCTCGGCGCCAAGCGATTCCAGCCGGCGAAGATTATCGTCGTAGTAAAAATGAAACGCTTCGTCCTGCGCGATTCCGATCCGGCAGCGCGGATCGCGGCGGCGCGCACGGACGCCCTCGCCGCTCGCGCAATCGGCAAGCGCCGGCGCCGAACGAGCGATCGCGATCATCGCATCGAGATCGAACCATTCCGCCGCGTTGCGCCCGCATGCCTCAATTCGCGCTCCGGGCACATGCGCTTCATCGGCGTAAAACAGCCCCAGATGACGCTCCGGGAATGCCGCGGCGTCATCGACGGGCAATCCGCCCAGCACGGGAATTTCGGCGGACGCCTCGCGCAGCAGGTCCAGATGACGCCGTCCGCCGATACGATTGCAGATCAAGCCCGCCAGTTTCACCGCCGGGTCGAAGTGAGCGAAGCCATGGGCGACGGCGGCTATCGTGCGCGCCATCCCGGACGCGTCTGTCACCAGGATCACGGGCGCGCCGAGCCACTTGGCGATCTCCGCCGTCGATCCTTCCTCGCTGGCCGGACTGGCGCCGTCGAACAAACCCATCACGCCTTCGATCACCGAGACATCCGCCTCGGCGGAACATCGCGTGAAGGTCGCAAGCACCGCGTCGCGCCCCATCATCCAACCGTCGAGATTGTGCGATACCGCTCCCGCGGCGCGCGCGTGGTAGGTCGGATCGAGATAATCCGGACCGCATTTGAACGCCGCGACGCGCATCCCGCGCGATCGCAACGCCGCGATCAATCCGACGGTCACAGTAGTCTTTCCGGCCCCGCTTCCAGTCGCGCCAATCAGGATCCGCGGCCGTCCGCTCGCAATCGCCATTGCACGATTTTACGCGATCGCGATGCGTACGCCACGCGTGCGGCGTCCACCCGCCTGAATGGCGATGCCAAACGATGCCGGATTACGGATGAGCATCGGCGCGATCATTTCCCGAATGGAGCCGCGTCTTGACGCCGCAAAATCCCATCCGGCAGGAACAACCACGTGAATATGACGTCCCGCAAATAACTTCCACCCGATGCCTGCTCGGCTCGGCACGCGGGTCGCCCACCGCTGGGCGACCAGGGATGGATTGCCGGGTCTGGACCCGGCAATGACGAACAGACTTGGTCATGCCCGGACTTGATCCGGGCATCCACACGGAGCTCAAAATAGACGCGGAGCGCAAACTTATTCAGTGGACCCCGCGCTGAATGTCGTCATCGTCGCAAAGCCGTAAATCGCGACGGGCTTGCTCCTCGTGCGCGAGATCAACTAAACCGAATTGGCGGCGGCGATCGATTCCGTCGCGGGAGCCGTTGTCCGATGGAATCGAGCGAACCGCCGAAGCAGGAATGGAAAGCCGATCATTACGCCCGGCACGCGCACTTTGTGCCGGCCTTGGGCGCGCCCGTACTGGAACTTTTGGCGCCGCATCCGGGCGAACGGATCCTTGATCTGGGCTGCGGCGACGGAGTTCTCACTGAAAAAATCGCCGCCGCGGGCGCTGTGGCAGTCGGCGTCGACGCGGCGCCGGACATGATCGTGGCGGCGCGGGCGCGCGGGCTGGACGCTCGCATATGCGCCGGCGAAAAGCTGGCATTCGCGAGCGAATTCGACGCGGTTTTCTCAAATGCGGCGCTCCATTGGATGAAGTCCGCGCCGGACGCGGTAATCGCCGGCGTCAAGCGCGCGCTCAAGCCGGGCGGCCGCTTTGTCGCTGAAATGGGCGGACACGGATGCGTCGCCGCGATTGTCGTGTCGATCGTCGCGACCCTTGAGCGGCGGGGCGTGGCCGGCGCGGCCGCGAACATCCCATGGTACTTCCCGACCGTAAACGACTATCGCGCGCGCCTTGAGGCGGCCGGGTTCAGCGTCGATTATATCGAGTTGATTCCGCGACCAACCCCGCTGCCAACCAATATGGCCGGATGGCTGGAATTGTTTGGACAGCCCCTGTTCAACCGGCTGCCGCCGAATGAACGGCAGGACGCGATCGCGGAAGTCGTGGAGCGGCTCAAACCGGTGCTCTGCGACGAAGCCGGACGGTGGACGGGAGATTACATCCGGCTGCGCTTCAAAGCGCGCATTCCCTGATTTGCGCAACTTTCGCAAGCGTTCGATTGGGCGAAGATACGAACCCAATCAATAGCCGCGCGCGACCTGGCCGATCAGCTCCCGCGCGACCAGCAGCTTCATGATTTGCGCGGTGCCATCGCCGATTTCGAGTCCGATCACGTCGCGCATCCGCTGCTGATGCGGCAGGTCCATGCTGAAACCAAGATGCCCGTGCAGCAGCAGGCATTGATGGAGCACCTTCGCTGACAGTTCCGGCGCCCACCATTTGCATCCCGCCGCGAGCCATCCGTGCGGTTCGCCGCGATCTTTCTTCCAGAGCGCTTCGTAGCAAAGCAGCCGCGCCGCACGCAGTTGCACCGCCGCTTCCGCCAGAGGGAATGAGACTCCTTCGAACCGCGCGAGGCTGCCGCCGAACGCCTGCCGTTCGGCAACATACTTGCAGGTCTCGTCAACGCTCTGTTGCGCGGCGCCGATGCACATCAGGCCGATCATCGAGCGGCTGAAATCAAATCCCTGCATCACCTGAATGAAACCCATCCCCTCGTCGCCGACGCGCGCGTTGGCGGGCACGCGCACCGAATCGAAGAAGAGCTGGCCGCGGCCGACCGCCTTCGTGCCCAGGTCGCGAAAGCGCGCCCGGCTCACCCCCGGCGATCTCAGATCGACGTAAAACGCGCTGACGCCGCGCGCGCCCTGCTCTATCGTTCCCGTGCGCGCCATCAGCAGGATCGTGTCCGCCCACGAGGCGAAAGAAATCGAGCTCTTTTCGCCATCCAGAATGTAGCCGTCGCCGTCGCGGCGGGCGCTGAGTTTCACGTGCGCCGCGTCGGAGCCGCCGGCGGGCTCGGTCACGCCCAGCGCGGGCACGATTTTCCCGCTGCAGATCGCGGGCAGATACTCGCGCTTTTGACGCTCGTCGCCGCGGGAGTTGACGATCTCGCCGACCAGCGCCGAGAGCAGCAGCACATACGCGGCGTTGAATTCGTGACGGCCCAGTTCCTCGAAGGCGATTCCAAGCGAAACGAAATCCAGCGATTGGCCGCCGTATGCGGAATCGACCGTCGGCGCGAGCAAGCCCAATTCGCCGAGATGGCGCACCACTTCGCGCGGCAAATCCTCGTCTTGGTCGCGTTCCTGATAGTGCGGCGCCAATTCGCGCGCGGCGAAATCGGAAATCGTGCGCCGGAGCAGGTCCTGCTCTTCGGTAAAATTAAAATCCATGATTTGTCTCCAGAATTTCCGCGTTCATTTTTTATGCGAGGGCGCGTCATGCGAAGTTTTCAACGGATGGCGCCGAAAGTAGTCCAGCATCGCCGCGGTCCATGGACGCGGCCAATGCAGATGACGCTCCAGGCCAATCATCGCGCCAATCGGATTAAGCACGCCGCCGTTCGGATTCGTTCCGCAAAAAGCGTCGCATTCCTGCGTCTTTTGATCCTTGCGATCGACAATGACGTCGGCGACGTTCGCGCCGAGCCGGGAAAGATTGCCCTCGAGGAAAAGCACGTTCGGACAAATGCCGGCGATATCGCAACTGTTATGCACCTGGTAGGCGGCGAGTGTCGGATTGCCGACTGGCGCTTCGTGCTCGCTGGATGGCGTTTTCGCAACCGGAGTTTGCGGGCAGACGTCCGGCTGCAACCCGAAAGGATCCGGCGCCGAATAGACTGCCACCGACGCGATTCGCGTGCGGTTCAATCCGTACAGATACGCCATCGATCCGCCGTTCGACCATCCGGTCAGATATATCCGGCCGCGTTCGACCTTGCCATCCGCGACGGCGGCGTCGATAAAGTGATCGATCGCCGCCGCATCGGCGTTCTCCGGATAATCGCGTCCGCCAATTTTGACCGCTCCCGGCGGACTCAACTGCCGATACCATACGTCCCATCCGCTTCCGGTACGGTCGGGCCACGAATATTGATGAACGGTGTCGCGGCCTTGCGGCGCCAGCAGAATGAACCCCGGCCGCGCAGGATCGTCGCTGACGTTCGCGGTGGCGAGAAAATCCAGCAGATCGGTCGAGTCCTTCACGCTGTCGGCCGTGAAAAGCGAAGGATGCAGGTACACCACCAGCGGCAAAGGTTTCGACGCCGAACTTTGCGGCGGTTCGTAAAGACAGGCGTAGCGCGGCGTGCCGTCGGCGTCGTTCCACGGCCCGAGCCTTACGCCATTCGCGCATTTTGGAGTGATGCTCTTGATCAATCGCGCGGGAGGATCGCCGAAAGGACCGCACGGCTCGCTCGCCGCCCACGCCGCGCCCGTCAAGGTCAGGCTCAAACAAAGGGCGGCGAGCCGCCGCCGGCGCCATCTCGAAATCATCGTTGCGTATGCTCGGACGGATCTATCGCGGGTTTTCTTCAATCGATGCGGGCGCCTGGTCCGGCGCGGTCAGTTGGGGCAGCGACGACAGACCTTTGGCGTTCGGATCGGCCTCAACGCCCGGTTGTTCGATCATTTGGGTGTTGATGTCGCCGTTTTCGGGATCGGGCGTGACGGAGTCGTCGATTCCCGTCGAAGCGGGATCGGTCACGCCTTCATCGGCTCTGCGTTGCGCCTGCCGTTCGACGGCTTCTTCGACCTCTTTCTGCGTCAACTTCGGCTTGAACCCCTGATCATGAGAAAGCGCTTCGCGATCCCGCTCCGACATGTTCAGCCATGTCTGACTCGCCTGCGCCCCATTTCCGCGATTCAGCTCGTCGATAAACTTCTGCTGCGGAGTTTCGCCGCGATGGAAGAGGGAACATCCCGCGGCGCCGACCGCCAGGAAAACGGCCGTCGCGATGCTTGCGGCTTGCGTCCGGCGCCGGCGCAACGCGCGTCTGTGGCGCTCCGATGCGCCGATAGCGATCGCGGCCTCAGCCATCGGACCTACCGGCCGGGAAAAGTGACGAGTTCGTCTTCCATGGGAGTCTGCCGTTTCACGACGGTTGAATCTTCGATCGTCAAGTTTATGGGCTGCCCGTCCTTTCGATCAATTCGATACTTTTCCAATTTGAGCGAATCGAATTCATACGGAATTCCATTCGAGGCCGCGAATGACGGCGCGTCGCAGACCTGCAAATGAAGATGCGGCTCGCTCGAATTGCCGGTATTCCCCAAACGGGCGATGGTCTGACCAGCCGCCACCTTGTCCCCGGGTTTTACGGTGAGCGATCCGGGCTTCAGATGCGCGTACATCACGTAGCGGCCGGCGCCAATTTTTTCCGCAATAAAGTTTCCGCCAACGTTTGACAGATTCAACTCGGCCGCCATCGTCGGCGATTGCGGCGTATTTTCCGGCACGCCGTCGAGCGTCGCGGCGATCGTTCCAGCGGCGACCGCCGTGATCGGCGTGTCGTAGGCCAAATAGCTGGCGTTGCGATTCGGATCGCCGTGATAAGTCCGGCCGTCTGGACCGATTTGGACAAAATCGATCGCGAATCTCTGGCCGATTCGCGGATAACCGTCAACCGTCAAAATCGCCCTCCGATGCGTCGAGGTATTTGACGGGCCATTGGCGGCAAGCCAGTTGGCGCCCGCAAATGGCGGTTGAATCACCGCTGCGCCGCCGCGAATCACCTGGATTGGAGCGATCGTGAGCCGCTGCTCCGTGTCCGGTTTTCCCGCGGCCTCGATATCGAGCGAATTGACTAATGCCGCCGGGGTCTGGTCGGGCGGGCCGAAATTGAGGAAGAGAAAAATGACGCCGGCCTCTCCGCGGCCGAGAACCGGCGTCTGCCGGGGCTAGCGTTTTGCGCCGATTTTGATGAAATCACCAGCCAGTTCGTCGCGATCGATCAATTGCGAAAATGCGGGTCCGCCCGCTGCGGCAGCGATTCTCACCGCGACTATCCGAATTGGCTTGTTGCTGAAATTGGCGACGTTCAATTCGTAGGCCGCGTGCGCCCGATTGTCCCCAACGAACTCGTCAACGCTTGGCGAGGACGGCCTGACGGCCAACTGAAGATATTTTGCTATCGGGAGCGTGTCGGCCGGCGGAATATCCCTCGCGGCCGCGGCGTTCGCACAACAAACTGCCAACGCCAGCGCCGCGGTCAAACTCATGAAACTTTTAACCATCGTCCCTCCGCCACCGCCGCTGTACTTCAATAAACCACAACGCTGCGAATCGATTCCCCGCGATGCATCAAGTCGAACGCCTCGTTGATCCGTTCGAGCGGCATCGTATGCGTAATCAAATCGTCGATATTGATTCGACCTTCCATGTACCAATCGACGATCTTCGGCACGTCGCGGCGGCTGCGCGCGCCGCCGAACGCCGTGCCTTTCCAGGTGCGGCCCGTCACCAGTTGAAACGGCCGCGTCGAGATTTCCTGCCCCGCGCCGGCGACGCCGATTATGACGCTCGTGCCCCATCCGCGCTGACAGCATTCCAGCGCCTGCCGCATCAGGCCGACGTTGCCGACGCATTCGAACGAAAAATCCGCGCCCCCCTTGGTCAAATCGATCAGGTACGGAACCAGGTCGCCGCGCACATCAGCAGGATTCACGAAGTGCGTGATGCCGAATTTTTCCGCGACAGCCCGCCGCGCCGGATTCAAATCGACGCCGACGATCATCGCGGCCCCGGCCATCCGCGCCCCCTGCACCACGTTGAGGCCGATTCCGCCCAGGCCGAAAACGACCACGCGATCGCCCACCTGCACCTTGGCCGTGTTGAGCGCCGCGCCGATTCCCGTCGTCACGCCGCATCCGATGTAACACACTTTGTCGAACGGCGCGTCGGGCCGGATTTTCGCCAGGGCGATTTCCGGAACGACCGTGTAATTCGCGAACGTCGAAGTGCCCATGTAGTGATGAACCATCCGGCCGTTCTCGGAAAAGCGGCTGCTTCCGTCGGGCATCAGGCCTTTGCCCTGAGTTTCGCGGATAGCGGTGCACAGGTTCGTTCTTCCCGAAAGGCACGCGGGACAATTCCGGCACTCCGGAATATAGAGCGGTATCACGTGATCGCCGGGCTTGAGCGTCGTCACGCCCGCGCCGATTTCAACCACCACGCCGGCGCCTTCATGGCCCATTATCGACGGGAAAAGCCCCTCCGGATCGGCGCCGGAAAGCGTGAACGCGTCCGTATGACATACGCCGGCCGCCCGGATTTCGACCAGCGCTTCGCCCGCCTTCGGCCCTTCGAGATCGACCTGCGTTACTTCAAGCGGAGCGCCTGCCCGGCGCGCCACTGCGGCTCTCACTTTCACGAACTCACTCCCCGGCGAATTATCGGCATTCCGCTCGATCTTCGACGCTCGCGCGCGTTCGCGCAAGGATCGCGGCCGGCGCTGGCAAAGGAAAATGCGGAGCCGTCACGCGCGCAGCGTCACAACTCCGTCGCGCACCGCGCGGCCGCCTTCGGCGTTTAACGTCTCGAAGAACACCGCCTCCTCGCCGTTCGCGATTTTCTCGCGCGCAAAAATCCGCACCGTCACTTCCGACGGCATGAAGACCATCGCGCTGAAACGTCCCGAAATTTCCGCGACCCGTTCGGAATCGCCGCCCGCTTCCGCCGCGACAATCCGCGACACGCTCAGCGCTGGCGGCGCCGGCGCTTCGCCCACCCGATCTCCGCCAGCGACGTCCACTTGCCGATAGAGCGTGCCGTACCAGGTCGTATTGACCAGTCCGCCGCGCTCGTCAAGCGTATCGAATTTCGTGATTTCGTACGCGCCCGCCTTGCGCGCTTCGATTCCGACGATCTCCGCGCGCGTGGTGAGGCGCTCCGGCGGACGAATCGCGCGATGGACCACCGCATGATGCGTCGCATGAACGCCGCGCGCCGCCTCCGTCAACGTGCCGCGATGGCGCGCGCGGAGCGCGCCCGCGGTCGGCCATTCGAGGCATACCGGGAACACCGGATGCGCCCCGATTCCGTCCATCGGCGCGTGTCGATATAAGGATCATTTACGTCGCCGAGCGACGCGGCGTAGGCCATCGTCCAGCGCGCATCGACGTCATAGGCGCGCGGCTCGGCTTGCGTTCCAACCAGAGTCGAATCGAGTGGCATGCGCTATCTCATAGCGCCGCCGCCCCGATTTCGTCCATCAGAATTATTGGCCGTTGACGAATGAAACCGTCTGGATGGCCATATTTTTCGTGATTAGAAGGCCCGCGCCTCTTATATCCACAGGCGTCCCATCGTCGAGAATCCACGCAGCCTTTTCGAGAAAGAGGCTCGCCTCATCCGGCGTGTCAGAGAACAGACGCGGCCACCCGCGCGCACGCCTGCCATCAGTGAATTCGACTATCACGAACTGATCAATATCGTGGAAAGCGTCGCTCCATACGGAAATCCTGCTGGACCGCTTGGTCACTCTGATCTTCCGCAAGAACCGTGTGAGCAAGTCGTTGGCGCCAAGAAAGCTGACCGCAAGTCCGAGCAGCGCGGAAGTTATAAAGGCCCATATGATGAATTTGCGCGCGGATTGCAGGTCGAATTCTATTGCATTCCAATAACTGCCCGTTCTGGGTTCAATCAGAATCGGACTTGCCCCCATGATCGCAACGCAAAAAAAATAAACGAAAAAACTATAGAAAAGCGCTTCGATTATCTTGTCGAAATCGGTTACTTGCGATCGAGCCGTGAGCGCTCCAACGATCCTTGCGCAAAAAAATCCCGGCAGCAGAATAAGCAGGATTTGAATCGCCTGATACGTCATCGACGATGGCCGAACCTGAATCGGCCACGGATTGCCGTATTCGACGGCACGCGCGGCGCGCCAAAATCAGCGGCCATCGTAAAGATCACTTATCCTGTTTTGCCGCGGAAACTTCCGACTTTTGGCCAGGATATACTTTAGGTGGCGCGGGCGGCGGTCGCAGATTGGATGGAGCAGCCGGCTTGATCGACTTTTGGAGAAAGTCCTTGGGCTGCGTCTTCTCGAGCTTCACAGCGAATTGCCTCCTACGGTCAACAACTAATTAGATTTTCGATTTGCGTCAAATTGCGATTTTCGTCTTTACTCCTCGTCAGGCGCGGCGGCGCCGTTGTCCGCCTCGTCGTCTTTTTCCGCCAGCGGCGCGACCGCCCGCACGAAATTGCCCTCTTCGAGCTTCACCAACCGCACGCCCTGCGCGTTGCGCCCGGTGATTCGCACCTGCTTCACCGCGAGCCGGATGATGTTGCCGCGATCGGTCACCAGCACAAGCTGATCGTCCGGACCGACCTGCCTGACTCCCACCACCTTGCCGGTCTTGTCCGTGACGTTCATCGTGATCACGCCCTTGCCCCCTCGATGCGTCAGGCGGTATTCCGACGCCTCGGTGCGCTTGCCGTAGCCGCGCTCCGAAACCGTCAGCAGCGTCTCGGTATCGCGCACCACCGCGATCGACACGACCTCGTCCTTGACCAGCGTGACGGTCTTGCCTTCCTTGACCGCGCGCTCTTCGAGCTCCATCCCGACCACGCCGTAGGTGCCCCGCCCCATCGCCCGCGCCTCGTCTTCGCGGAAGCGAATCGCCTGGCCCTCGCGGGTCGAAAGCACGATCTGCTGATCGCCGTCGGTCAGCCTGACGCCGATCAACTCGTCGCCGTCTTCGAGATTGATCGCGATAATTCCGCTCGCGCGGATATTGTCGTACTGGTCGAGCTCGGTTTTCTTGACCAGGCCGCGCCGCGTCGCGAAAAAGACGTACTTGCCGCTGACCTCTTTCGGCAGCGGTAAAAACGCCGAAAGTTTTTCGTCGGCGGCCAGGCTCAGCAAATTGGCGATCGACCGGCCGCGCGCGCCGCGTCCCGCTTCCGGCAGCTCGTAGGCCTTCTTCTCGTAGACCTTGCCGGCGCTGGTGAAAAACAGCAGCCGATCGTGCGTGCCGACCGGCACCAGATACTCGACGAAATCGTCCTCGGCCGTGCTTGCGCCGCGCTTGCCGCCGCCGCCCCGCTTCTGCGTGCGGAAAAGCGAAAGCGGAGTGCGCTTGATATAGCCGCCGTGCGTGACGGTGACCAGCACGTCCTCCTCGACGATCAGGTCCTCGATCGAGAAGTCGCCCTCGGCTTCGATAATCTGGGTGCGCCGCTCGTCGCCGAACTCCTTGCGAATCTCGCGCAGGTCCTCCGCGATCAGCGCCATCTGCTCGCGTTCGTCGCCGAGAATTTCTTTGAGCCGCGCGATCGTCTCCCGCATCTCCTTGTGCTCGGCCTCGATCTTGCCGCGCTCCAGCGACGTCAGCCGGCGCAGCGTCAGGTCGAGAATCGCCTGCGCTTGAATCTGCGTCAGCCCGAAGCGGTTCATCAGGCCGGCGCGCGCCGCCTCGGCGTCGGCCGATTCGCGAATCAGCTTGATCACGGCGTCGAGATTCCTGAGCGCGATCAGCAGGCCTTCGAGGACGTGCAGCCGCGCCTCCGCCTGCTTCAGCTCGTATTGCGAGCGGCGCACGATCACGCGCTGGCGATGATGCAAAAATTCGAGCAGCAGATCGCGCAGGCTCATCTCGCGCGGCCGCCCTTCGTGAATCGCCAGCATGATCATGCCGAAGCCGACCTGCATCTGCGTCAATTTGTAGAGCTGGTTGAGCACCACCTTCGGTTCGGCGTCGCGCCGCAGCTCGATCACCACGCGCATCCCGTCGCGGCTCGACTCGTCGCGGATATCCGTGATGCCCTCGATCCGCTTGTCGTTGACCAGCTCGGCGATCCGCTCGATCATCCGCGCCTTGTTCACCTGGTACGGAATCTCGCGCACGATTATCGACGCCTTCGAGGTGCGCTTGTCGGTTTCGACGGCGGCCAGCGCCCGCATCACGATCGTTCCGCGCCCGCTCAAATAGGCCTGCCGGATCGCCTGGCGGCCGAGAATCTGTCCGCCAGTCGGAAAATCCGGCCCCGGGATGAGGTCGAGAATTTTTTCCAGCGGCAGGTCGGGATCTTCGACCAATGCGAGCAGCGCGTCGCAGACTTCACCGAGATTGTGCGGCGGAATATTGGTCGCCATCCCGACCGCGATTCCGTCCGAGCCGTTGATCAGCAGGTTCGGAATCTGTGCCGGCAGCACCTCCGGCTCCTGCTGCGAGCCGTCGAAGTTGTCGACGAAATCCACCGTCTCGCTGTCGATATCGGCGAGCAGCCGCTCGGCCAGCCGCGTCAGACGGCATTCCGTATAGCGCATCGCGGCCGGCGGATCGCCGTCCACCGAGCCGAAATTGCCCTGCCCGTCGATCAGCGGGTAGCGCATGCTGAAAGTCTGCGCCATCCGCGCCAGCGCGTCGTAAACCGCGGTGTCGCCATGCGGATGGAACTTGCCGAGCACCTCGCCGACCACGCGCGCCGACTTGGCGTAGCGCCGGTTCGACAGCAATCCCTCGCGGAACATCGCATAGAGAATCCGGCGATGGACCGGCTTGAGGCCGTCGCGGATATCGGGCAGCGCGCGGCCGATATTCACCGACATCGCGTAGTCCAGATAGGACTGGCGCATGTCGTCTTCGATATTCAGCAGCGTCGGTTCGTTGCGTATCGGTTCGTTTCCGTTGGTTTCCGCCATATTCTGAATTCTTTGATTAAATCGCGTCAGGTTCCGTTTTCATACCTATTGCTGACACGGGCAAGAATCGCTCCATATTTCAGCCGCGTTTGATTCAGATCGCGCCACGAAAAAGCGAAAGGAGGTTCATTATTCGCTTCAAAATCAAGCGCCAGGAATTCGTCAAACTCTGGAGCCGCAAGCCGCAATAGCCGCGATTCAGCATCAGCGGCTTCTTGTATAGGATGTTTGTATCGCTTTCCGTCGGTGACGTAGGACCTGACGCCTTCATACGAAGTACAATGGTCGGCATAATTGACGCCAACTACGGCCACACAAATTGGATGTCCGTGTTTTGAGCGAAAATGCTCCGCCTGTTTTCGCAGATCGTTGATTACTCGATCGATCTGCTTAATCATCGCCTTGAATAGAATTTTAACCTCGACTCCGATTTCGATAGTCGCGATCGGCCCCCGGCCCACCGCGTAACCGTCTTCATTTGACGATTCCGCGCTCGGCACTAACTCGCCGAAGCTGCCATCGCCCCTTCTGGCTTTAACGCCCACTCTCGTATTCTGGAGATTGAGAACCGAAGCGCGACGCTTGATGCGGTCATACAGGCGTTTCGACCTTCCAATCGTGAACAAATCCTCGTAAAAATCCCGCGCCACCAAATCTCCCAAATTGGAGCGGCGATGAAGGTACGGACATCCGTCGAACAATCCACGAAACGTATCGAGCAACCGGTAGTCCAATTTACCGTCTCATCAGCGGCATGATTTAGCTACCGAACTGGTTTCCAATCTAAATTCTGCTTCAACGGCGCCGAAAATCCGCTTCTGGCCGATCGCTCCCGCGATATTGCGCGCGGCGACTCCTACGTAACTTTCTTCCACTTCAACGGTAACCGAGTTCCGACCCGCGTTCGCGGCGGCGATCGCCGTCGCGCCCGTGCCGCCAAACGGATCGAGAACCGTGTCGCCGGCGAAAGAAAACATCCGAATCAATCTCTCCGCCAGCGCCGCCGGATAGGGCGCCGGATGGCCGACGCGCGTGGATGCGCCGCGAATGTCAGTCCATACGGAGCGCCACCAGCTTTGCATCTCCTGTTTGGTCAGGATCGAAAGCGCTTTCTGGATTGGCGCGGGCGAACGATACTCGCCGCCTTTGCGCAGGAAAAGGACGTATTCGATATCGTTCTTGACGATCGCGCCCGGCTGATAAGGTTTGCCGTAAAAGCCGGCGCCATTGCCTTGAACTTCCGTCACGCCATTGGCGATTTTGTGCCATATTATCGGCGTCAACACATCGAGGCCGAGACGGCGCGACCGCACCTGAATATCCGCATGCAGCGGCATCACGAAATGCCGTCCGGCGTCGCGCCGCCTGAGACATACGTCGCCGACCACGCAGCAGATCCTTCCGCCCGGAACGAGAACGCGGCGGCATTCGCTCCATACCCGGTCGAGGTTGTCAAGAAATTCTTCATAATCCTCGATTGCGCCGAGCTGGCCGCCCGAAGCGCTCGAATACTCTTTCAATGTCCAGTATGGCGGCGAGGTGACGACCAGATGCATGGATTCCGATTCGATAAAGGACAAATCCCGCGCGTCAGCGCGGCGCAGTCGATGGGCGGTCCGGTTGAACGGCTCCGGCCACGGAGCTTCGCGAAAATGTTCGTTCGCCGCCCGATAGAGCCGAACCGCTTCAGGAGTATTGTCGGCCGAAGGCAATTCGAGTGCGATTCCGCGCTTCATATTCATACTGGCTTCAGTGAGCTTCATTAACGAGCGCCGCGCAAATGCGGTTGAGGTATTCACTTCCATAACGGAAAAGGCGGCGAATCGGCATGGAGCTGATATATCTTTTGCAGGGTTTGCGAGCTGCCCGAATCGCTTCCGCCGCCGCCCGGCCCGTATCCCATCATTTGCAAAATCTGAATCAGCAGCAGCACAACGACCGCGATCAGCAGGCCGATCACGGCGCGGCGCGCAACCTTGCCGCGCTCGATTTGCCGGTTGAAATCGCGCGCGCGGCGGGAGGCTTTTTCGGAAATTCTGGTCAGGCGCGCCAGATCGCCGCGGATTTCGCGCAACAACCGAACCGCCTCGTCGTCGATGCCGTAGGCGCGGCGCGGACGCGCCGTTTCGGCATTCCGACCGGCGCCGCCTTCGGCGTCGCCTGCAAAATTTCCGGCCGCCGGCCGCGGCATCGGAATATCTTCACGTTCGTTCATCGATAACGGAACCGTCCGATAGTTGCGCGCCGACCCGATTTCTTGCGCCTCCGGTTCCCTCTCCTTGGACAAGGAGAGGGAATAAGAGCCGGACCGCTTCGGCGTCTCCATTGAGCGCCAGCGGAGCGCGCGAAACGGCCGCGCGCCGCTCGACGTTTTGCGCCCCGCCGCCTTCCGCATCGCCGACCGCCGGATGCGCCGAATAATTTTCCTGCTCGTTCATGGGTCTCGAAGCGCGCGGCCGGCTGGTCGATGAACTTTCGCCGATCAGCAACAGGCCGCGGGATTCATTCCGATCAGATATCGAGATTGCGGACGTTGAGCGCGTTTTCTTCGATAAACTGGCGGCGCGGCTCGACCTGATCGCCCATCAGCCGCGCGAACACCTCTTCCGCATCCTCCATCGAGGAAATTTGCACCTTGAGCATCGTGCGCCGCTCGGGATCCATCGTCGTCTCCCAAAGCTGCCCGGCGTTCATCTCGCCCAGCCCTTTATAACGCGAGATCTCGACGCCCTTCTGGCCGGCGGCCAGCACGGCGTCGGCGGCGGCCTTGAGCGATTCGAGCGTGCGCCGCTCGTCCCCCGCGACGAGCGTGAAGGGGCGCGCGGCCGCGCCGAGGTCGGCGCCCAGCCGGCGGATTTCCCGCAGCTCCCCGCTATGGAAAGTCGCAAGGTCGATCACGGTCGGCGGCGTGCGGCCGTTGTTGCTGTGCCCGATCGCGACGCGCCAGCGCGCCTCGCCGTCCGGCTCGACCTTCGCGGCAAGATTCGCGCCGCCGGCCTTGACGATCGCATCGCCCATCGCGCGCGCGGCGTCTTCGGAATCGAAGCTCGCGTCGGTAACTGTCTTGTCGGCAGCCAACCGCGCCAGCGCCGCGATCACGTCGCGCGACTTGGAGCGGCGTTCGAGCGCTTCGAACATGCGATCGTGATGGAGCGCCTTGCGCACCAGCGTTTTCAGCGCCGCGCCCTTGTATTCGCGCGCCTCCTTGCCAGCGCCGGTTTCGAGCGTTACCGCGTCCGCGCCGAGATCGGTCAGGTAATCCTCGAGCGCCGCCTCGTCTTTAAGATAGCGCTCGGTCTTGCCTTTCTTGGCGCGGAACAGCGGCGGCTGCGCGACATAGAGGTAGCCGTTTTCGATAATCTCCATGAACTGCCGGAAGAAGAACGTGAGCAGCAGCGTGCGGATATGCGAGCCGTCGACGTCGGCGTCGGTCATGATCACGATTTTGTGGTAGCGCAGCCTGGCCAGATCCTTTTCGTCGCCCACGCCCATCCCGAGCGCCGTGATTAGCGTGCGCAACTCGGCCGACGAAAGCATCTTGTCGAGCCGCGCGCGCTCGACGTTGAGGATTTTCCCGCGCAGCGGCAGAATCGCCTGAGTCTTGCGATCGCGCCCCTCCTTGGCGGTGCCGCCGGCCGATTGTCCCTCGACCAGAAACAATTCGCTGCGCGCGGGATCGCGCTCCTGGCAATCCGCCAGCTTGCCCGGCAGCGATCCGGAATCGAGCGCGCCCTTGCGCCGCACCAGTTCCTTGGCCTTGCGGGCGGCCTCGCGCGCGGTGGCCGCTTCGACCGCGCGGCCGACGATCCGTTTGGCCACGCCCGGATTTTTCTCGAAGAACTCGCCAAGCTTTTCGTTGACCAGCGCGGCGACCACGCCTTCGACTTCGGAATTGCCGAGCTTGGTTTTCGTCTGCCCTTCAAACTGCGGTTCGGGAATCTTGACGCTGACGATGGCGATCAGGCCCTCGCGCGTGTCGTCGCCCTCAAGCCGCATATCCTTGTTCTTCGCGAACAGATTGTTCTTCTGCGCGTAGCTGTTCAGCGTGCGCGTGAGCGCGGACTTGAGGCCCGACAGATGCGTGCCGCCTTCGACCGTATGGATATTGTTGGCGTAGGTGAAAATGGTTTCGTGAATCGCGTCGGTCCATTGCAAAGCGGCCTCCGCGTCGATTCCGTCGCGCACGCCCTTGAAAAAAATCACCTCGTGCAGGGTTTCGTTCGATTTTCCCAGCGATGCGACAAACTCCGCGATTCCGCCTTTGTAATGAAACTCCTCGCGCTTGGCGGTGCGCTCGTCGGCGAGCGTTATCTTCAGGCCCGCGTTCAAATACGCCATCTCGCGCAGATAACGCGCGACGATATCGTACTTGAACTTCACTTCCTTGAAGATTTGCGGATCGGGCGAAAACGTCGTGCGCGTGCCGGTGTTCTTCGCGGCGCCGCGATCTTCGACGCGGCTCTTGGGCGCGCCGCGCTCGTAGCGCTGGAACCAAACATGGCCG
>JAJXZF010000052.1 GCA_021780225.1 Deltaproteobacteria bacterium | reverse complement strand
AAATCGCCGAAAAGCCGCCGCCTTTTGCTTTGATGCGGTCGTAGTTGATGAATTTCAGGACACGAACCGCGCGCAGGCGGAGTTGCTCCTGCTGCTCTCTGGAACGAAGAATAACATCTGGGCGGTCGGCGATCCGTGCCAGCAAATTTACGAATGGCGCGGTGCGGGCGCGACAACTTTTAGCTGGTTCGCGGAGTCCACCGGCACGACACGGTTTCAGTTTACGGACAATTTTCGTTCAACGCAGAAAATTTTGGATGGGGCATACAACTTCCTGAGCAGATGCGTACCTTCGCTCAGAAGAGATAGGTTCCTTGGCAGATTATCATCAACGCGGGACGGATCCGAAACGCGGGACGGGTCCGAGCCGACTGCAGCCAGACATCCTATTTATCGTCGCCCCTTTGCACGGACCTTCCCGCTGATCAAAGAAATCATGGATGTTAACCACGGCCTCAAACCGAGTTCGATCGCAATCTTGTCGCGCACGATGACACGTTCGGACATCCAGAGGATACAGGAACGTGCTCGGCAGTCGGGCTTCAAAGTTCAATTTCATTCCAGCAAGCCTGAGCACGCGTGGGAACGGACGCTCGGAATTCCCAGTCAGGACATGCCTTCTGTCTGCGGGCAATGGAAGCGTGGGCGAAATCTAGAAGCATTCTACAAACTGCAGAAGACGAAAGTCCTGATCAAGAACGCTTTGAGAAACAAAGACTTCGAGAACCTTCGCGAGTTGCGTGCAATCGCCCACGTGGCCAATGCGGTGGACGGAACAACGGACCTGTCGGTTCACGGCAACCTTGCCTTCCACGAGGTGTTCCCGACGCTTAAGAATGTCCAGGAGCGTGACATCGCCGTAAGCGAAGCGGTGGCAACGAAAGAGGACCACATCCAGGCCATGACGATCCACGCCGCTAAGGGCCTTGAATTTCCGGTCGTCGTTATGATGACGCTCGGGAAGAGGTTTCCGAAGCCGAAGGAGCGCGAGGACGCCCGTGTCGCTTATGTTGGCGCAACGCGCGCGCGGGACGTTTTGGTTCTTGCTCACGCCCAGTCCGCGCCCAAGGCCACGTTAAGAAAGTTCGAGTCGCGCAAGATGCTCCTCGCACACACTGTCGACTCCGCTGCCGCCGGGATATGCGCGCCGAACGATAAGGTTGGCCCTCCACTTGTTGCGGCGCGCCATCTCAATCTCTATGACCAGTGTCCGCTAAAATTCGCCGCCTTCCATGAGGGTCGATTCCTTGAGCCATGGACCATCCAAGCGAGCGTCGGCAAACGGATGCACAAAGTGCTGGAGTATTTCCTTTCTGGGGATCTGCAACGCGATGATAAAGCGCACGTCGAGCAATGTCTCCACAAGGGCCTCGAAGACGGCGACCCGATGCGAAGAATTCCCGCATCGAGCGCTCAGCAAATTGCCAAAGCCTTCCATAAACTCGTACCGATGCTTTCGCGCGACTATCGAAGAGCGCTGAAAGTCGAAGAGCGGTACCGGTATGTGCATGATGGGGGACAGATCGATGGCGTTATCGATACGGTTTTGGAGCACAAGAATGGTAGTCGGGTGCTCATCGAGTGGAAGACCGCAAGCGAGATAAGAGAATCACAGAGCAAAACGTACGAGTTGCAGGTGCGCGCCGGCGCGCTGGGAATGATGGAGGCGCATCCGGACCTCGCTCTGACCGAGGTCGAAATCATGCCTATCTTTCAGCTGAGCAATCGAATCCGCTTCCACTATGACCACGCCTTTGTCGAGGAAACAACCGACGCTCTCAATGGCCTTTTCACAGATTTGCGTAACCGAAACTACGAACCCACTCCAGGCACTCATTGCAAAGAGTGCGCGCTGAGACCGTATTGCCCGGCGGCTAAGTCTATTTCGCGGCGCTCGCGATCATTCTCTCCGCGCAACTCGGGAAATTAGTTTAGAAATTCAAATTTCCCTACAGCAGTTTTCCAAGCCAGAGTCTCTGCTTGTCGCCCGATTTGAGAAATCAGACCGGTCGTCATCGCCTGTGCATGAGGTCTGCCAACCTTTGGAAAGCGCTATCGGTCGCGGCTGGGATAACCTGGTGGAACTTTTACTTCCTGCTCTACCCCATCGCCATTTGCGGCTCGCAGGTGGTCAATTCCTTCTGGCGGCATGCCGATTTGTCACTACAATATGCGGGGCTCAATAATTGTATCCGTCAGCGGCGCGCGGGGATTACCGGCAGCGTCAGATGCGACGCATAATTGCGATCATGGCGGATCGTCTGCAACGCCGGCTGCGTTTCCGCGTCGGCGAAAAGATCGTGGCCGGTGTTGGGATTGCGATCGAAGCGCGGAAAATTGCTCGAACTCACTTCGAGCCGAATCCGATGGCCCGCCTTGAACAGGTTCGACGTTGACCACATGTCGATCGTGAATTCGTAAACCTTGCCCGGCTCCATCAGCCGCGGCGACGATTGCGATTCGCGCACGCGGGCGCGAATGATGCCGTCGGTCAGATTGCGTGCGAAGCCGCACGGGCCGGCATCGACCAGTTTGGCCGTGAAATCCGTGTCAGGGGCCGACGACGACGCATACAGTGTCAACTTGATCGGCCCGGTCACCTCGACGTCCTCCGCCAGCGCTTCGGTCGAATAGACCAGCACGTCGCTGCGATGCTCCACCATCGATTGGTCGAACGCTCCACCCGGAACCGAGTTGGGGTAGCAGCAGAGCCCGCCGCCGTTGGTCGGAACCGGATTCAGCGGATTATAGAGAAACGAATCCGGCGGCTCCGAGCCAGGCGCGTCGGTCGCGAGCGCGCCGTCGCCATAGGCGCTGTTGGCGCGGCCGCGGCTGTGCAGGTAATAGCGCCGCCATTCCGTGCCCGGCAGCGGCCATTCCTTTTCGTCGCGCCACTCGTTGCGGCCCATCACGTAGATTCGCACCGGCGGCGCGCCGGCGGCGTCGTTGGCCTTGCCCTTGAGCCAATGGTCGAACCAATCGAGCTGCACGCCGTCGAGATCGATCGAAATCGGACTCGAGCGAAAGCCCATATCGACCGCGCCGACCAGACTGCTCAGCGGCAGCGTATGATGCCACGGGCCCATCATCAGCGCCGCCGACCGGCCGGCCGCGCCCGGCGCCTGCGCGCGCATCCCGTTGTAATTACGGATCGTGCCGCCCTGAAAGATGTCGTACCATCCGCCGATATTCAGCGTCGGCACGTCGATTTCCGCGTGCCGCTCCTCGATCGAGAGCGCGCGCCAATAATCGTCGTAGTACGGATGGTCGAGCCAGTCGAAAAAGTACGGCGCGCCCGCGCGGAACATCGGAAATTCCTTGAGCGGCAGATGGTCCATCCGCTCGCGCATCGTGTCGATCGATTCCATCACGACGCCCAGTTCCTCCGCCGCTTTGGGATTGGTTGGGCGCTCGCGCATCAGGCGCGCCAGTCCGAGCGAGGTCATCGTCCAGCTCACGTTGAAAAAGAGCGAAAAAGCGCCGCCCTGATAGGTCCATCCGTCGTGATAGTCGCTCGCTGTGATCGACGGAACCATCGCTTTGAGGCTGGGCGGACGGGTCGCCGCGGCGAGCCATTGGGTCGCGCCCATGTACGACGCGCCGAACGTCCCGACTTTGCCGTTGGCCCACGGCTGGCGCGCCAGATGCTCGATCGTGTCATAGCCGTCGCGCCCTTCGTCGACGAAGCAGGTGAAGACGCCCTCGGAAGCGAACCGGCCGCGGCAATCGACGAAGACCACGTTGTAGCCGCGATTCGCCGCGCGGATCGCGTCGAGCGTGAGCGACGAAATCAGCGGAAACTTCTTGTCGTAGGGCGTGCGGTTGAGCAGGACGGGCAGTTTTTCGGCGCTGTCGGGCCGGAACAGGTCGCCCTTCAGCACGCAGCCGTCGCGCATCGGGATATCGATGTTCTTTTCGATGATGATTCGTTGACCCATGAACCTGCTCCCAGCCGAATTGAGCGGCGTTTTCGCCTCAGGGTCGCTTCTAGCCCGACCCGCCGCCGCCCCGCAAGGATACGCACGAATCCAACGGCGAATTCGGCTGCAAGCCTCAACTCTCTTACTTATAGTGGCAATCTGTAACGCGAAGAGCGGACGGTGAGCATATTGATTGGCGTTTTCGCGCCAGCTTGCCTATTAATAGCCAAATGTCGCGGACAGGACGGATATTGGGCATGCCGCGTCGCGCCACACTGGTCGCGACTGTGGCCCTCGCCACGCTAACAATCCTTTTTCCAGGCGCCGCCGCGCGCGCCGACGGTTGGAATTGGCATCCTCCGGAGCCCGCCTGCGCCAATGTCGCATCGATGCGGGCGAATGACTTGATCGCGCAGGGGCCGAAGCCGGTCGGATTGCTCTGGCACGGGGCAGGATGTTACACGGTCACCATTCCCCCTTCCGCGGCGCACTGCGACTGGAAAACCACCATCACCGACGATCGCATGCTCGGCAGAGAGCGGCGTCTGCTGATTGCTACATCGAGACCGACAAAGACCGCATACGGGTTCCCGGAGACTGTGGTGCTCGCCTTCACCTGCGAGTCCGGGCATCTGAAACGCGTTCTGCGCATGAGATATCCCAGCGCCGTCAAAGTCGAGTTGGCGACCCGCGACCGATTAACGTTGCTCGCCAGGGATTGGGCCGGCACCGGCTATCCCGCCGACCGGGAAACGCGGGATTTCTACCGCTGGAACGAAACGGAAGACCTTTATGAATTGGAGAGCGCCACGATATGGCCGTTGCCGAAGGCTACGGCCATACAAAGGTCGCAGCGTACCGCCCGCCACTTTCACGACGCCGACCATGTGGCTGAAGCTTCCTGCGACGCTTTGCGCACCCTGCGAGCGTCCGATTTGATCGCGTTCGCCAGCGCTAAACTTCCATACGGAGGACTCGACGACAGCGGGCGCTGCGTTGCGAGCCGTTACGGCAACGGGAACCCGGGATGCGACTGGAAAATCGAAGTCGATGATGATCAGATCATTGGCGGAGGCCGGCGAATGATCATTGTCACGTCCGACCATATAACCGGCACTGGCGAGTGGAACGCCGTGATGGTCTTCGGCTGCAAAGACGGTCACGTTGCAATGTCGTTCGCTGATGAGTCCCAGTCACTCTCGGTCGATGAGGCCACTGCCTCCACGCTTGCTCTCACGTATCAAGGAGACAAGCGCCTTATCTACAAATGGAATCCGACGCGCCGCAGCTATGAGTTCAACCATGGCGCCATCGTTCCGCCGCACTCCGCTTCACGATCGAGCGGCTCGCAGTGACGCGAGCGGGTCATCCTGAACGCGCAGCCGGGCGTGTGAGCTGACGAAGTTCGGCGGCGCCCAGCGACGCGCGCACCGCCCGAAGTCGCGGCGCTGGCGCTCGCCGGACGCCGCTTCTATGATAGGCGGGGCCGATCGTCACGAAGCAGCCGCGCCGTTCATTGAGGCGCGCAGCGGCGACGGCAAATCGCAAAAAGCGGGAGACAACGATAGACCTCGATGGCGACTGAACGGCAACGTGAAATCAAGCGCCGGCGCAAACGGCGGGAAAAACGGCTCAAAGCTCAAATTCGCGAGGCGCGCACGCGCAAGAAGAAGCGCTAGGGCCGAGACCGCTTCGCGCCCTGCAACGATCATCGAGGACCGCCATGAATTACGAAACGATTCGCTACGAAACCGCCGACGAAATCGCCACCGTAACGCTCAATCGCCCGGCCAAGCTCAACGCCTACACGGCGCAAATGGGCGTCGAGCTGGTGGACGCGATGCGGCGCGCGGACGACGATCGCGACGTGCGCGCCGTAATTCTGACTGGCGCGGGCAAGGCGTTTTGCGCGGGCGCGGACATAGCAGGCTTCGCCGACAATATCCGCGCGCGCGAGGGCGGCGGCTCGGGCAATGCGGAACGGCGCGGCGGGATGCTCGAATTTCCCGCGACGGTCGCCGCGATGCGCAAGCCGTCGATTGTCGCGATCAACGGCTACGCGCTCGGCGTCGGCGTAACGATGACGCTGCCGTGCGATATCCGCATCATGGCGGACTCGGCCAGGGTCGGCTTCATCTTCGCGCGGGTCGGGATGATGCCGGAACTCGGCTCCTCCTATCTGCTGCCGCGGCTGGTCGGCGCATCGCGGGCGGCGGAGATGATGCTCACCGGGCGGCATTACATGGCCGTCGAATCTCTTGCGGCGGGATTGGTGAGCCAGGTCGTGCCGGCCGATCATTTAATGGCGAAGGCGCGCGAAATCGCTGGTGAAATCCTGATGGGATCGCCGCTTTCACTCGCGTTGACCAAGCGGGCGCTGGCCAACGCCGAAGCGGGCACGCTCGCGTCCGCGATCGACTTCGAGATGTTCGCGCTCGACAAATGTTCCGCCAGCGCCGAGCACAAAGAATACGTGAGCGCCTTTATGGAAAAGCGCAAGCCGGACTTGAGCCGATTGCGGCGATGAAGCGAAGCCGGCAGGGCTCGGCATTGGTGAAGAGCGGCGGCGATCAAATCTCTTTCAAGTGGTTGCGATTTTAATTATGATTAACCAGACTTGATAAGTTATCTATTTGCGCTGAGGATATTGAGGCAGCGCTTTGATGGCGTAAAATTCAAGAAAAAGCCAGTTTTTGGAGGTTAATCATGTCAATTCGTCTAGGCAGCGAAGCGCCGGATTTCGTGCAGGAGTCGACCGACGGCACGATTCGGTTCCACGAATGGATCGGCGCCAACTGGGTGATCCTGTTTTCCCATCCGAAGGACTTCACGCCGGTTTGCACCACCGAGCTTGGCCTGGTGGCGAAACTGAAGCCGCAATTCGAACAGCGCCACGTCAAGGCGATCGCGGTCAGCGTGGACGACGTCGCGTCGCATCGCGGATGGGTTGGCGATATCGAGGAAACGCAGCACACCAAGCTGAACTTCCCGATCCTCGGCGACGCCGACAAAAAGGTGTCGAACCTCTACGAGATGATTCATCCCGACCTGAGCGATACGACCACGGTACGCTCGGTCTTTATCATCGATCCGAAGAAAAAGGTGCGCGCGATTATCACCTATCCGCAGAGCGCGGGGCGCAATTTCGACGAGATTCTGCGCGTAATCGACTCGCTGCAGCTTACTGACAACCATTCGGTGGCGACGCCGGGCAACTGGAAGGACGGCGACGATGTCGTAATCGTGCCGGCGCTGAAGGATCCGGAAGAGATGAAGCGGAAGTTCCCGAAAGGCTGGAAAGAAATCAAGCCCTACCTGCGCATCACGCCGCAGCCTAACAAATAAATTCGGCCATCCTGTCGGCTTGCAACGCCCGGCCCGATCGCGAGGCCGGGCGTTTTTTTTGACGCGGCGCAGCCGGATTGCACTTTTGGCTCAGCACGATGACCGGCGTCATTCAAATCAAGGCGATTGCGGGACGAAACACAATGTAAAGCGCTGGAACGCCTCACCTCATGCGACGCGAATCCAGCGCCGAAAAATCGGCGCGATCGGTTTGCGGACGGGAGCCATGAGAGTTACTTTTTAATCGTCACCCGCACTTGTTTCGACGCTTTTGCGGCGGATCCGGAATGGAGACCGCCGTGGTTCCCATGACTGTATTGAGCAACACCGCGATCGCTCCGAACGGACACCGCAACGGCGGTTCCAGTCGCAGCGACGGCCGGCTGATCGTGATGTCGAATCGCGCGCCGATCCGGATTGTGCGTGAGCACGGCCACGAACGGGTCGAGCCGACCGTCGGCGGCGTCGGCAGCACCTTTCTGCGTCTGCTCGAGCGGCACGGCGGCACATGGATCGCATGGTCGGGCGGGCCGCGCTCGCCGGCGCCATTGACGATGCCGCCCGGCGGCGAACCCCGTTTCCGCATCGTGTTCGCTCCGCTCGGCGAGCAGGACATCTCGGATTATTACTACGCGATGTGCAATCGGGCGCTGTGGCCGCTGATGCATCTGATGATTCCGCGGATGCATTTCAGCCGCCAGCACTGGCAGCGCTACGAGCGGGTGAACCGGGGCTTCGCGGAAATCGCGGCGCGCGAAGCCAACGGCGGCGACTTTCTTTGGGTGCAGGATTTCCATCTGGCGCTGGTTCCGCAGTTCGTGCGCGAGCAGCGCGGCGATATCCCAATCGGAATTTTCTGGCATGTGCCGTTTCCGCCCGAGCAACTGCTGCGGATTTTGCCGTGGCGCGAGGAATTTCTGAACGGGATGCTGGGCGCGGATCTGATTGGATTTCACACCCGATCCTACGCGAATCATTTTCTGAACTGCTGCGCGGGCGTGATGGGACTGCGGGTGGATCGCGCGCGGGGCGAGGTCGCGATCGGCTCACGCCGGGTGCGGGTTGGCGCGTATCCGCTGGGAATTCCGGCGGATTTCTTCGCGGGCTTGGCGGCCAGCGATAAGGTCCGCACGCGCGTGGCGCGAATTCGCCGCGCGATCGGCACGCCGACCATCATTCTGGGAGTAGATCGGCTCGACTATACCAAGGGCATCCTGGAGCGGCTTCGCGGCTATGAGCGCTTTCTGGAGCAAAACCCGCAATGGCGCCGGCGCGTCACGCTCGTGCTGATCGCGGTGCCGTCGCGCACCAAAGTTTCCGATTACGCGCAACTCAAGCGCGATCTCGACGAATTGGTTGGCAATATCGTCGGCCGCTATTCCTCCGAGGGATGGGCTCCGCTGCGCTATCTCTACACCCAGTTCGGCGCCGAGGAGCTCGTCGCCTATTATGCGGCCGCCGACGTCGCCCTGCTGACGCCGCTGCGCGACGGCATGAACCTCGTGGCGAAGGAGTTCGTCGCGTCGCATCTGGACGACCACGGCGTGCTGATCCTGAGCGAATTCGCCGGCGCGGCGGAAGAATTGAAAGAAGCGCTGCTGGTGAATCCTTACAGCGTCGATCAGCTCGCCGATCGAATCCATCAGGCCATCGAGATGGCGCCGGCGGAACGAACGCGGCGATTGAGCGCGATGCGCCGAACGGTTCACGAAAACAGTCTCGAACTCTGGTCGGAAAGTTTCCTCGATGCGCTTGGCGAAGCCGCTTCGCCGAATACCGATGCCGCGATCGAGAGCGCCGTCTGAGCCGAGCATGACGCCGCTTCCGAAGGGAGCGCTGTCCGCGCGCGCGCGGCGTTCGCCAATTCTGCTCTGCCTCGACTACGACGGCACGATCGCCGAAATCGTGGACGATCCCGCGTGCGCCGCGCCGCATCCGGAAGCGCCGGCGCTGCTGCGGCGCCTTGTTGCGCGGCCGGATCGGGTTGCGCTGGCGATCGTGAGCGGACGGGAAGTCTCCGTGCTGCGGCGGTTTCTCGGCATCGACGACGGCCTGATCCTGGTCGGCGTCCACGGACTGCAAATTCTCTGGCCCGACGGCGAGCGTGAGATGAACGCCGGCGGCGCGCGCGGCGACCTCGCGCGGCTGCGCGCATGGATTTCGGCCAGCGTGCCGCGCAGCCTCGGTTTCCGCGTCGAGGACAAGGAATTTTCGATCGCTCTTCACTATCGATCCGCGCCGGCCGAGGCCGCCGAGCGAATCCGGGACGCGTTCGTCGAATATGTAAAAAACAACACGCCGGCGCTCACGCTTTCGCCCGGCAAGTGCGTTATCGAGGCGCTGCCGCGAATAGCGGGCAAAGGCCACGCCATCCGCGTGCTGCTGCGTCGTTTTCCAGGATTCGTCCCGGTTTATTTTGGCGACGATCTCTCCGACGAAGACGCTTTCGCGGCGATCGGCGAGGCAGGATTATCGATCTTCGTCGGACCCGAACGGAAGAGCGCGGCGCGTTATCGAGTCGATTCTCCGCGCGACGTCATCCGCGCGCTGATGGAGATTGCGACCGCGATCGAATCCAACTTCATTCCGCAAGCCGAGCAAAAACCGTCATAGTGTGGTGTCCCGCAAATAACTTCCACCTGAAGCCTTATCAGCTTGGCACGCAAGTCGCCCACCGCGGAGCGGCAGGGGCGCAAGGGATGGATTGCCGGGTCTGGGCCCGGCAATGACGCACTGAGCTAGTCATGCCCAGACTTGATCCGGGCATCCAGGCGGATCGCAAAATAGACGCAAAGTGCAAATTTATTCAGGGGACGCCACAATAGATATCCTACTGATGGCGCTAACCTGTAGCGGGCGCTTTATGCCATCATCGCGCAGCGGAGCGCGGCGGCTCGCGTCCCGTGAACTTCCCGAAGCGAGGATACCGCCATGGGTCTGCCAAACGGGGTTCATCACATCGCGATCTGCACCAAGGACATCAAGAAGGAGATCGAGTTCTACACGCAGGTCGTGGGGATGGAGTTGGTCGCGCTCTATTGGATGCACGGCGTCGATCGCACCTTCCACGGCTTTCTGAAAATGGGGAACAGCTCGATCGCGTTCGTGCAATCGCAGGAAATCGGCGAGATTCAGCCGATGATGGGCGTCTCGCATCCGGCGTGGACCGCGGCGCCGGTTGCGGCCGGCGTGATGCAGCATCTGGCGCTCAACGTCGATAGCGAGGCCGATTTGCTGGCGATTCGCGATCGGGTGCGCTCGCACGGCTACTGGGTGATGGGGCCGATCGATCACGGCTTCTGCAAATCGATCTATCTCGCCGCGCCCGAGGGAATCATGCTCGAGTTTTCGACCTCCGAGGGCAAGCCGATCGACGCCGAGGCGTGGATCGATCCGGAAGTCGTGAAGCTCGCGGGGATTTCGCCGTCGGATTTGAAGCGCTATAAGAATCCGCCGGAATTCGATTCGCACGGCGGCAAGGTCGCCAATCCCAAGCCCGATCCATCGAAGCCGATGATGCAGTTTCCGCCGGGGCGCGAGCGGATCTACGAGATGTCGGACGAGGAAGTTTTGCGGCGGCTCAGCGAAACCACCCCGCCGGTTAAGGTTAAGCGATAGACTAGTCGACCTATGGCGCAATTTATTATAAGGAAATGCTATTTTTGTCAGTCAAACGATTTAGCAATTGGCGAGATAGATGGAAAATCTATCTGTAATAGCTGCTTGTCAAAAAGCGGGATACCTATAGCTAACAAAGGTTCACCGGTCGTCGGTCACGGAGTTGGATGGTCAGGAAGATCGTGGAGTCGAAAACCAAAGCGCCGCACTTAAGCGATAGTGGCTCCTCTATTTTGGGAAAGAGTCATTAAAATTAATAATTAACCCAAACCAAACGGGGCGGAGCCGCGACGGCTTCGCCCCGTTTGGTTGTTTCGAGCGCCGGCCGAATCTACGACGCCGTGCGCATCGCGCGGACGAGAATTTCCGCGATCTCGGGCCGGGTATATTCCGGCGGCGGCGCCTGCCCCGCCCGCAACATCTCGCGCACCTTCGTGCCGGACAGCAGCAAACGGTCGGCGTCCGTGTGCGGACAGGTCTTGTACGACGCCATCCCGCCGCATTTGCCGCAATAGAAGGTGTTTTCGAAATTCAGCGTGGTGATGCCGATTTCGCCCGGTTCGTAACGGTCGAAGATTTTCTGCGCGTCGTAAGTGCCGTAATAATTGCCAACGCCAGCATGGTCGCGCCCGACAATGAAGTGGGTGCATCCATAATTGCGCCGGATAATCGCGTGCAGAATCGCCTCGCGCGGCCCGCCGTAGCGCATATGCGCCGGCATCACGGCCAGCAGCGCGCGTCCCTGCGGATAATATTTATCGAGCAGCACCTTGTAGGTTTCCATCCGGATCGCCGCTGGCACGTCGTCGCCCTTGGTCTCGCCGACCAGCGGATGGACCAGCAGGCCGTCGCAGATTTCGAGCGCCGCCTTCTGGATATACTCGTGCGCGCGATGGGTGGGATTGCGGGTCTGGAAGGCGACGATCCGGCGCCATCCGAGCTCGCGAAACGCCGCGCGCGTCTGCCGCGGCTCGCGCGGATAGTCCAGGAAAGTGCGGCCCGGAATATCCTCGAACAGCGACACGGGACCGGCGACGCACCAGGGCGGAGTCGAGGTGACGTTTTTCGCCCCCGGATGCGCATCGTCGGCCGTGCCGAAGACGGCTTCGGCCTCACGCTTCCGATCGACGCGGTATATTTCGCCGATTTTCAGAGTCGCGATTCGCGACCCGCCGTCGGCCGCGAGCGCTATCTCCTGCCCCGGCCGCAATTCACGCGCTTCGGCGTCGCCGACGCCGAGGGTAATCGGAATCGACCACGGAACCCCGTTCGCAAGGCGCAGATCGTCGCGGCTGCGCAGATAATCCGCTTCGCCCATGAAGCCGGTAAGCGGCGAAAAGGCGCCGGTGGCGATCATTTCGAGATCGGCCAGCTCGCGCGCTCCGAGAGTCACGATCGGCAGCTTTCCGGCATGCGCGCGGGCGGCGGCGCGTTCCGGCACCGGAACCGCGCGATCGATCAGTTCGCCGCCGCCGTGCGGCGTGATTGCGTCTTGATGTTCGGCGCTCATCGCGCGCCTCCGTTGCGGATCAACCGCTGCGCTTCGAGCGCGCCGAGCAATTTACCGAGACTGTCCTGATGCGATTCGCGGTCGGTCTCGACCACCAACTCGGGACTAAGCGGCTCCTCGTAAGGATCGGAAACGCCGGTAAAATTCTTGATCTCGCCGGCAAGCGCTTTTTTATAGAGACCTTTCACGTCGCGCTCGGCAAGCACCGGAATCGGACATTTCACGAAGACTTCGAAGAAACGATCATGCATCCCGCGCACTTCGTCCCGGATGTCGCGATACGGCGAGATCGCGGCGGATATCGCAATCACGCCGTTGCGCGCGAGCAGCCGGCAGACCCATCCGATGCGCCGGATATTGGTGTCGCGGTCTTCCTTGGAAAAGCCCAGGCCTTTGGAAAGATTCGTGCGAACCTCGTCGCCGTCGAGAATTTCGACGCGATGGCCGCGGCGGCGCAACTCTTCAGCCGCCAGATTGGCCAGCGTTGACTTGCCAGCGCCGGACAATCCGGTGAACCACAGGGTGAAACCTTCGCTCATTGTGAGTGGATGCAGCTCCTAGATAGATTACTTGTTTGGTCTGATAAGTTATGTAAATTCCGCCGCTCTTGCAACCCACCTGGCGGGCGCTCACCGATTGCCGGGATGGCGTCGGGCGATCGCCGAATCCGCATCAAAATTGGCGGCGATAGCCTCCGGCGAGACGAAAATGTCCGCAGAATCGAGCGCCGCCAGCCACGCGGCCCCGGTATGGTCGGGTTTGATGGCAATGAAACGCACCTGCGCCGCGGTTGCCGCGCGGTAATCCGCCTCGCTGTCGCCAACGAAAATCGCGTCTTCCGGCGGCGCACCGCAGCATTCGAGCGCGCGGCGAATCGTTTCCGGCGACGGCTTGAGCGCAAGCGCCGAGTCACGACCGACAATCGCTGAAACCGTTCCGCTCAGCCGAAAACGCTCGAGCCATCGCGCGACCGTGCGCGAGGAATTAGAAGTGACTATCGCGATTGCGCGGCCGCCGTCGGCCAGGCTGCGCAATAATTCGACCGCACCGCGAAGGGGAGCCGCACGATCGACGCCAGCAAGCTCGATTTCTTCGATTATCGCCGACGCCGATGCGAGCAGCGCGCCTGCGTCGGAGGGGCCGCAATTCGCGCCGCCGCGCAGCCATCGCGTATGCAAAGCCGCATATAGCGGAAGGTTGCCGCGCGGAATCTCGTTGAAGATGGCGTCGTCGAGGCTGCGAGCCTCAAACTCGGCGCGCAGAAATGCTTCGAGTTTCCGCCGCCCGCCCAGCCAATCGACTTCGCGCTCCAGCGCCGCGATCGTGTTGTCGAAATCGAACAACCAGACGCGAATCCCGGATAGAGACGGCTTCATCGCGGGGCGGCAGCTTCCTGAGCCGCGGAGCGGCATCCGCAGGCGCGCGCTTCGGCGACTACGCCGTTAACCGGCAGCGGGCGAGTTGATGCGGCGGGACCGGCGAATTCGATCAGCGCGGCCACGGCCGCGTCTGTAACGCCAGCAAGCAGCTTGAGCGCTTCAACCGCCGCGACCATCGCGACAACCTCCGCATGTTCCGCGCGCGCCTGAAGCGGATCGAGCAACGCCGCGCCGACGCATCGCGGACATCCCGCATCGGCCGGAATAATCGCAATCCGTGCGGGCGAATCGAGCCGGACGACAATGATCGCGCCGGAGTGCGTTCGGCCCGCGGCGGCCTCGAGCGCCGACAAAGATTCCGCATCGCCGACAAACGCGATCAGCATATCGATGCCGGCGGGAACACTCGCGGCATGCGCCAGAGTCACGTCGGGATTCAAATCCCGAATTCGGGCAAGCCGCTCTTCAGCGGCGGCGCCTAACCCGACCAAGGTAAGACAGCCGACTCCGGCGCCGGCGAAATAGGAGAGCGCCGGCTCGATATCGCGTGAGTTGCCGATTATGGCGAGGCGCGACGCGAGCAGCCGCTCCTGCGCGGCGCCGCCGAAACCGGGAACGATAATCTGCCGGCTGTAACGCTCGATCTGGCGATCGCTGAGAGTCATCGTGATTGCGTCCGCGCCGGCGCCTGGCGCGCCGCGCAGGAGCGGTTACTCGATAACGTTTTTTTCGATCGGCTCGACCGTGACGCCGGTGGTGCGAAGCCAGGCGAGCGCACGTTCGAGCTGATCGGCTGAGCCTTCGAATTCAACCGCGACGAGGCCCATCTCCTCCGAAACGCTGGCGCCGCGAATGTTGAACATCAGGTCGAACTTCTTGACCAGATGATAAAGGATCGGCTCGCGGATCAGGGCGCGCGGGTAGCTCAGGTAGTAGCGTTCGCGGATACGTTCCATTTGCGAATCAGGCGCTGCAGATGCTCGCGGCGCCATTCCTGCCATCCGATCCAGAGATTCGTGGATAGATATTTGTCGCCGAAATCGCTGAAGACGGTCACGACGACGCCTTCGCGCAGCGACCGCGCCACCTTCAACGCCGCGACCATCGCGGCGCCGGACGACTGGCCGACCAGCAACCCCTCGAACTGGCCGAGCGCATAGACCATCTCATAGGCGTCTTCGGTGCTGACCGCGACTTTGCCGTCGAGTTCGTTCTCGCGGTAGATACCGGGAACGATCGACGACGCCATGTGTTTGAGTCCTTCAAGACCGTGCATCGGATCGTCGGGTTCGACCGCGATCACCCGCACGTCCGGGTTGCGCGATTTGAGGAAGCGGCCGACGCCCATCACTGTTCCGCTGGTTCCGATTCCGGCGACAAAATGCGTCACCGCGCCGCCGGTCTGACGCCAGACTTCGGGGCCGGTGGTTTCAAAATGAGCGAGCGGATTCGCCTCGTTGTTGTACTGGTCGGGCTTGAAGTAGCGGCCGGGATCGCTTTCGAGCAGCTTGCGGCAGAGGCGGATCGCGCCGTCGGAGCCTTCGAGCGGATCGGAATAGATCGGTTTGGCTCCGAACGCTTCAATGATTTTTTTGCGTTCGCGGCTGACGTTGGACGCCATCACCAGCTCGACCGGATAACCAAGCGCCGCGCCGACCATCGCCAGCGCAATCCCGGTATTGCCTGAAGTCGAATCGAGAATCACTTTGCCGGGGCGAAGCTCGCCGCGCGCAAGGCCGAGCTCGATCATCTTGCGCGCGGGCCGGTCCTTGACCGAGCCGCCCGGATTGAATCCTTCGAGCTTGGCGAAGATCCGCACTCCCGGCCGCAGCAGGCCGTCGGTCAGGCGCGTGATTTCGAGCAGCGGCGTATTGCCGATCAGCTCGAGCACGCTCTGGGCGCGTAGCGTCGGAACGGCTTCCGCGCTACCTTCCGCCCGCGATCGCAGGGACGATTGAGATATCGTCGCCATCTTTGACCTTCGAGTTGAGCTGGTTGAGGAACCGGATATCGTCGCCGTTCAGATAGACGTTGACGAAACGGCGCAATTCTCCGCTGTCGTCGAGCAGGCGTTCGCGGATTCCCGGATGGCGGCGATCGAGGTCTTCGATCACGTGCTTAATCGAATCGCCGTCGGCGACGACTTCGTCAACTCCGCCGGTGAAGCGGCGCAGCGGGGTGGGCACTCGAACCTTTATCGGCATGGCGTCGGATATAACCTCCCTGGAAAACTCGGATGCCAGTCTTTAATCGTTATGCGGCGCAAGGCCGTCTCGCAAGCCTCAGGCCGCGCCCGCGAGCGGGCGGCGGCTGCCGCCGAGCCGTTCATAAAGCGCGTCGAACTCCTTGAGCCGCGCTTCGATAATGCATGGTTGCTCGATCGCTTGCGCCACCGCTTCGACCGTTTTGTAGCCGTTGCCCGTAATCGAGACGACGACGGTTTCGTCGGGCTTGATGCGTTTTTGTTGAATCAGCTTGATCGCGACGGCGAGCGTGGTGCCGCCGGCGGGCTCGGCGAAAATTCCCTCGGTCGATGCGAGCAGTTTGATGGCGTCGATAATTTCCGGATCGGTCGCCACGTCGCCCCATCCGCCGGACTCGCGCACGGCGCGCAGCACGTAAAAGCCGTCGGCGGGATTTCCAATCGCGATCGACTTCGCGATCGTGTCCGGCTTCACCGGCGTGATCAGGTCCGTGCCCTTGTGCAGGGCGTGGATCACCGGCGCGGAACCGGCGGCCTGCGCGCAGTGAATCTTGAATTCGCCGTCGCGCAGCAGCCCAACCTCGCGAAATTCTTTGAAGCCCTTGGCGACCTTCGGCAGAATCGTGCCGCCGGCGGTCGGCATCACGATATGGTCCGGCAGCCGCCATCCGAGCTGCTCGGCGACCTCGAAGCCGAAGGTTTTAGCGCCCTCCGTGTAATACGGCCGGAGATTGATATTGACGAACGCCCATCCGTATTTGTCGGCGATTTCGCTACACAGCCGGTTCACGTCGTCGTAGTTGCCGCGAATCGTAATCACCCGCGCGCCGTAGATCGTCGAGCCGACAATCTTGCCGGTTTCGACGCCCTCCGGCATGAAAATCACGCAATTGAGCCCCGCCCGGGCCGCGTGCGCCGCCACCGCGGTCGCCAAATTGCCGGTCGATGCGCACGATACGGTGGTGAAACCGAATTCGCGCGCTTTGCTGATCGCCACCGAGACGACGCGATCCTTGTAGGAAAGCGTCGGATGGTTGACGGTGTCGTCCTTCACGTAGAGCTTCTTGATCCCCAGCTCGGCGCCCAACCGCTCGCATCGCACCAGCGGCGTAAAGCCTGAGCAAGGCCCGATTTCCGGCTCGCCTTCGACCGGCAGCAATTCGCGGTATCGCCACAAATTATGCGGCCGGCGCTCGATCGCCTGCCGCGAAACGGCGGCGCGAATTTTGGCGTAGTCGTACTGCACTTCGAGCGGACCGAAGCAGGTCTCGCATACATGCAGCGGACTTATCGGATAGTCCTGGCCGCACTCGCGGCACTTGAGACTGGTGACGTAGCTCATCGCTTCCTCGTCTAATTGGCCGCCTGCGCGGCTGAAAGCTGTGATCGCGCGGCGCCGCAAGCGCATCCGGGCCGCGCCGCTATCGGCGCTATCCGGATGCGACCGGTCCGCGAACCGTCCAAGGCAAGAATATTTCCTGCGAGCGCCGGCCTGAGCCCGGCGACCGCCCGCATCGCTTCGCACGCCTGCAACGTTCCGATCGCGCCCGCGACCGGCCCGATTATGCCCGCGTCGCGGCAACTGGCGGTTTCTTCGATATCCGGAGGCGTCTCGAAGAGGCATCTGAGGCAGGCCGTCTCGCCCGGCATCACCGTCATCGCCTGCCCGGTCAGCCCGAGCACGCCGCCGTAAACGAAGGGCCGGCCCAACGCCACGCAGACATCGTTGATCAGGAATTTCGCGGCGGGATCATCGGTCGCGTCGATCACGAAATCGGCGCGGGCGATATATCGCGAAGCATTGCGCTCATCGAGTCGGGCCACCGCGGCCTCGACCGGAAGATCATGCGCAAGCTCCGCAAGCCGGCGCGCCGCCGCGATCGCTTTTGGTTTGCCGATATCCGCTTCGCCGTAAATTGTCTGCCGGGGCAGATTGGAAAGCTCGACCGGATCAGGATCGATCAGCAGGAGCGGGCCGCACTTCGCGCCCGCCAGCGCGAGTAGCGCGGGCGCGCCGAGGCCTCCCGCGCCGACGACCAGGATCGGCGACTTGCGCTCTATGTCGGTCTTGCCATGCGACGCCACGCTGCGCACTCCGCGGTCGCGGCCTGCGTTGCGTCCTGCCGGGGAAGGTTGCAACAAAAAACCCTCGTCGGGCGATAAGACGAGGGTAACTTTACTCTCGCCTTATCTTCCAGGATCCCATCTCTGGGGGATCCCGCAGGACTTAGCACCAGCACCCCAAGGGGCCGGTTGCTGCGGCATCGTCGGGCCAGTCCCTCCGCCGCTCTGGATAAGGCCGCAAATTCCGGCCATCAAGCATGCAACACAGGATCGCGGAAGTCAACTGCCCGACCACTCGGTCAGGGAAATCCGCTCGACGCCCGGCGCGCTAATTCCTGCTCGCCGCGGACCGCGCTTGCAGTTAATCCGAGCCGATGCTTTAGGAGACGTGAACGGCCGCGACAATCATTCAGTGGTTCGGGCGGCGCGCGCAAACCGCGTTCCGCCGTTTTACGGAGGTTTCCAATCATGGCTGACGATCTGCACGAAAAAGGCATCCAACTGCGCGCCCAACTTTGGGGCGAAAAGGCGGCGCGCCAGCGCCACGAGGATTTCAGCAAATTCGACAAATTCTTCGCCGACTTCGTGAACGAACAGTTGTTCGCGCAAATCTGGACGCGGCCCGGATTGCCGATCAAAATCCGCTCGTTCATCACGATGGCGGTGCTGATGGCGCTGGCGCGCGGACCGGAATTGCGCACGCACATGCGCGGCGCGCTCAACCTCGGAATCACGCCCGATGAAATCAAGGAGCTGATCATTCATCTCTCGCAGTACAGCGGAGTGCCCACGGCGGTCGAGGCGATTCGCGCCCTGCGCGAAGTCACCAGTCCGGATTGACCGGCGCCGCCGCGCGATTTTCCTTGCGGGCCTGCTAAAGCGGTGCTTTAACAGGGAAATCAAATCTCGGCGCGCGCCCTTGCCGCGCACGGCGCGTGAATCGCACCATTTCCGCGAGCGCGAAGCCCGCGGCCGCACGCCATTTAACCTGGCCGAAACTTCGGGAGGCCGAACATGCGAGTTGGATTCATCGGATTGGGCAACATGGGCGGACCGATGGCCCTCAACATTCTCAAAAAAGGCCACAGCGCCGTGGTCAACGACATCCGGCGCGAAATGGCCGAACCGCATCTGGCGGCGGGCGCGCAATGGGCGGATTCGCCCGCAGCCGTCGCCGCGGCGGCGGAGGTCGTACTGACTTCGCTGCCGGGTCCGAAAGAGGTCGATGCGGTCGCGCTCGGACCGAACGGAATTCTGAGCGGAATCGAACGCGGCGCGGTCTACGCCGACCTCTCGACCAATTCGCCCACCGTAATCCGGCGCATCAATGAGGCCTTCAAACAAAAGGGCGTCGCGATGCTCGACGCGCCGGTCAGCGGCGGCATCCCGGGCGCGCGCAACGCGACGCTCGCCGTGATGGTCGGCGGCGACAAGGAGACCTTCGATCGGGTCAAACCGGTCTTCGACGCGATCGGCGACAAAGTTTCTTATATCGGCGCGATCGGAGCCGGCGCGGTCGCCAAGCTGGTTCACAACATGGTCGCGATTTGCTCGACGCAGTTGCTGGTCGAAGCCTTCACGATGGGCATGAAAGCGGGCGTCTCCGCGGATGCCCTGCTCAAGGCGGTTTCCGACGGCGCATACGGCCAGGGGATGATTCTTAAGGGCGCGCTGCCCAAGATGATCATGCGCGGCAATTTCGACCGGGTGACGTTCGCGCTCAAACTCGCGCGCAAGGACCTCGGGCTCGCTACCGAGGTCGGACGCGAATTCAACGTGCCGATGCCGATCGCGGCGCTGGTCGAGCAGGATTTCCTGTCGGCGCTCGCCCACGGCCTTGGCGACAAGGATTCCACCGCGGCGGTGACCGTGCAGGAAGATCGCGCAAACGTGAAAGTTCGTTCCTGAACCGCGGCGGTTCCGCACGCACGCCAATCAACTATTCACGCAATCGCAAAGAGGGACAGACAATGGCTGACGATCTGGCGAAAAAAGGCCTCGAAGTTCGCACCGCGCTTTTTGGCGAAAAGGCCGCTGTGGCCGGTAACGAATATCTCAAGCAGTTCGACGAGGGCTTCGCGGCGTTCCTCAACGATCAGCTCTTCGGCGGGATTTGGGGACGTCCCGGACTGCCCACCAAAATCCGCTCGCTGATCACGATGACCGCGCTGATGGCGTTGGGACGCGGCCCCGAATTGCGCCTGCACATGCGCGGCGCGCTCAATATCGGCGTGACGAAAGAAGAGATCAAGGAGATGATCATCCACATCTCGCAGTACAGCGGAGTGCCCACGGCGGTCGAAGCGATTCGCGCGTTTCGCGAAGTGACCGAACCCAAGAAGGGCTGATTCTTCGCGGGCGGCGCGGCGGCCCGATGCCGCGCCGTTTTTGCCGAGCAAGGATATAGTCATGAAGATTGGAATGCTCGCCGTGCTCAATGAGCACAGCGTCGATCCGGCGACGTTCGCGCGCCGCGCCGAGGCGCTTGGCTTCGAATCGATCTGGCTGCCCGACCATCCGGTGATGCCGGCGCATACAAGCACCCCTCTGCCGGAAACGCCGCCGGGCAAGGGCGAAATTCCCGAGCACTACTCGCGCATGTGCGACCCGTTCGTCGCGATGGCGATGGCGGCGGGCGCGACGACGCGCCTGATGGTCGGCACGGGGGTCTGCCTCGTGCCGGAGCGCAACCCGATGCTCACCGCCAAGGAGGTCGCGACGCTCGACGCCTTTTCCAACGGCCGCGTGCTGTTCGGAATCGGCGCGGGCTGGCTCAAAGAAGAATCCGAATTGCTTGGCGCGGACTATCCGCATCGATGGACCCAGACGCGCGAATATATCGCGCGATGCGGGAATTGTGGACGAAAGACGAAGCCTCTTTCGATGGCCGCTACGTCAAATTCCCGCCCGTGCGGCTTTATCCAAAACCGGCCCGTCCGGGCGGACCGCCGGTGCTGATCGGCAGCAAAGATAAAAACGCGCTGCGATGGGTCGCGCGATGGGGCGACGGATGGCGCCCGATCCTGCTCACGCCCGACCAGATGAAAACCGAACTGGCCAAACTGCGCGAGGAGTGCGCGCGCGCGGGAACCAGCTACGATCGTCTCGATCTCACGATCATGCGTCAAAACCTGCGCGGCGGCCGTCCTGAAGTGCAGACGGGATTGCGCCAGTACGAAGATCTCGGCGTGCCGCGCTTCGTGGTGATGCTCATCGCGAACCGGCTCGGCCCGGACAACTTCGAATCCGAGCTTCAGCGAATCGCCGAGTCATATATCTAGTGTGGCGTCCCCTGAATAAGTTTGCACTCCGCGTCTATCTTGCGCTCGGCGTGGATGCCCGGACCAAGTCCGGGCATGACCAACGCTGTTCGTCATTGCCGGGCCCAGACCCGGCAATCCATTCTTGGTCGCCCCGCGCTGGGCGACCCGCGCGCCGAGCTGATAAGGCATCAGGTGGAAGATATTTGCGTGACGCCACACTAACTCGAAATCGAAAGTTGAGCGTGGCGAAGCCGCCGCCAGATTTTCACAGGACCGGAATATGCCCCTCGATCCTCAAATGAAGAAAATCCTCGACCAAATGGCCGCGGCGAACGACCAGCCGTTTCATCAAATGACGCCAGCCGCGGCGCGCGAACTCCTCGAAGTGTAGCGCCGGGCCGCCGGAATTCGCCTAGCGGGGCGTTGGATCGCGCAAATCGCGGCCGGTCCAATTCGAGCATGCCAAGGAAAGTCGGCGCAACGTCGGCGAGAGCGCCAGGCTCTTTAAGACGGCCTTTATACGCCAGATCGTAAAAAATCAGCGGCCCGGGATTCGCCGTGTGCGCCCGCTTGCTCCGCCCACCGCCATTCACCAAACCGGGGCGACTCCAGCAAAAGTTAAGGCACTATTCGTTCGAGTAATTGCTGCGCCAGCGCGGCTCCCGGAACGGAAAGGCCAAGCTCGTGGGCAAACTTCAGGCAGATCTGGAGATCTTTGTAAAAGACCGGCGTCGCCGATCGTATGGACAGTCGCGACCAATGATCGGCTATACGGCTCTGCGCCGCGCCTTCATGCACCACCTTTTCAAGGACATCGCCGGGCAACCCGGCCTCGCGGCCTAGCCGCATACCTTCATAGGCCGCCAGCATGTTAATACAAACGATTAGCTGATGAGCGAGCTTGGCGCGTATGCCGCTGCCTGTCGGCCCGGTTCGCGTGATACTTGGCCCGGAGGTCTGAAACAACGGCAGGCATCGCGCCACCGCTTCATCGCCGCCGCCCACCATGTAGGACATGGTCTTGCCCTTTGCTCCCGCTTCGCCGCCGCTTACCGGCGCGTCAACCACTTCAATTTGCAGCGCGGCGGCGGCCTTGGCGATTTTCGCGATCGAGGCGGGTTCAACCGTGCTGTGAATCACCAAGACGGCGCCGGGCGCCGCGGCCGCCAACACCCCGTCGGCTCCGAACACGACGGCTTCAAGCTGCGCGTCATTCAACACGCAAATTGCGACAACTTCGGCGTGCTCGCCTACCGCGAGTGGCGAGGCGCCTATGGTCGCGCCCGCACGGGCGACCTCTTCGAGCGGCTCGCGCCGCACGTCGTACACCATCAAGTCATAGCCGGCCTCGGCCAGATTAATCGCGAGATACTTGCCTTGTTGACCAAGGCCTATGAAGCCCACTTTCATCATTTCAAACTTCCGCTAATCAACGGCCGGCCAATTCTCGGAGGTCATGTATTCGAGCCATCGTCGATAGAATTGCCGTTGCGGAAATTCACCGATCATGTGGGGATTGATCATCCCCGGATAGGCGCTGTCGGCGCCCTCCTCGCCCATGCCCATTTGATAATTAAACTTCAGGCGCCGCGCCATCGGACCGTCCAGACTGGACTGAATTCCGCCCCAGTTCTCGCCGTCGTCCGCATCCGCCACTCCGATCGGCCAGACGTGCAGGCAACGGAACATCGCCTCTTTGACCGCCTTTGGCGCGGCCTTGTCAACAATGCCCCAGCGCCAATGATCGAATTGATGCGGCCCTTTGGGCTGAAAGACCGCGATCGTCGAACTCCCCAAAACCATCGACAAGAACGCGAAGTTCGGAAACACCAGGCCTGCTCCATCGGCCGGGCCGTTGGCCCGCTCGGCACCAAGGCGATCGGCCGCCTCAGCGCGAGTGGCTTTATAATAATCCGCCACAATCCCCTGGTCTTCGCTGATCGACGAATCGCCGGCGAAGCTGGGCTGACCGGAGCTTTTCACGAGAAAGCCCGCCATCCCATGCCCCTGACGAGAGCTGAACTGCCGCCCCGGTTGCCCCAGAATTTTGGCGAAACCGGACGCCGTTCGGCCCGCTTGATGATCCGCCCAGGCGCTGCCGACGGAAACATGGGTCATGATCGCGTGGTAGTTGTCGCCGGCGAACTGCTCGGCGGCAAGTTTCCAATTGCCCCTCACGCGTATTTTGTGGACCCCGCCAATGATCTCCGTCCCGCCCGCGCGGCGGTCAAGCAGGCAGTCAAGATACCAGGCCATCTCGCCAAGATAGTCGAGCAACGATGGCGCCTCCGGATCGAAGCATCCGAATACGAGTCCTTTGTAACTCTCGACGCGGGGAACCGCGACGAGGCCCCATTGCGCCTTGTCGAGCTTGCCCTGATAGCAACTCTCGAGGTTGGGGCCGGATTTCAGCTCGCCGGCTGAATCATAAGTCCAACCGTGGAAAGGGCAGACGAAAGCCTTGGCATTGCCGAAGTCCGCTTGGCAGACGCTCAGTCCGCGATGCCGGCAGGCGTTAAGCAGCGCTTTGATCGAGCCATCGCTTTGCCGCACAACCAGAATCCGATCGGCGCCCATATAGGCGCTGAGGAAATCGCCATGCCTCTTGAGCTGGTCCTCGTGGGCCAGGAAATTCCAGGTGCGGAGGAAGAGCCGCTCGGTTTCCCGCCGGTAGATGTCTTCGTCCACGAAGATGCGGGCGGCGATCAATCCATGCTCCCAATCCGCCATCCGCGCCAGAGACTCGGCTTTGTTTGCGCGCATACTCGTCACCCTCAAGCTTAGAAAAATACGCTCAGGTTTTTCGACAGGACAACGTTCTGGTCAAGCAGGATCTTGCGCCGGGCGATGCGCAACGCCTGTTCTTCGTCGCGGCGCAGCAAATCGTGACGCTCGCCCGCCCAGATGTCGACCTCGTCCTGAAGCCGGTTGCGATAGCAGATGAAATTGGACTTCACCTCGTACGCGCCGGCATATTGCGACGGCGCGACGCGCACATTGCCCACCAGGTGGCGCGTGCGGCTCCGCGGGTTCTCGGCCCAATGCGTGAAAGACTCCAACTGCTTGACGCGCCAGCCCAGAGTCTTTTTGTTATCGTCAAAGAGCGCGAATTCCCCTTCGCCCGAGAGCTCCTTGTCCTGCTCACGCAGCAGACGGTTGGTCCGCGTAGGCATCCAGTAGCGGATGTCCGTGGAGAAGAGGTCGAACCATTCTCCGTAGCGATGATCGTCGAGCAACTCGGCTTCGTAGTAGTAATACTGCTCGATTTCAAGCTGAAGCGCGGGCTCCACTTTCGTCGATTTGATGCTCATTAATCGTGTCCTTGATGCAATGCTTCAGACGGACATTCCCTTCCTTCAGCAATAAGCGCGAATGACGCGATCAAAATTCGCCCCTATATGGCGGATTTTCGCCGCGGACGGGATGCGGGGCGCGGAGCGATGAGCACGCACGCGATCGATCCTTTGCCAGCCATATCACGCGCCCTCCGATCGGTTTATGCCGCCGCGCGGCGCCGCTTCCGCCGCCGTCCTTCAGCGACTCCATCGCGCGACCCTTACCACAATTCCGCGCCGTGGTGTTATATCCGGTATAATAATGATTGTTCACGACAGCGGAGGAGCGATATGCCCGCCGAAGTGTCTGGACTCCGCTGTTAAAGTCCCGCTCGCGCCAGAATCAAAATCGCCCGGCGCCGCTCCACCGCTGACGCGCGCCGCGCCTTTTACCGTCGACCAACCGTTACGCCCGGACCGAGGATCCGGGCTCGGGTGCGATCGGGCAAGTATACTCAAACCGGAAAACATCTCCCGCAGGACGCGAATATGCCGCTCGACCCGCAAATGAAGAAAATCCTCGACCAGATGGCCGCGGCGAACGACCAGCCGTTCCATCAAATGACGCCAGCCGCGGCGCGCGAGCTGATGGAGCGCCGCCTGCCGAAAGGCGCTCCGACCCCCGTCGCTCGCGTCGAAGATCGCGCCGTCTCCGGGCCCTCGGGACCGATTCCGGTTCGAATCTACACGCCGTCGGATCATTCGGCCGGCGGAGCGCTGGTTTATTTCCACGGCGGCGGATGGGTCGTCGGCAGTATCGCGATGGTTGACGACACCTGCCGGCGCCTGGCGAACGCGGCGGGGTGCGCGGTCGTATCGGTCGATTACCGGCTTGCTCCCGAACATAAGTTCCCCGCCGGCCCGGATGACTGTTACGCCGCGGCGCGATGGGCGGTCGAAAATGCGGAGCGGCTCGGATGCGATCCGGCGCGAATCGCCGTTGGCGGCTCAAGCGCGGGCGCCACGCTCGCGACCGCGGCCGCGATGATGGCGCGCGATCGCGGCGGTCCGCGCTTCGCCTATCAGTTGCTGATTTACCCGGCCACGCAACGCGAACTGAATACGCCGTCGCAAAACGAATTCGCGGCGGACAATTACTACATTCTGTCGCGCGCCGACATGGAGTGGTTCTGGGGACACTATCTGAATTCTCCAAACGACGCCGCGAATCCATACGCCTGCCCGGCGCGCGCGGCGTCGCTCGCCGGTTTGCCCGCGGCGATGGTGATCACGGCGGAGTACGATCCCTTGCGCGACGAAGGCGAGGCTTACGCCGCCCGCCTCAGGGATTCAGGCGTCCCAACGATAATGCGCCGGTACGACGGCGTAACCCATGGATTTTTCGGGATGGCGGGCGTTCTGGACAAAGCCCGGCAGGCGATCGACAACAGCGCCGCGGCGCTGCGCGCGGCGTTTACTGGATGACCGAACCCGAACCGGGCTTCTGGCCCATGATATAGCCGCCCAGATCGCCGGGACCGGACGTCTCCGAAACCGGCCGATACTGATTCGTGGACTTGCTTGATTCGTGGCGATTTTCGATCTGGGCAAGACGTGAGCCGCGCGCGGCCACCGCTTCAGCCAGCTTCGCGTCGTTGCGCCAATCCTCATCGGCGCGTCCGCGCACCATCGTGCCCGTCAGGTCGTAGCGATGCCAATAAATCACGCGCATCGGCACGCCCGCCGGG
>JAJXZF010000098.1 GCA_021780225.1 Deltaproteobacteria bacterium | reverse complement strand
GACATTTATCGCGATTGGCGAATCGTCATGGGTCTCGCGGTGCTCGTGCTGGGCGCGGGAAACTGGTTCGTTGGATGGCAAAAGGCTCAGGAATATCACGCGATTATCGCCGGCGAAGCACGTGAGCAACCGGCCCGCGCGGACGCCATGAGCCGCGCGTTCGACGAACTCAACACCGCCGATGCCGATGGCGCCGTGCTTGAACCGTTCAATCGGGAGCAAAGCCGGGTTTCATACGCGAGCGCGCGGATGGACTTCTATCATGCGACATTTCTGACCGGGCAGGTGCTCGTGATGCTCGGCTTGATCTTGACGTTTGTCGGATTTATCGGATTGATTCGCAACGACGCCCGCCGCGTGCACAACCGTATCTATCCGGCGGCGCGATAATCGAAACTGATCTGCCCGACAAGACTTTCGCCCCCATCCCGCATGGTCAAACTGCTCAGCGCCTTCGCTCCGGCCAAGATTAATCTGTTTCTCCGGATTGTCGGCCGCCGCGGCGACGGCTATCACGAATTGGATTCGCTGTTCGTTCCGATCACGCTCGGAGACCGAATCGCGGTCGAGGCGCGCGACGGTCGTCCGGGCGCCGTATCGATCCGCGGCAAGCTCGGCGCCGCTCCGGCCGGCGATCGCAATCTTGCGGTTCGCGCCGCGCAGGCGTTCGTCGCTGAATTCGGCTTCGATCGTGAAATCGTGATCGAATTGGATAAAACCGTTCCATCCGGCGCGGGACTTGGCGGCGGCTCGAGCGACGCGGGCGCCGTGTTGCGGATGCTCGCGGCGATGGCGCGCCAACCCGCTTTGGCGCCGGCGTCTTCGGAACGGCTGATCAAAGTCGCCACGAGGCTCGGCGCGGACGTGCCGTTCTTTCTACAACCGGCCCCCGCGCGGGTGGGTGGTATTGGCGAGAAAATCGTCCCTGTCGCGTTCTCCGGCAATCCATCTCTTGTTGTGGCCGTGCCGCCGATCGAAGCGCCGACCGCGATCGTCTATCGCGATTTAAAGCCGGCTGATTGGAGCGGTCCCGCGTCTGATAGCGAGGTCGCATCAGTGTTGGCGGGCGATTATCGCCCTGACCTGTTGGTCAATGATCTGGCCAAGCCGGCAATCGCACGCTGGCCGGAAATCGGCAGGTTGAAATCGCGGCTGGAGCATCTGAACGCGCGGGCGGTCGCGATGACCGGCAGCGGCGCGGGCCTCTTTGGAATTTTTGAGACGATGGACGAAGCGTCGGCCGCGGCGGCTGAGATGCGCCGTCTCGAACCTGACGCCAGCGTGTTCACCGCCACAATTTGGCGTCAGTAAGCCGCATGAAGCGCGCAGTCGGCCGAATTTCTATCCCTCGCGCCGATTGACAGTCCCCGAACGTGAAAATAACATCGCCCTTTGCGTCTTTCGGCCGCGATCGCGAGCCGCGAAAAGACGCGTGGCGGTGTGCTGATAACGCCCGCGCCGGACGATTGATGATATAGTCACGATGCTGCCCGCCAGAAAACCTTGGCGGGCGGCGCGCGTTTGCGGTTTGGTCAATGGGCCGGGACGGGCGATTGCCGGACCGTCGCAAGCTCGCTGGGCGGTCGCCAAGCTGGTAAGGCACCAGGCTTTGGACCTGGCATTCGAAGGTTCGAGTCCTTCCCGCCCAGCCATCCGCTCTTGCCTGACGGCCGCGGCGCATCGCGAAGGGACGACGGTTGCAGCTTCGCTGTCGGCGAGACGGCGGATCGAGGCGGGAGAAGGAAGCATCGACTGAGATGTCGGAACGGGTCAAGGATCAACTGGAAGTCTTTACCGGCACTTCGAATCCGGCGCTGGCGCGCGAGGTCTGCGAACATCTGGGCGTCAAGCTTGGCGAAGCCGAAGTTGGCCGCTTCCCTGACGGCGAAGTGATGATCGAGGTGCGCGAGAACGTGCGCGGCGGAGATTGCTTCGTCATCCAATCGACCTGTTCGCCGCCCAACGAAAGCCTGATGGAGTTGCTGCTGCTGACGGATGCGCTGCGGCGCGCGTCGGCCGGCCGAATCACCGCCGTCATCCCTTATTTTGGCTACGCGCGGCAGGACCGCAAAGTCGCGCCGCGCGTGCCGATCAGCGCCAAGCTGGTGGCCGACCTGATTACCACCGCCGGCGCCTCGCGCGTGTTGACCGTCGATCTTCACGCCGGCCAGATCCAGGGCTTTTTCAATATTCCGGTGGACAATCTTTACGCGATGCCGGTGCTGGTCAGCTATCTGCGCAAGCGGGTTGACGGACAGAAGGTGTCGGTGGTCTCGCCCGACGCGGGCGGCGTGGAGCGCGCGCGCGCCTTCGCCCGGCGCCTCAATGCGAATCTCGCGATTATCGACAAGCGCCGCCAGCGCGCCAGCGAGGTCGCCGAGATGCAACTGGTCGGCGAGGTGCGCGATTCGATCGCGCTGCTGGTGGACGACATGATCGACACCGCCGGTACGATTACCGAGGCCGCGCGCACCGTGATGGCGGCCGGCGCGAGCGCGGTTATCGCCTGCGCGACCCATCCGATACTCTCCGATCCCGCGTGCGAACGCATCGGCCGCTCCGTGATCACCGAGGTGGTGACCACCAACACCATTCCGCTGAAGACCAAGGCGCAGGCGCAGCTTGCGAATCTCAAAGTATTGTCGGTCGGCGGCCTGCTGGCGGAAGCGATCAACCGCATTCATAATGAAGAGTCGGTCAGTTCGCTGTTTAACTAGCGATCGGGAACGCCCGCCGCACGAATCTCGACCGGCGCGAGGAATTGATGGAAACTGTCGAACTTGGATGTGAAATCAGGCAGACGCGGCCCAAGGGCCTCGTCAATAGAATTCGCCGCGAGGGCAAGATTCCCGCGGTTATTTACGGCAATAACAGTGCGGCCACAGCCGTCGCGATCGCGAGCGAGGAGCTCAAAGCGCGCGTCTCGAGCGCCTCGCGCCAGCGCATCATGCGGCTCAAATCGGCGTCGCCCGAACTCAACGACAAGCACGTGATTCTGAAGGAGCTGCAAAAGACGCCGGTCTCCGATCAGATCCTGCATGCCGATTTCTACGAGGTCGATCTCAAGAAGCCGCTGCGCGTCGCTGTTGCGCTGCGCTTCGTCGGCCGCGCGGCGGGGTTGGCCGACGGCGGAATCCTGTCGCCGCTCGAACGCGAGGTCGAAGTCGAGTGCCTGCCGCTCGAAATTCCCGAGGCGATCGAAGTCGACGTCACGCCGCTGAAAATCCATGACGTTATGCACGTTTCGGCGCTGACTTTCGCCGGCAACGTGCGGCCGATTTTCGACACCGATTTCCCGGTTGTCACCGTCCTGCCGCCGACCGTCGCCGAAGCGCCGGTCGCCGCGGCCGCCGCCGAAGGCGCTGCGGCCGAAGGCGCCGCCGCTGCGCCCGCCGCCGGCGAGAAGGCGGGAGAAAAGGCGGCCGAGGCGCCCGCCAAGGAAGCCGCCGGCAAAAAGGCTTAACGCCGCCCGCCGCCCATCGGCGAATTACCAGCGCCGGAGCGCCCGCTCCGGCGCTTTTCTTTTTTTGCCGCGTAATATTCCCGCCGGCGCGCTTGAAGAATCCACAGCCGCGGGGCCGCCGTTGTGGGCTGATCGTCCTTGCCTGTGAAAACGATGCGCCGCCCGCCGATCCGAGGCGCCGGGCGCCGCGCTATAATCCAATGCGGAAGTTCGGCGCCGCCGCGATGACGGCCCGGATCGGACGCTGGCGGGAGGATCGGGTTTCGCGATGAGTTTTGTCCATCTGCACGTTCATACGCAGTACAGCCTGCTTGATGGCGCCAACAAGATCGGTCCGCTGATCGATCATGCGAAGAAATCCGGGATGCCCGCGCTGGCGATTACCGATCACGGCAACATGTTCGGCGCGGTCGAGTTCTTTTCCAAGGCGCGCGCCGCCGGAATCAAGCCGATTATCGGATGCGAAGCCTATCTCGCGCCGGGCAAGCGCTCGGACCGATCGCAGACCGCGCGCGGCGACGATTTCGAGGCCGGCGGCAACTTCCATCTGATTCTGCTGGCGCAGAACCGCGCCGGCTATCGCAATCTGTGCCGGTTGCTGACGGCGGCCTACAAGGAGGGCCTCTACTATAAACCGCGCATCGACAAGGAAATTCTCGCCGAATGTTCCGAAGGGCTGATGGTGCTCTCCGGATGCCTTTCGGGCGAAATCGCGCGCGCGCTCAGGGCCGAGCGGATGGACCGGGCGCGGGAAGCGGCGGAATGGTACGCGCGGGTTTTTCCCGATCGCTTTTATCTCGAATTGCAGGACAACCGCCTGCACGGCCCGTTCAACGACGCGTTGCGCGAAGTCGGCCGCCAGGTCGGACTGCCGCTGGTCGCGACCAACGACTGCCATTATCTCCATCGCGACGACGCCAAGGCCCATGAAGTTTTGCTTTGTATCCAGACCGGCAAGACCATGGCCGACGAAACGCGCTGGCGTTTCGACACCGACGAGCTCTACGTCAAGACGCCCGATGAGATGGCGGCGGCGTTCGGCGCCGGCTCGGAACCGATTCGCAACAGCGTCGCGATCGCCGAGCGGGTCGATTTCGAGTTCGAATCGGGCAAATTCCATTTTCCGATCTATCGGCCGCCCGGCCGGCGGGAGGATTTGAGCGAAGCGGAGCTGGCCGCGATGCTCGAGGAGCGCGTGCGCGCCGGCCTCGCCGAGCGCCTGGACGAGCTGCGCGCGCGCCGCGGCGAATTTGACGACACGCCCTATCGCGAACGGCTCGATCGCGAAATGCCGGTGATTCGCGAGATGGGTTTTTCCGGCTACATGCTGATCGTCGCCGATTTTATCGGCCACGCCCGCTCGCTCGGAATTCCGGTCGGTCCCGGCCGCGGCTCGGTCGTCGGCAGCCTGGTTTCATACGCGCTGCGCATCACCGAGGTCGATCCGATCGAGCACAAGCTGTTGTTCGAGCGCTGGCTGAACCCCGGCCGGCGTTCGATGCCGGATATCGACGTCGATTTCTGTTTCGAGCGGCGCGACGAAGTGATCAGCTACGTGCGCCGGAAGTACGGCGACGATCGGGTCGCGCAGATAATCACCTTCGGCACGATCAAGGGCAAGCAGGCGATTCGCGACGTCGGGCGCGTGCTGGGGCTTTCGTTCGCCGAGACCGACCGCATCGTAAAACTCTATCCCGCGCCCAAGCAGGGCCGCGATTTCCCGCTCAAGGACGCGCTCGAGATGGAGCCGCGGCTCAAGGCCGAGCGCGAAAAATATCCCGAGCTGTTCGAGTATGCGTTCAAGCTGGAGGGCCTGCTGCGCCACGCCTCGCGCCACGCCGCCGGCGTCGTGATTTCCGATCTGCCGCTGACCGACCTCGCTCCGCTTTACGCCGACAAGGAGAAGGCCGAAGACGCGGTCTCGATCACGCAGTATTCGATGAAGGGCGTCGAGGAGATCGGCCTTATCAAGTTCGACTTCCTGGCGCTCAAGAACCTGACGCTGATCGCCAACACGCTCGACCTGATTCGCCAGAGCGGCGCCGAGCCGCCGGACCTCAACCAGCTCAACCTTGACGATCCCGAGAGCTACCGGCTGCTCGCGCGCGGCGATACGGTCGGCGTTTTCCAGATGGAAGGTTCGGGGATGCGGCGGTTCCTTACGGAACTGAAGCCGTCGTCGTTCGAGGACGTGATCGCGGCGATTTCGCTGTTCCGGCCCGGCACGCTCGACGCCGGGATGGTCGAGCCGTTTATCCATCGCAAGCACGGCAAGGAGCCGGTCGAGTACGACCATCCGTTGCTGGAACCGGTCTTGCGCGACACCTACGGCGTAATCATCTATCAGGAGCAGGTGATGCGCGCGGCGCAGGCGCTCGCCGGTTACACGCTCGAAGAGGCCGATATCCTGCGCGCCGCGATGGGCAAGAAGCAGCTCGCCGTGATGGAGCGCGAGCGGGAGCGGTTCGTCAACGGCGCGGTCAAAAACGGCGTGGCGAAGGCGCTGGCGGAATCGATTTTCGAGAAAATCCAGACCTTCGCCTCCTACGGCTTCAATCGCTCGCACGCCGCCGCCTACGCGCTCACGACCTACACCACCGCCTACCTCAAGGCGCATTTTCCGCGCGAGTTCATGGCGGCGCTGATGTCGCTCGACATGGACGACGCCGGCAAGACCTACAAGAATATCGCGGCGCTGCGCGAGATGCGGATCGCGATTCTGCCGCCCGACGTGAATCGCAGCCGCGTCAAGTTCGCGGTCTCGGGCGAGGCGATTCGCTTCGGTCTCGGCGCGATTCGCGGCGTCGGCGCCAAAACCGCCGAGGAAATTATCGCGGTGCGCGAGCGCTCGGGCGAGTTCAAGGGCATCGCCGATTTCTGCGGGCGCGTCGGCACGCAGATCGTGAATCGCCGCGTGCTCGAAGCGCTGGTCAAAGCGGGGGCCTTCGATTTCACCGCGCTCGGACGCGCCGCGATGAGTGCGACGGTCGAGGATGCGCTCAAGCTCGCGCAACGCGCCGAGGCCGACGCCGCTCGCAACCAAATCGGCCTGTTCGGCAAGGCCGCTGAAGCTCCCGCCCTGCAGCCGCGCGAGTCCGTGTCCGAATGGCCGCAAAAGGAGATGCTCAAGTACGAGAAGGAGACCCTCGGTTTCTACATCACCGCGCATCCGCTGGATAAGTACGACCGCGAGCTGCGCCGGATCGGCAAGCTGACCACGGCCGATTTGCCGTCCGCGCCGGACGGCGGGCAGGTGCGAATCGCGGGCGTGGTCCAGGCGGTGAAGTTGAAGAACAACAAATCGGGCAAACGCTACGCGACCCTTACGCTCGAAGATCGCGACGGCGTGGTCGAGTGTATCGCTTGGCCCGAGACCTATCAGAAATTCGAAACGCTAATCATGGGCGACGAGCCGGTGGTCGCCAAGGGCAAGCTCGACGTCGACGACGAGCGCGCGCAGATCATCCTCGACGAGCTGCGCCCGCTCGGCGCGGCGCTGACCGACGCCGTGCGCGAGGTGCGGATTCATGCGCCGCGCGATTTGCTGATCAACGGCGAGATGGAGCGGCTGAAGGACCTGCTGCGCCGCTACAACGGCAACTCGATCACCTATCTGCATCTGGACTTTGACGACGGCCGCGAAGCGGTCTTTCTGTTGGGCGACGGCTTTCGCGTCGCGCCGACCGAGGCGTTCGTCGCCGAAGTCGCGGAGTTGCTCCCCTCCAGCTCCGTCCAGTTGCGCTGACCGGAGAAATTTCACGCGGCCGGCAATAATCGTCGTTACGCGGAGGCCGGCGGGAGCTTGCGCAGAATGATCAGGATGCAATACGAGGCGCGACCGTAAGCGCGCGCGATATCCCAGTTCATCACGCGTTGAATCGCCCGCAGCGCGGGATGATCGTAGCGGCTGGTTCGGTAGAACGGCCATGCCAGCCATCCTCCCAACGGAAACAGGAACAGGCCTCCGTAGCGGGTCGTTTCGTGAGCGAAACCGGCGCCGGCGAGGCTCAGCAGATCGGTCTCGCGAAAGTGATCGTGCCACTTCACGCCGTCTGCATACGCCGCGTCGCGCCGCCCCCCGCCGATCAATCGGCCATAGAGGCGCGGAAAGCGGAAGCGCAGATTGTCGGGGTCGAGAAATGAAAATGCGCCCGCATGGGGGCATCGCAGGATCAATCGCCCGCCGACCTTTAACACGCGCCGCATCTCGGCGATCGCGGATGCGCGATCGGCTACCGGAACATGCTCCAGAACTTCGATGCAGGTAATGGCGTCGAAGGCTTCATCGGCGAACGGCAGCCGCGGTCCGTCGATTAAGCGAATATCGGCGCCCGGAACCGCCTGTCGCGCCCGCGCGACCGCAAGCGGATTGATATCGACGCCGGCCAGCCGCAGGCTCGGGAAATGCGCGGCGAGGTCGGCCAGCGATTCGCCCACGTTGCATCCGTAATCCAGCAGGCTTTGCGTGGCCGAATCGACCCACCACGCGCCATCCATCGGGCTGTTCGGCATGCGGGCGTCAGAATATCCGGGAGGGATTGTGAAGCGAAGGCGGCGGAATCAGGGCTTCTTGCCGACGATCGTGTTGGTGGCGAGATTGCCCGCGCCGACCGCGCGGCCTCGATTGTCGTAGGTGCGATCGAACGATTTGTCGTAACGGCCGGTGTAGCGCCCCTGATGGTCATACGCGCGTTCGGTCTTGCCGTCGTCGTCGAGAAAACCAATCGTCCGGCCGAAGATATCTTTGAGCGTCTTGCGAGCCATTGGCGGCCTCATCCGGTGATTGCAGGAGTCGAATCGTCAATCTTTCTAGATATTTATCACGTTGCCTAAAATCGCGCGACGATGCTTAAAATAGCCGCATTCGCCGCGAATCCTGCGCCGTTGATCATTTAGGCCTGCGGCCGGGATTTGCTAAAATAAAGACCACTTTAGACGCGGGGAGATTGCCTCTGGCATTAACAGGGACTTTGTCGTTCGAGCAGGCTGAACGCGCGATTCTGGTGGGCGTGGAGCTTAACAGCGCCGGCGCGATCGCCAGCGACGATTCGTTGAGCGAGCTTGGCGCATTGGCCGAAAGCGCTGGCGCCACGGTCGCCGGTACAATCCAGCAGCGGCTCAAAAGCGTCGATCCGCGCACGTTTATCGGACGCGGAAAAACCGTGGAAGTGCGCGAGATGGCGTCGCAGCGCGGCGCCACGCTGGCGATCTTCGACGATGCGCTCAGTCCCGCGCAGGCCCGCAATCTCGAAAGCGAGCTCAAGCTCCGCGTCATCGATCGCAGCCAGCTTATTCTCGACATTTTCGCGCAACGCGCCCGCACGCTCGAAGGCAAACTTCAGGTTGAAATCGCCCAACTAAGCTATTTGCAGCCGCGTTTAACCCGCCAGTGGGGCCATTTGTCGCGCCAGACCGCGGGTTCCGGCGCCGGCGGCGGCCGGATCGGCACGCGCGGTCCCGGCGAGACCCAGCTTGAAGTCGATCGCCGCCGCCTGCGCGAACGTCTGACGCGGCTGCGCGCGCGGCTCGGCGAGGTCGAGCGCACCCGCTCGATTCAACGCCGCCGGCGGCTCGAAGTGCCGTACCCCACGGTCGCGCTGGTCGGCTACACGAATTCCGGCAAATCCACCCTGATGAACGCGCTGACGGACGCCGGCGTCGAAGCCGCGGACCGGCCGTTCTCGACGCTCGATCCGACGATTCGGCGGCTGGCGCTGCCCGGCCGGATGTCGGTGATGCTCGCCGACACGGTGGGCTTTATCCATCGTTTGCCGCATCTGCTGGTGGAGGCGTTCAAGGCGACGCTCGAAGAGGTGCGCACGGCCGACCTGCTGCTCCATGTCGTCGACGCCAGCTCGCCGCTGATGGCCGAGCGCATCGAGGTGGTCGATCGCGTGCTGCGCGAGATCGGCGCGGGCAATGCGCCGCGCCTGGTGGTGATGAACAAAATCGACCTGCTCGAATTTCCGCCGCGCGTCGCCAACGGATTCGAAACGGTGGCCGTGTCCGCGCGCCGCGGCGCCGGGCTCGAGCGCTTGCTGGAATCGATCGGCCGCGCGTTCGGCGGGCTTCGGCAGGAAGTCGCGGTGACGCTGGCCGCCGATCGCGGGGATTTGATCGCGATGGCGCGGCGGGACGGCGAAGTGCTGAGCGAGGAATATCGCGACGGCGTCGTCGCGATGCGCGCGCGGGTCAGCGCTCCCGTCGCCGGACGCCTGCGCAAGGCCGCGCTGGCGGGCGCATAGGGCGGAGCCGAGCGGCTCCCCGGGTTTGCGATCGATGATCAAACCGTCGCCCAATCCTTCGCCTGCGCCGCCGCCCGGCAGCGGTCCGGCCCTGGTGCAACTGCTCAATCTGCCAAATCTGCTCACGCTGCTGCGGATTTTCGCGATTCCGGTATTTCTCGCGATGCTCAGCAAGCATCATTATCGCGAGGCGCTGCTGCTGTTCGCGATGTGCGCGCTGACCGATGCGCTCGACGGTACGTTGGCGCGATGGTTCGACGCGCGCACCGAGCTCGGCGCTTTTCTCGACCCGTTCGCCGACAAGCTCTTGCTGGTCAGCGCATTCGTCGTACTGACGATCGAAGCCGCGATGCCGGGATGGCTGTTGGGGGTCGTGATTATCCGCGACGTGGTGATCGTGTCGGGTTATTTCATGCTCGCGTTTTTTACCGGGGAGCGCGTGCCGGTGCGTCCCACTTATCTGGGGAAAGCCAGCACCTTCATGCAGATCGCCTGCGTGACCAGCGCGTTGGCGGGACTTGGAGCCGTATCCCAGCGCGATTGGTACGGGGTGCTCTATCTGACCATGGGAGTGACGGCGCTGTCGGGCGTGCATTACGCCTGGCGCGGACTGGTGTGGCTGAGTTCGCGCGAGCCCGCGATGTTCAAATAGAACCGCCGCCTTTCACCCCGGCGGCGCGTGTTCGATCTTTCCCAATAATTCAAGCAACTCGCCCATCGTGCGCATCACGAAATGCGGTGGGTATTCCGGATGGGCCGCGAGCTGATGATGAGTGGCGGGGCCGGTCGCGACCGCGACGCGCGCGCCGTAGCCGGCGTTGATCGCCGCCATCATGTCGCGCGGTTCGTCGCCGACATAGACGCATTGGCGCGGCGCGAAGCCCGCCCGCGCCGCGGCGTCCGCCAGACTTGCGGATTTATCCAGCGCCCGCATCGAGAAGCTGCGCTGCGTGATGATCTGGTCGAAATAGCGCGCCAGCCCGACCCGCTCCAACTTTTCAGTCAGGCGCGCGGCGTCGCCCGGCCGGCTGGTGATGATCGCGGTCGCGTAAGCACGGCGCTTCAGTTCGGCCAGCGTTTCGGGAACATGCGCCAAAACCGCCGGCTCCTCGATTCGTTCGACTTCGAGCGCGAGGTTCAGGTAGGCGAGCCGCAGGTAAGCGTCGCGCCGATCATCGGGGAGGCCGAGATAAAAATCGCCGCTTGCGATCGCGTCGCGATAGCGCTCGCGGGTGAGCGGCGGTTCATGCCCGATCTGCTCCAGCGCGGCGCGGGCGGCGGTGAAGAGCGGACCATGAATATCGACGATGGTGCCGTCGAGATCGAAAAAAACCGCTTTGAAGCGGGAAGCCGATTGAGGATTCGCCATGCGACGCTCCGGCGCGGCGTGCGCGCGCCGTCGCTTATCGTCGCATGACGCGGCGCTGGACGCCACTTGCCCCGCCGCGCCCGGCGCGGACCAGCGTCATCCGGCTGTGATTGCGCGGACGGAGGCGGCCTTCGCCACCGTCCGCGTTGTGCGGCTACTCGGTCTGGGATTGCGACTTGAGCTGCTCGATCTGCTGGCGCTGCTGCTCGATTTCCTGCTGCTGCGACTGCAACTGCGATTGCGTTTGCGTTTGCTGGACTTGATTGTTCTGCAACTCGTTGCCGACCAGGAAGCCGGTGCCGGCGCCCAACGCGCCGCCGATCGCGGCTCCGGCCCCGGGCGCGCCGACCGCCGCGCCGATAATCGCGCCGGTGCCGGCGCCGAGCAGGGCGCCGATGCCCGTGCCTTTTTCACGCGTCGACAGCGGCTGTCCGGAGCATCCGGCCGCGCCAATCAGCATCACAACGGCGATCACGCCCGCCGCCAGTTTTTTGCCAAAGGAATTCATCTTCATCTCCTCCACAGTTGCTCCATCAGGCTCTACTGCTGACTCTGCGCGGCCGCTTCGACCGGCAGGCCGGCGATCGTTTTGCCGCTGGCGTCGGCCAACGCCAGTCCGGGGTTGCCTTTGACGGTGACGTGCAGTTCGGCGCGATCGCGGCCGTTCTGATCGAAAAGCACCAGGGCCGGTTCGCCGTTGGACGCCACGCCCAGCCCGACGCGGGCGCGGCCGTTGTTCGGATCGTACAGCGTCACGCTTGACTGATTGTCTTCCGCGACGGAAAAGCTGGCAAGCTGGCGTCCGCTGGTGCTATAGAGGGCGACGCCGTCGCGGCCGCTCGGAGTTTCACCCACAATCAGCCGCTTGGCTCCGTTGAGGTCGAAAAATCCCAGCGCTGCGACGCCGTCCCCGCTGACCCGCATCTCCGTGCGGGTGTGGCCGCTCTCGTCCTGCAAGGCGATTTCGGCAAAACCGCGCTGGTTCACCTGTAATATTCCCCGCTGCGCGCCATGGTGGTCGACCAGAACGAAGCGTTCGGCCTTGAGCTCGCGCGCCGCGCGCGCCGACGCCATCGCAATTCCATCGGCCGGCAACAGGCGGTTCGAGACCGCGCCTCCAATAATTCCGCCGGCCAGCGCGAGCGCCGCATAGGTCCAGTGCTTTCGGTTCTTCATGTTCTCCCTCTATGCTCTCCTTGCTCCGGGTTCAGGATGCCTCCATCAGCTTATTGGTAATCATCGCTTGTTAATCATGCCAAAATCCACCGGCGTACTCGAATCGATCAGGCGTAAGGCCTCGCCGAGTTCGACCGGCAGTGCGAAAACGCCTTCCGATGGCGCCTCGATCGCAAGCACCGCTCCGGAACCGCGCGCGGCGCCGATGCTTGCGGCCAGAATCGCCGCGTCGGCTTGATCGAGCGTAGCCGGCGCGGCGCCCCGCAGGTTGCTTTGATGCATCGCCGCAGCCACGATCGGCAGCCGGCTTTCCAAGGCGTGGCGCCGCCCGGCGCGTTTTGGCCTGATTTCCCTTCCATTCGCCCGAAGCCGAAAATAAAGATCGGGAAATCCCTCGAAGCAATTCACGGGCCATCGCGAAAGCGCCAAATAAAGCGCAAATCCACCTATCATAAACCGCGTAAAGATTCGTCCAGCGCCAAACCTTTCCAATTCACCATCAGGTGTACCCGTGTATTGCGGAAACAGTTCATGGACCAGGCTGACCAGATGTGGCGGGCAGGCGGGATCGTTCGCGTAGCCAATAAAATCCTCATGCGGCGGCGTCGGAAATAGCCACAGGCCGAACGATGGATCCGATTTCATCCGCGCCGCCCGAAGCTGTCCGACCACGCTCGCAAGGCGGGCGTCGAGCAGTCGCGAATAACGCCCTTTGGTCCCGGCATCGTTCCGGCGCGCCGAATCACGCGGATAGCGCGGCGAGTCGATAATCGCGGTCGCGCCTTCGCGTTTGAGTTCGGGCGCGGCCGTCTCGATCCGCCGGGCCAGCTCCGCGATCGCGCCGTCCGCCGAATTTTCCACCCCGGCCAGATCGACTCGTTCCAGACGCATCCGGTCGGAATCCGCGATCGCGAGATCCAGCGTGCGTTCGCCGACGTCGATACCGACAATCGGCGCATCGGGCGCAAGCGCGATCGCGCGCGGCCGCCATCCCGGCGGAGAATCGCAATCCGACAAGCGCCCGATTTGCGGTTCCGGATTCATCGCGCGGCGTCTGATTGGTAGAGCAAACCGTATTCGCGCCGTCCGCCGACCACTTTTTTCACATAGTCGCGGGTTTCGCGATAACCGATGTTTTCGACCCACTGATCGTCGTCGCCCGGATGCTTTTCCGTCCATCCGGCGACGGCGTTTTCGCCGCCGTTGTATGCCGCTACGGCCTTGAACACGTCCTGATTGAACATTTCAAACAGTCCGCGCAGATAGATCGTTCCAATCCGCACGCTGAGATCGGGATTGAACAGGTCGAGCGGATCGCCGGCGAGACCGGCTTGCGGCGCCCATTTTTGCGCCGTCGCCGGCATCAGTTGCATCAGGCCGCGCGCGTTCGAGACCGATTGCGCCTCGGGATTGAAAAGGCTCTCCTGACGAATCAATGCGAGCACAAGGTAAGGATCGAGCTGGTTGAGCCGGGCCGCGGAGGAGACCTCGTCCCAGTATCCGCGCGGATAACGCATCCGCTCCGCGATGCGCGGGTCGAGTTCGCCCCGTGCGGACAGCCGGGTCGCGGCCACCACGCCGTCGTACCACGCGCCGGCCGCCGCGTATTCGCCCAGGACGAAATTGCGCAAAACCGGATCGCCGCTCAAATAAGGGCCGAGCGCGCGCAGCTCCGGCGCTTCGAGCGCGCTCAGTCCGAGCGCTTTCAGCGCGAGCGCGCGGTCCAGATGAAACCGCGCCGCGCCAACCGCGGACGGGGGCGCAGGTGCGGTTGGAATCGTCGCCATCGCGGCGGGGAGGACGCTTGGCCGGGCGCCGACGCGGCGTTCCGCCAGAGCCGGGTAATAATTGCTGTCGGTGCTGACGGCGAGCCTGACGTAAATTTGGTGGGCGTCGGAAGACTCGCCGTTCTGATCCAGCGAGCGCGCCTGCCAGTACAGGAACATATCCCGCGCCGCCGGCGACCCGGCGCGATCGGCTCCGGCGCCGAATTCCGGCGCCGCCGAATCGAAATCGCGCGTCATGTAGAGCATGAAGGCGGCGCGGAAACGGCCTTCCTCGGCGATTTCGGAATGCGGATAGCGCGCCGCCAGGCGCTGAAACGCGCTCCGCGCCGAAGCGTAATCGGCGTCGTCCTCGTAGGTCCGCCCAATTTCAAACATCGCGTCAGGGCTGAGCGTGGAGCCGGGAAATTGCCGAATCAATTGCGCAAAGTATTGGCGGGCCTGCGCCGTATCGTTGACGCGCCACCATGAATGAGCGAGCGCGTTGAGCGCCGCCGGCGCGTGCGCGCCCGCCGGCTGGATTGAAAGATAATTTTGCAGCGCCAGCCGCGCGGCCGCGGCGTCGGCGCGCCGCGCTTTGGCCTCAAGCCAGAACAGCTCCGCGCGGACGGACCTCGGCGGCGCCATCGCGAGCGCCGCGCGGATTAAACCGATCGCGTCGGCCGGCCGGCCTTCACGGATCAGCAAATCCGCTTCTTCGCGCCGATAGCCGAGCGAACGGGTGTCGGCAAGTCCCGGATGGGAATCGAGGAGCGAATAGGCGAGCGTGCGCGCCGCCGCGTCGTATGGTCCGCTCGGCGCGAGATGGCGAACGGTTTGCGCTTCGTCATAGGCGCCGCTGAAGTCGTTGGACGCCGCGCGGGCGCGCGCCATCAGCATCCGCGCTTCCTGCTCCAAGTCCGGCTGGTCCGAGCGATCGGCGACCAAAGCGGCCGCGCGCAGCGCCGCGTCGGGATGGCCGAGGTCGAGTTCGACGCCGGCGTAGCCGAGTTCGGCGCGGTCGGCGAATATGCTTTGCGGAAATTCGTTGGCGAGGTTGAGATAATTGTCAGCCGCGGCCTGCCGGCCGCCGTTGTGGCGTTCGGCGTCGGCCAGGTAGTAGAGCGCGTAGTCGGCCAGCGCGGGAACCTGCTCGCGCACCAGTTGCATCCGCTCGATTGCGACCGGCCAGTCTTTGCGGCTCCAGGCGCTGTAACCGTCGGCGAAGGATTGGCGCGGGTCGAAGTTTTCGACCCGATTGCGCTCGAACGGCAGCATCTGGGCCGCCGCGAGGCCGCTTGCGCCGATTGCGGCGAGGACCGCGATCGCAACCCATACGGGAGCGCGCGGATGCGAACGATTGCGACGCTTCAAACCCATTATAATTTGGTTAGCCGACTGGCGCGGCTGCATCAATGCGTTCCGTCGCCGGGATGCTTGCGGCGGCCCCTTGAGTCTGGCAACAAGTCCTCTATTCGCAAGCGGCTGGAGGAATTTCCGCGCAATGAATCGGCGTGAATTGATATTGGCCTCAGGCTCGCCCCGCCGGCGCGAATTGCTGCTCCGCGCCGGCTTCGCCTTCGAGATCGTCGAAAGCGGCGTTGACGAGTTGCTCCGCGCCGGCGAAGGCGGGAGCGCGTATGCGCTGCGGATGGCGGTCGAGAAGGCGCTGGCGGTCTCGGCGATCCGGCCCGGCGCGATCGTGCTGGCGGCCGACACGATCGTCGAGCTGTCCGGCCGGGTGCTGGAAAAGCCGGTGGACGCGGCGGAGGCGCGCGCGATGCTCGCGGCGTTGGCCGGCGCGACCCATACCGTTGTCACCGCATTCGCGATCGCGCTGGCGGGCGCGGTGGAGGACCGTTGCGCGGTGGCCAGCCGGGTGACCTTCAGAGCATTGAGCGCCGCGGAGATTGCCGAATACGTCGCGGGCGGCGAACCGATGGACAAGGCGGGCGCATACGGAATACAGGGGCGCGGCGCGGACTTTATCCTCGCGGTCGAAGGGCCGCGCGACAATGTGATGGGCTTGCCGGTGGCCGCGACGGCGGCGGCGTTGGCGCGGCGCGGAATTCTGCCGGAACGGCCGCGGCAATGAGGCGCGATGATCGGCGCTGACGAAATCGCCCGGCGTTATCGCCACGTGAAAGACCGCATCGCGCAGGCCTGCGCGCGCGCGCGGCGGCCGGCCGAAGCGGTTCGTCTGGTGCTGGCGGGCAAGACCAATCCGCCTGAAGCGATCCGCGCGGCGTACGCCGCGGGTGCGCGCGAATTCGGCGAAAATTACGTGCAGGAAGCGATCGCGAAACGAGCCGCGCTGGCGGATTTGAAGGACATTCGCTGGCATCTGATTGGCCATCTGCAGAGCAACAAGGCGCGCGCCGCGGTCGAGACCTTCGACTTGATTCAAACCCTCGACCGCGTGCGGCTGGCCGCGGCGATCGCGCGGATTAGAGCGTATCCGCGGATGCCGATGCTGATTGAAGTGAACGTGGCCGGCGAGCCGTCCAAGAGCGGCGTCGCGCCGGAGCAGGCCGAGGCTCTGATCGACGCCTCGCGCAAGCTCGTCGAGGTGCGCGGCCTGATGGCGATTCCGCCGGGGGCGGAATCCGCCGAGGCGGGCCGGCGCTGGTTCGCCGCGCTGCGCGAGTTGCGCGATCGGATGCGGGCGCGCAGCGGGCTTGAGTTGTCGGAGCTTTCGATGGGCATGACGGACGATTTTGAAATCGCAATCGAGGAAGGAGCGACGATCGTGCGGGTTGGCCGCGCGGTTTTCGGCGAACGGACGAAATGAAGAAGCTGGCGTTCATTGGCGGCGGCAATATGGCCGAAGCGCTTGCGCGCGGACTGATCGCGGGGAAAGTGTTCAGACCAACCGATTTGATAGTGGCGGACGTCGATCCGGGGCGGCGGCGCAAACTGGGGCGAGCGCTGAAAATCGAAACCACCGCCGACAATCTGGAGGCGGTCCGCGCCGCGCGCGCGGTGCTGTTCGCGGTCAAGCCGCAAAATATCGACGACGTGCTGGGCGAAATTCGCGCGGCGTCCGCGGCGGGCGGAAAATCGCCCGCGCGCGGCCAGCCGGCCGGCGCGCCGGTTCCGATCGCGGCGCGGACGCGCCTGTTTATTTCGATCGCGGCGGGCGTAACGATCGCGCGCTTCACGGCCGCGCTCGGCGCCGCGGCGCGGGTGATTCGGGTGATGCCGAACGCGCCGGCGATGGTCGGTCAAGGGATGGCCGCGCTGACCGGATCGCGGGGCGCGTCACGGGCCGACCTGAGCTTCGCGCTGCGCATCTTTCGCGCCGTCGGCGACGCCGTCGCGCTCGATGACGAGTCGCTGCTCGACGCGGTCACGGCGCTTTCCGGCAGCGGTCCGGCGTACGTCTATCTGTTCGTCAAAGCATTGGCGGACGGCGGCGTGGCCGAGGGTCTGGCACCGGCGATGGCGACCCGGATGGCGTTGCAGACGCTTCGCGGCGCGGTCGAAACGATGAGCAAATCGAAGCTCAATGCGGCTGAGTTGATCCGGATCGTGGCGTCGCCGGGCGGCACTACGGAAGCCGCCCTGCGCAAGTTCGACGAACGAGGATTTTCCGCTATAGTTGGCGAGGCTCTGCACGCCGCCGCGCATCGCTCGCGCGAGCTGGGTCGCGGCTAGGGTGGTGTCCCGCAAATCACTTCCACCTGGGGCCTTGTCAGCTTGGCGCGCAGGTCGCCCACCGCGGGGCGATCAGGGATGGATTGCCGGGTCTGGGCCCGGCAATGACGAACCGAGCTGGTCATGCCCGGACTTGATCCGGGCATCCAGGCGGAGCGCAAAATAGACGCAAAGTGCAAACTTATTCAGGGGACGCCACACTAGGGCGAAAGGCGTAAATCACGACGTGTTTGTCTGGACTAATTTGGTGCTTTGGATAGCGAATGCGCTCCAAGGCGCGCTCAACCTCTATTTCTGGGTCGTCATTGTCGCCGCCATTTTGTCGTGGATAGAGCCGAACCCGTACAATCCGATCGTGCGCGCGATCTACGCGATTACCGAGCCGGTTTTCGATTGGATTCGCGAGCATCTGCCGGTGCTGTTCGGAGGAATCGATTTTTCCCCGATTGTCGTGCTCGTTTTTATCAGCTTCCTTACCCAATACCTGATTCCGACCTTGCAGCGGGTAATGGTGTTTGGGTTCGCCTGATGGCGGACGGTGGCGACCGCCGCTGGCTTAGCCGCACCGGAAACGGCCTGCGAATCGAGGCGCTGGCCCGTCCGGGCGCGTCGCGCAGCGGATGTCTCGGGGTCGAGGCTCGCGGCCTGGTGATGGCGCTGCATTCGCCGCCCGAGGGCGGTCGCGCCAATGACGAGCTAATCGAAATTTTGGCGCGCACGCTGAAGCTGCCGCGCGCCAGCGTTCGAATCGTGCGTGGCGCGTCGTCGCGGCGGAAGACCATAGAGATTGCGACCACCGATCATGAGCGCGTGGCCGCGCGACTGGAAGAATTGGCGTACGCGGCCGCGGCGCCGCGCGCCGCCGTGATGAGCGGGCCGCGTTGACAACGGAAGTCGCCATGATTACGTCTTCATTGGATTGAGGCAGCGCGCCGCCCTTTAAGAATCAAACAGTCTTATGCCTATCTACGAATATAATTGCGCTAAATGCGGAGTCTTTGAAGTAACCCAGCGGATTACCGAGAACCCGCTGCGGAAGTGTCCGACGTGCAAGGGCAAAGTGGAGCGGATCGTTTCGCGCACCTCGTTCATCCTCAAGGGCAGCGGATGGTACGCGACCGATTACTCCAAATCGGGCAGCGGCGCCGGCAAAAACGAAGCCTCCACTGCGACGGATTCGTCTTCATCCGCCGCGCCGTCGCCGAGTTCGAGCAACGGTTCGTCGGCGTCCGGCGGATCGGCGGCATCGTCCAAACCCGCCGAGAAAAGCACGCCCGCAAAATCAACCGGCTGACGCCTGTCGCAGGGTTTTTCGCGCAAAAGCCGCAGGGTAGCCATCCCGGCGGCTTTTCTGTTTCAATGCCCCGGCATGCGCGTCCTGTATTTCGACCACGCGCTCGAACTGCGCGCGGATTATCCGGAGCCTGCGCCGATCGCCGGCGAAAGCCTGGTCCGGGTGACGCTGGCCGGCATCTGCGGCACCGATTTGGAAATCACCCGCGGTTACATGGCCTATCGCGGCGTGCCGGGACACGAATTCACGGGGCGCGTGGTTCAGTCGGGAAATTCCGCTCTCGTCGGGCGGCGCGTGGTCGGCGAAATCAACGCCGGATGCGGCCGTTGCCGCGCGTGCGCCGACGGCATGGCGCGCCATTGTCCAAACCGCACCGTGCTGGGAATTCTTGGCCGGGACGGCGCGTTCGCGGAGTATCTCCGCCTTCCGGACGCCAACCTCAAACCGGTGCCCGATGCGATAGCCGACGAAGCGGCGGTTTTTGTCGAGCCGCTGGCGGCGGCCTTCGAGATTTTTGAGCAGGCCGCGCTCAAGCGTTCGGATCGCATCGCGATTCTCGGCGGCGGACGGCTGGGGGCGATGGTTGCGATGGCGCTGCGGTCGGAAGATTTCGCGCCCGTTGTCGCCGGGCGCGGCCGCGAAAGGCTCGCGCGCCTCGCAACGTTAGGATTGAACGCGATCGCCGCGGATACGCTCGAACCCGGCTTTGACGTCGTGATTGACTGCACGGGAAATCCGGAAGGATTCGCCCGTGCGATCGCCTTGGTCAGGCGGCGCGGCACAATTCTGCTGAAGAGCACGGCGGCGGCCGGTGCGGCGATGAATCTCGCGCCGATCGTGATTAACGAAATCAACGTGATCGGATCGCGCTGTGGCCGGTTCGAGCCGGCGCTCCGGGCGCTGGCGGCGGGACGCGTGGACCCGCGCCCGTTAATCGATCGGATCGCGCCGCTCGATGACGGCGTCAGCGCTTTCGCGTTGGCGGCGGACAAATCGCATTTCAAGGTGCTGCTCAGGCCCGCGTGACGCGCAAAGGCGGAAAAACGCCGCGCTCGCGAGGCGCGGACGCGGCGGCTATGGTGGTCGGCATCGACACCGGCGGCACGTTCACCGATCTGGTCGCGATCGTGGAGGGCGAAACGCGCGTCCACAAGCTCGCTTCGACGCCGCACGATCCGGCGCAGGCGGTGATCGCGGGGATTGCCGAATTGATTGGCGGCGAACCGGCGGAAATCGTCACCTACAGCTCGACCGTCGCCACCAACGCGCTGCTCGAAGGCAAAGGCGCGCGCGTCGCGCTGTTTACCGACGCGGGATTCGAGGACCTGATCGAAATCGGCCGGCAAAACCGCGCCGATTTATACGCGCTCGCCCCCGGCCGTCCGGCGCCGCTGGTCGGCCGGACGATGCGCTTCGGAGTTGGCGGAAGAACTCTCTACGACGGGACGGTTCAAAAGCCGCTCGGACGCGCGGAGCTCATCAAGATTCGCAAGCTTGCCGAAAAGTCGCGCGCCGAATCGTTCGCCGTATGCATGCTGCATTCCTATGCGAATCCCGCGAGCGAAAACCTGATCGCTGCGGCGCTCGCGGCGATCGGCAAGCCGCTTTCCGTATCGCATCGGATTCTCGCGGAATATCGCGAGTATGAACGGCTTTCGACGGCCGTCGTCAACGCCTATGTCGCGCCGCGGATGGTCGCGCATCTGGAGCGGCTCGAAACCGGCTTGAAGACCCGGCGGTTGCGCGTGATGCAATCCGACGGCAACGCGATCGGTCCGGGTTTGGCGCGCGCCGAACCGGTGCGCACGATCCTTTCCGGACCGGCGGCGGGCGTCGTCGGCGCCGCGGCGCTGGCGCGTGCGATCGGTCTCGACAAGTTCATCACCTTCGATATGGGCGGCACCTCGACCGACGTTTCGCTGGTCGATGGCGCGGCGCGGGTGCGCACGCTCAGCTATCCGAACGGCTACGCGGTGCGCGCGCCCGTGATCGATATTCATACGGTCGGCGCCGGCGGCGGATCGATCGCGTCGATCGACGCCGGCGGTTCGTTGCGGGTCGGTCCGGAGAGCGCCGGCGCGGACCCGGGGCCGGCCTGCTACGGACGCGGCGAACGGCCGGCGGTGACCGACGCCGATTTGATCGCGGGCCGGCTGCTCGCAGGCAATTTTCTCGGCGGCCGGATGCGGCTCGACGCCGCGCGATCGGAGCGCGCGCTCGCGCCGCTGGCGCGGGCGCTGAAAACCGATTTGCCAGGCGCCGCGCGCGGCATAATCCGCGTCGTCAACGCGAACATGGAGCGGGCGATTCGCGTCGTGAGCGTCGAACGCGGGTTTGATCCGCGCGAGTTCGCGCTGATGGCGTTCGGCGGCGCGGGTCCGATGCACGCGTGCGAAATGGCGCGCGAGTTGGGCATCCGCCACATCGTCTTGCCGCGCAATCCGGGCCTGCTGTGCGCGTGGGGCGCGCTGGGCGCGCCGCTCGGACGCGAATACTCCCTGACTGTGCGCGACGCCGATCCGGAAATCGGGCGGTTGCGCAAGCGCGCCCGTCCGCTGCTCGCGCGGGCGCGGGCCGAACTGACGGCGGAAGGCGCGCGGCCCGCGTCAATCCATCACGACCTGCGCGTTGACCTGCGCTATCGCGGCCAGTCGTACGAGATCGAAGTGGCGCTGAGTCCGCGCTTCGCATCTGAGTTCCATGCGGCCCATCGCCGCGCCTTCGGCCATAGCGCGCCGAGCCAGCCGATCGAGGCGGTGAATCTGCGCCTTCGCGCGTGGGCTGAAGGGCCGCGCCGCGCGCCGGAGCGCGTCGCTCGCTCGGCCGGCCGGCCGTCTCCCGATGGTCGCGCGCGAATCGCGATCGGCCGCGCGACGGTGTCCGCGCCCGTCTATCAACGTGACGCGCTCGGCGCCGGCGCACGCATCGCGGGTCCTGCGATCGTCGCCGAACTCAGCGCTACCACCTATGTCGCGCCGGAATTCATCCTGCGCCGCGACGATTTCGGCAATCTGCATCTGGAGGCGCGATGAAGCGCGCGAAAGCGGTTGGGTCCCTCGTCGATCCGGTCACGCTCGCGGTGATGAACAGCCGGATGGCCGCGATCGCCGAGGAGATGGGGGTGGTGCTGGGACAGACGGCCTTTTCGCCGAATATCAAGGAGCGGCGCGACTATTCCTGCGCGCTTTTCGACGGCGCGGGCGAACTGGTCGCGCAGGCGGCGCATATCCCGGTCCATCTCGGCTCGACGCCGCTTTCGGTGCGCGCTGCGATCGAGCGGCTCGAGCTCGCGCCCGGCGATGTGGCCGCGCTCAACGACCCGTTCGCCGGCGGCACGCATCTGCCGGACGTGACGCTGGTCGCGCCGATTTATCTGCCGGGCGAACGCAAGCCGTTCGCATACGCCGCCAATCGCGCCCATCACGCGGACATCGGCGGGATGGCGCCGGGGTCGATGGCTTTGGCGACGGAAATCTATCAGGAGGGACTGCGGCTTCCGCCGGTAAAGATTGTGGCCGGCGGCGCGCCGGCGCGCGACGTTTTCGAATTGTTCCTGGCCAACACGCGCGTGCGCGAGGAGCGCGAAGGCGATCTGCGCGCCCAAATTGCGGCGCTCGAAGTCGGCGCTGCGCGGATGCGCACGCTGGTGGAGGCGGCCGGCCGCGCGGAGGCCGCGGCCGCGATGAACGCTCTAAAGGATTATGCGGAGCGGCTGATGCGCGCGGCGCTGCGCGAAATTCCGAACGGAACCTACCACGCCGAAGACGCGATGGACGGCGACGGATTCGACGACCGGCCGATTCCCCTGCGGGTCAGGATCAAAATCGATGGCGGGCGCGCCCACGTGGATTTCGCCGGCTCGGCGCCACAGGTGCGCGGATCGATCAACGCCAACTATGCGATCACGCTCTCTGCGACATTTTACGTGATGAAGTGCATGGCGGCCGGCGAGACGCCGTCGAACGAAGGGCTGATGCGTCCGATTACGCTGTCCGCGCCGCCGGGAACGATCGTGAATGCGCGGCCGCCGGCGGCCGTCGCGGGCGGCAACGTCGAAACTTCGCAACGGATCGTTGACGTGTTGTTTCGCGCGCTGGCGCACGCCGCGCCCAACCGGGTTCCGGCCGCCAGTTCGGGTTCGATGTCCAACCTGACGGTGGGCGGGTACGATCGCTTCCGCGGGCGCCATTTTTCGTATTACGAGACGATCGCGGGCGGCGCGGGCGCCGCCGAAGGCCATCCGGGCGTCTCAGGCATCCATACGCACATGACCAATACGCTCAACACGCCGATCGAGGCGCTGGAGGCGTACTATCCGATGCGCGTGACCGAGTATCGGATTCGGCGCGGCTCGGGCGGCGCCGGAAAGTTCGCGGGCGGGGACGGACTCGTGCGGGAAATCGAATGCCTGGTCGAAGCTAACGTCAGCCTGCTTGCCGAACGCAGGAAAATCGCTCCTTGGGGTTTGCACGGCGGCGGCGCGGGCGCCTGCGGCGCCGACTATCTGGTGGGCGCGGCGGGGCGGAAAAAACGATTCGCTGGGAAGGGCAACGCGCGGCTTGAACCGGGCGAACGAATTCGCATCGAAACTCCCGGCGGAGGCGGATGGGGCCGGGCGCGGCGACGACCATGACGGCGAAATTTCCTTGTACGGCCCCACGCGGCATTTCGCGCGGCGGTGAAGCTTGATGGCGGAAGATCGTTTCTGGATCGGCGTTCACGGCGTAATCGCGTCGCGCGGCAAAGTCCTCGTCTTGCGGCGCGCCGCCTCGATGGCTTATCGGCCGGACCATTGGGACCTGCCGGGCGGCCATCTGGCGATCGGCGAGACGTTCGAGGAATGCCTGATGCGCGAAATCCGCGAGGAGACCGGGCTGACCGCCAAAATCGAACGGATGCTCGGCGTCAATCAGGGCGCCGAAGGGCCTTACGTCCAATTGATTTATGCGTGCGCCGTCGCCGCCGATCATCCGCCGATAGTTTTGCGTCCGTTCGAGCATAGCGAGGCGCGCTGGCTGGCGGTCGCGGAGATCAAAGCGCTGCGCGGCCTGATTCCCTATCTTGAGCGTATCGCGTCGCGTGGTTTGCTGGATTCCGCGGCCGCGTCATGACCGGCCGCGGCGGCGCGTCGCCAGCCGTCCGCGCCAATAGCCGACAAAATTGGCGCATTCCAACTCGTGATAGACGGCCATCTCGAGGTCGCCGGCGGCGGCCGCCGTCGCCATCCGGAGCGCGTTGCGAAACAGCTTGTCGAGATGATTGTGGGTGCGGCCGCCGGCGATCGCGCTGCCGAAACCGAAGGCGTAGGCCTTGCGGCGCAAGTAGCGCCGGGTCAACCGCTCCGCGCCGATCATGTGATGCACGCGCGCGGCGGGAGCGAATCCGATCGCGCCGCCGTGCAGCATGATTCGTTCGAACAATTCCGTATCTTCGCCGGAGATCGGATTCGCGCCGACGACGCCGAGGTCCTCGCGGAAATTGCCGAACAATTCAAAGGTGCGGCGCCGAAAGCCGGCGTTGGCGCTGAAGTAATTGTGAATCGAGTCGCGCGCCGCGGGCGCGGCGTCGGCCAGCGCCGCTTCGTCGTGCACCGCCAGGCGCACGTAAAGACTGCGCCCCAGCCAATGCGGCGGCGGCGCCTGCCATTGCGGCAGTACGATTCCGCACGCGACGTCCAGCGCGCGCCGATCCATCTCGCTCAGGAGCCGCACCGCCCAGTCCGGTTCCGCGATCGCGTCGTCGTCGATGAACAGGATGAAATCGCCGCGCGCCTCGGCGATCGCGCGATTGCGCGCCCGGCTTGACCCCAACTCCGGTTCGATTACGTAACGCACAGCCATCGGCGCCGTGCGGGCGAAGACCTCGACGGCGTCGCGGGTGTCGTCGGTCGAAGCGTTGTCGACAATCAAGCACTCGAGTTCGACGCCTTCAGGCATCCGCAGCGCCGCAATGCTGGCCAGCGTTAGTCCGAGCAAACGCGCGCGATTGTGCGTCGGCACGGCGATCGTAACAACAGCGCTCATGGCGTGGGCGACCTCGGAGCGGAGGATGGTTGGGCGAGCGGCGACGGCACATTGGATGCGCCGGGCGCCGCGGGTTCGGCCGGCGCGGCATTGCCCTGCTTCAAATTCGGCAGGGGCGCGGATGACTGCGTGAAAACAATCGACCCGATTGTGACATAAGGGGCGGCATCCTGCTGAACCTTCACCGGCGCGGTCAAGATAAAGCCGAAGGACCGTTTCTCATCGGGCAGAAGAGGTATCACTGGGCGGCTGAAGTCGGTGAATTCGAGCGGGGTGACGATAATCGGATGGCGCTCAGTGAAAACAGGCTTGGCGTCCTTGCCGCGGCCGGAATACCAGGTGACGGCGATCTGGACATTGTCGATCGCGCGCGCGCCGCGATTTTTGATCGCGCCGAAAACGGCCGGAACGCGCTCCTCGGACATCCGCATCGCTACGTCGCTCAAGCGCAGATAGCGCGCCGCGTATTCGCGGCTCTGCGGGATTTGGGCTTGCGCGGATTGGATGTAATCCAGCTCGGCCTCGTAGCGATGCGCCAATCCGATCGCGCCGGTCGCCGCGAGGCCGCGCAGTTGCTCGATAATCGATTTGTAGCGTTCGATCGCGTCAGAGAATTCGTATTCGCGATAGGCCGCCGCGGCCTCGCGATGCAGGTCGCTCAGATGATCGCGGCGCGCGAAGGCGGCCACAACGCGCCAGCGACGATGCTCTTTGAAGAGGTAAATCAAATCGTCGTAGGTGATCGTCGGATATTTGCCTGAATTCAGCGAACCTGCGGCCAGTTCGGCGCCGGAATCGCTCGGACCGGCCTGCGCGTTCAGCGTTCGTTCCCATAGCGGCAGGTCCGGCGTGGTCACTGTGACCGCGACGCTCGCGATATTGCCGTTGCGCTGTTCGGCTCCGATCTGGAAATTCGTCGCGTCAAGAATTTGCCGGAACCATACCGGATCGGCGTCCGGACCCATCGGAATTTCGGTCAAAAATTCGGCCAGCGTGCGGGTTTGCCGATCCGAGTCGGTCAGCATCGCATAACATGCGGCGTAGCGATGCTGGCGCAGGCTCGCGAGATAGCGGATCGCCACGTTGGTCGGCGTATTCCGGGCGCATCCGCCGATCGCCGCCGCAAACATCAGAGCGAGAACAGTTCCCGCGAGGCGCCATCGGCGCGTGAGCTTTCCGGCATTCGAGCGAAGACCGCCGTCAGCGCCGCGGCTGCGATATTGCGAGCGCATCAGGCGGTTGCACGAGGCCGAATCTGCTTGAGTTCGACAAGGTTGCCCTCGGGATCGCGAATATAAATCGACAGTCCGAGGCCGCGCGCGCCGTACCTTGTCG
>JAJXZF010000036.1 GCA_021780225.1 Deltaproteobacteria bacterium | reverse complement strand
GGTTTCGGAAGGACGCCGTCGCCGCTTGCGGCTGGACGCGCGCGGATGCGCCCAAAGCGCCTGTTGATTAATCCGGCGCCGTGGCTGGCCACATATCGGCTTTAGTGATATTTCGATTAAACCGACATTAATTTTTTAGGAGGCGCCTCGGGACCCCTGATGGCTTCGCACGACAGGGTTAGAGTAGCGGTGTTGGGTGCGTCCGGCTATTCCGGAATTGAAGCGGTGCGGATCCTCGCCGGCCATCCGTTCGTCGAATTGGCCGCGCTCACATCCGAGCATTATGCCGGCCGCGAAGTCGCCGAGGTTTACCGGCACATGGCCGGAATCGATCTGCCGCCGTTCGAGGAACTGCGCGCGGACCTGATTCGCGGCCGCGCCGAGATCGTCATCTCCTGCCTGCCGGAACGGGTCGGCGCGCCGATTCTGGCCGACCTCGTGCAGGCGGGAATCAAGGCGATCGACGTGTCAGCCGACTTCCGCCTCAAAGATCCCGCGGCTTATCGCCAGACCTACGGCGCCGACCATCCCGCGCCCGCGATGCTCAAGGAGGCGGTTTACGGCCTCAGCGAATTCCATCGCCGCGAACTGCGCGAGGCGCGCATCGTCGCGAATCCCGGATGCTATCCGACGGGCGCGCTGCTGGGCCTACTGCCGCTAATCAAGCGCGACCTGATCGATCCCGCGTCGATCGTGATCGACGCCAAATCGGGCACCACCGGCGCGCGCCGCCAAGCCGCGATCGAGCAGCTTTTCGCCGAAGTCAACGAGAATTTCCGCGCTTACAAAATTGGCAACCACCGCCATACGCCCGAGATGGAACAGGAGATCGGCGCGACGCTCGGCCGTGAGGTCGCGGTGATGTTCGTGCCGCATCTGCTGCCCGTCACCCGCGGCATCCTGAGCTCGATCTTCATGCGCCCGCGCGCGGGAACGACCGAACAGGACGTGCGCGACGCCTTCGAGGCGAGCTTCGCCAAGTCGCGCTTCATCCGTCTGCTCAAGCCCGGCGAACTGCCGGAATTGAAGAACGTGCGCGCGACCAATTTCTGCGAAATCGCCTTCGTGCTCGAACGGCGCTCGCAGACGCTCTGCGTGCTCACGGCGATCGACAATCTCGGCAAAGGCGCCGCCGGCCAGGCGGTGCAGAATCTCAATCTGATGCTCGGCTACGACGAAGCCGCCGGCCTGCTCGCCGCCGCCCCCGTCCCGTAATTCGCGCAATTCAAAATTATCAACCATCATCGGCATTTTTGTCATTCTGAGCGCGGCGAAAGCCTGCCCTGAGTCTTGCGAAGGGAATCTCGGGGTTCTTTCGCTCCGCTCCGTTCAGAATAACAAGCTGGCTTGTGCAGAGCTTTCTTAGTGTGCTGTCTCTCGATTTTATTCATCAACAGGCTTACAGATTCGGGATTCTTCGCTCCGGCAGCCTGCGCTCAGAATGACATGATGGGATGCTCAGAGTTACATAATGGAGCGTCTTTGCTGTCATTCTGAGCGAAGCGAAGAATCCCGATCCGTCATCACCGAGCAAACTCACCTGCGGGACACGATTTTAGCCTTTTTGTTATTGGATTTAGAATCCATATCCTTTAATCACGGCCGGGCGGGATAACCGGCCGCGGCGTTTTTCGTTCAAACGCGGCGGTCGTGAATCCGTTACGCCGGCGGCTACTCTAGACGCCAGGGAGAACGGCCGCGCCAGGCGCGGATTGCCGCCGTCGCCCACGCCGTGGTCTTGCGCGTATGGCATGACGTGCACGGATTCGGAATGCCGTATTTGCCGGTCATCGCGGGCGCGATAAATCGGAAAGTATGGGCGTGGACGTAGGCTCCGGGAACGCCTTCGGTTTCGATTCCCGGCATATGACAATCGACGCAGCGCCCGCCCGGCGCGCCCGGCCGGTGATGCATATGGAGTTCGAGCGTCGCCGCGCGCGGACCATTGGGCGAACCCGGCCCGTGGCATTCGAGACATAGCGATTCGGCCGGCGCGCGCAGCTCCGCATAATTGGCCGTGCCGTGCGCGTCGTGGCAATCCATGCAGGAGATTCCCCGCCGATACATCATGCTTTGCACGAAATCGTTGCCCTGCATCCGGTTTTTGTGCGCGGTGCCGTCGGCAAAATAGTAAAAATTAGTCTGACCGAGCGTATGGCCCTCGAGCTTCCAGAAATCGCGCAATCTCAGTCCGACGCGAAAGCCCACCGGCCAATCATAGTATTTTCCTTCGATTGGATTAGTCAGAGGACGGCCCTGCGAATGGCATTGGATACATACGTCGTTGGCCGCCACGTAGTCCATCCGGGCGGGATTGAGGATATTGTCCGGCGCGGGACGCGCCGCGTGCGCGCTGCCGGGTCCGTGGCAGCGTTCGCATCCGACGTTCCATTCGGCCGGCTGTTTGGCGCGGATATCGTAGCCCACGGAATGGCATCCGTCGCATAGCGGCCCGGTCGGGCGGCGCATATTGTCGGGCGGATACAGGCCCGCCCACCAATCTTCGCCGATGGTCACGAAATAGGGCAGCCATTGCGGCCGCGCGAAATCCCATTGCACAGGCAGCGGAAAATAGTCGCCGCCGATTTTCGTGAAATAACGCTGCTTCCAAATGCCGCCGTAAACGAACGCGACTTGCGCGCGCGTGAACGGGGACACGCGATTGGCGGCGAAGCCGGGCGCGATCGCTCCCGGATCGGCGCGCGGGTCGCGCACCACGTTGGCCATCGGGGTTTTCCGCCAACGCTGATAAATGGCGGCGTGGCATTTCGCGCACGCCTGCGAGCCGACATAATGCGCCGCCGCGAGCGTCCGCGCCTGTTCGTTCTGTTCCGGCGCGCTCAGCCGGCGCAGGCTGCGAACGTAGAGCACGAGGCGCCAGAGATCGATTGCGGATTCCGGCGTCGGCCGCCGCCATCCCGGCATCCCGGTCCACGGCACGCCGTGCGCGATGATGTAATGAAGTTCGCCGTCGCTCAGATTCCGCGTCGATGCGAGCCGCAGATCGGGCACGCGCGGGTAAAGCCGCTGGCCCATCGGCGTGCGGCCGCCGCCGTCCACGCCGTGGCAGCGCGCGCAACGCGCGAGAAACTCCTCGCGGCCGGCCGCGAGGTTCGCGGCGGTTGTTTCGAGCGGATTCAGCCGACGCCGCTGCGCGGCGGGAATCGCGAGATGACGGACGGTCCGCGCGAGCGCGTTTTCCCATCGCGGCGGCCCATCGGCGGAGCGGAAAGCGCGCCACACTACAGATCCGGCCAGCGCCGCGCCAATCACGAAAACGGCGCCGGCCGTCACAGCGACAATCTTGCTTGTTCTCACAGGCGGGCGTGGCCAGCGGCGCCGCGCGTTCAGGGCAGATCAAACCAGAGCGCCTCGGATTCTTCAACCGCCGCGAGCGTCAGCGCGCTCTCGTCAACGATTTTGGCGCCGGCGCCGGCGCGCATCGCGATTCCGTTCAACGTCGCCGCGCCGCGAATCAGATGCAGATAGCCGTGGCGCGAGGGCGCGAGCGCGATCTCGAGCGAACCGCCGGATTCAACCACGCCCGCATAAATCCGCGCGTCCTGATTGAGCCGCAGCGAATTGTCGCGGCCGTCGGGCGACGCGATTAAGAGCATCCGGCCGCGCTTGCGATCCTGCGCGAAGCGGCGCTGCTCGTAGCCCGGCTGATGGCCGCGGCGATCCGGCTCGATCCAGACTTGCAGCAGATGAAGCGGCGCCGACGCGGACGCATTGAATTCGCTGTGCGTTACGCCCGTTCCCGCGCTCATCCGCTGCACCTCGCCGGCTTCGATTACGGAACCGTTGCCGAGGCTGTCGCGATGGCGCACGGCGCCGTCGAGCACGTAGGTGACGATCTCCATGTCGCGATGCGAATGGGGCGGAAAACCGCCGCCGGGCGCGATCCGGTCGTCGTTGATCACGCGCAGCCGCGAAAAACCCATCTCGCGCGGATCGTAATATTCGGCGAACGAAAACGAATGGCGGCTGTCGAGCCAGCCGGCGCCGGTGCGGCCGCGTTCTTCAGCTTGGCGAATTGCGATCATGGTTGTTCTCCTTCAGGCCGATTCGTGCGCCGCGCGCCCAAGCTTGCGGCACAACCGGCCCAGTTCATTCTGTTCGGCGGCGCCCAGCGCGCCCATCGCATCCGCGATTCGTCCGGCGTGGGCCGGAAACACCCGGCCGATCAGATTTTTGCCTTTTGGCGTAAGACTGACGGAGACGCAGCGCCGGTCTTCGGTGCTGCGCGCGCGGCGAATCAACTCCCGCCGTTCCAAATTGTCGAGCACGGTGGTTATGTGGCCGCCGCTGCGCAAAAGTTTGCGGCCCAACTCCCGCTCGTTCATCGCGCCGAGATGCAGCAGCGCCTCGAGCACGCCGAGTTGGGCGGTGGTCAACCCGGCCCGCGCGAGCGGACGCGCGAGCATCGCCGCCAGCGTTTCGGACGCGCGGGTCAGCTTGATGTAAGCGTCGAGCGCGCGAACTTCGCGATCGGAGCCTTTGAACCGGGTGGCCATTACAATTGCGCAAATCCTTTTGATTCAAATTATTGAAATATAAATGATTTAAATTCAAATTAATAACGGAGACGCGGCCTGTCAACCGGCGCCTCGCGAACCGGACGCCTCGCACGACGGCCTTCCCAAACAAACGTTCGGCTGGTTTGCCCGCGCCCGCCGATCCGCCCTATAGTCGCGGCATCAAGGCGCGCCGGCGGCGACATCTTGTTCGCCGTCAATTCACAGAGGGACAAATGCCTGGCGAGGAACTGCTGATCGACGCCGACGGCCACATTCTCGAGCCGCCGGATCTGTGGGAGCGTTATCTGGAAGCCAAATATCGCGACCGTGCGATTCGCATCCGGGTGGGCGACGACGGGCGCGAATATCTCGAAATCGACGGCAAGCGCGCGGCGCTCACCTCGCCCACGCTGCTCGCGTCGCTGGGCGGGATGAAGGCGCTGCAGGAGTTGGGCGACAAAATCGAAACCATCAACGCCGAGCAGCGCGGCAAAATGGCCGCACGGTCGGGCCGGAAGCACGGCTTTTTCGACAGTCTCGAGAGCGTGGCGCCGAAGGAGTCTTACGTCGGCGGCGCGGCGTTTGGCGCGATGGATATGAAGGAACGGCTGCAACTGCTCGAGCGCGAGGGCATGGCCAAAAGCGTGCTCTATCCGACGATCGGGCTGTTGTGGGAAGCCGAGCTTTTCGACGCGGCGCTGAGCGGCGCCTATTGCCGCGCCTACAACCGCTGGATAGCGGATTTCTGCCGCGACTCGGGCGGACGGCTCGTGCCGATCGCGCATCTGTCGCTGGGCGATCCGGCGGCCGCCGCGCGCGAGCTGGAACGCGCGGTGAAAGACGGCTGCGGGGGCGCTTTCGTCTGTCCCTTCACGATCACGCGCAAACCCCACAGCCATCCCGATCACGACGTGTTGTTCGCGGCGGCGCAGGACCTCGACGTGCCGCTCGCGATCCATCCGACGCTCGAACCGCCGCAGTTCAGCGTGCATCAGCGCTTCGAGGACATCGCGTGGGCCGACTGGTTCCTCGATCTGTTCGCCGCGGCGGGCGTGCCGCAGGCGTTCGGCACGATGTTCCAGTTCGGCGTCTTCGACAAGTTCCCGCGCTTGCGCACGGTGGTGCTCGAATCGGGCGCGGGATGGATCGGTTATTGGCTCGATCGCGGCGACGCGATCTTCCGGCGCACCGCGCTCGGCGGCACGGTGCCGCTCAAGGAACGGCCGTCATTCTACTTCAAGCGCCAGTGCTACATCTCGGCCGACACTGACGAACGATCGATCGCCGCGCTGACCGGACTCATCGGCGAAGACCGTTTCTTCTGGGCGTCCGACTATCCCCATCCCGACCATCCGGGAAACTATCTCGAGGAGTTGCGCGGGATGGTCGCGGGAATGACCACGACGGCGCGGCGGGGCGTGCCGGGCGAAAACGTCGCGCGGGCCTTCAAGTTGATCTGATTCGTAGCGCCGCGGAAAATTTTCGCCGGCTGATTTGTCCGCTTGAAACGGGAGCGTGAGCCGCCGCGTTTCCGTTTCTGCGATCGCCAACCGCACCCGTTTTTCGAGCCGCGATTGAACGGCTTCGCCTGCTAACTGCTGGTCAACCTTCCGAACATCCCGATCAGCGGCGGGCGGCGACTATTGTCCACCTCAAGTTAGCAGAAGATTGACCACAAGTTAGCATAATAAATAACTTGGAGACGAAATTGCATCGCTTGACAATCTTAAAGCTCAAAGATACATGATGAAAGCAACAACGGTGAACGGCCGTTCAAGCGGACATGGTGGCTGCGCATGGAAAGCGAACTGATCCAGATCGAAACTATCGAGGACGCCTCCAGTCTCGCCGCGCTTTCGGCCGCCGCCCGCTCCCGGGGCGCTGAATTGGTGTGCCGGAGATGTCTTAATGTCGGGGAAGCGATTGCCGGCGTGCTCGTGATGCTGGAAGGCGACGAGATCTGGGCGCTTTGCGGCCCCTGCTGGCGTCAGCTTCCGCGCGGGATGCACGCGGCCTGAGGTTAAACTCACTTTCGTTTTTCGCGCGCCGCGCCCGACTCTTCCGACATTTTGCTGAATGCTTGAGACGCTTCGGCGTATCAGGCGCTTCCGTTCTCGACCATTCGATAAATTCGCTCATTTGTGACCATCCCGCCGATCCAGGCGGTCGGTCTGAGGCCAAGCTCCAGCTTCGATCATTCGGAAACGTCGTCGAAAAAGTATAAGCTTCGATTCGGCCGCTGCATGAAGGATTCGAAGCATTCAGCGCATTCGATTTTCGCGATTTGCGAAACATGGCTTTCTGAATCCAGCCGCATGATGAGCCAAATTAGGATATGTTATGCCAATTTGTCTAATAATTCCGAAAATAAATGGCATGGATTTGGCTTAGGTTAAAATCAGAATCCCGATATCCAGCCGGAATTGGAATCGGAGACCTCCTTAACGGGGATTTTTTAGAAAGGACAGGTTTGCGGTCTGGGTGTGACCGGGAGCGCCGGTTATGCGCAAACCGCAAGGAACACTCTCGTGAAAGCGACGGCGGCGCGGATTTGACATGGCGACTGCTCCCAAACTGACCAGTACGCCAGCGGAGCAACATCGCGTCGAAACGCACAAATGGCTGGTGGCGCTGGCCGTGATGCTGGGCGCGACGCTCGAAGTGCTCGACACCTCGATCGTCAACGTCGCCCTGCCGCACATGCAAGGCAGTTTTTCCGCCAGCGTCGACGAAATCACCTGGGTCCTGACCAGCTATCTGGTTTCGAACGGAATCATGATTCCGCTCACCGGATGGATCTCGGCCCGCTTCGGGCGCAAGCGCTACTTCATGGCGTCGGTCATCGTCTTCGTCTTTGCCTCGGGATTATGCGGGGCCGCGCAGACTTTGAATCAGATGGTCGTGTTCCGGCTGCTGCAGGGAGCGGCCGGCGCCGCGATGATCCCGTCGTCGCAGGCGATCCTGATGGAGACCTTCCCGCCCGCCGAGCAGGGTCTCGCGATGGCGATGTGGGGAGTCGGCCTGATGGCCGCGCCGGTGCTCGGACCAACCTTGGGCGGATGGATCACCGATAACTGGAACTGGCGCTGGAATTTCTACATCAACCTGCCGATCGGTTCGCTCGCGGCGATGATGGTCTATTGGTTCGTCCACGACCCGGCGTACATCGGCGGACGCAATCACGCCAATCGGCGAATCGATTGGCTGGGGATGCTCTATCTGACGCTTGGGCTGGGACTGCTGCAGATCGTCCTCGATCGCGGCCAGCGCGCCGATTGGTTCCATTCCGCGTGGGTGTGCTACTTCACCGCAGGTTCGATCGCCGCGATCGGCCTGATGTTCTGGCACGAACTGCGCTTTCCCGATCCGGTGCTCGATCTGACGATCATGAAGATTCCGGTCTTCAATGTCTCAGTGCTCACGATCATGGCGATGGTCATGATTCTTTACGGCACCAATCTGTTGAATCCGCTATTTCTGCAAAATCTGCTCGGCTACAACGCGTGGAAGGCGGGCGTGGCCGTGGCGCCGCGCGGCCTTGGCACGCTGATCACGATGCTGATGGTCGGGCAGCTATCGCGCCGCGGCCTCGATATGCGCCCCCTCGTGGGCGTCGGCTTCGCGCTGGTCGCCTACGCAACCTGGATGATGGGTCACTGGGACTTGCAGGTGAACATGTGGTCGCTGGCCTGGCCGATCATCCTGTCCGGCGCCGGCAGCGGACTGATTTTCCCGACGCTGTCCGCGACCACGCTCTCATGCGTCGAGAAAGAGCGGATGGGCTTCGCGGCCAGCCTCTACAACATGATGCGCAACACCGGTTCGGCGATTGGCATCTCGCTCGTCACCAATCTGCTCAACAGCCGCGAGCAGACCCATCAGGCGTACCTGGTGCAGCATTTCTCGGTCTTCGACGCATGGCGGATGAGCCAGCAGGCGCCGCGGATGCCGGGGGCGCCGGTGTTCAATTTCGCGCATGAACTCGCGACGAATCAGAAACAGGGCCTCGGGCTGATCTATCAGTCGATTCAGGCGCAAGCGTCGCTGCTGGCCTACAATGATATCTACCGGTGGCTCGCGATCCTGGCAGCAATCTTCATTCCGTCGTTCCTGATGCTCAAGCGCGCGTCAGGCGGCGGAGGCGGCGGCCACTGATCCGGCCGCCTAATCGGAACGCGCGAATCACGGCGCGGCGGCGACAGTGCAGGCGCCCGCGGCGGCGCGTAAGCGGCGGACGGTACGGTCGCGGCCGAGCACGACGATAACTTCGTAAATTCCGGGGCTGACCGTGCCGCCCGTCAGCGCGACCCGCACCGGCTGAGCGAGCTGTCCAAGCTTGATTCCGAAGCGGTCGAGCGTTGTGGCGAATGCGGCCTGAATCGAAGTTTCCGCGAATTCCGAATCCGCGATCGCGCCGAGTTCATCAGCCAGCGACACGAGCGCCGGACCAATCTCCGGCTTGAAAAACTTCGCCGCCGCTTTCGGATCGATCGCGATTTCGTCGTTGAGATAGAAGCCCGCGAAATCGACCAGCTCGACCAGCGTCTTGGCGCGCTCGCGCAGCGTCGCGATCATTTTTTCGAGCCACGCGTCGTCGCCCGGAACCGTCCATCCGCGCCGCGCGATAAACGGTTTCGCATCGTTGACCAGACGCTCGAGCGGCAGGGTCTTCATGTAATGGAAATTGAGCCAGAGCAGCTTTTCGGCGTTGAAGATGCCGGCGGATTTTCCGCATTCGGCGAACTCGAAAAACTCGATCATCTCCGCACGCGAAAAAATCTCCTGGTCGCCGTGCGACCATCCCAGCCGCACCAGATAATTGAGCAGCGCCTCGGGGAAATAACCCAGGTCGCGATAGGCGAACACCGAAGTGGCCCCATGGCGCTTGGACAGCTTCTGCCCGTCCGGCCCCATCACCATCGGCAGATGCGCATACGCGGGCGGCTGCAATCCCAGCGCGTAAAAAATCTGCATCTGGCGGGGCGTATTCGGCAGATGGTCGTCGCCGCGCACGATATGCGTCATGCCGAAGTCGGCGTCGTCGAGCACGGTGGCGAAATTGTAAGTCGGCACGCCGTCGGAACGGAAAATAATCAGATCGTCGAGTTCGCGGTTTTCAAAAACCGCGCGCCCTTTGATCAGATCGTCAACCACCGTCGCGCCCTCGCGCGGGGAACGGAAGCGAATCGTGTAATCGCGGCCGGCGCGCTTGTCGGGCAGGTCGATTTTCGCCAACTCCGCCGCCGGCGTGCGCTCGCGGCAGCGGCCGTCGTAGCCGGGCTTGCGATGCTCCCGCTCGGCCTGCTTGCGCATCGCGTCGAGATCGGCGGCCGTGCAGTAGCATGGATACGCTTTTCCCTCCCGCAGCAACTGGAGCGCGCCTTCGCGATAGCGGTCGAAGCGGTTGGATTGGAAATAGCGCCGATCGGGCGGCCCTTCGTCCCAATCGACGCCGAGCCAGCGGAGGCTCTCCAGAATCTCCGCGAGCGATTCCCCGGTCGAACGCTCGCGATCGGTGTCGTCGATCCGCAGGACGAAAGCGCCGCGGTTATGACGCGCGAAGAGATAGGCGAACAGTCCCGAGCGGACGTTGCCAATATGCAGCGCGCCGGTCGGACTCGGCGCGTAACGCGTACGAACGGTCACAATGTCATTCCCATTCTATGGTCGCGGGCGGCTTCGACGTGATGTCGTACACCACCCGGTTGACGCCGCGCGTTTCGTTGGTGATCCGGCTGGAAAGGCGCGCCAGGAAATCGGGATCGATCCGCGCCCAATCCGCCGTCATGCCGTCCTGCGACTCGACCGCGCGGATTGCGATTACGCTCTCGTAACTGCGCCCGTCGCCCATCACGCCGACCGTCTTCAACGGCAACAAGACGCCGAACGCCTGCCAGAGGCGGCGTCCCAGGCCGGCCGCGGCGATCTCTTCGATCACGATCGCGTCGGCGCGGCGCAGCAAATCGAGCCGCTCCTTCGTGACCTCGCCGACGATTCGCACGGCGAGACCGGGACCGGGGAAAGGTTCGCGATCGACCACGTCGGAACCGAGGCCAAGCGCGCGCCCGGCCTCGCGCACTTCATCCTTGAACAGTTCGCGCAGCGGTTCGATCAACTCCATCCGCATCCGTTCGGGCAAGCCGCCGACGTTGTGATGGCTTTTGATCGTGACCGACGGTCCTTTGAACGAGACCGACTCGATCACGTCGGGATAGAGCGTGCCCTGGCCGAGGAAACGCGCTCCTCCGATCGCGGCGGCTTCGCGCTCGAACACGTCGATAAAAGTATGGCCGATGATCCGGCGCTTTTGTTCGGGATCGAGCACTCCCGCCAGCCGTTCGATAAACAGTTCCGACGCGTCGGAAATTCTCAGCGGTATGCCAAGCTGGCCGGCGAACGTGCGCTCCATCCGCTCCCGTTCGCCGGCGCGCAGCAGTCCGGTATCGACGAACACGCATCGCAAGCGGTCGCCGATCGCGCGATGGATCAGCGCGGCGGCGACGGAAGAATCCACTCCGCCCGAAAGCGCCATCAGCACCCGATCATGCTCGCCCACGCGCGCGCGGATTTCCGCGAGCTTGGTTTCCACGAACCCGGCCATCGTCCAATCGCCGCGCTCGCCGCATACGCCGAGCACGAAATTGCGAATCATCCTGGCGCCGTTGGGGGTATGGACCACCTCGGGATGAAATTGAATTCCGCGCAGGCGGCCGTCCCGCGATCGCACGGCGGCGTAGGGAGAATTGTCGGTATGCGCGATCGGCTCCAGCTCCGCCGGAATCCGCTCGACCCGATCGCCGTGCGACATCCAGACCCGCTGCTCGCGGGCATCGAGACCGGCGAACAAAGGATCGTCTTCGTCGATTTTCAGAAGCGCCGGTCCGTATTCGCGCGCCTGCGCGCCCGCGCTGTGGGCGCCCAGATGTTGCGCGATGACGTACATTCCGTAGCAAATCCCCAGCACCGGACATCCCGCGTCCAGCACCTCGTCCGCTATATCCGGCGCGCCCGATTCATAGAGGCTCGCCGGGCCGCCTGAAAAAATAATGCCCTTGGGCTTGAGCGCCCGGATTTTTTCGAGCGGAAGATTGTACGGATGGATTTCGCAGTAAACCCGCGCTTCCCGCACGCGGCGTGCGATTAACTGGGTGTACTGGCTGCCAAAATCGAGAATCAGAATCACGCGGCTTCGCCTTGATCTAAAAATATAGCCGACCGGCGCCGGCCGGCGAAGCGGCGCTCCGCGGCGGTTTCAACAGATACGGCAGTGAATCTTATTGTGGCGTCCCCTGAATAAGTTTGCGCTCTACGTCTATCTTGCGCTCCGCGCGGATGCCCGGATCAAGTCCGGGCATGACCAACGCTGTGCGTCATCGCCGGGCGCAGACCCGGCAATCCATCTCTTGTCGCCCCGCGGCGGGCGGCCTGCGCGCCAAGCTGACAAGGCATCAGGTGGAAGTTATTTGCGGGACAGCACACTATTGGCGCTTTCGCGAAGGACGCGGACGCGCCACGCTCGGCGTTTTCTCGCCGCGCTCGCGCGATTCGGCCCAGGATCGGCCGGTCCGCCGGAATTCGAGGCGCATCGGCGTGCCCACATTTTCCAGACCAAGCGCCTCGCGGAACCGATTTTCCAGAAACCTGACGTAATGCACCGGAATATCGCGTTCGAGGTTGGCGAAGAAGGTGAAGCGCGGCGGCGCGGCGCCGGTTTGCGTCACGTACATCAGCCGCAACCGCCGCCGTCCGATCAGCGGCGGGTCGGTGGCCGCCGTCACCTCCGCCAATACGCGGTTGAGATGCGCGGTTTGAAACGCCGCATGCCAGGCGTCGCCGGCGCGCGCGGCCGCCGGAATGATTCGATCGACGCCGTCGCCGGTAATCGCGCTCGTGAACAGGATCGGCGCGAACTCCAGAAACGGATGGCGATCATAGGCGTCGCGCACGAAAACCGGCACGCGCTGGCCGGCGCGGGCGGCGGCGTCCCACTTGTTGCACACGATCACCATCGCGCGGTCGTTGTTTTCGACCAGCCGCGCCAGCCGGGCGTCCTGGTCCGTCACCCCTTCGGACGCATCGATCACCAGCATCAGCACTTCGGCGCGGCGGATCGTCTCGATCGCGCGGCCGACGGAAAATTGCTCCAGATTCTCTTCGATCCGGGTTGGCCGGCGGATTCCCGCCGTATCGATCAGCAGGACGTTGCGGCCGCCCGCGCTCAGCCGGACGTCAACCGGATCGCGCGTGGTTCCCGGCCGGTCGTCCACGATCGCGCGCTGAAATCCGGCGAGCCGGTTCAGCAACGACGACTTGCCGACGTTTGGCCGTCCGATCAAAGCTACTCGCAAATCCGGCCGCGCTTGCGGAGCGGTCTCGCGATGCGGCAGCCGGGCCACGATCGCCTCGAGCAGATCTTCCACGCCAAGGCCGTGCGCGGCTGAAACGGACACGACGCCGGCGGCGCCCAGCGCGTATGCCTCGGCAACCGCGGCGGCTTGACCGGGGTGGTCGAGCTTGTTGACCGCGACCAGGGTCGGCCGGCCGGTTTCGCGCACCAGTGCGAGCGCTTCGGCGTCCGCGCTGATAACGCCCTCGCGACCATCAACGACAAACACCACCACGTCCGCCGCGGCGACGGCGCGCAGCGCCTCTTCGACGGCGCGCTCGGTGGCCGCCGGCGCGGCGTAGAGTTCGAGTCCGCCGCTATCGACCACCAAAAATTCGCGCTCGCCGTGCGTCGTCCGTCCGATATTGAGATCGCGCGTGGTGCCTGCGACGGGACTCACGATTGCGCGGCGGCGGCCGACGATCCGGTTGAACAGCGTCGATTTGCCGACGTTGGCGCGGCCGACCAAAACCACCACAGGCAAGCCTGCGGCGGCCTGCGCGACGATTTCCGAGGCGCGCTCGGTCGATTTGATCGGGCGCGTCATCTCAGAGTCCCAGCTCCTTGAGCTTGCGTGGATCGCCCGTCCATCCTTTTTCAACCTTTACATGAAGTTCAAGGAAAATCCGGCGGCCGAGCATTTCTTCGAGCTCCAGACGCGCGGCGGTCCCGATCGCTTTCAGTTGCCGTCCACCCGCGCCGATCGCCATCCCCTTATGCGATTCGCGCTCGACGATAATCAGCGCGCGGATTTTCGCGAGGTTGCGTTCGCTTTCCTCGACGAAATCTTCGACCTGAACGGCCGTGGAAAACGGAATCTCTTCGCGCATCGCGAGGAAAATCTTCTCGCGAATAATCTCCTCCGCCAGCATCCGTTCGGTCTGATCGGTGTATTCGTCACCGGGCATCAGGGGCGGGCTTTGCGGCAAGAGCGAGGAAATCACGCGCGCCAGTTCGTCAAGATTTTCGCCCTTGAGTGCGCTTACCGGAACGATTTCCGCCGTGGGCAGCAATTCATGGACGCTCGCGACCAGCGGCATCAGGCGTTCCCGCGCGGCCAAATCAATTTTGTTCACGGCGATGACCGACGGACGCGCCAGCGCCGCGACGTTTTCGAGCAACGCCCGATCTTCATCGCCGAGCGGCGCGTTCGCGGCGACCACGGCGACGATCACTTCGCCTTCGGCCAGACAGCGCCGCGCCGTGTCGATCATCCTGCGATTCATCGCGGCGCGCGGTTGATGCAATCCGGGCGTGTCGATCAGAATCATCTGCGCGCGCTCATCGGTGCGGATTCCCACGACCCGCCGCCGCGTCGTTTGCGGCCGCGGCGTGACCGCGGCGACTTTGTGCCCGACGAGGCGGTTGAGCAGCGTCGATTTGCCGACGTTGGTCCGGCCCGCCAGCGTCACGAAACCAGCGCGATAATTTTCAGCCGTTTCCAACCCGCTCCTGCGTCAGCAGATCCAACGCGGCGCGCGCCGCGGCCTGCTCGCTCTGTTTTTTGCTGCCGCCCTCGCCCAGGCCCAAATCGCGTCCAGCAATCCTGATCCGCGTCGTAAAACGCTTGGCGTGATCGGGCCCCTGGGTTCCGACCAGCTCGTAAACCGGCTGCGAACGGAACTGGCGGTAGGCGATCTCCTGAAGTTCGGTCTTGTAGTCCCGTTCTGCGGCGGGACCGCCGATATCGCTTGCGAACAACCGCTCGACCACGCGTTGCGCCGGCGCCAGCCCGCCGTCGGTGAAAATGGCGCCGATCACCGCCTCGAATGAAGCGGCCAGAATCGACGTTTTGTCGCGCCCGCCGCTCTTCTCTTCGCCCTTGCCCAAGCGCAGCCGCGCGCCCAGACCAATTTCCATCGCCTTGATCGCCAGCGTGCGGCCGTTGACGATCGACGCGCGCTCCTTCGACAGCGCGCCCTCCTTCGCCCCCGGAAACCGCCGCATCAGCAGGTCCGCGATCGCCAGATCGAGCACGGCGTCGCCGAGAAATTCCAGCCGCTCGTAATTGGGTTCGGCGGGCGGCACGGCGCTCGGATGGGTCAGCGCGGTCGTCAGCAGCGCGGACTCCCGAAACACGTAGCCGAGGATCCGTTCAAGGTCGCCGGCGGCGCCATCGCGCGCGCGCGGCCGCTCAGACCCTCGCGGCTTGAGGCTCCGGAATAATCCGGCCAACCACTTCAGCGCCCGCAACAGACGTGCCCTCCACCTCGACTTCGGAATTGATCAGCGCCGGAGAACCTTCGGCCGCGACCCGAACATAATTGCGGCTGTAGCCGCGCAGCCTGCCGTCCACCAGTTCTTCAAGCAATACTTTAAGTTGCGATCGGGCCGCGCGCGCGGCGAAATCCCGGCGTTTCCTTTCGCCCAATTCGCGCATCGCGGCGGCCCGACGGCGAATCTCGCCGAATTGGACGCGGTCCGTGAATTTGGCCGCCGTCGTGCCCGCGCGCACCGAGTAGGGAAAGACGTGCAGATAGGCCAGCGGCAGGCTTTCGATGAACTTCATGCAATCGTTGAAGTTCGTATTGGTCTCGCCGGGAAACCCGACGATTACGTCGGCGCCGATCGCCGCCTCCGGCATCGCGCCGATAATCCTTTCTACCCGCTCGCGATAACCGCCGACGTCGTAGCGGCGGCGCATCCGCGCCAGCACCGCGTCGGCTCCCGCCTGCAGCGGCAGATGGAAATGCGGACAGAATTTGCCGTTGCCGGCGACGATCGCAATCGCGCGATCGCTCAACTCTTCGGGATCGATCGAACTCAGGCGGATTCGGCCGATCGGCGAACGCTCCCCGATCATTTCAAGCAGATTTTCCAGCGCGACCGGCGGATCCAAATCGCGGCCGTAGCCGCCCAGATGCACTCCGGTGAGAATCACTTCGCGGAATCCGCGCTCATGCAGTCCGTCGATCGCCTCGATTATCCGGCGCGGCGCAACGCTGCGGGATTGTCCACGGGAGAACGGCACGATGCAGAACGTGCAGAACTGATCGCATCCTTCCTGAACTTTCAGAAAGGCCCGGGTATGGCCTTCGAGAGCGACGGCGCCGAGATCGATCTCCGCCCGATGCTTGCGCAAGTTGGACACCATCACGCGCTCGGGCGCGCGGTTTTGCGCGGCGCGCTCCAGATCGCCGGGACGGCCCAGCCCCACGACCGCGTCAACTTCGCGCGCCTCGGCCAGCCGCTCCGGACTCGCCTGCGCCAGGCATCCGGTCATAATCACGCGCGCATTCGGATTCAGCCGCCGGGCGCGCCGCGCGAGCCGCAGGCTTTCGGAATCGGCGCGGTCCGTGACCGTGCAGGTGTTGACGATATAGACGTCGGCGGGCTGATCGAATTCCGCGCGTTCCATCCCGAGCGCGCCCAGCCGCGCCTCGATCATCGCGGAATCGTACTGATTGACCTTGCATCCGAGCGTGGCGATCGCGAAGCGGGTCATGGAGCCGCCTCCGCGATCGCTTGCGCGATAAATCCGCCGCCCAGCACTTCGTCGCCGCGATAGAACACGCACGCCTGTCCGGGCGTGACGGCGGGGCCTTCCGATGCGAAGCGCACTTCGGCGCGCGCGCCGTCAATCATGCGCAGCGTCGCGGGCAGTCCCGGATGGCGATAGCGGATCTTCACTTCGACCGGGGTTTCGCGCCCGCCCGCAAGCTCGGGATCGAGCAGATTGACCTGCCCGGCGACCAGGCCGCGCGCATTCAATTCGGACTTCCGGCCGACCACGACCTCGCCGCGCGCCGCGCGGATTTCGCGGACATAGAGCGGTTCGCCCGACGCGATTCCGAGTCCGCGGCGCTGGCCGACGGTAAAATGATGCACGCCCGGATGGCGGCCCAGCTCGCGTCCGTCGGAATTGACGATCCGCCCCGGCGCGGGCGTGCGCGACAGCGCGCTCCGGCGCACGAATGCGGCGTAATCGTTGTCGGGAACGAAGCAGATTTCCTGGCTTTCGGGTTTGTCGGCGTTGCGCAAACCGAGCCTCCGGGCGCGCGCGCGAACTTCGTCTTTGGTCATCGCGCCAAGCGGGAACAGCGTGCGCGAAAGCTCGTCGCGGCCCGTCGCGAACAAGAAATAGGACTGGTCTTTGGCGGCGTCGCGCGCGCGCATCAGGCGCGGCCGGCCGTCGACGCCCTGCTCGATTCGGGCGTAATGGCCGGTGGCGATAAAATCGGCGCCGAGCGCGCGGGCGCGGCTCCGCAGCCGATCAAACTTGATCTCGCGATTGCACATCACGCACGGATTCGGCGTGCGGCCCGCCAGATATTCGCCGACGAAATTGCCGATCACGCGCGCCGCGAAATCCTCGCGCAAATCGACGACATAAAAAGGAAAATCCATCCGCTCGGCGACCCGGCGCGCGTCCTCGAAATCGTCGTGCGAGCAGCAGGTCGCCTTGCCCCGACCCGTCCCGGCCGGCGGTTCCGGCGCCAGCCGCATCGCCACTCCGACCACGTCGTAGCCCCGCTCGCGCAAGATCGCCGCGGCGACGCTGCTGTCCACGCCGCCCGACATTGCGACCAGCACGCGCGCGCTCATCGCGGCGCCTCCGCGACGCCCGCATCGCGCCGCTCCGCGTCCGGCTCCGCCGCCGCGACGCGCCGCCAGACCTGCGCGATCGTGGCGGCGGCAAACGAGATTTCCTCGTCCGTCGTCGGCCAGCCGAGGCTGATGCGCAAGGAACTCCGCGCCGCGGCCCGGCCGCGGCCCATCGCAATCAGCACGTGCGAAGGTTCGACCGCTCCGGCCGCGCACGCCGACCCCATCGAAACCTCCACCCCCTCCAAATCGAGCGCCATCATCAGGCTTTCGCCAAGCACGCCGGGAAAGGTCAGGTTGAGCGTATGCGGAACCCGGTCGCGGCGCGGGCCGTTCAATTCCAGTCCGGGAATCGCGGCGAACAAGGACTCAAGCAGCGCGTCCGCCAGCGATGCGGCGCGCGAACTTTCCGTATGAAGCGTGCGGGCGACTTCTTCGGCCGCTACGCCAAATCCGGCCGCACCCGGCAGATTCGGCGTGCCAGCGCGCATCCCGCGCTCCTGCGGCCCGCCCAAAATCAACGGAGCGATTCGCGCCTCCGCCGCGGCGTAGAGCGCGCCGATTCCGGACGGTCCGCCGATTTTGTGCGCGCTCATCGTCAAAAGATCGCATCCGAGCGACTGGACGTTGACGGGAATACGTCCCACGGCCTGGGCCGCATCGAGATGGAACAACGCGCGGGCGCGGCGCGCGGCGTCCGCGATCGGCGCCACGCTTTGGATCACGCCGACCTCGGCGTTGACAAGACCGAGCGTAACCAGCGCGACGCTGTCATCGATCGCCGCGGCCGCCGTTGCCGCATCGATACGGCCGTCGCGATCGGGCGCAAGCAAAACCACCTCGAAACCGCGCGCTTCAAGAGCGGCCAGCGGAGCAAGAATCGACGAATGCTCGAGCGCCGAACTCACGATTCGCCGCCGCGACCCGGACGCGCGCGCGGCGCCGAAGATCGCCAAATTGTTCGATTCGGAGCCGCCGCTGGTGAAAACGATCGTCTCGGGACGCGCGCCAACCAACTCCGCGACCTGCTCGCGCGCCCGCTCCAGCATCCGGCGGGCGCTCTGGCCCGAACGATGCGCGGAGGCGGGATTGCCGCGTTCGCCGTCGAGGCATCGGGAAATTGCGCGGCGCGCGGACGGCCGGACCGGCGAGCCGGCGTTATGGTCAAGATAAACGCGCATCACGACATGTGGGGAAGCAATTGAAGAGCCTTAGATTATCTTATGAATCGAAGATTCAAAAGACGGGCGGATAAGCGACCCAAATATCGACGGCGGGCGCTCGGAGCTGGTCGCAAGCGCGGCCGCGGCAACCCCGCCCCGGACACGCCTAGCTTTCGCGGGAGGCGCCATTGGGCAAGTGAGCGGCGGGCGCGACCTTGTCCTCAAGGCAATTCTGCCGGTCTTCCATCTCCTCCATGCGAATATTCAACTGGTTGAGTTTATCCACCAAATTTTGCATCGCGCGCGCGACCGGATCGGGCAGCCGCGCATGGTCAAGATCGGCAAAATCGCTCTGCGGCCGATCGCCTTCGACGATTTTGCCGGGAATGCCCACGATCGTCGAGTAAGGCGGCGCGGACGAGACCACCACCGCGCCGGCGCCAATCCGGCTGCCGTGCCCGATCGTGACCGGGCCAATCACTGCGGCGCCCGCGCTGATCATCACATGATCCTCGATCGTCGGATGGCGCTTCTCCTTGCGCAGGCTGGTGCCGCCGAGCGTCACGCCCTGATACAGCAGGACGTCGTCGCCGATTTCCGCGGTTTCGCCGATCACCACGCCCATGCCATGGTCGATAAAGAAGCGCCGTCCGATTTTCGCCCCCGGATGGATTTCGATTCCGGTCAGAAATCGGGAGAGTTCGCTGACCATACGACCGAGCAGCTTCAGCTCGCGCATCCACAGCCAGTGGGCCGCGCGATGCCACCAAATCGCGTGGAGTCCGGGGTAGGCAAGCACCACCTCGACCGTCGTGCGCGCCGCCGGATCGCGATCGAAAACCGCCTGGATATCTTCGCGAATCGTGCTGATCAGGCCCATGATGCGCCTCCCGTGGCGCGTATTCGCGCGCCGCCAGCGGTCAGGGTTTCGCCGCGGCCGCCGCAGTCTCCGTGCGGCGCCGGCGCGGCGTGCGCCCGGCGCCGTTGCCGTTCGCGTCGGCGGGCCGGAGCCGCGGCTTCGCGTGGTCCTTGTGCAGCTTGTATTCGACCGAATCGATCAACGCCTGCCAGCTCGCTTCGACCACGTTGCTGGAGACGCCCACCGTACCCCATCGCCGCTCGCCGTCGGTCGATTCGATCAAGACGCGCACGCGCGCGTCGGTGCCGGCGCCATTGCCGAGCACGCGCACTTTGTAGTCCGCCAGATGCATATCGGCGAGCTTCGGATAGTACGGAACGAGGGCCTGCCGCAATGCCGAATCGAGCGCGTTGACGGGGCCGTTGCCGATCGCCGAGTTGCGCGTGCGCCGGCCGTCAGGCCCTTCGATCACCACCACCGCCTCGCTGAATGGCGCCTGATCCTCGTGCCATTTGTCGTCGAACACCCGGAAGCTGACGAAATTGAAATGGTCGCGCGCGCGCCCCAGCGTGCGCAGCATCAGCAGCTCGAAAGACGCGTCGGCCCCGTCGAAAACAAACCCCATCGCTTCGAGCCGCTTGAGTTCGTCGAGCAGCGCCGCGGTTTGCTCCCTGGTCAGATCCGAGTCGATGCCGAATTCGCGCGTTTTGTAAACGATATTGGCGCGCCCCGACAGCTCCGAAAGCAGCACGCGGCGATCGTTGCCGACCAGCGCCGGATCGACATGCTCGTAGGTATGCACGTTGCGCTGGATTCCCGAGACGTGAAGGCCCGCCTTGTGCGCGAAGGCGCTGCGGCCGACGAACGCCTGGCGCGGATTCGGCATGATATTGGCCAGCTCGTACACCAGCATCGCAGTCTCGCTCAACGCCTTGAGCTTCGCCGCCGGCAGCACGTCGTAACCCAGCTTGAGCTGCAAGTTGGCGATAATCGAAAGCAGATTGGCGTTGCCGCAGCGCTCGCCAAGGCCGTTGACGGTGCCCTGCACCTGGATCGCGCCGGCGCGGATGCCGGCGATCGAATTCGCCACCGCGACTTCAGAATCGTTATGGCAATGGATGCCGAGCGGCGCGCGCACGGCCGCCGCCGCAGCGCGAACGCCCTCCTCGATTTCCCACGGCATCCGGCCGCCGTTCGTATCGCACAGGCAAATCAGGTCGACGCCGCCGTCGTCGAGCGCCTTCAGGCATTGCAGCGCGAAGTCGCGATTATTGAAAAAACCGTCGAAGAAATGCTCGGCGTCGAAAAAAACCTGATCGACATGCTTTTTCAGATAGACGACGGTGTCGTTTAAAATTTCGAGGTTCGCCGCGAGCGAGATCCTGAGCGCGTCGCGGACGTGCAGGTCCCAGGTCTTGCCGACGACGGTCGCGACCGGCATGCCGGCGTCGAGGATCAGCCGCAGATTGCGATCGGCCGACGCGCGGATGCCTGCGCGCCGCGTCGCGCCGAACGCCGCAATCCTGGCGCGGCGCAGCTTGAGCCGCTTTACTTCCTTGAAGAACGCGGCGTCGCGCGGATTCGATCCCGGCCAGCCGCCTTCGATATAGTCGAATCCCAGATCGTCAAGGCGTTCGGCGATTTGCAGCTTGTCGGCGGTCGTCAGCGACACGTCCTCCGACTGGCATCCGTCACGCAAAGTGGTGTCGTAGATCTGGATTTTTTTCGCCGCCGCCATCGCGATTATTCCCGTCAATTCCCGGCCAGCGCCGGATTCTCTCCAAGGAACGCGTCATGCAGCACGCGCATCGCAAGCTCGCCGTATTTCGCGTTCACGACCACGGAAACTTTTATTTCGGAGGTCGCTATCATCTCGATATTGACGCCCTCGGCGGCCAGCACCTTGAACATCGTCGCGGCGACGCCGGCGTGGGTGCGCATCCCGACGCCCACGATCGACACCTTCGCCACCTGGTCCTCATGGCGCACGCCCGCCGCGCCAATTTCGCCGGCCACCGCCCGCACCAGCTCGAGCGCGCGCTTGAGATCGGCGCGCGGCGCGGTGAAAGTCAGGTCGGCGCGGCCGTCGGCCCCGGCGTTCTGGATTATCATGTCGACGACGATGCCGGCTTCCGCGATCGGCCCAAAAATCCGCGCCGCCAGGCCGGGACGATCTTCGACTCCGGTCAGCGTAATCTTGCTCTGGTTTTGATCGAGCGTGACGCCCGAAACCAGCACGTTTTCCATCGCCTGATCCTCCCGGCCGACCCAGGTGCCATGGGTATCCTCGCTGAAACTCGATTTCACCACCAGCGGCACGTTGTAGCGCCGGGCCAATTCGACCGAGCGCAACTGCAGCACCTTGGCCCCAAGCCCCGCCATCTCGAGCATTTCGTCGTACGAGATTCGGTCGAGCCGGCGCGCCTTCGGACAGATGTTCGGATCGGCCGTATAGACCCCGTCAACGTCGGTGTAAATCTCGCACGCGGCCGCGTGAAGCACGGCGGCGAGCGCCACCGCCGTCAGGTCCGAGGCGCCGCGGCCCAAGGTCGTAATATCGCCCTCCGGCGTGACGCCCTGAAAACCCGCCACCACCACGACGTGTCCAGTCCCGAGCACTCGCTCGATTCGATCGCAATTGACTGATTTTATCTTGGCCGCGCCATGACGCGAATCGGTCATGATACGAAGCTGATGGCCGAGCAACGACACGGCGGGACAGCCAAGCGCATGCAAGCGTATCGCCAGCAGCGCCGCCGCGACCTGCTCGCCGGTCGCGACCAGCGCGTCCGATTCGCGCGGGTAGGGCGCGTCGCTGAGCTGAGCGCCGAGCTGCAGCAGGCGATTCGTTTCGCCCGCCATCGCCGACACCACCACGACCAATTGGCCGCCGCTTCGATAGGCGCGTGCGACCCGTTCCGCCACCGCTTTGATTCGATCGATCGAACCAACCGACGTGCCGCCGTATTTCTGAACGATTAACGCCACTGATTGCCGAATTCCGCCGTCCAGCGCAAACGTAAACCATTATTATGCGCTGCGCGGAGGGTGGACGCCAGCGTGGATTCCCGGCGCGCCTGATTTAGTGCATCACTTCCAGCGCCACCATCATCACGTAGGCAAAGCAACCGAAAGCGGCGAAGAACCACAGCGCGCTGACTCCGGAGCGTTCTGATTTCGAGCCGACGTAAACCGCGATACCCGCAATCAACAAACCGATTCCAAGCCGCGTATAGATCGGCAACGCCACCCATTCGGCCCACGCTTGATTGTACGCAGACACGAACGCATCAACTGTGTCCGACACGAATTGCGGCACCGCGATCCTCTCCTTTGCCTGCCGATCAACTCCGAGTATAGCGTGTTGGCGCGCTCTAGAGGAGCGCAAAAAGCGTCATGCTATGCGAATCGCGCGGCCAGGCGTGAGATAAGCACACCGTAGCGCCTGCCGACGCCGCGAAATTCGATTCTGCGAGCGCTGGCTCCGGCATATTCAATCCGTATCGCCAGCCGCTCCATTTCCGCTCCTTCACGCAACCGCTCGAACCACTCCACCGCCGCTACCGCATCGGAAAAGAGATATTCGCGCAATCCGAGATCATCGAGTTCGACCCGCTCGAGGCGATAAAGATCGATGTGATAGAGCGGCAGGCGTCCGCGATGCTCCTGGATCATGGTGAAAGTCGGGCTGAGAATCTGATCTTCCGGCAGGTTCAGCCCGTGCGCCAAGCCCTTGATAAAGCAGGTTTTTCCGGCGCCGAGGTCGCCTTCCAATCCCAGCAACTCCCCGCCTTCGAGCATCGACGCGAGCCTGCGGCCCCACGTCTTGGTGTCGCGCGAGGACTTGCTGTCAACCGTGAAAAGCTCAAACTCCATTGCCGTACTCGTCGAGGTGCGGATCGATTCCGCGCCTCCGCCGGAGGTCTGGAATTCTATCAGAGAGTTGTCGAATCCGCTCAACTATCGCCGCGGCGGCCAATCAGCGCGGCGCGCACGGCCGGCAGTTCCGACGCCAACTCGCCCGCGAGAAAGCCCGCCGGACCAAGCTTCCGCGCCGCACGATCGCCCGCGTCGCCGTGCATCCAGGCGCCCAGACGCAGAGCCGTCCCCGGCGCCATCCCGCCGGCGAGCAGGGCCCCGATCAAGCCTGACAATACGTCGCCCATCCCGGCGGTCGCCATGCCCGGATTCCCGCTGGAGTTAATCGCGATCACGTCGTCCGCCGCGACCACTGTGCGCGCGCCCTTGAGCAGCACCCCCGCTCCGGTCAGCTCCGCGAGTTTGCGCGCCGCGCCGATCCGGTCGGCGTTGATCTCCGCCGGCGTGATGCGCAAAAGGCGCGCCGCTTCGCCCGGATGCGGCGTGATTACGATCGGGCCGCGCGCGGCGCGAACCATCTCCGCTCCGGCTTCGGCGATCGCGTTCAGCGCGTCAGCGTCAAGCAGCAGTGGCCGCTTCGGCGCTGACGCTTCGCGAATCAGCCAATCGACCAGAGCCAGGCTCTCGGCGCTAACCCCGATACCGGGGCCCGCCGCGACCGCGTTCATCGCACCGATCAGTCCGCTCAGCCGCGCGATCGTCCCCGCCGCGGCGAAACCGCCCGCCACCGCGGGCATCGGTTCGGTCATCAATTCCGCCTGTCCCGCCGCGGCCATCGGCAGGGCTGGTTCCGGAATCGCGAGCGTAACCAGACCAGCGCCGGCGCGCAGCGCGCCGCGGCCGGCGAGCACCGCCGCGCCCGACTTGCCGTAGCTTCCGGCGACGATCAGCAGATGGCCATAGCTGCCCTTATGAGTATTCGACGCGCGCGGCGCGACCATCAGCGCCGCTTCACCCGCATCAATCAAGCGGCCGCGCGGCGCGATCTCGCCGATCGCGGCGGGCGCGAATCCGATTTCGGCGATTTCGAGTTCGCCGCAATATTGCGCGCCGGGATAGGAAACGTGGCCATATTTGGCGCAGCCAAATGTCACGGTGAGGGCGGCGCGCACGGCGGCGCCCATGATCGCGCCGCTGTCCGCGTTGACCCCCGAGGCGATATCCACCGCGACCACCGGCGCTCCCGACTGATTGATTTGTTCGATCGCGCGGCGCGCGGCGCCATGCACGCCGGCGTTCAGTCCGGTTCCGAAGATCGCGTCGATTACCGCCGCGGGTTTTTCGGCGGCAGCGAAAAATTTGTCGATTTCGGCGCCGGTTTCCGCGACCGACGCCGCCCCGCCGGCCGCGGCGAAATCGCGCCAGGCGCGGGCGGCGTCGCCCTTGAGCGCCTCCGGCGGCGCGAGCATCAGGACGCGCGTCGCGATTCCCGCCTGCGTCAGCTTGCGCGCCGCGACCAACCCGTCGCCGCCGTTGTTGCCCTTGCCGGCGACGATCGCGACCGCGCCGCGCGCGGCGTCCGGCCAGCGCCGCAGCGTCAGATCCGCGACGGTTTCGCCCGCACGGCGCATCAGCGCATAAGAATCAATTCCGTATTTCGATTGGCTGAGCCGATCGAGCTCGCGGCTTTCCGCCGCGCTGAGCAGTATCATGCCGGCGGACGGCGCCGCGCCGCCGGCGCTTTGGGCGAACGCGCCGCGGCCGGCGCGCCGCCGATCAGCGCGAGCATCTCGCGCACCGCGCGCCCGATGCCGACATTGACGGCGCGGGCGACGATCGCGTGGCCGATATGCAGCCATTCCAGCCCGCCAATCGACGCGATCAGCCCGGCGTTGCGATAATTGAGTCCATGACCGGCGTTGACCTTGAGTCCGCGCGTGCGGCCGAGCTTGACCGCTGCACGGATCCGGTCCAGTTCGGCGCGCGCCACGCCGCCGGGTTTCAAGCGCGCCGCCGCGCCATTTCGTCCATCGCGCCCCGCCGCGCCCGCCGCCAATTCGGCATCCGCCGCGGCGGCGAAGCCGCCCGTATGCAGCTCGATAAAGTTGGCGCCGAGCCGGGCCGCGGCTTCCACCTGATGCGGTTCCGGGTCGATAAAAAGGCTCACGCCAATCCCAACCATCCGCATCCGATCGATCATCGGCAGCAGCCGCTCGGCCATTCCGGCCGCATCGAGTCCGCCCTCGGTGGTCAGCTCCTCGCGCCGTTCGGGCACCAGACAGACCTCGTCGGGGCGCAGCTCCATCGCGATTTCGACCATCTCGGCGACCGGCGCCATCTCCTGATTCAAATCGATTCGAATCGCTTCGCGCAGCCGGAACAGGTCGGCGTCCTGAATATGCCGGCGGTCTTCGCGCAGATGCACCGTGATCGCGGCGGCGCCAGCGCGCTCGGCGAGCAGCGCCGCTGCGACCGGATCGGGATATTCGGCGCGCCGCGCCTGGCGCAGCGTGGCGACGTGATCGACGTTGACGCCAAGCTTGAGCCGTCTCATTCCGACGCTCCGAGCCGCCGTTCGATCGCCCACGCAATCGCGTCAGCAAGCTCAGCGATTGCGCGCGCGTCCTCGCCCTCGACCATCACCCGCGCCAGCATCTCGGTGCCTGAATAGCGCACCAGCAGGCGGCCGGCTCCGGACAGCCGCTCTTCGGCGGCGGCGATCGCGCGCGCGATCTCCGGAATCGAATCCAGCGGCGTGCGTTCGCGCACCCGCACATTGCGCAACACCTGCGGCGCGCGGCGCAGTTTGCGCAATTCGCTGAGCGGCCGGCCGCTTTCCACCATCGCCGCCAGCGCCAGCAGCGCGGTGATCAAGCCGTCGCCGGTGGTCGAGCAATCCATAAAGACCACGTGGCCGGATTGCTCTCCGCCCAGGTTGTAGCCATGCGCGCGCATCTCGCGCACCACCGCCGGATCGCCGACCTCCGTACGCACCAGCCGCACGCCGGCTTCGGCCAGCGCCCGTTCCAGGCCGAAATTGCTCATCACTGTCGCAACCACGGTTTTGGCGTTGAGCCGGCCGCGCTCCGCCAGCCGCGCGCCCATCAGCGCCAGCACGTCGTCGCCGTCGAAAATTTCGCCGCGCTCGTCAACCAAAATCGCGCGATCGCCGTCGCCGTCGAGCGCGATTCCGACGTCCGCGCGCGCTTCCAGCACGGTCTCGCGCAACCGCTCCGGCGCGACCGCGCCGCAACCGTCGTTGATATTGATTCCGTCCGGTTCGCAGCCGATCGTTTTGACCGAGGCGCCAAGCTCTTCGAGCGCGTCGGGGCCGACCTTGTAGGCGGCGCCGTTGGCGCAATCGATCGCGACCCGCAAGCCGTCGAACGTCAGATCGCGCGGCAGGCAGTTTTTCAGGAACACCAGATAGCGGCCGATCGCGTCGTCGATGCGCGCGGCCTTGCCGATATCGGCGCCGCGCGCCCGCTCGCGTTCGAGCGCGCCCGCCTCCAGCGTCAATTCCTCGATCCGGCGCTCGGTCGCGTCGTCGAGTTTGAAGCCCTCGCGCGAGAAAAACTTGATTCCGTTGTCGGCGAACGGATTATGCGACGCCGAAATCACTACTCCGGCGTCCGCCCGCATGCTGCGGGCCAGAAACGCGATCCCCGGCGTCGGCAGCGGCCCGACCAGCCATACGTCCGCGCCCATCGAGCAGATTCCCGAGGCCATCGCGGTTTCCAGCATATAGCCCGAAAGCCGCGTGTCCTTGCCGATCAGAATCCGCCGATGGCGCGCCGCGCCGGAGCGGAAAACAAACGCCAGCGCACGGCCCAGCTTGAGCGCCGTTTCCGAAGTGATCGGCTCGAAATTGGCGACGCCGCGCACGCCGTCGGTTCCGAACAAGCGCCGCCCGCCGCTCATCTGCCGCGCCCCTGCATTTCGCGATACATCCTGACTTTAACCCGGGCCGGCGATTGCCGCGCGAGCGCGACGTCGTCCGGCAGATTCACCTGCACAGGCATACTGTAGGACCCCGGCGGCAATCCGCCCGCTTCCACATAAACGGCGTTGCTCAAATCAAGTTTGGCCAGCGTCAACAGCGGACCGCGCAGCACCATCGTCACCCGTTTCGGCGCGACGCGAAAGCGGTACGCGGAGTCGCGGACCTGCACTCGAACGTCGCGGAACTCCCGGCTGGCGATTACCGGCTGCAGCGCCACTTTGGCTTCGACTTCGCCGGTCTGCAGCCGCGCCGAGCCGCCCGGCGCGGTCAAATCGATGGTGCGATCGAGATCGGCGCTGATCCCTTCGATCGCGAGCGGTTCGGTCTGCACTTCGTCAAGCCGGGCCAACTCGCGGCTGGGGCCGCGCACGTCGATCCTGGGCGGAATCACCTCGGTCGAAGCGATTTTGTAGCCCTCGGCCGGCGCTCCTTCCGCAATCAGCCGCACCGGAAGGGAGCGCGTCACGATCCGATCGACATCGAGCACGATTTGCGACGGCAATACGCTGGTGACATCGGTCTGGCGCGGCACGGCGAACGAATCGGAACCGATCTTGAACGACGCCTGCCCGACGCCCACTCCGGTCAGATCGAGATGCAACGTCAGGCGGGCGGGATCAATCAGCGAAAGCAGCGTGCGCGGACCGGCGACCTGGATGCGCACGAATTCCGGATGCGGGTTGGTGATCAGAAAGCCGGCCGGCAAATCGCGATAGCTGATCGGCACCTGAAACGACTCGAGCGCGCCATGCTGTCCCGCGTTGACGAACATCCAGAGCCCGATCGCCAACACGAGCGAGAGCAGCTTGAGCCCGATGTTGCTCTTGACGCCGCGCATGAGTCCGGCCCAAGCGAAGCGGCTCCCGCCGGCCGCCGGCTGCGTCCGCCGGCCGGGCGGGGCGGCCTTAAGCGGAGGAGTGATCATCGGGGTGGCCATCGTTCTCGCCATTCGCTCGCGCCGCTGTTCGATTCCCGCGCAATTATTTCTACGCGGGCAACTCCTGCAATGTTTCAACCACGGCGTTGGCGTCCAGGCCGCGCTGCAACTGTCCGTTGCGTGCGATCGAAACGGTGCCGTCCTCTTCGGACACCACCAGCACCACCGCGTCATTGTCTTCGGTCAGGCCGATAGCCGCGCGATGGCGCGTGCCGAGCGCGAGGCTCACATTGGGATTCGCCGAAAGCGGCAGCAGGCAGGCCGCCGCCACCAGGCGGTCGCCCTTGATAATCGCGGCGCCGTCGTGCAGCGGCGAGCCGCGCATGAAAATCGTCTCCAGCAGTTCGGGCGAAACCCGCCCGTCGATCATCCGGCCGGTTTCGACGAATTCCTGCAGTCCGACCTCCTGCTCGAGCACGATCAAGGCGCCTATTCGCCGCGCCGAAAGCCACGCCGCCGCCGCCGCCAATTCCTGCGCGACGCTGGCGACATTGGTGCGCGTGGTGAAGAAGGACCGGGCCCCCAGTCCGGTCAGCGCGCGGCGGATATCGGATTGAAAGATCACGACCAGAATCACGATCAACGAGCCGAAAAAATTGTTCAAAAGCCAGTTGAGGGTGAACAAACCGAGCATCTGCGAGCCGACGAAAGCGCCCGCCACGATGCCCAGTCCGATCACCATCTGCGCGGTCCGCGTCGCGCGGATCAGCAGCGCAATCCGATAGATCACATAGGCGACAATCAGGATATCGAGAATATCCTGCCAGCGTGGTTCGGGTATGACTGAAATGAAACCGTGCATCGCCCGCGTCAGTTTCGGCTCTCGGCCGCAATTGCCGCCGCCATCCTCAATGCCACTATCGCGGCGTCCACCCGATGCGCTCTGAGGACCGCCGCGCCAGATGAAACCGCCAGCGCATGCACGACGGAATTGCCGATCTCCACCATCTCCGCCCCTTCCCCCGCGAGCGCCCTTACGAAGCGCTTGCGCGAGGCCCCCACCACTACCGGAAAGCCTAGCGCGCGAAGCCGCCATAGGCCACCCATCATGATCAGGTTATGCCGCCGGTTTTTGGCAAAACCGAGTCCGGGATCGAGCATTATCCGCGACCGCGGAATTCCCGCTTCCACGGCGACGCGGCTGCGCCGGTCGAGATAGGCAACGACCTCGCCAAGCACGTCACGATAGCGGGCATGGCGCGCATGATCGGTAGGCCCGCCCCGCATGTGCATCAGAATGATCGCGGCGCGCGCCTGCGCGACCACCGGCGCCATTTTCGGATCGTGTTCGAGCGCACTGATATCGTTGATGATCGCCGCTCCCGCATCGAGCGCGGCCCGCGCGACCGCGTTGCGCCGGGTATCGACCGAAAGCGGCGCTCGCAACCGGCCCGCCAGCCGCTCGATTACCGGCATCACCCGCGCAAGCTCGGTTTCGACCGACACCGCGGCGGCGCCGAGCGGACGGGTCGATTCGCCGCCGACATCGATAATCGCGGCGCCGGCCGCCTCCATTTCAAGCGCGTGCTCAACGGCCCGGCCGGGATCGATATAGAGACCGCCGTCCGAAAACGAATCCGGCGTGACGTTCAGGATTCCCATCACCGCCGGGAATTTGATGATCCGGCCGTCCGCGAGCCGCATCGCGCGGGGGGCGCGGGTTTTGGATCGGCATCGCGCGGCAGACGCGCGGATCGTGTCTGAATTGTGTCGCGCCATGGTCAAAAGAAAAACGGCGCGACCGGAGCCGCGCCGTATCCGGCGTCAGGTATTAAGCTCACGCCGCCCGATTATGCGAGCGAGGGCTTGGGCGCCACAAGACCCGGCGCAGGCGCTTCGCCTTCGGCGACCTGCGGCTTTTCGCGCGGCGCCGCCGGCGATCCGCCCGACGGCGCTGCCGCCGCGACCGGCTCACTGGCGGGCAACGGACGCCCTTCGCGATACGCCTGCGCCATCGCCGTGACCTCGGAGCCGTCCACCACTTCTTTCTCCAGCAGCCGGTCGGCGAGCGCGTGGAGCAGCGTGACATGATCGCTGAGCAACTTGCGGGCGGTGGTGTAGGCCTGATCGACCAGCCTGCGCACTTCGCGATCGATTTCGACCGCAGTGTGCTCGGAGTAGTCCTTGGAATGGCCCAAATCGCGGCCGAGAAAGACCTGCTCCTCGTGCTTGCCGAAGGTCATCGGGCCAAGCTCTTCGCTCATGCCCCATTCGCAGACCATCTTGCGCGCCAGCTCGGTCGCCCGCTCGATATCATTGCCGGCGCCCGTCCACATTTCATTGAAAACCATCTGTTCGGCCACACGACCGCCGAACAACACGGCCAGCGAGGTCATCAGGTAGCCGCGCGAATGGGTATAGCGATCGTCGATCGGCAACTGTTGAGTCACGCCGAGCGCCATCCCGCGCGGAATGATCGTCACTTTATGAAGCGGATCGCCCCCGGATTGCAGCACGGCCACCAGCGCATGGCCGGATTCATGGTAGGCGACCTTGCGCCGCTCCTCCTGCGACATCACCATGGAACGCCGCTCGGCGCCCATCAGGACCTTGTCTTTGGCCAACTCGAAATCGGTCATTTCGACCTTTTCCTTGGCGCGCCGGGCGGCCAGCAGGGCGGCCTCGTTGACCAGATTTTCCAAGTCCGCGCCCGCGAAGCCCGAGGTCGAGCGCGCCAGCCGCGCCACATCGACGTCGTCGCTCAGCGGCACTTTGCGGGTATGGACCTTCAGAATGCCTTCACGGCCTCTCACGTCCGGACGCGGCACCACCACCCGGCGGTCGAACCGGCCGGGACGCAACAGCGCGGGATCAAGCACATCGGGGCGGTTGGTCGCCGCGACGAGGATTACGCCTTCGTTGGCCTCGAAGCCGTCCATCTCAACCAGCAACTGGTTGAGCGTCTGTTCGCGCTCATCGTGGCCGCCACCCAGCCCGGCCCCGCGATGGCGTCCGACGGCGTCGATTTCGTCGATGAAGATGATGCAAGGCGCATGTTTTTTGCCCTGCACGAACAGGTCGCGCACGCGCGAAGCGCCGACGCCCACGAACATCTCGACGAAATCCGATCCCGAAATCGAAAAGAACGGCACGCCGGCCTCGCCCGCGATCGCGCGCGCCAGCAGCGTCTTGCCGGTGCCGGGTGGTCCGACCAGCAGGACGCCTTTCGGAATCCGGCCGCCGAGCCGGGTAAAACGCTTGGGATCCTTGAGGAAAAGAATTATTTCCTCGAGTTCGTCCTTGGCCTCGTCGATTCCGGCGACATCGGCAAAAGTAATCTTATGGGTGTTTTCGGTCAGTAATTTCGCGCGGCTCTTCCCGAACGACATCGCCTTGCCGCCGCCGATCTGCATCTGGCGCATGAAGAAAATCCAGACCGCGACCAGCAGCAGCATCGGGAACCATTGCAGCAGGATGACCATCCACCAAGGGTCGCTGTCGGCCGGCTTGGCCGCTATCTTCACGCCTTTGTCGCGGAGCGTCTTAATCAGCTCCGGATCCTGCGGCGCGTAGGTCTTGAAATGGTCGCCATTGGTGGCTGCGCCGGAGATCGTGTTGCCTTGGATCGTAACCTCGGCGACCTGGCCTTTTTCGACCTGATTGAGAAAATCCGAAAAGATTATCTCTGGAGAACGCTGTTGCTGGCGGCTGAAAAAATTGACCAGCAGCAGCACCATCAGGACTAGCACCAGCCACAGCGCGATATTGCGGGAAACTTGGTTCATTTTAACTAAAACGGTAGCACGCGGTTTAATTTGTAAGCAACGCGGGATTCACGCGCCCGGCATGGGCTGAGCCTCGACCTCCAGAACTTCCCGGCTGGCCGGATCGACCAGTCCGAAGCGGCTGCGGATCAGCCCGGGAATCCATACGATTTGCCCCTCGGCCACTACCATCGGCCACGACGCCCGACGCGCGCGCGGGGTTTTGCGATCGACGAAAACGTCTTGCACTTTGCGCGTCCCGCTCATGCCCAGCGGCGCAATGCGATCTCCTTGATTAAAATTACGCACGATCAGGCCGCGATCGATCGCCTCGGCGTCAAACCACGCTCGATTTTTCGAGCGAGCGTGGCCCTGTTCGTCAAGCGCCTTGATTAAAACATCGTTCGACATCAATCGAACGATAAAGCGAAAGCCCGCCGACGACGCCTCGGTCGCACCCGGAATAGCCAGCGGATGCGTGTAAGCGGGCGCGCCAAAGTCGAGCGCCGCCGCGACAGCCGCAAATCCGTAATCGATCCGCATCTGCCGTCCGCCGGGCAAAGTAATCGACGATCCGGCGCGCCCGTCCACGCAAAGCTTCACGATTCGTTCGATCTGATAACGATTTACCCGCCGCAGATCGCCGAGCGCGCTCCGCAGCCAGCGCCGAATCAACGCGCTTGCGAGCGCTTGCGGCAGGGCGTCAAAGCCGGCAAGCGCGAGTCGCCCCGATCGATCCAGCCGCCGCTTCAATTCCGTATCGGCGGCGGCGCTCAGGTAGCGATCAAGCTCGCGCATTTCCGACGCAATCGCGGCCAGCCGCCGCCCGACGCCACGAGCATAGCCGCGTTCCAGATCAGGCAGAAGTTCATGCCGGACCCGGTTGCGCAGGAAGCGGCGGTCGAAATTTGTGCCGTCCGTGACGTAGGCCGCGCCGAGCGCGTCGAGGTATTTCAGAATCCGGTCGCGCGCAACGTCCAGCAGCGGCCGGACCATATTTCCCGGTCCGGCCGGCGCGATCGCGGCGAGGCCGGCGACGCCGCTGCCGCGCATCAGCCGCATCAGGACCGTCTCGGCCTGGTCGTCGCGATTATGCGCCAAGGCGATATATTCCGCGCCAAAGCGCGCCGCCGCGCGAATCAGGAAATCGCGCCGGGCGTGCCGCGCGCGTTCTTCAACATTCCCGCCCAAAGCCAGCCCGGACGCCCGTTCGACCGCCAGTTCGACCCCGAGCTTGCCGCACAAACCGCGGACATGGGCTTCGTCGCGATCGGCTTCGCCGGGGCGCATCCGATGGTTCAAATGCGCGGCGAAGAGCGGCCCGGAACGTACGGCGGCGCCTTTCAGCCGCCACATCGCGTACAGGAGGGCGACCGAATCGGGACCGCCCGACAGCGCGACCATCACCGGCGCTGCGGGCGCGACGCCCGCCCGCTCCAGCGCGGACAGGACCGCATTCTCAACGGCGGTGGTCAGCCGGGTGTCCATCGATATTCAGTATAGCCGATCGCCGCGCGGGCGGTTGGCTGATTTGTCGGCGCCGGAGGACGGCGCCGGCCGGCCGGCCGCGACGCTCCGCACAATCCGCATGACCACCGGTTCCCGCATCAACCGCCGAGCTGGTCGAGCAGGTTCAGAATCACGCCGATTCCGGGCAGATTGACTTCCAGCTCGTCGGCCAGGGTGCGGATTACGCGGATGCGGCGCAGCGTCTCGCGATCGTAAAGCGGCTCGCCGCCGCGGTCGACATACTCGACCGGCGCGATTAAATCCTCGCGCTCCCACACCGCCAGTTCGCGCTCGCTCGCGCCCGACATTACCAGCAGCGCCGTGCGGCTGATCAAGAGAACTTCGCGCGGGCCGGCGGACCGGTCTGAGCGATTCGTGCGTCGTCGGGCCATCGCTCTCACTCCCGCATCAGGTCGGCCCGCGGATCGGGCACCTCACGCGAGCGGCGGCGCTCGGCGAACTGCTCCATCAAGCGGCGCTCCTCCGAATTCATGTCGGTGGGAGCAAGCACTTTGAGTTCGTAGAGCAGATCGCCGGCGGCTTCCTTGCCGCGTCCGGGAATCCCGCGACCCTTCAGCCGCATCACCCGGCCGCTCTGGCTGCCGGCCGGAATCTTCAATGCGATTTTGCCGTCGAGGACCGGCGCGGTGACTTCGGCGCCCAGCGCGGCCTCATAATCCCACACCGGAAGCTGGCAGCGGAGATCGCGGCCTGAGACGCTGAAGACGTTCGACGGTTTCAGCCGAATCGTCAGGAACAGGTCGCCGTTGAGCTCGGGTTTGGCGCCCTTGCCGCCCTGCCCTTTGAGCCGGATTCGCGAGCCGTCGGTCATCCCGGGCGGAATCTTCACTTCGAGCTGGCGATAGGCGCGAACCACGCCGGCGCCGCCGCATTGCGGACATTGGTCGGCGGAGCGGATGATGCGCGCGTTGCCGCGCTTTTCCTGCCGCGCGATCACGCCCGAGCCGCCGCAATTCTCGCATTCGTCGGTCGCGGCCAGATTGATCCGGCGTTCGCTGCCGTGCACCGCCTCGCGGAGCGGAATTTCGACTTCGGCCTGAAGATCGGGCGCGCGGCCGCCGTGGCGTCCATGGATGGCGTCCTCGTCGCCAAAGCCGAAGGAGTAGCCGCGTGCACGTCCGCCGCCAGCGCCAAGCCCGCCGAAGAAGCGCTCGAAGAAGTCGCTGAAGCCGCCCCCCGCTTCGTCGCCGCCCTGATGCGCGTGTTCGGCGCCGCCCGCGCGCGCGTAACGCCGGAAAACTTCCTCCTCGGACGCGCCGCGCTCCCAATCCGCTCCGAGCTCGTCGTACTTCTTGCGCTTCCCGGCGTCGCTGAGGACCTGATAGGCCTCGTTGATCTCCTTGAAGCGGCGCTCGGCCTCTTTATTGTTGGGATTTACGTCCGGATGGAACTTGCGGGCGAGTTTGCGATAGGCGCTTTTGATTTCGCTGGCGGAGGCGGCGCGTTCGACGCCGAGCAGCTTGTAGTAGTCGCGGAATTCCATCGATAAGCGAAAAGTCTCCGCATTCAAAGATGCGCATCGCGCGCGCGTATCGCAACCGCCGCCGGCGAACTATTCGGGGAGCGTCAGCGAAATCGCGACGTTGCGGCGGATTCCGGCGGCGTCCGCGACCAGCCGCAACGCGGCGCCGGCGGGAAGCCCCGGCTCAGCGACGGGCGTCGCGCTCAGCCAGCGGATCATCAGGCCCCACAGCAAGGGATTTTCCGCCGTGAAGCGGCGCGAATTATCCGCTCCCGCCACGGCGACGCGAAACGAGTCGAGCGCGGGTTCGATCGCCAGCATTTCGGCCAGCGCGATCTCCAGATTGGCTCGTTCGCCGACGAAGACCAGACGGCGGTTGGTGAGACAGAGCGAACCGGCCGCGGAAACGTGGCGCGGAACGCCGCGCGACGATCGCCGGAGGTCGTCGTAAATCGAAAATCCCGCGAATCGCAGATAGGGCGAGTCGGGCGGCGCGCCGCACGGTTCGCGCAAGCCGAAGACACGACAGCGCGCCTCGCGCATCACGACAAATTCGTCCGCGCCGAGATTAAGATTGAGCGGCGGCAGCGACGGCAGACAGCGGTCGGCGTCGATTTTGGCGACAAACGCGCGCGCCGCGGCGATCATCGCGTCGGCGCGGCCGGCGTCGCGCGCGCGGCGCAGGCGCGCCTGGCGTTGCAGGAAGACGATCGCGCCGAGCGCGAAAAGCGCAAGCGCGAGCGCCGGTTCGCCGACTCCCCACAGCGCGGCGACGATGAACAAAAAGACGATCGCGCCGAACGCTCCCGAGCTTCGATAACGTTTCATACGTCCGCGCCCATATGGTTCCGGCCGCGGTCGGGTCTCGTCAACAAGTTTCCTGCATGGCGGCGAATCGGGAACGCGCCCGCGCCGCGAAAGAATCGGGATTCTTCGGCTGCGCCTCAGAATGACAGCAATGAGATACCGTGACGCCTGGTCAACTCTCGGAGCCATCTCTTCTGTTAACTCAGATCGTTTACCGCAGCGCCGCCGAGCGGCGGAGAAATAGTCGGACCAGGCAGCTGGAGAACGAAAGGTCGCCGATTTTTCGCGACGCTGTATATGGCGGTGAGCAGCTTACGCATGGCGGCGACTAACGCGCGCTTTGGCGCCTTGCCGGCGCTCAGCAGACGTTGATAGTGAGCACGCAGCCAAGGGTTTATCCGAACCGCAGTCAGGGTCGGCATCCAGAGCGCGCGGCGGAGCAGGACATGGCCCAACGGAACTCTCGGTCCGCCGGAGAATTTTCGCTTTCCGGACTGGCGCACCCTCGGGATCACGCCAACGTAGCTGGCCAAGGCTGCAGAGCTGCGGAAACGAGCCGGATCGCCGAGCTCGGCCACCAGGCGCGCCGCCGTCTGACGCCCGATCCCAGCGATGGTGGTCAGCAACTTTGCGACCTCATGCTGGTCGAGCATGCTCTCGATATCGCGCTCGAGGTTTCTCAGGCGCTCACGCGCCAGCGCAATGTCCTCGCACAGGTACTTGATCTCCCGTCGGTATGGGCCGGAGTAATGGCGGCCGACTGAATCTTTAGCGGCGCTAATCAAAGCCGCGGCCAGCCGCTCGCCGACATGGCGATGGCCGTCGAAACACACGCGTGCGACAGCTTTGGTGCGGGCGGCTCCAAAAGCGCGGGCGGTTGGATAGCGAGACAAAAGCACCGTGGCCAGTTCGCTCTCCAGAGTGCGCACATGGTTCGTGAATTCCGGGAACGTCAGTCGCAAGGCGCGATGCAAGCGCCTGACGCAGTCGCCGCGATGAAGGAGAATTCGCATACGCAGGCGAACCATCTCGCGCAGATCTTGAGTCGCGTCGTCGGGCAGCTCGGTGCGTGCCGGCCGCTTCTGTGCCGCAAATCTGGCAATACCCAAGGCATCGATCGCATCGGTCTTGGTACGCGCAAGTTCTTCTTCCGCAAAGCGGTTGGTGCGCAGCGGGTTGACCAGGGCAACGCTGAAACCCTCGGCCACCAGGAAGGCGAACAGATTCCGCCAGTACACCCCGGTCGCCTCCATCGCGACCAGAACATCGCCCGGGTCTCCCAGCAATTCCCGAAGCCGACGATAACCGGCGGCGTCTTCGCCGAAGGCCGTGGATTTGCGCAGCAATGCGCCGCTTTCGTCCACGACCGCAACCATGTGGGCTTCGGCGCCCACGTCAATTCCCGCAAACCGTCTCACGCTTCATCCTCCTCTCGTGATCGAATCTTTCCGGACCTCGGAGCCGACCTTCCCGCTCAAGCTTGTGCATATGAGGACATCGGGTGCCTCGGGATACCGTACGAGCCCACGAATGCCGGTCGAGGGCGCCAATCTCATTGACGAGGACAAAGCCTCAGTCGCGGCGCGGCGACGACGCTCTTCCGGAGCTTCATTCATTGCCTGCTCACCAATCGTGATGCGAACCGACCTCATACAAGCGAAGCGGAAATATCAGCCGGCGGTGCGGCGCTTGCGCTTTATTGCAAGCGCCGTGACGCCGCGCGAATGTCAGCCGGCGGAGCGATGCTTCAAACCGTCGCGGACTTCGGCCAGCCGCGCCTCCAGCGCGCGCATCCGCTCGTCGAGTTGCGCCTGCCGGCGCTGGATGAAAATCACATAAAGAAAAATGACGCCGAAAATAATCGCGTAGGCCGCGCCGAGATAGCCAAGATTTTCCATCAGAGATCTCCCGCCGCCGCCTCGGCCAGATTGAGTTCGCGCTCGAGCGCGGCGAGCCGCGAGCGCGTGCGCAGGCTCGCGAAACGAATCAGCAACAGCCACGCGAAGAGCGCAGTGAAGGCGGCGAGCGCGACCAGCAGCGTCGCGACCATCCGCGGATCGGTCAGGCCGTGCTCGCCCTGTTTGGTGATCAGCACCGCGGGATGAATCGTCCGCCAGAGCCGGACCGAGACGACGATTACCGGCACGTCGGCCGCCGCGACGATTCCGATCACGGCGGCGAACCGCGCGACCTGCGGCGAATCGCCGGCCATCGCGCGCAGCATTATGTAGCCGCCGTACAGCAGCCACAGGATCAGCGTCGTGGTCAGGCGCGAATCCCAGGTCCACCAGACGCCCCAGATCGGCCGCGCCCAGATCGAGCCGGTGATCAGCACCAGCGTGCAGAAGACCATCCCGATTTCGGCGCACGCATAGCCGAGGTCGTCCCAAATCTGACCGCCCAGCCAAAGGTAGAAGATTCCAGAGATCGCGACGATGCCGAACGCGGCGAAGGCGACCCACGCGCAGGGCACGTGAAAATAGAAGATGCGCTGCACGATTCCCTGCTCCGCTTCGGTCGGCACGAAGGCGAAGGTCATGTAGATCGCGGCGAACATCAGCAGGCCGGTGAGCGCGGCGAGCGTGCGCATGAACGTGTTAGCCATCGGCGGCGATTAATCCTCACCCAGCAGATGTTCGAACAGGATAAAGCCGGCGGCGACGAAGAGCACGTCGAACGCGATCATTATACGCAGCCACTGGCCCATCGCGCTCCACTGCGCGCCGCCAAGCGCGGCCGCGCTGGCTTTGACCCCGGCGATCAACGCCGGCACGTACATCGGCACGGCGAGCAGCGGCATCAGCAGGTCTCCCGCATGGACGCGGCCGGAGATCGCCGCGAGCAGCGTCGCCAGCGCGGCGAAACCGACCAGGCCCAGCGCGAGCGCCGGCAGCATCCGGGCGAGCCGCAAATCGAAATCCAGGTTGAAAAACAGCACCAGCATCAGGACCACCGCCGCCTCGGCGACGATCATGAAGATCGACGCGGCGGCGAGTTTGGCGAGAAACAGCGCGCCGCGATCGAGCGGACTCAGGTAGAGCGCGCGGAGACAGCCGTTGTCGCGCTCCGCGAGCACGGTGCGCGCCGCGCCCGCCATCCCGGCGAAGATCATCGCGACCCACAGCGCGCCCGCGGCAATCGGCGCGTCGGCGGCGCCGCCGGCCGGATCCAGCGCGAAGACCATCACGACCAGGATCAGGATCGAAAGCGCGACCAGCGCGAGCGTGCTCTCGCCGCCGCGCAGTTCGAGCGTGAGGTCTTTGCGCAATACGGCGACGAAACCGGCCATCGGCGGATCAGCGCGCTCCGGCGCCGGGATGCGTTGGGGAAGATTCGGCGCGATCGGCCACGCTGGTATCGATCGGCGCGCCGAGCAGCCGGCCGCGCACGAGCTCGCGCGCTGTGCAGCGGGCCGAATCGAGCGCGAACGCGCGATGGGCGGTGAGCGCGACGGCGCAGCCGCGCGCGAGCGCCTCGCGAATCAGGGTTGCGGCGAGTTCGGCGCCGTCGGGATCGAGCGCGGCGAACGGCTCGTCCATCAGCAGCGCGTCCGGGCGATGGATCAACGCGCGGGCGAGCGCCAGCCGCTGTTCCATCCCGCGCGAAAAGGCGCGCACCCGCTCGGCGGCGAACCGGGCGAGGCCGACGCGTTCGAGCCAGCGTCCGCTTTCGGCGGCCGGATCGGCGACGCGGTAGAGCGCGCAATAGAATTCGAGATTCTCGCGCGCGGTCAGGTTCGGATAGAGGTAACTCTGATGCGTCAGCATCCCGAACCGGCGGCGATCGGCGGCCTCGAGCTTGCGGCTGGGCGCGCCGAAGAGCCGGGCTTCGCCGTCATCCGGAGCGCCGAGTCCGGCGAGCAGGCGCAGCAGGGTGGATTTGCCGGCGCCGTTGCGCCCGATAATCATCAGCGCGCGGCCGGGCGCGATCGCCAGATCGATACCGCGCAGGACGGGAGCCGCGCCGAAGCTCTTCGACAGCCCGCGCGCCTCGATCGCCGGCGCATCCATCAGGATTCCGCCGCGCGCCTGGCGGCGGCATTCGCCGCGGCGCCGCACGCGGGACAGCGGCCGGCGGCGATGTCGAGATGGCCGCCGCATTGCGGACAGAAATGCGGATAGGTTGGCGGCGCATCGGCCACGCCCACCGCGCCGTGGCGGGCGACGCCGGGATCGAGCGCGGGCGCGCTTTGGGCGACGCCGTCGCCGGCCGGCGATGCGCGCAGCCGATCGAGCGCGGCCATCGCGGCCAGCGCGCGTTCTTCGAGCGCGCGTTTCAAGGCGGCGTAGTCGCCCTCATCGAGCTTGCCCATCTCATGGTCGAATTCGAGTTCGCGCAGTCCCTGCACGGCGAGGGCGCGCTGATGCTCCAGCCGCTCGCGTTCGGGAGCGCCGGCGCGGCGGCGGGGGCGCACGCCCTCAACCAGCGGCGCGGCGACGAAGAGGGCGACCGCGGCGACGATCAAAATCGCGGCGAGATAGATCGCGGTGTCGAGCGCCACCGGTCAAAAACCCTCGCGCAGGTCGCGTTCGAGCCGCCGCCGCATCTCGTCATCGGCGCCGCCGCGCGCGGCGGAATCGAGCGCGGGCGCGGGGTTCTCCGGATGGGCGCGCCAGCGGCCGATCGCGAGAGCGACGAAAATTCCGCCGCCGAGGAGCGCCGCGAACGGCATCACCCACGCGAGCAGGTTGAAGCCGGTGGTGGTTGGAGCGGAAAGAATTTTTTCGCCGTACTTGTGGCGGAAAAACGCGATTACTTGCGGGCCGGTCATGCCGCGATGGAGCATCGCTTCGATTTGCTCGCGCGCCGGCACGGAGAATTCGCAATTCGGATGATTGCAGTTCGCGACCGTCAGCCCGCATCCGCACTGGCAGGTCAAACTTTCCTCGATCTGCTGCGCGCTGACCGTGGCGGCGGCGCGGACGGCGATCGGAACGATCAGCGCAAGCGCGATAGCGACGAGCATCGCCGCGTGCGCGAGCCGCCCGCCGGAATTCGGCCGCGCCACGATCAGGCGCGCCTCCGCAGCGGTTCGTCAACCACCGGCGTTTCGGCGGCGGCGCGGAGCGACGCGGCGATCGCGGCGCGCTCGCGCACGTTCGGCCACATCGCGATCACCGTGCCGAACGCCATCACGAGGCCGCCCGCCCACAGCCAGAAAACCAGCGGCGTGAGGAAAACCTGAAAGGTGACGAGGCCGGTCTGATCGTCCATGCCGGCGAGCACGACGTAGAGGTCGGCGGCCGGAGTCGAGCGAATCGCGACGGCGGTCGCGGGCTGCTGGTTGCGCTTGAAGAAGAGCTTGGCCGGCAGCATCATCGCGATCGGTTTGCCGTCGCGGCGGACCTCGATGCGCGCGCGCGAGGTTTCGACATGGGGCGTCTCGGTGGTTTCGAGGCCGAGATATTGAAGGCTGTAGGGGCCGACCTGAAAGAATTCGCCCTCGTGCACGCTCTTTTTTATTTCGGTGCGGAAGAACGAGGAGGCCACGATGCCGATGAAGGCCATCACCACGCCAAGATGGATTATGTAGCCGCCGTAACGACGGTTGTTCTTCGCGACCAGGTTGATCAGCGCGGCCGGCGCGGATTCGCGCACCAGATGGCGCCGCGCGCCGACGCCGCGGCGGAATTCGACGACGATCGTGCCGAGCACGAAAGCGCCCAGCGAGAGCGCGGCCAGCACGTACCATTCGCGCAACCCGGCGACGAAGGCGCAGACGCCGGTGACCAGGCCGAAAAGCGCGGGCGAGGCGAAGGTCTTGGCGAGACTGTCGAGCGACGAGCGGCGCCACGCGATCAGCGGGCCGAAGCCCATCAGGAAGATCAGCCCGAGCGCGAGCGGCGCGTTCACCTTGTCGAAGAACGGCGGGCCGACCGTAATCTTGACGCCGCGCACCGCCTCCGAAAGGACCGGGAACAGCGTGCCCCAAAAGACCGCAAACGCGATTCCGACCAGAATCAGGTTGTTGAAGAGGAACGCCGCCTCGCGCGAGAGATACGACTCGAATTCGGCGGGCGAACGCAATTTCGGCAGGCGCCAGATCAAGAGGGCGGCGTACAGCGCCACCACGGCGATCAGGAAGGTGAGGAAGTACGGGCCAAGACCGGATTGGGTGAAGGAATGGACCGAGGAAATCACGCCGCTGCGGGTGATAAAAGTGCCGAACAGGGTCAGCCCGAAGGCCATCCCAATCAGCGCAAGGTTCCATACTTTGAGCATGTCCTTGCGCTCCTGAATCATCACCGAATGGAGATAGGCGGTCATCACCAGCCACGGCATGAAGGCGGCGTTTTCGACCGGGTCCCAGGCCCAGTAGCCGCCCCAGCCGAGGACTTCATAGGCCCAGCGCGCGCCGAACAGATTGCCGAGCGTGAGAAAGAACCACGAGAAGATCGCCCAGCGGCGGGTCGAGCGGATCCATGAATCGTCAAGGCGGCCGGCGATCAGCGCGCCGGTGGCGAAGGCGAACGGCACGCTGGCGCTGACGTAACCGGTATAGAGCGACGGCGGATGAATCGCCATCCAGTAGTTCTGCAGCAGCGGGTTGAGGTCCTGGCCATCGGGCGCGACGGCGGCCAGCATGTCGAACGGCCGCGTGACGAAATTCAGCATCCCGAGGAAAAAGATTGCGACCACGGCGAGCGTCGCGAGCGCATACGGCGCGATTTCGGGATTGCGGCGGCGGTTCTGAAACGCCGCGACCGCGGTGAAGAGCGAGAGCAGCCACGTCCAGAGCAGCAGCGAGCCCTGCTGGCCGCCCCACAGCGCGGTGATTTTGTAAAAGGTCGGCAGCGAAGAGCTGGTGTAGGAAGCGACGTATTCAAGCGAGAAGTCGCTGCGCAACAGAGACACGAGGAGCGCGGCGACGGCGACCGTGACCATCGCGCAGTACGCCCAAATCGCATGGCGGGCGCTGGCGAGCAGCGTCGGAATCGATCGGCGCGCGCCAATGACGTTGGCGATAATCGAATAGGCGGCGAGAATCAGGGCGAGCGCGAGTGCGAGTTGACCAATCAGCGGCATCGCGAATCACCCTGACTATTGAGCCGCGCCGGGCTGCTTGGGCGCGTACTTGGACGGGCAGCTGGTCAGCACCTGACGCGCCTCGATCGTGCCGTCGCGGTCGAGGCGGCCTTCGACGATTACGTCGCGGCCGGGAGCGAACATGTCGGGCTTGGGCTGGCCCCGGCAAATCACATGAAAGACGGCGGCGGCGGTGGTGATTGCGACGGGGCGCAAGCCGGAGGCGGCGGCGTCCTGCGCGGGCGGCTGCGCGATTCCGAAAGCGAGCGTAAGCGTCGCGGGATTCCACGCGATCGTGCCGGGCACGACGCGTCCGGCGACGCGCAACATCTGGCCGTCAAGCGCGGCCTGTTGCGCCTTTACCTCGCCGACGGTCATGTAATATTCGGCCGTGTTCCGCACCGCGGTCACGATTAGGTATGCGATAGCGGCGACCATCAAGCCGGCGCCAATCGCAAAACGGAGCTTTTTCGGCATAGCTGCTTTACCGGGCATCCGGCGCATCCCGAAACGGGCGGCGGCGGATCAATCCATTCTTGCCAGCCTGAGCACAACTCGGCAAGCGACGCCATGGACGATTCCCGAGCGCGGGCGCGGAAATGTCAGTGCTGGAAGATCGCGCGGACCATCGGCGTCAGGTCCTTTTCGTAAATATGACCGTCTTGGTCGCCGTCCTGAGCGGCGGTCTGCTGCACGATTTGACGCAACTTGTCTCCGTCCCCGCCCTCACGCGCGAGTACATAGGTGATATGGCTGTCCAGGGCGCTCGCGCTGCCATGCCACGAGTAATGCGGCACGACCGCGAAATAATAGCGATCCCGGATGGGCACATCGCCGCCGGTCCGCGCCAGCAGCACGATATCGCCCGCGCGGTCGCCGTATTGGCCGAAACCCAGCCACCTCATGCGGCGATCCAGTTCGATCAGGTCGGGCCGCGGATGCCGCCGCAGGTATTCGGGAATCCGCACCAGGCGCTGGCCGTCGAAGATCTCGAATGGCGGCGCGACGTGTCCCGGAATGGCGGGCGGCCGCGAAAAAATGAGATCGATGGTCCCGACGAGACGGGGATAGCGGCCGCCGGGGCGATTGGCCCGGTAAAGCGCGCGCAATAACGGCATCACGTCTTCTTTCATCCGGGGCGGCCGGCTCCAGTCGCATCGCTCGCCGCGCTGCGGACAGGTCGAACGATCGGCAAGGTAGATGTAGGCCATAAAGCCCTGATAGCCGAGGACCGCCTGAAAATCCTCCTCGCTCGCGGCGACATCGACCTGCGCCGGCCGGACCCGGAAACCCGTGTCATTCACGAGTCCGAACGGCGAATCAGGTCCGACGCCGAGCGCATGACGATGATCGGGGATGGTGGGAATATGACCGTGATCCGCAACAAAGACGATATAAGTACCGTCAAGCGCATTTTTCTTCCGATATTCATCGAGCACCTGCCCGACCAGGGGATCGGTGACGCGTTCGATATAGCGGGTTTGCGCCTCCAGCGGATGCGGCGAGCCGTGCGTGTAGGCGTCGACGCCGGGGAAATAGACCACCTGCAAATTGGGTACGCCATGGCGCTCGATTGCATCGATTAACTTCGGAATGGAATTGAGGTCCACCGACGCGGCGACGGTTCGTTCGGGCTGTTCGTTTTCGACCTTAGCCTTCAGGAAATCGCTGAAAACATCGAAAATCGCCAGCGGGCCGACGGTCGTATAAATCGTGGCGCCGCGGTAAACGAACAACAGCGAGACGTAGCTGTCGACGCCGAGCAGCTCGTAGAGCGTCGGCACCCGCAATTGCCGGCCCACCAAATCATCCGAGATGGCGCGGTTGAGATCGGTGAGGTCGCGAGTCGAAATCGGCACGGGGGCGTGGAAAACCATCCGCCGCCGCTCGAACCATTCGTTGCCCGTAACGCCGTCCCAGGCGGGCGGATCGCCGGTGAAAATCGCCGACCAATCGGCGACCGTGCTCGACGGCAGCATGCTGAGCGCGTTCGGAGCCGAATAGGCATGCGCAAACACGCCATCGCCGCCTTCCCGTCCGAGCACTCCGGCGATATTCGGCGCATCGCCGGAACGGACCGCCGCCATGAACCGATCGTAGCCGGCGCCGTCGAGCGCGAAGATGATCATGCGGGTGGGCGGCGGCGCGATATCGGGCCTGCGCAGGCGTTCAACGCCTTTCGTCACCCATATTTCCTTGATCGTCGCGCACGACACCAGAGAGAAAATGACGATCGTCAGACCGGCCGCCGCAATCGTTTTGAGCTTACTTCCACTAACCAATCGGATATCCGCCCTCTCCGCCCCCACCCGTCCTACCGTGCAAGATACGTTTGCGGATTATCTTCGATACGCGCCGAAATCGTCGGGCGCGGGGAAATTCAAGATTCGGGAAAATATATGAAGCTATTCCGCGTCGGATGCGGCCGCGCCATCGCGCGGGCCGAATGCGACGCCGCGCTTGCTCGCACGGATAAACGCGACCATCTCGGCGACTTCCGGAAATTTGGGCGGACCGGCCGCATCCAGCTCTTCGAGCATCGCCTTGAGGTTGCGACGCTGGCCAAACAGCGCCGCGAAGGCGCGCCGCAGGGCCTGAATCGCGCTGACGCCGACGCCCGCGCGCCGCAATCCGACCGCATTGATTCCGCGCAGCGTGTGGGTCAGGTCCATCAGGCAAAATGGGGGGATATCGCGGCTGGTGCGGCTCAAGCCGCGCATCATCGCGAGCCGGCCGATCCGCACGTACTGATGGACGACGCAATTGCCTGAGACCAGCGCACGGTCGCCAACTTCGACCCATCCGGCAAGCAGCGCGCCGCCGGCGATTATCGTGGAATTGCCGATTCGGCAATCGTGCGCGGCATGGGAATTCTGCATGAAGAAATTGTCGTCGCCGACGATCGTGACCTCGCCGCGTTCGCTGCCGCGATGAATCGTCACGCCTTCGCGAAAAACATTGCGATCGCCGATCCGGACGCCCCGCGGACCGCCTTGGTAGCCAAGGTCTTGCGGCTCGTCGCCGATCACCACGTTGGGATGCAACACGTTCCCGGCGCCGATTTCAGTGTCGCCCAGCACCGTCACGTGGCCGATCAATCGCGTTTGCGGCCCAATCCTGATACGGCCCTCGAGCAGGCAAAAAGGTCCTATTTCGACGCCGGGCGCAAGCTCCACATGATGGCCGACGACCGCGCTCGGATGGACTTTCGGCGCTGGCGCGTCACCGCTCATCGCACGCTCTCGAAGCCGGCTGAAGAACTATCAATGAAGAATTTTTTTTGGCGCCGGACGATCATCAGGATGCTCAACGTCGTCGCTTTCACGTCCGGCGACGCGATAGCCCTCGCCCGCCCATGCGCCCAGATCGACGGTGCGGCATCGCTCCGAGCAAAACGGCCGGAAGCGGTTGGCTGGAGAAGCGTCGCTCTTTTTTCGGCAGATCGGACAGCGCATCGCGGAACCTATGATCAGGATTGGCAAAAGCCGGGGGCCGGCGCAATGGCCTAAGAAACGGCGGAATCGCTTAAGCAGCCGGGCTGACGCCCGAATCGGCGTCAATAAATTTCGCCGTCGCAGCGATCGTTGCCGCCGCTCGCGATAAATCGATCCGAATGAGGTTCGTAGGTCGTCAGTTCGTTGTAACAGAAGGCCCGGCCGCCGGGACCGCGATAGTTGACGATTGTCTGCACGACCATCCGCGACTTGCCCGCACGCACCGCCTGGTAAACATTCAATGGAATAAACCGAAAAAGCAGATGGGGAGCGTTCGGCGAGACCATCCCGATATTGTTGACCGCGAGCGATCCCGGCTGATGCGGCAGCACGCGCCCGTCGATCATAACCCGGACGCGCGCGACGCCGTCGGTGGCCTGCACGTGGCCAAAATTCCGGCAATCGACCACCAGATGCATATCGTGGTCCTGAATCGGGGCGGCGGCCGAATTTTCGAAGCGAACGTCCAGCACGCCGAGGTAAGGACGCTCTGCGACGCTATACAGCAAACCGGTCACCTTGGCGGTTCGCCACGTCGAGAAGGCGCTGAACGCGGTCGCCATGACCATAAGCAGGGTCATAAAATCATTGAAGCGCAGAACGTTGGCGAGACGACTCACCAGCGTCCGCTCGCCGCGGGTAAGTCCGGGGCCGTCCGCGAAGTCCATATCGAGCGTGTGGCGGTCTTCCGCGTTTGAGCCGTTTTCCGGCGTCCGCCGCGGATTTTTGGATTTCCGCTCATCCGGCATTTTCGATCCGCGCTCCATCTCCGCGTGGCCGATACTGAATCAAGTAGTTCCCGCTAAAAGTTATGGATTCGACGAGCGTGCGTAAAGCCGTCGCTAATTGACGCAATTCGATTCCGCGTGACGATATAAAATGATCACTCGCCCACCTGCCCCTTGATTTACACAATCGCGATTGACGAGTAGCAATATCGCTGGTATCGAATCTTCAACGCTTGTAATTCACTGCGTAACGAGCGTCGCGGACGCTGGGGTTGCGGAAGCGAATCAAGGGGGTGGCGCGGCGACCAACCTTCCGGGGGAGAGACCGTGAAAACCAATCGATTTGCCGTTAAAGGCTCGATCGCTCTTGCCGCGATAGTTTTCGCGCTATTGGCGCGCGCCACATACGGATGGGCAACAACGCCGGGATGCACGGTTACGGATTTGCAGAGCGTCGCGCCGGCGAACGTAACGATCACTTCGGCCACTCTTACCACCTTCTGCGACATCAGAGGCACGATCGCGACCACGACCGACAATCAAAACGGCTCGGTCTTGTTCGCGCTGGGCCTGCCGACCGTCTGGAACAAGATGTTCATCTTCATCGGCAACGGCGGCTACGCCGGGAGCCTGCAGGGCGTGCTCGGCGGCGAATACGCGGCGGCGATCGGCTTCGGTTTCGCGGCCGCTGTGACCGACACCGGCCATGAGTCGCCCTACAATGGGATCGGCGCGGGCGATTTGGACGGCAGTTTCGCCCTGATCGGCGGTCAGGCGGGCGATCCGAATCTCGCGGCGATCGAAGATTTCGCCTACCGCGCGGTGCATCTGAGCGCGCTCGCGGCCGAGACTCTGACGAACGCGTATTACGGCTCGGCGATGTTTTCCTATTTCGACGGCTGCTCGACGGGCGGACGGCAGGCGCTGGTTGAGGCGCAAAAATTCCCGACCGATTTCAACGGCATCATCGCCGGCGATCCGGCGATCGGCGATCCGATCGCGGGCTTCAACTGGAACGATCAAGCGTTGTTGCAGAGTCCCGACGGTTATCTCGATCCGGCCGCAATCGCCACTTTGGACGCGGCGGTGACGCAGCAATGCGACGCTTCGGACGGGCTGGTCGATGGGATGATCGAAGATCCGCGGTTGTGCCATTTCAACCCGAAGAGCATCGAGTGCAAACAGGGTGTGACGACCAATTGCCTGAGCGCGGCGCAGGTCAAAACCGTCAAGGCGATTCTGCACGGCGCGCAAGGCGTCGGCGGTCGGCTCTATCCGGGCTACACGCCGAGCAACCCCGGCGGCGCCGACGGCTGGACGGCATGGATTACCGGCACGACCACGCCGGCCTTCGACAGCGCGAATCCGTGGGGAACCGTGCCGGCGTCATTCGGCGCGGCGCCTTACCAGTTCTCGTTTCAAGACCAGTTCATGAAGTATTTCGCCTTCCAGGATCCGAGCTACGACTCGCTCAGCTTCGATTTTCACAAGCTTGGCGACATCCGGACATTGGACAAAATCGTGACGGAATATGGCTCGGATGGAGAAGATCCAAATCTGAAGCCATTCTTCCATGCCGGCGGCAAACTGCTGATGTACCACGGATGGGCGGATCCGGCGCTGACGCCGTTCGTCAGCGTCGATTACTACGAAGGGGCGCGCAAAGCCCTCCACGGCGATTTCAACAAGCTGCGGCGACACGCGCGGCTGTTCATGGTGCCGGGGATGCATCATTGCACCGGAGGTCCTGGGCCGTATGAATTCGATCCGCTGACGCCTTTGATCAAATGGGTCGAAGCGGACATGGCGCCAAACTCGATTATCGGCGAAAATCCCGGGACCGGGCGGACGTTTCCGCTTTGCGCCTATCCGCAAATCGCGGTGTACACCGGTTCGGGCAGCGTTGACGACGCCGCGAACTGGGTTTGCCGCGACCATATAAAATCAAGCAACAACAACGGCCGATAATTCGGCCGGAACGAACGCCGGCGCGGACCATCGCGCCGGCGTTTCAGTCTCGCCGCCGTGGCCGGCAAACTTCCGCGCAAGCGGAATTCTCAGGATTCTTCGCTGCGTCCTGCGCTACGCTCAGGACCAGATCAGAATGACATAGTGGGGCGTTTTGGCTGTCATTCCTGGCGCATACGCGCCGGATGACACACCGGCGCGGCGAATTTATTCGGCCGAGACGCGCAAGACCGCCGCGCCCTTCAATTCATCGTGCTTGAGCATCGCGAGCGCGCGATTCGCGTCGGCGAGCGCGAGCGGAATCGTATGGCTCACGATCGGGATTCGCGCCGCCAGATCGAGGAACTCCTGACCGTCGGCGCGGGTGTTGGCGGTGACGCTGCGCAGCTCCTTTTCGTAAAACAGATGACGCTCGTAATCGAGCGGCGGAATCGGCGTTAGGTGGATGCCGGCGACGGCCAGCACGCCGCCGCGATCGAGCGCCGCGAGCGCGGACGGAACCAGGCCGCCGGCGGGCGCGAACAAAATCGCGGCGGCGAGCGGCGCCGGCGGCGGTTCTTCCGCCGCGCCGATCCAATCGGCGCCAAGGTCGCGCGCCAAATCGCGATGCACTCCGCCGCGGCTCATCACGAAAACGCGGCAGCGCCAATGTTTGAGCACCTGCAGCGCGAGATGCGCCGAGCCGCCGAAGCCGTAAAGGCCGACGGTCGCGCCGGGCGCGATCGCCGCCCGCTTGATCGCGCGATAACCGATAATTCCGGCGCACAGCAGCGGCGCGGCCGCGTCGTCGGCGAGCGCGGCCGGCAGCGCGTAGGCGAAATCCTCACGCACGACAGCAAATTCGGCGTAGCCGCCGTCGGCGTCCCATCCGGTGAAGCGGGCGTTCGGGCAGAGATTCTCGCGCTCGCGCCGGCAATAGGCGCAGACGCCGCAAGTCTCCCGCAGCCACGCGATTCCAACGCGCGCGCCGGGCTTGAACCGGCGGCATCCGGGGCCCGATTTTTCCACCACGCCAACGATTTCATGGCCGGGAACGATCCGCGGACGCTTCGGCGCCAGATCGCCCTCCGCGACGTGCAGATCGGTACGGCATACGCCGCAGCGCCGGACCCGGACCAGAATCTCGCCGGCTCCGGGAGCGGGAATTTCCAGATCGGCGGCTTCGAGCGGACCAGTTTCGATCGCGGCCGGCGTTCTGACGGCCATCGCGCGCATGACGGCTATTTTCGATCGTGCGCGGCCCGGAATGAAACCGGATCAGCGGCGCTCATAATTCGAAATCGGCGGCTTCAAGGATGCGGGCGGTGCGATAGAGAAAGCGGTTGCCGAGCACGCCGTCGATCACGCGATGGTCATACGAGAGCGCGAGATACATCATCGCGCGAATCGCGATCGCGTCGGCGCCCTCGACTTCGATCACGACCGGCCGCTTCTTCACCTCGCCCATCCGGAGAATTCCGACTTGCGGCTGGTTGATGATGGCGAAGCCGTAAAGGTTGCCCTCGCGCCCCGGATTGGAAAGCGTGAAGCTGCCGCCGGCGAGATCGTCGGCGGCGATCGATTTTTCCTGCACCTTGCGCCGCAGCCGCTCGATTTCGCGGGCCAGTCCGGTCACCGACATCTCTTCGGCGCGCCGGATTACCGGAACCAGCAGGCCCTCCTCAGCGTCCATCGCGACGCCCAGATTGATCTCTTTGCGGATCACCAGCGAATCGCCCACGACCGACGCATTCATCTTCGGAAATTCTTTCAGCGCGCGGACCGTCGCCATCGCGGCAAACGGCAGGAGCGTGAGCGCGAAACCTTCACGCGCGGCGAATTCCGCTTTGCGCGCGTCGCGCAGCGCGGCGACGCGGGTGAGATCGACTTCGGCGACGGTCGGCACATGGGGCGAATGGGTTTTCGAGAAAACCATGTGCTCCGCGATCAATTTGCGGCGGCGGGTGAACGGCTCGACGATATCGCCGTCGCGCGGCTGATAAACAGGCGGCTTGAAAACCGAACCGATCGTTGGCGCAATCGACGGCGGCGCGCTTGGCCGGGCAGGAGCCGCGGCCGCGGCGCCGTTGCCGGCGGAGACGGCGGCGCGCTGATTCGCGGGTCTGAGCGATTCGAGGTAGCGTTCCACGTCGCGCTTGGTGACACGTCCGCCGATTCCAGTTCCAGACACTCCGGCGAGATCGAGGCGATGCTCCGCGGCCATCCGCATCACCACCGGCGAATAGCGGCGCGGCCCGGCCGGGGTTTCAGCTTCGGCCGCGACCGCCGCGGACGCTGGAACGGCGAGCGGCTGTGGCGCGGCGGGTTGGGCGGCCGGCGGCGGCTCTTCCGCGGCTCGCACCGGAGCCTCGACGGGCGTTGGCGCGGGCCGCGTCGAAACCGCCGGGCGGGCCGCCGCGCCGGGCTCTTCGATCACCGCGAGCAGCGCGCCGATCGGCAGCGTCTGGCCCTCGGGCGCGACGATGCGCGAGACGATCCCGGCGGCGGGCGAAGGAATTTCGGTATCGACCTTGTCGGTCGAAATCTCGCAAAGCGACTGATCTTCGGTAACGGCGTCGCCCTCGCGCACCAGCCATTTGGTGATAACGCCTTCGACGACGCTTTCACCCATCTGCGGCATGATCACATCTATTGGCATAATCAATATGCGGCCAGGCCGCGGATCGCTGCGACGATCTTGTTGGCGTTGGGAAGAATGAATTCCTCGAGCGGCGGACTGTAAGCGGTATGCGTATCCAGCGCGGCGACGCGCCGGATTGGCCCGTCGAGCGAATCGAACGCATGCTCGGCGATAATCGCGGCGACTTCGCCGCCGATGCCGCCGGTCAGCCGATCTTCGTGGACGATCAGTATCTTTCCGGTTTTGCGCGCGGTCCCGAGAATCGCCTCGCGATCGAGCGGCAACAGCGTCCGCAGATCGAGCACTTCGATCGACAAGCCGTCTTCGCGGGCGACGATGCCAGCGGCGTCGAGACACTGATGGAGCGTGCCGCCGTAGGTAATCAGCGACAGGTCGCGTCCCGGCCGGCGCACCTCGGCAGGGCCGATCGGAACCGTGAATTCCGCATCGGGGAGGTTTTCCTTGATGCTGCGATAGAGCCGCTTGTGCTCGAAGTAGACGACCGGATTACCGTCGCGAATCGCGCTTTTGAGAAGACCTTTCGCGTCGTAGGCGGTAGCGGGCGCCACCACCTTCAAGCCCGGAACGCGCGTGAACCAGGCTTCGGGATTTTGCGAATGGAACAGCGCGCCGTGTATGCCGGCGCCCGAGGGCGCGCGAATCACCAGCGGACAGGCGGCGCGGCCGCCGTGCCGGTAGCGCAGCGTCGCGGCGGTGTTGACGATTTGATCGAAAGCGCACGAGATAAAATCGCCGAATTGCATCTCGACCACCGGGCGCATCCCGAGAATCGCCGCGCCGGCGCCGGCGCCGACGATCAGCGCTTCGGAGATCGGGGTATCGATCACGCGGTCCTCGCCGAACGCGGCCAGCAGTCCGTCGGTGACTTTGAAGGCTCCGCCGAGTTCGGCCACGTCTTCGCCCATCACGATGACGTTTTCGTCGCGGCGCATCTCTTCGTGCAGAGCCTGGTTGATCGCGGCGAGATAAGTGGCTTCCATCCAACTCCCCTCGCGTTTCAGGCGCGCCCGTCGCGGGCGGAATTCATCGGCGCGGGCGCGTACAAATCTTCCAGCGCCTCTTCGGGCGCCGGCATCGGGCTTTGTTCCGCGAACTCGACGGCCTGCTGCAGCACGGCGCGCGTGCGCTCGTCGATTTCCTCGCGGATGCGCTTCACGTCGTGCCCTTTCTTCTCGAGATAAAATTCGTAGCGCGGAATCGGATCGCGGCTTTGCCACTCCAGCAGCTCTTCCTTGTCGCGATAGAGCGCGGCGTCGTGTTCGCTGTGGCCCCGATAACGATAGGTTTTGCATTCGATCAATTCAGGACCGCCGCCCTCGCGCACGCGGCGAATGACTTTTTCGGCGAGCTGGACGACCGCGAGCAGATCGTTGCCGGAGACCACGTGGCCCTTGAAGCCGTATGCGGCCGCGCGCTCGGCGACATTCTCGATCGCCATCTGCTTGTCGAGCGGCGTCGAATAGGCGTAGCGGTTGTTCTCGCAGACGAAGACCACCGGCAACTTGCGCACGCCGGCGAAGTTCATGGCTTCGTGAACGTCGCCGCGTGACGAGGCGCCCTCCCCAAAGAAGCCGACGGCGACCTGCGCCTCTTTTTTGATCTGGAATTTCAGCGCGGCGCCCGCGGCGACCGGCAGCGACGACCCCAGCATCGAGGTCGAGCCGAAGACGTGATGTTCAAGGTCGCCGCCGTGCAGGAATGAATCCTTGCCGCGCGACAGCCCAGTCTCCTTGCCCATCAGTTGCGCCATCAACCGTCCCGGATCGACGCCGCGCACCAGAAAAACGCCGAGGTCGCGATGGAGCGGCGCGACGAAGTCGCCCGGCCGCAGCGGCGCGCAAACGCCGGTCACGACCGCCTCCTGGCCCGCGCCGGAATAGACTCCGCCAAGGATTTTGTTCTGCCGATGGAGCCGTGACACCCGTTCCTCGAACGCTCGAATCAGCTTCATCCAGTAGTAGAGCTGGAGTTCGTATTCGACGCGCTGGCCGGTCTCGGATGAGGCGGCCACAGTTTCGGCGTGTGCCATCGCAGCGACTCTCCGCGGGAAGAGGAATGGTTGGTATGGTTCGATCCTAACATTGGAAAGGGGCGAACGCCCAAGCCAACGCGCGCGAATTGGCAACTACAAACCAAGGTTTTCGTCACCGAGGCGACTGATTTGCCGGATTTTCGCCAAATCGCGGGAATCGCCGCCAATCCCCGACGGATGAGGCTCCTCTGTCCGAGGGGTCAGGTTGCCTCTGCCATTTCGATGGCTTATAAGGGGCGCTGGATCAGGATGGCGCACTTGGAATCATTCGCAGCTCGCGAAAACCGGATCGATGCGATTCTGACGCGGGCGCTCGCGGGCGATCGATTGGACGAAGCGGACGCGATCGCGCTGATCGAATGCGGCGATTCCGACGTGCCGCGCGTGATGGCGGCTGCGGCGGAATTGCGCGATCGCTCCAAGGGCCGCGACGTTTCCTATTCGCCGAAAGTTTTTCTTCCGATTACGAATCTTTGCCGCGACCGTTGCAGCTATTGCACGTTCCGCAAGGATCCGGGCGATCCGGGCGCCTGGACGATGACGCTCGCCGAAGTCGCGGAATGGTCGCGGCGCGGCCGCGAGCAGGGATGTATCGAGGCGCTGATGTGCCTCGGCGACAAACCCGAGCTGGCGTTCCGCGAATATAGCCAAACGCTGGCCGCGCTGGGCGTTCGGACGACCGCCGAACATGTCGCGCGCGCCTGCGCGACCGCGCTTGAGGAAGGCCTGCTGCCTCATACCAACGCCGGAATCCTGACGCCCGGCGAGATGGCGATGCTGCGCCCGCTCAACGTCAGCATGGGTTTGATGCTGGAAAGCGTCTCGCCCCGCCTGCGCGCGCGCGGCGGAGTGCATCAATGGGCGCCGGACAAGGATCCTGCGGTGCGGCTCAGGATGATCGACGAGGCGGGCGAATTGAAAATTCCTTTCACCACGGGAATCTTGATCGGAATCGGCGATACGCCCGCGGAGCGCGCGCAAAGCCTGCTCGCGATTCGCGCGAGCCACGAGCGCCACGGTCATATTCAGGAAGTGATCATTCAGAATTTTCGCGCCAAGCCTGGCCTGCCGCTCGAAGACGCGCCCGAGCCGGGCGCGATGGAGATGGCGCGGGCGCTTGCGACGGCGCGGCTGGTTCTGGGCGGCGCGATGAATGTGCAGGCGCCGCCGAATCTTTCGCCGCATGAAATCGAATTGTTCCTCGCGGCCGGAATCAACGATTGGGGCGGCATCTCGCCGCTCAGCCGCGATTACGTGAATCCCGAAGCTCCATGGCCGCATCTCGAGCGGCTTAAGGAACGATGCGCGCGGGCCGGCTTTCACCTAAAACGGCGGCTTGCGATTTACCCCGAATTCATCCATGACGAGTGGGTCGATCCGGCGATTCGTCCGGCGATCGGCCGGCTCAGCGATCGGATTTCCGCGGAGGTCTAAGCGTGAACCTCGACCAGATGCGCGCGTTCGCCGACGAAATCGAGGCGACGCCGCTGAACGTATTGATGAACCGGGCGTCGGCCCCGATGCGCGCGGCGCTGCTCAAAGTGCTCGATTACGGCGAGCTGACTCCGGACGAAGGCCTGATGGTTTACACCGCCGGCGGCGACGATTTGCGCGCGGTGGTCAAAGCCGCGGACCTCGCCCGCGCCGAGGACGTTGGCGAGGAAGTCACCTACGTCGTCAATCGGAATATCAACTTCACCAACATCTGTTTTGTCGGATGCCAGTTTTGCGGCTTCAAACGCCAGAAATGGGAGTCCGACGCGTACGACCATGCGGACGAAACCATCCTCGCCAAGGTCGGCGACGCGATCGCCCGCGGGGCGACCGAAGTCTGCATGCAGGGCGGCATCAATCCCGACATGCCGGCGTTCAAATATCGCGATCTGCTCGTCGCGATTAAAACGCGCTTCCCGGAGATCCACGTCCACGCCTTCTCGCCGATGGAGATCATGTACGGCGCGCGGCGCACGCGGATGGAATACCGGGAATATATCGCGATGCTGCGCGCGGCCGGCCTGGGCTCGATTCCCGGAACGGCGGCCGAAATCCTCGACGACAGCGTGCGCGAAATCCTGAGCCACAAGAAAGTCGACGTCGCCGCGTGGGTCGATATCATCGCCACCGCCCACAGTCTCGGCGTGCCGACCACCTCGACGATCATGTACGGACATCTCGAAAGCCCGCGGCAGGTCGTCAATCATCTCGATTTGATCCGGTCGATCCAGAAACGCACTGGCGGCTTCACGGAATTCGTGCCGCTGCGCTTCATCCACGAGAACACCGTGCTCTACCGCAAGGGGCTGGTTCATCCGGCCGAGCTCGGCTTTCCGGATTTTCGGATGTACGCTTTTTCCCGGCTCTACCTGCGCGGCTTAATCGATAACATCCAGACCTCGTGGGTGAAACTCGGCGCGGACTTCGCCGCGATCACGCTCAAGGTCGGATGCAACGATTTTTCCGGCACGCTGATGGAAGAAAGCATCACGGCGCAGGCCGGAGGCACGGCGGGCGAATTCGTTCCGGTCGACCTGATCGAAGAAAAAGCGCGCGCGGCCGGCCGCGTCGCGGTCGAGCGTTCGACCCTGTATAAAAAACTGTACGGCAGAAAGGCTCCCAATGGCGCGCGGCCCATCGCACCAACCCCGCTCTCCGCTGATCACCACGCTGGCGGGGGGAGTGGGTGCGGCTAAGTTCCTGCGCGGACTGGCGCGGAAGTTCAATCAAAGCGACCTCGCCGTCGTCGTCAACACCGGCGACGACGAGCGCTTTTACGGCCTGCATGTCTCGCCGGACGTGGACACGGTGATCTACACGCTGGCGGGGGTTGTGAATCCTGAAACGGGATGGGGCCTGTCGGGCGAGACCTTCAACGCGCTGGAGGCGCTCGGCCGGCTCTACGGCAAACCGTGGTTCAATCTCGGCGATCGCGATCTTGCGACCCATCTTTACCGCACCGAGCGGCTGGCGCAGGGCGCCACGCTCACGCAAATCACCGTGGAACTGGCGCGGCGCTTGCGCGTGAAGGCGGAGATTCTGCCGATGAGCGACGAGCCGGCGCGAACCTTCGTCAAGCTCAAAGGCAAATCCGCTCTGCCGTTCCAGGAATATTTCGTCCGCGGGCGAGCGCGCGGAGTGGTCGAGAAAATCGAATTGCGCGGCGCGCATGATGCGCGCCCCACGGCGGCCGTGCTGGCGGCGATCAAGCGGGCGCGCGCGATCGTAATCGCGCCCTCCAATCCGTTCGTTTCGATCGGGCCGATTCTCGCGCTCGCCGGCGTGCGCGAGGCCTTGGCCGCGGTCCGCAGCCGCGTCGCCGCGATCAGCCCGATCGTCGGCGGCAAAACGATCAAGGGCCCCGCGGACAAAATGATGCGGGGCCTGGGCCATGAGGTTTCGCCGCTCGGCGTCGCCCGCCTCTATCGCGAGATCGCGGGACTGTTTGTGCTCGATGTCGTCGATCATCGTTATATCGAACCAGTACGCGCGCTCGGGATGCGGGCCATCGCGACCGATACGATAATGTCCGATCCGGACCGCGCCGCGGCGCTCGCGACCGTGGTGAGCCGCGCACTGAGCGTGTAATCTGGTCTTCCCATGGCCGCGCTTACGCTGACTGCGATCGAAGGCATCCCGATGATCATGCCCGGCGACAACCTCGCCGAGTTGATTCTCCACGCCGCGGAACGGATGGATTTGCGCTTTGCCAGCGGCGATATCCTGGTCGTGTGCCAGAAAATCGTCTCCAAGGCGGAGGGCCGCCTGGCCGACCTGGCGGAAATCGAGCCGTCGCCGCTGGCGTTGAGTTTCGCGGCCCGCTGGGAGAAAGATCCGCGCGCCGTCGAATTGGTGCTCAGGCAAACCAGCCGGATCGTCAGAATGGACAACGGCGTGTTGATCGTTGAAACCGGCCCCGGATGGGTTTGCGCCAACGCCGGCATCGACGAATCCAACAGCCTCGAGGACGACCGCGCGATCCTGCTGCCCGAAGACGCCGACGCTTCCGCCGCGCGAATTCGAGCCGCAATCAAGGAACTCGGCGGCGTGGAATTGGCCGTGCTCATCACGGACACGTTTGGCCGGCCCTGGCGCGACGGTCTCACCGAGGTGTGCATCGGAGTCGCCGGAATGGACCCGATGCTCGATCTGCGCGGCAGCCGCGATTTGGGCGGACGCGAGCTGCATCACACCGTGATCGCCGCCGCCGACGAATTGGCCGCCGCCGCGGGCCTGCTGATGCCCAAGGCGGGCGCGACCCCCGCCGTACTCATCCGCGGCTATCGCTATCGGCCGGCCGCCGGCAGTGCGCGGGCGCTGATTCGGCCTGCGGCTTCGGATCTCTTCCGGTAGGCCGCGCTGGTGAAACCTTCCAGACCATCAGGCGTCGCCCGCGCGCTCGCCGCCACTCCCGCGAATCCCGCCGATTTGGTGCGCGAGGATTTGCGCGCGGCGGAGCAGAAGTTGAGCGGACTGCTCGACTCGAACGAGAAGCTGATCGGCGAAATCTGCCACTATCTGGTCGACGGTTCCGGCAAGCGCCTGCGCCCGCTGTTCATCCTGCTGACTTACCGGAGCTGCGGCGGCCCGGATGAAAAAGTCGAGGACGCGATCGACGCGGCGATCGCGCTTGAGCTGATTCATTCGGCCACCTTGCTGCATGACGACATTATCGACGGCGGCGTGCTGCGCCGCGGCAAGCCGTCGGCCTTCGCCCGCTACGGCTTCGCGCCGTCGCTGGTCGCGGGCGATTTCCTCTTTTGCCGCGCCTTCGAGTTGTGCGGGCGGTTTGAAGAGCGGCTGGTCAGGGTCGCGGCTCAGGCCTGCATCCAGTTGACCGAAGGCGAGGTGATGGAGGGGCGGATGCGCCAGAACGCAAGCGCCGCGCTCGACGACTACCTCGGGGTTATCGAACGGAAAACGGCGTCGTTGTTCGCCGCGGGCGGCCGGGTTGCGGCGGACCTGGCCGGCGCCGACGCGGCGACCATCGCCGCGATGGACCAGCTCGGACGAACCTTCGGCCTCGCTTTCCAGATGGTCGACGATTTGCTCGACGTGATCGGCCCGGAAGAAAAAATCGGCAAGCCGGTGGGATCGGATTTGCGCGCGGGCGTACTCTCGCTGCCGGTCGTGCTGGCGTGCGGCGAACGCGGCGATCCTCCGGACGATTTCCGGCCGGGAGCCGCGCTTGAAGGAGCGGCGTTCGAGCGCGCGCTCGCGACGATGCGGGAGCCGAAGCTTATCGATCGCGGCCGCGCGCTCGCCCTGGCTCAAATCGACGCGGCACACGAACTGCTGCGGAGTCTGAAGCCATCCGCTTATCGCGACGCGCTCGCCGCGTTGATCGACGAGCAGGCCGATCGCGATTTCTAACGTGGCGTCCCATTAACAAATTCCACCTGATGCCTTGTCAGCTCGGCACGCAGGCCGTCCACTGTTGGGCGGCAAGGGGTGGATTGCCGGGTCCTGGCCCGGCAATGACGAACAGAGCTGGTCATGCCCGGACTTGATCCGGGCATCCACGCCGAGCGCAAGACCGATGCGGAGTGCATGCTTATTCAGGGGACGCCACTCTAGCCGGCGGATATTCCGCCGATTTAGCGGCGCTTTCGATTTTCCGTGCGGATCGCTAGCCTGAAACCGCACCGGAGGCGCGGGACGATGGCAAATTCGCACGACTATCGAATCACGACCGTCGAACAATTGCGCGAACGGATGGGGCATCCGAATCGCGTGACGCCGCTCAAATTGCTGAAAGAGCTTGACGACGCGGCGATCGATTTCATTCGCCGCGCGCCATTCATAGCGCTTGGCGCCGCCGACGCCGATGGAAATCAGGATGTGTCGCCGAAGGGCGATGCGCCCGGATTCGTCAAAGTCGCCGATCGCTCGACGCTGCTCATCCCGGACCGGCAAGGCAACAAGCTGCTGTTCGGGTTGGAGAATATCCTCGCGAATCCGCGGGTCGGAATCCTGTTCATCGCGCCGCCCACGAACGAAACCTTGCGCGTGAACGGACTGGCGGAGCTGACTTGCGATCCGTCGGTTTTAGAGTCGTTGGCGGCGCGCGGCAAACCGGCCCAAATCGCGATTCGCGTGCGGGTGCGCGAATGTTTTTTCCACTGCGCGAAGGCCTTTATCCGTTCCGAATTGTGGAATTACGAGAAGTGGCCGCCGCCGCATAAAATTTCTTTCGGGAACTATCTGGCCGCCAGGATGGGCGGGTCCGAGGACGATGCGCGCCGCATCGACGCTGCGGTCGAGCAGGATTACAAGACCAATCTTTGATCGGCCTCGCGCGTGGAGCGGGTCGCGTTCGAACGCGCCGGCGGCTCGACCCGCTGGCGGGCGAAGCGGCCGCTCAGCGCTTGACCACGACGACGCGGCGAAACTCGGCGACGGCGCCGGGATAGCATCGCCGAACGGCGGCGAAAGCGTCTGGCGGCAGGTCGGATTCGACGATCGCAATCGGCTCTGTTCCGCAGGAAAAAGACCATCGCCGGTCCGATCCGCTGAAATGCGCGTCGGCGCCCACCGCCCGCGACCACTGCGCGGGCGGCAAATAGTACCGCACGACCCATAATGGTTCGTCGGGCGGCATGACCGCGATTTGCGCGCCGGATGGGACGGCGGAAATGGCGGCGGCGGCCGCCTCGCGCCATTGGATATCGTTCGGCTTGCGCCAACGGCTATGGAGATGGGCAAGCGACTGAATCACGACCAGCGCCGCGAGCGCGGCGCGCAACGCCGGCCGGCGCACGCACGCCAGGCCCACGCCCGCCAGCGCCAGGAAAGCCGTCAGGCTCGCAAGCACGTACCGTTCCGTCATCAGCGGCGTGACCGTGTAGGAAATCGCGAGCACGGCAAGAAAGGGAATCGCGAACCAGCACAGCATCAACGCGACCGCCCGGCGCTCCCGCCGACCGCCGTCCCACGCGCCCCAGACCGCCAGCGCGGCCAGCGGCGCAAACGCGGCGTTGCCGGTCATGCCGCGCAATGCGCCAATCGGCCACCACGGCGGACGCGGCTCAACCCACGCCATCGCGCCCCGTTCCAGCGCGCCATACCCGCTGCGCCACGCCACCACGGCCAGCGGCGAAAAAAGCGCAGCGGCGAGCGCCAGCGCGAGCGCCGGACGCATCAGCGAGGGCGGCGGATCGCCCGCGCGACTTTTGTCGAAGCGGAAAAGATAACCGAGCCAAACCGCCTCGGCGGCGAAAAAGAACAGCGCCGTATCGTTGGCGGCTACGGCAAGCGCCGTGCACAGCGCCGCCGCAAGCCAGTTGATTCGACCGGCGCGCCGCCAGGCGCGAACGAAAAAAAATATCTGCGTCAGAATCAGCGCGAGCATCAAGGGATACATGCGCACGATCCGCGCCATCGCGACCATTTGAAAATTGCAGCCGAACAGCAGCGCCGCGTATGCTCCGGCAAGCGCGCCGTCGACCGGCTCCAGTGCTGACGCCGTCGTGCCCGGGTCGCGCAAAGTTCCGAATATTTCGCGAACCGCAAGGAACAAAAGGATGATCGCGCCGGCGCCAAAGGCCGCCGAGAGCGTGCGCATCGCGGCGACGCCCTGGCCGAAGGCGGCGATCCAGTAATGCAAAACGATATCGTAAAGGCTCAGTTTGCCGGCGTCGTAGCGCAGGCCCAGCGCGAAAACCCCGCGAATGCCGGGCGCCGTCGCCGCGATCCACGCGGCCGCTTCCGGCCGCAGCATCTCGTCCACGCCGAGCCGCCAAAAGCGCAACGCGGTTCCGATCGCGATCGCCGCCGCCAGCACTATCCGCGCATGTCGCCGGGGCGCGGACGGGCGCGCTTCGGCCATGGTCAAACGGCCGGAGCCGACGCCGCGCGCCGCCGCACGATTTCGAACAGCGCGACGGCCGCGGCCACCGATACGTTCAGCGAATCGATTCGGCCGCGCATCGGAATTCGAGCGACGAAATCAGCCCGCTTGCGCACGATCTCGCGCACTCCGGCGCCCTCCGATCCGACCACGAACGCAAGGCGCCGCGCCGCGTCGAGCGCGTAAATATCGGTATCGCCGTCCGGAGCCAGGGCGACGATCCAGTACCCGGCGCGTTTGAGCGATTCCAGGGCTTGAGCGACGTTCCCGCAACGTGCGATCGGCAGATGCGCCCACGCGCCCGCCGAGGCTTTGATAGCCACGGGCGTAACGCCCACAGTGCGGTCACGGGCTACGATCACGCCGCCCGCACCGGCGCATTCCGCCGAACGGATAATCGCGCCCAGGTTTCGCGGATCGGTGACTCCGTCCACGATAACCAACGGATCGCGTCCGGCGGCCATGAGATCTTCGAGCGCGGCGTATTGGTATTCCCGAACCAGCGCGACGATGCCCTGATGCCGCGCCTCCGAACCCGCCATCCGCCCGAGCGCGTCGGGGTCGGCAGCGACAATCGCGGCGCCGGCGATGCGCACCGCGGCGACTTCGGCGGCATAACGCGCTTCGCCGCCCTTTTTAACGTATAGGGTACGAACGGCGGCCGGCGCAACCGCAATCAATTCGCGCACCGGCTCGGCGCCAAAAATCAGATCATTCCGCGGCCGATCGCGATGCTCGAAAGGACGGGAGCCGCGCCGGCCATCCGGCGTCTGAGCGGGGTTTGGATGCGGCGGCGCGGAACCTTCACCGGCGGTTTGCCGGGACTTGGCGTTAAACCTGCGGGAATCCTGCGCGCGGCGAAAGTCGTTTCGCTTGCTCAAACCCGCGGAATCATCATGAATGTGGCGCGGCGTTCCACGGAGCGGGCCGCGCGTCGGAGGCTTGCGCATCGTTTGGGAATTGTAGCGATCCGCGCACGGGAGAGCATCATGTCCCGGCGGCGGCGCCTTGGGCGGAAGAAAATCTCTATGTAATTTGAGCTTCCCGGATTTTCTTCACGAAAATCAGCGCTTAAACTGAAACGGCTGGGAGGAGCGTCCGTCTAACCATTCGGATGATTCGAACGAAAATAATCGACCGTTACGTCGTGAAGGAAGTCGCCACTCCGTTTCTGTTTGGCGTCTTGTTGCTGACCTTCGCCCTGGTCACGGGAAAATTACTCAAACTGATCGAATTGGTGGTTAACCGCGGCGTGACGCTCGCGGACGTTGCGAGCCTGCTCGGATTTATCATGCCGGCCTTTTTGGAGCTGACCTTTCCGATGGCCGTTCTAATCGGGGTCTTGATGGGGTTCGGGCGGATGTCGGGCGATCGCGAAATTATCGCGGCGCGGGCGTGCGGAATCAGCCTCTATCGCATCTCCGCGCCGGTCTTTGGCTTCGCCGTCGTGGTTTGGGCGCTTTCGAGCTGGCTCGCTTTTTCGGTTCGGCCATGGGCGAACGAACATCTGCGCGAACGTCTGTTCGAGCTGACGCAGACGCGCTCCACCGCCGGCTTGAAGGACAAGGTCTTCAACCGCAACCTGCCCGGGCTGGTAATCTACGTCGACCATATTTCGCCGCATGACGGCATCTTGCACGGCGTGTTGATTTCCGATGCGCGCAACCCGCCGGCCCAGAACACGGTCATAGCGCGCACCGGCAAAATCGTCTCCAACCCCTCCGACCAATCGATCATGGTCAGGCTTTACGACGGTTCGATGTTCGGATTGGAAGCGCAAGGCTCTTCCAGCCATCTCACGAGATTCAAGATCTACGACCTCAACGTCCGGCCTGACGCCGATTTGGACACGCAGGTCCGCGATGCCGGCGAATTAAGTTACGGCGAGCTTACAGCGCGAATCGCGGCGGCGCGCGCGGCCGGCAAACCCGACTTTCTCGCCGAAACCGAGATGGCGGGCAAGTTCACGCTGCCGGTCACGACGATTCTATTCGCCGCGATCGGCATCCCGCTCGGGCTGAAACCGGCCCGTGGAGGCCAAGGCGAACGATTCGGCGTGGCGATTGCGCTTTTCTTCGTTTACTACTCGTTGATGCGCGCCGGCGAAGGACTGGCCGAACGCGGCCGGTTGAACGCGTTCGCCGCCATGAGCATCCCGGATCTCGCGTTTACGGCGCTTGCGCTGGTCCTGTTTCTGCGCAGCGCGGCCGACCGTGGCGATCAGGGTCGCGGACCCACCGACATGCTCTGGCAATGGTTCGAGCGCATCGGGCATTCGCGGGAGGCGGCATGAACAGCCGGCCGCGCCTTTCGCCGACGATGGACCGCTTTCTCGCGCTCCAATTCTTCGGGCCGTTTCTGGTCTGCCTCGGCGCCTTCACTATCGCCTACCTGCTCGGCGACGTTTTCGATCGCTTCAAAGACCTGGTCCGTTACGGCGGCTTTGGAATGATCGGGCTTGAGTATTTCGCGCTCAAAGTGCCGATGATCGTCTCGCAATTGCTGCCGGTCGCCTGTCTGGCCGGCGTCTTGCTCGGCTTCGCCCTGCTCAACCGCTCCGGCGAGGTGCTGGCCTGCCAGCAGCTTGGCATCAGCCGGCTCGAAATGGGGATACCGGTGCTCGTCGTCGCGATCGGGATCTCGCTTTTCAACTTCGCGATCAGCGAAGGCGTGGTTCCGCAATCGATGCGCGAAGCGCGTTATCTCTACGAAGTTACGCTCAAAAAACGTCAAGTTCGCGGGGTATTTTTCGCTCAACGAACCTGGGTGCGCGCCCGCGACGGCTTTCTTTCCGCCGATTCCTACGACCATCGCACCAAAACGATGCGCCACGTGACGCTCTACACGGTCGGTCCCGATTTTTCGCTTCACACGATCCTTCGCGCCAATCACGCCTACTGGAACGGCTCCTCGTGGACGGCGGACGACGCCACTCTGCTCACGCTCGATAATCTTGGCCGCGTCTCGAGCGAGGTGCGCAATTATCGCTTCGCGTCTTCGGTCAAGCCGTCCGACCTCGGCATCGTGATGCTTGATCCGGATGAATTCAGCCTGCCCGAGCTTGATCGCTATATCGCCGATCTGCGCAGCAAGGGCCTCGATCCGGGCGGCTATATCGTCAATCGCGACCTGAAATTCGCGATGCCGCTGTCATGTTTGATCATGGTCGCATTGGGGATGGCGCTCAGTCTTGACCCTTTGCCGCGCAATTTGAGCCTGGGGCGCAGCTTTGGCCTCGCCATCGGCATCGGTTTCGTCTACTGGTTCGCGCTGGGGTTGACCTCGTCGCTCGGCGAATCGGGCGCGATTCCGGCATGGTTGGCGGCATGGACGCCGAACGCGATATTCACCATTCTCGCGTTATCGATATTCCTGTTTGGCGAAGAACGCTGATCGGCCGGGCGCCCCACTTGAGCGGACACGCCCGGCGCGACATGCTCAAGGGAGCGCGGCGCAATGGCGCCGCCACGCCGGAGGAGTCGCGCGATGCCGGAGTTGTCGATTGCGCCGCTTTACGATGATCGCGTCGCCGAGTTTCTCAAACTCGCGCGCGTCGGCCACCTCGCCACCGCCGACGGCGATGCGAACCCGCACAACGTTCCGCTCTGCTTCTGGTTCGACGGCGCGGGCCATTTCTATTTCGTGATCGATCAAAAACCCAAGCGGCGCGTCGGATTTAAATTGAAGCGGATGCGCAATATCGCCGCCAATTCCAATGTCGCCCTGCTGATCGATCATTACGAGGAGGAATGGTCCTACCTCGCTTACGTGCTCGTGCACGGCTCCGCGCGGCTGGTCGATGACGCCAACGAGTACATGCTCGCGCTGCGCAATCTGCGCGACAAGTATCCGCAATATCGCGCGATGGCGCTCAGCCCCGCGAACAATCCGATGGTCCGCATCGACGCCGAGCGCGTTCACGTATGGGGCGAACGGTTCACGCCGCCGGCCAAACCGGCCTGATTGAAAGGCTCGGCGAAGAACCTCCACCGATGACTCGCATCGCGCTTATCGCCGACGCTATTCGCGAATCCGGACTAGACGGATGGCTGTTCTATGACTTTCGGCTGAGCGATCCGCTCGCCTATCGCATCCTCGGCCTGCCCGGCCGCGGCATCACGACCCGCCGCTGGTTCTATTTCATTGCAGCCGCGGGCGAGCCGTGCGCGATCGTCTCCGCCGTCGAGGCGCATCGCCTTGACGCGCTGCCCGCCGGCCGCCGCATCGTCTATCGATCCATCGACGAAATGGCGGCGGCGCTGGCGTCGATCCTCGGCGCCGGCCGCATCATCGCGATGAACTACTCGCCGGAGTGCGCAATTCCGTACGTATCGCGCGTCGATGCGGGAACTTTGGAGTTGGTGCGCGCAACGGGCGTTGAAGTCGTGACGGCGGCCGACCTGATCCAGCGCTTCGAGGCGACGCTCACTCCGGCGCAACTTGCCGGCCATCGGCGCGCCGCGTCCGCCTTGCGGGTGATTGTCAACGAAGCCTTCGCGGAAATCGCACGGCGCGTGCGCGCCCGGCTCCCCTGCACCGAATATACGATTCAGAAATTCGTGCTGGGACGCATCGCGGCCCATCGCCTGCGCACCGACGAAGCGCCGATCGTCGCGGTCAACGCCAACGCGGCCAATCCCCATTACGGCCCCGCCGAGGAGCGCGACACCCCGATTCGCCACAGCGATCTGGTGCTGCTCGATCTATTCGCCAGGGAACTCGACGAGGACGCGATTTACGGCGATCTCACATGGATGGGCGCGGTTGGCGATCGCCCCGCCGAAGAGCACGCAAGCGTCTTTCGCGTCGTCGCCGACGCGCGCGACGCGGCCGTCGCGCTGATCCAACGGCGGGTGGCGGCGGGCGATCCGATCAGCGGCGCCGAGGCCGACCGCGCCGCACGCGCCGTAATCGAAGCCGCCGGCCACGGCGCCGCCTTCCTCCATCGCACGGGCCATTCGATCGGCCGCGAGGTCCATGGAACCGGCGCCAATCTCGATTCGCTGGAAACCCGCGACCACCGCCTCCTGATCGATCGAACCTGCTTCTCGGTGGAACCCGGCGTCTATCTTGCCGGCCGTTTCGGCGTGCGCAGCGAACTCGACCTGACGATCGAGAACGGGCGGGCCGAAATCAGCGCCGCTCCGCCGCAATATGAAATTGTGCCGATCCTGGCCCGCTACGCCTGATCGGCGCCGCCGATTATTCGCGTCAAGCGAGCAGCACCGCGACAATTCCGGTCAGAAAGACGCCGTCGAATGTGCCTGCGCCGCCGATCGACGCCACCGGCGCGCCCAGGTCTCCGAGCTTGTTCAGATTGACCAGGTCGGCGCCGATCAGCGTGCCAATCACGCCGCTTACGTACGCCACGGCGTCGACATGCGCGCCGACATGGAATATTCCTGTGAACGCGATCGCGACCAGCGCGGCCACGATCGGCGGTATCAGCATCGGCGTCGCGATTCCCAAGCCCGGCACCGGCCGCGCGAACCGATTCACCACCATCGCCACGATCGCCACGCCGAAGAGCGCCGGTAAAATCGCTTCGGGCTGCCGCCCCAGCACGTAAATCGAAATCAGCACCGGCACGATCGCGCCGCCAACGTTCACCGCGATCGTCGTGCCCCCGCCCGCGTAACGCGTCGGCACGCGATAACGCACGCCGAAACTGTTCACTATCTCGATTTGATGAATCGAACCGGTCTCGATTTTAGTGATTGGTATGTTGATATAACTGCCGATCAGGCTGACGAACAGCGCCAGCAGGGCGAGTTCGGGCGGCAATCCGACCATCTGGAAGGCGTAATGGATCACGCCGATCTCCAGCAGTACGAAAACGAACGCCAGCAGAACCAGGAACAGGACGGCGTAGAACGCCAGAAACGGCCCGAAGAACATCGCGCGCAGCATATCACGCGGGCGCGCGGAAGATATCCGTTTCCGGCTGTTGAACCGCGCGATTGCCCGGTTATGATTGCGCCATCATGATTACGGGTGTCCGATGAATTCGAACGAACGCGACGAACTCCTCCAGTTGCTGGCGCGCGAATCCTACTTCGAACGCGAACTGACCCTCGCTTCCGGCCGCGCCTCGAATTACTACATCGATTGCAAGCGCACGCTCTATCTGCCGCGCGGGGCTCATCTCGCGGGCGAATTGATGCTCGAACTGGTGCGCGCCGAGCGCATCGAACAAATCGGCGGGATGGCCGCCGGCGCGCTGCCCGTCACCGACGCGATCGTCGGCGCCGCCTGGCGCCACAGCTACGACCTGACCGGCTTCTTTGTCCGCAAAGAGTTGAAGGCGCACGGCCTGCAACAGCAAATCGAGGGCGCTTTCCGCAAAGACCGCTCGACCGGCGTGATCGACGATACGATTACGACCGGCGGCTCCAGCCTGCAGGCGGTCGCGGCGATGCGCGCCGCCGGCGCGGCCGTCACGCACGCTTTCGCGCTCGTCGAACGCGGCGAAGGCGCCGCCAAAGCCTTCGCCGACGCGGGTCTTGGCTATCGCTATCTCTTCACCGCCGAACAGGTGCGCGCCGCCGCGCGTCCCGGCCGCGCCTGATCCGTATGACGGCGACGACGGCGATTGGCGGGCGGACGCGGCTCAGCGCCGTCTATGGCGATCCGGTCGAGCATTCGCTGTCGCCCGCGATGCATAACGCCGCCTATGCGGCGCTCGGCCTCGATTGCGCTTACGCCGCGTTTCACGTTACGCCGGAGCGGCTGCGCGACGCGCTTCGCGCGGTTCCGGCGCTCGATATGATCGGCGTGAACCTGACCGTGCCGCACAAGGAACGCGCGCTGCGGATGATGGCGCATCTGAGCGACGAGGCGCGGCTGCTCGCCGCGGTCAACTGCGTTATCAACCGCGCCGGAGAACTGCATGGCGACAACACCGACGCGCGCGGCCTCGAAGCCGACCTGCGCGAAAACCGGCTCGATCTGAACGGCCGCGCCGCGGTGGTCGTCGGCGCGGGCGGCGCGGCGCCGTCGGCGGTCCTCGCATGTATCCGGATGGGCGCCGGGCGTATCGTGATCTGCAATCGCACGGTCGAGCGCGCCAACCGCCTGGAGCGGCGCTTCGCGCGCTACGTCGCCTGCCGCGGCGGCGGCCGCCCGCGCGAAACTATCGAGGCGCGCGGCCTTGCCGCGCTCACCGATTCCGCCACGATCGGCGCGGCGGCGCTGATCGTCAACGCCACCCCGATGGGCCTCAAGACGGGCGGCTTCGCCGCGCTCGCCTACGCGGCCACCGCCGCCGATTGCATGTTCTACGACATGGTCTATGCGCGCGAACCGACGCCGTTTCTCGCGCCGGCGCTCGCGTTGGGCCGCCGTGCGCTCGACGGCGCGGGGATGCTCGCCAATCAGGGCGAACTCGCCTTCGAGCTTTTCAATGGAGTGAAACCGCCGGCCGGCCTGATGCGCCGCGCGTTGATGGAACGGTTGGGGCGGATCTGATCGGCGATCGGCGGCGCACCGGCATCCGAACGATGCTCAAGAGCCGGCGCCGACACGCTCGCTTGATCGTGTCGGCGCCGGCTCGCGCTTCCACCTTCGGGATCGCGCGCCGTTCCCTTGCGGCTGCGCGCCCTGCCGCCTGCATTAACCAAATCCGCTCAAGCCGTGGTCACCTCGATTCGCCGCGGCCGCGCGCGCTCGCGCTTGGGCAACTCGACTTCGAGCACGCCATTGCGCATCCGCGCCTTGATTCGCGTTTCGTCAACATCCTCGTTGAGCTCGAACTGACGGAAATAGTTGCCGACGTTGTATTCGGTATAAAGCGGCGAAAGCTTGTCGTACACGGCGGGCGAAACCTTGCCGATAATTGTCAGCATGCCGTCATTGAGCGACACTTCGACATCTTTTTCCGCGACGCCCGGCATATCCGCCCACAGCTTGAGCTCGTTCTCGTTTTCCCGAATATCCACTGCGGGCACGAAATAGCGGCCCGCCCTCGTCTTTTCCGCGCCCTGAACTTCCTGCTTTTCGCGGGTGGCGATCTCCTGCTCCGGCATCATAGCGACTACCTCCTTTCCATGCGCGCCCGTTTCAGGCGGATTCGACCGCAATTTGCCGCGGCTTCGCTTCCGGCGATTTTGGAATCTTCACGGTCAGCACGCCCGCCTCGAACCGCGCGCTGGTCTTTTCGAGGTCCAACCCCTCGGGCAACTGGATCGAACGCGAATATTCGCCGAATTCGCGCTCCCGCCGATGGAACGCGCCCGGCTCCTTCGCCTCGTCTCGCGGGCGGCTTCCGGTCAGCGTCAGCGTGTTTCTCTGCACGACCAGGTTGACGCTCGCCGGCTCGACTCCCGGCAATTCCGCCATCACGACCAATCCTTCGCCGTCGTCGAAGAGGTTGATCGGCGGATACGCTCCGTATGCTGAAAGTCCAAGATTGAATGCAGGATTGCGCAACGCCCGGCCCAGTTCTTCCTGCAACGCCAGCATGCTGCCAACCGGATCGAATTGCTCCCAACGAATCAGCGCCATCGCAAGCCTCCTGTGAGAGAGATTTTCGAGCAGCCGCTCTAAGCGGAAATTAACCACGCCCGCCGCCGCGTCAAGGCCGGGGAAAGCAAAAACGCTTGTGCGCGTGCGCTTTATTAAATTCTATAAAAATGAAAAACGGCGCGCCGGATTGGCGCGCCGTAAACCTGGCGCGGATTATTCGCGCGCGGCCGCGCCCTCAGCCGAACATCTCTTTGAGCTTGTCGACGAAACCCTTGGCCATCGGATGATTCACGTCCTCGCCCGAGGCCTTGGCGAATTCCTCGAGCAGTTCGCGCTGGCGGCCGCTCAGGCGGCGCGGCGTCTCGACCACAATCCGCACCAGATGGTCGCCGCGGCCGTAGCCATGCAAATCGACGAAGCCTTTGCCCTTGAGGCGAAACACCTTGCCGGATTGCGTGCCCGCGGGAATCTTCAGCTTGATTTTGCCGTCCAGCGTCGGCACTTCGATCTCCGAACCGAGCGCCGCCTGCGGAAAGCTGATCGGCGCCTCGATTACGACGTCGTTGTCCTGACGGACGAATAGCGGATGCTCCTTGACGTGCACGACGACGTAGAGGTCGCCGCTCGGGCCGCCGCCGAAGCCGGCCTCGCCCTCGTTGCGCAGCTTCAGGCGCGAGCCGTTGTCCACGCCGGGCGGAATTCGCACCGACAGCGAAACCGCCTTGCGCAGCCGTCCCTGCCCCTGGCATTTCGTACACGGGTCGGCGATTATCGTTCCTTCGCCGCGGCATTGCCCGCAAGTCGTCGCGATCGAAAAAAAGCCCTGCTGCGTGCGCACCTGGCCGGTGCCGCGGCAATTCGGGCAGGTCTTGACGCCCTCGCCGCCGCCGCGCGCGCGCGTGCCGTTGCAGGCATCGCACACCGTCAGCCGCTGGAACTTGATGACCTTTTCGGCGCCGCGCGCGGCCTCCTCGAATTCCACTTCAAGGTCGTAGCGCAGATCGTCGCCGCGGCGGCTGCGCGAGCGCGAACGGCCGCGGCCGGCGCCAAAGAAATCGCCAAAAATATCCGAGAAGACTTCCTCGAAGCCCTGCGTGAAATCGAAGCCGCCGAACCCTCCGGGCCCTTGCTGGCCCTGAAAGGCGGCATGGCCGAAGCGGTCGTACTGCGCGCGTTTTTCAGGATCGGAGAGAACCTGATAGGCCTCGTTGATCTCTTTGAAGCGCTCTTCGGACTGTTTGTCGCCGGGATTGCGATCCGGATGGAACTGGACGGCGAGCCGGCGGTAGGCTTTCTTGATTTCGTCCTCGGCGGCGCCCCGCCCAATCCCCAGAACCTCGTAATAATCGCGCTTTTTCGCGGCCGCCATCGCGCAGCTATCCTAATAAACTTCGGCGCGGGAAGTAAGACTCTCCGCGCCAAAGCCGTGTATTTGATCCGCGCCGGGCCGGCCCGTGCGGCTCATTTCACTTCCTTGAAGTCCGCGTCGACCACATCTTCCTTCTTTTCCCCGCCGCCATCGCCGCCGCCGGCCGCGCCGTGACCGCCCGCCGCGCCGTCGGCGGCTTCGCCCTGAGCGCCTTGCTGCCGGGTCTTGCTGTACATCGCCTCGGCCAGCTTATGCGTGGCGCTCTGCAGCGTTTCGGCGGCGCGATTCAACTCGCCGGCGTCCTTGGATTCGAGCTTGCCCTTGGCCGCCGCGATCGCCTCTTCAACCGTCTTGCGCGACGCTTCGTCCAGTTGCGCGCCATGCTCCGCCAGCGTTTTCTCGGTCGTATAGACCAGGCTGTCGAGCTTGTTGTGCGCCTCGGCCACCTCACGCCGCTCCTTGTCGCCGGCCGCGTGCTGTTCGGCTTCGTGCACCATCCGCTTGATCTCATCCTCGTTCAAACCCGACGAGGCGGTGATCCGAATCGACTGCTCTTTGTTCGTGCCCAGATCCTTGGCATGGACGTTGACGATGCCGTTGGCGTCGATATCGAAGGTCACCTCGACTTGCGGCAATCCGCGCGGCGCGGGCGGAATTCCAATCAGGTCGAATTGGCCGAGCAGCTTGTTGTCCGCCGCCATTTCGCGCTCGCCCTGAAAGACCCGGATCGTCACCGCCGTCTGATTGTCCTGCGCGGTCGAAAAAACCTGGCTCTTGCGCGTCGGGATCGTCGTGTTCTTTTCGATCAGCTTGGTGAACACGCCGCCCAGCGTCTCGATTCCGAGCGAGAGCGGAGTGACGTCGAGCAGCAGCACGTCCTTGACTTCGCCCTTGAGCACGCCGGCCTGAATCGCCGCGCCGATCGCGACCACTTCGTCGGGATTGACGCCCTTGTGGCCCTCGCGGCCGAAGAGCTTCTTGACCCGCTCCTGCACCGCCGGCATCCGGGTCATGCCGCCCACCAGCACGACCTCGTTGATATCGCCGGTGCGCAAGCCGGCGTCTTTGAGCGCCGTCAGGCAGGGCGCGTCGAGCCGCTCGAGCAGATCGGCGCAGAGCGCTTCCAGCTTGGACCGGGTGAGCTTCATGTTGAGATGCTTGGGGCCGGACTGGTCGGCCGTGACAAACGGCAGGTTGATGTCCGTTTCCATCACGGTCGAAAGCTCGCACTTGGCTTTTTCCGCCGCTTCCTTGAGCCGCTGCAGCGCCATCCGATCCTTGCGCAGGTCGATTCCCTGATCCTTGCGGAACTCGTCGGCCAGATAGTCGATAATCCGCTGATCGAAGTCCTCGCCGCCCAGGAAGGTGTCGCCGTTGGTCGCCTTGACCTCGAAGACGCCCTCGCCCAGCTCAAGGATCGAGATGTCGAAGGTGCCGCCGCCGAGGTCGAAGACCGCAATCTTTTCGTCCTTCTTCTTGTCCAGGCCGTAGGCCAGCGAGGCCGCGGTCGGCTCGTTGATTATCCGCAGCACGTTGAGACCGGCGATCCGGCCGGCGTCCTTGGTCGCCTGACGCTGGCTGTCATTGAAGTAGGCCGGCACGGTAATGACCGCCTCGGTCACTTTTTCACCGAGATAGTCCTCGGCCGTTTGCTTCATCTTTTGCAGGACGAAGGCGGAGATTTCCGGCGGACTGTAGCGTTTGTCGCGGATTTCAACCCACGCCGCGCCATCTTCGTTCTTGACCACCTTGTACGGCAGAACCTTGGTCGCACGTTGCACTTCCGGGTCGTCGTAGCGACGGCCCATCAGGCGCTTGATCGCGAAAATCGTGTTGATCGGATTGGTAATCGCCTGGCGCTTGGCAATTTGCCCAACGAGGCGTTCATTCGAATCGGTAAAAGCGACGACCGACGGCGTGGTGCGCGCGCCCTCGGAGTTGGCGATCACCACCGGATCGCCGCCCTCCATGATCGCGACGCAGCTATTGGTCGTCCCCAAATCAATTCCGATTACTTTAGCCATTTCTTAAAGACCCTCGATCAAATCGATAATCACGTTTCGGCGCATTTCAATGGCTCTCGCCGCCGTTTTTTTCGCCGCTTTGCGACGAACCGTCCTCCGGCCGCCGCGCGACCGTCACCCGCGCCGGCCGCAGCATCCGCTCGCCAATCTGATAGCCCCGATGATGCTCGCTGATAACCGTGTTTGGCGGATGCGCTTCGGTTGGCTTCTGATCGACAGCTTCATGCAATTGCGGATCGAAAGGTTGGCCGACAGCGTTGATCTGCGTCACGCCGTGCCCCTTCATAAAATCCAGCATCGCCCGCAGCACCATCTCGATTCCCGCCGCGATCGATTGGCTGTCGCCCGCGGCGCGGGCGGCCTCGGCCGCCCGTTCCAGATTATCGGCGACCGGCAGCAGGTCGCGCAGGAAATTTTCGCGCTGGATACGAATCGAATCCTCGCTCTGCTGGCGGATTCGTTTGCGCGCATTTTCGGAATCGGCCAACACCCGCAGGTATTTGTCCTTCAGCTCGGAAAGTTCTTTTTCTTTTTCGGCCAGAGCCGCGGTGAGACGTTCGACTTCGCCGGCGGCGCCATGCGCCGCCTCCGCCGATCCGTCTTCTTGCCGTTCCTGGTCCGCGGATTTCGAATGTTTATGCATTGGCGAATAATCCACCCGCAAAGAAGTTAAGCATCATCCAAAGGGCCGCCAAGGGGCGTCGAAGCAATTTCGCCGCAACGCCGCCCCGAAAATCGCAAGCGGGCGGCGATTCGCCCGCGCGATCGCAAGCCCGCCAATTCAGTCGGCTAGTATGGCGTCCCCTGAATAAGTTTGCACACTGCGTCTATCTTGCGCTCCGCGTGGATGCCCGGAGCAAGTCCGGGCATGACCAACGCGGTGCGTCATTGCCGGACCCGGACCCGGCAATCTCCAGAACGCTTGGACACGACCGCCGAAATAGTAGGAACTCTGTGCGTCATTGCCGGGCCTAGACCCGGCAATCCATCCCTGGCCGCCCCGCAGTGGGCGACCTGCGCGCCGAGCTGATAAGGCATCAGATGGAAGTTATTTGCGGGACGCCACCCTAGCGCCGGCCACGATTGTGCCGTGGCGGCAACGAGACGCAATCGAAACTGTTCCCCTCATTCGTGTAATGGCAGGTTCCGGGCGGAACTTTGAGTTTGATTAGCGTGTAGATACTGCCCGGAGTCGAATATGCGCAGCTCAAAGTGCATGTCCCGTTCGAGCAGCTATACGACGCTTCCGCGAAATGCAGCACCGCGTCGCTGCGCGGCGCATCTTCCCACGGATACGGCGGTTCGGCCGCCTTGACCTGCAGCGCTTGCGGACAGTTCAGCCGGATCGCGTGCGCCGTGCCGGGACCGGCCAAGGTCGCCATCAGCGCGGCAACGGTCGCCAAAGTGATCGTTTTCATGCGGGCTTTTTCCTCCCCGCGATGGATATACGCGAGTTGCGGACTGTCCGCCATACAGTGGGATCGCGCCCCGCGCAGTCCACATCGCGCCCGGTGCGGCGGCGCGCTCTCGGGCGTTCGGGATGATTCAATCTGGATGGCGTGAAAGGAAAATTTCGCGAAACGCGCTTAAGCTTCAAGCACGCGCGACAAACGCCGCGCCATGTAATCGACCAGCGGAATCACCCGCTCGTAGTCCATCCGGACCGGGCCGACGATCGCGACGCTGCCGAGCGTCATGACGCCGCTCGCATACGGCGCCGCGACCACGCTGAAGGCCGCGAGCCGGCCGTCGAAATTTTCCGACCCGATCGACACCATCGGGCGCCGTTCGCCTGTCAGCGTGCGTTCGAGCAAATCCAGCAACGCGGTTTTGTCTTCGAGCGCCCGCAGCAGCTCCCGCATCCGCGACGCGTTGGCGAACTCCGGCTGTTCCACGGCCTTGCTGCTGCCCTCGACGTAAACCTCCGCGGAATTCCACGGTCGCGCGATCGCCCCGCCGAGGACCAGCGCGGCGCGGGCGAAACTATCGTATTTCGCCCGGTCTTCGCACAGGCGCAGCTCGATCCAGCGGCGGGCCTGTTCGAGCGTGCGGCCGCTCAGCGACTCGTTCAGATACGCGGCCATCCGATCGAGTTCCTCCTGCGTATGGTCATCCTCGGAATCAATCAGGCGATGATGCACGCCGCCCGCCGTGGCGATAAAAATCGCCAGCACCTCCCGCGCGCGCATCCGGATAAACGTGACCCGCTCAAGCCGGGCCGCGTCGAGACGCGGCGCCGTCACGAACGCCGCCTGCCCGGTCATCAGGGCCAGCAAGCGCGATGTATCGCGAATCACCGCGTTCACATCGCTCGAGGCGACGGAATAATGCAGCTCGATCTGGGTGCGGTCCTGATGGGCGATCGGAGGCGGCGGAATCAGTTGATCGACGTAGTAACGAAAGGCCTTTTCGGTCGGGACCCGGCCGGCCGACGTGTAGGGCTGATGCAAAAAGCCGGAATCCTCGAGCTCACCCATCAGATTCCGCACCATCGCGGCCCGCACGCCCAAGGGATGCCGCGCCACCAACTGATGCGACCCGACCGGCTCCGCCGTCGCGATAAACTCCTGCAACGTCGCCATCAGCAGCGCATGCTGGCGCCGCGTAAGCTCGCTATTTCCTTCGCCGACAGCCATCGTCCGCAACGCGTCGTCGTCGCGGCTGAATCGCCGGACTTGGCGAATCCGCCGCCTGATTACATTATTGTTACGCGAAGGCGGTCCGGTTCAAGCGCTGGATCCAAATAGCGCGGCAAAGACCGGCGGATTTTCCCCAATTATCGTTTGCGCAAGACAATTTGCGAACGACGCTTGAAGATTGCTTCAACAGCGCCGGTGGCGACAAATTCGTCAACCGCGCGCGTCACTCCGTCATTCCAGAAGCCGGCGTAATGATAATCGTCGCAGACCATATAGCCGCGCCGCCTGACTTTGGGAAAATAGCCTTCAAGATCGGCCTTCACGTACTCGTAGGAATGATTGCCGTCGATATAGACCCAATCCAGGCTCGAATCGGCAAAATGGGTCGCAACCGCTCGCGAATCGGCGCGATGGATGATCACTTGTCGATCGGCGATTTCTTGCGCGAAGCGCTCGCGCACGAGATCGTGACGTTCGGGCGCGGCCAGCGCTCGCGCCGCACCCTCCGCTGAGTCGCCGCCGGCGCCCGCGAACTGGCCGTATTCACCGCCCTCGGTCGTCCATGGATCGATTAGATGAAGGACGCGCGGGCGGTTGATTTTCAGGATCTTGGCGGAAAAGCCGCCCATATCGACGCCAATCTCGGCGACGACGCCTCCGCGCGGCATCCGCGCCAGAATAAATTCGCGCACCTGCTCGCGTTCGGGACGTTTAACGGCAAAGCGCAACCGCCATAAAATCGGATGCATCGCACGAGAAATTTGCCCGGCAATGATGCGTTTCGCAAGCGCCGCCGCTTGCTGTCGCGATATTGAGCGGATTGATATTCTGAAAGAGCGATGGCGGCGCGGCGCAAAGCGGCTAAACAGCCCCGGCAGCTATACATTCCATCGGTCCCGGAAAGCGCGTCGTGGCTCGAAAGCGACCGTTACGACCGGCGCGCCTGGCGCGAGCTCGGCGCCAGCGCGGATTCGATTCGCGCGCTGGCCGAATCCGGCGAACGCCTTGCGCCACATTTCGGAGCACTCCTCCAAGACCTGTTCCTCGGACTGTTCAAATACAACCTGGTCTGGCTCAAACCCGACGCGGTGCGCAAAAGCGCGATGCTCAATCGCACGATTCTGGAGCATCTGCTGCCCTCGCCCGCTTTCGCGATGCTCAAGGAGCGCACGCTGCTTGAAGAAGACAAGGCGGTCCTCGGCGCGATCGTGCTCGGCGAGCAGGCGCTGGCGATGCTGCGCTCCGAAAAATTGATGAATCGGGCGGAAATGCTCGATTTCTGGGACCTTGAGCATCAGGAGCGGGACCTCGAACAGCAAGCCGCGACGCTTAAGAACGCGGCTGAGCTGAAGCCCGAGCCGCCGCCCGCGGACGCCGCGCCCGAGCAGGCCGGGAGCGCCGCCGCGATCGAAAAGAAGATCGCGGAACTGCGCGAAGCCGCCGAACGCGCCGCCCAAGTCTCGGAAGCGCGGCTGAATCAAAAAGCGCGGATGCTCGAGGAGCGGATGCGCCACAGCGATCGCGCCGAACTCAAGCGGATGGAGCTGAACGCGGCGCGGCTGGCGGAGGATATCGATCGGGTCGCGCAGGATAGCCACGATTTCAGCCGCGAGTTCGGCCAGGGCGGCCGGATGCCGGCCGGCGAACGGCTGGAGTTGGGCAAACGGCTGGCGCGCAACCGGCGGCTGGGCGAGCTTGCCCGCCTGGTCGGGCGGCTCAAGCAGGAAGCGCGCGCACTGCGCCGGCGCACGCTCGACCGGGGCGTGGCCGAAACCTACGACGTCGAGCGCGGCGGCGACATCGGGCGGCTCGTGCCGTCGGAGCTGGTCGCGCTCACACATCCCGCGCTCGCCCGCGATTTCCGCCGCCGGCTGCTGGAAGGCGAATTGCTTCAGTACCGGCTGCGCGACGACGAACAGAAAGGCAAAGGGCCGATGGTCGTCTGTATCGACGTGAGCTCGTCGATGGAGGGCGAAAAGGAGTTGTGGGCGAAGGCCGTCAGCCTGACGCTGATGGATATCGCACGCCGGCAACGCCGCCTGTTCCGCGCCGTGCTGTTCGCGTCAGGCGCGGAAACGCTCAAGGTGCTCGACCTGAATCGCGCGCGCCGCTATCAGCCCGAACTGCCAAAGGTGTTGGAAATGGCGGAATATTTCCCCGGCGGCGGCACCGATTTTCAGGCCCCGCTCGACGCCGCCGTCGCACTGATCGAGGAGCGCAAGCTCAAGCGCGCCGATATCGTGATTATCACCGACGGCGAATCTTCCGTCGCGCCGGAGTGGCTCGCGGATTTGCGGCGGCGCAAGGATAATCTTCAATTTTCGATCTATGCGGTGCTGGTCGATTTGGGCTCCAGCGCAACCTCGACCCTGGCGCAATTCAGCGACCGGGTGACTTCAGTCACGCGGCTGAGCGATCCAAAAACCCGCGAGATCTTTCTGAGCGTCTAAGCGGCGGTCAGGCGCGAAAACGCGGATTCGGGCTTGAGATCGAGCGTAAGCGGGCTTTGCCGCCGAACGCCGCGTCGTTATCATCCATGGCTGATTCGCCACATGGGCCAATCCGACAATAGAAATGCGGCATCGCCGCCGCGCCGCGTGCTGATTATTCTCCTCGGCGCGATCGGCGACGTCGTTCGCGCGCTGCCGTTGCTCGGACGGATTCGCCGCGGATGGCCCGACGCGCATATCGCGTGGGCGGTCGAACCGAAATCGCAACCGATCCTTGAGCGCCATCCGTGGCTCGATGAGCTGATCGTCTTCGATCGGCGGCGCGCGCCATGGTCCTTCGCGCCATTCCTCGGAAGAATACGGCGCGGGCGTTTCGACCTCGCGATCGACCTGCAACGCCATCTGAAGAGCGGCCTGATTGCGGCCGTTTCGCGTGCGCCCGACCGGATCGGTTTCGCCGCGGCGAACACGAAGGAGTGGAACCATCGGTTCTCGACCCGCCAAATCGCGCCGCAGCCGCGGCTGCGCCTTAAGCTCGCGCAGTATCAGGCCTTTGGCGACGCGCTTGACTTGCCGGAGACGCCGATCGAATTCGGGCTTGAGCTCCCGGCCGACGAAGCCGCACGCGCGTTGGCATATCTGGAGGGCCTGCCGCGGCCGCTGCTGGGGGTGATTTTAGGATCGTCATGGCCCAGCCGAATCTATTTTCCTGAAGCGGTCGCGGCGGCAATCCGGGATTTGACCGCATCCAATGGCGCCGCGCCGCTCACGCCGGTTCTAATCGGCGGGCCGGAAGACGCCGCGCTGGGCGCGGCGGTGATGCGCGAGCTGGGCGGGACCGGCGCGCGCGATCTCACCGGCCGCACGGGGTTGCGCGACCTGATTGCGATATTCGGCGAATGCGCCGCGGCGTTCGGGCCGGACTGCGGCCCGATGCACATCGCGGCGGCGGCGGGATGTCCGATCGTGTCGCTTTGGGGCTCGACGGCGCCGGAACGATCCGCGCCGTGGGGCAACGCGCATCTGACGATGCGCGGCGAAATACCGTGCCATCCGTGCTACCTGCGCGAATGTCCGATCGGCAGGGAATGCATGCGCCGAATCGCGCCGGCCGACGTCGCCGCGACGGTCCGGCGGGCGATGCGGGAACGCCGCTCGCGGGGAACGTTGACGCTGCCCAAAAATGACGGCGGCGCGCCGGCCGTCGCCGCCGCTGGCGCGGATCGGGGGCGCTCCTGATGACGACTCACGGGCCGGAACGCGAGATCGAGCGGGACGGCTGGCGCCTGATCGCTTCCGACGGCGGCTTGACCGCGGCGATGCGCGATGCGGTTCTCGACAAATCGCTCGCCGCCGCCCGCGGCGAACTCGGCGAGCCGCGCCGGCGGTCGCGCCATGCGGCGACTTGGCAGGTTCGGATGGGCGGCCCGATGGCGCTCGAAATCTTCATCAAGATTATCGAACCGGGCGGCGCGCTCGGGCGCATCAAACGGCGCTTGCGCGGATCGCGCGCGGAACATGTGGCGCGAGTGGTCGGGATGCTCGCGGATTCGGGGTTCGCAGCGCCGCCGCTGCTGTTGCGCGGCGCGGAACGCGGGTTTGGACGCGAGATTATCGTCGCGCCGCGCGCGGAAGGCGATGGCCCCCTGCGCACGTTGGCGGCGTTCGGCGAGAAACCAGCCGGCCTCGCCCGCAAGCGCGCCGCGCTGCGCGCGCTGGGCGCGGAAATCGCGCGGCTCCATCGCTGCGGCTTTATTCATGGCGATCTGACGCCGTTCAATATTTTTATCGTGCCGGCCGAACCGCCGCGGTTCGTGTTTATCGATCACGAACGGACGCGGCGGGCGTTTCCGCTCGGAAAGCGGCGCCGGATGCTGCGCAACCTGGCGCAGCTGGGCCGTTTTGCGCTGCCCGGCGTGACGGCGACCGACCGGATGCGGGTGCTGAGCGGATATGCCGCCGGGCTTGGCCGCAAGCGCCGGCGCGCGGCGATGCGGCGGGTGGCGGCGCTGGTCGAGCGGAGAATCCAGCGCGACGGATTGACGCGGGTTGCTCCGCTCGGCGCGGGTGGAGCGGAATTGGCCGGACCGCGGCGCGGAGGTGGTGGCGGCAATGGCTGAGCCGATGGAAATTTCGGTCGTGATTCCGGTTTTCAACGAAGCCGCGACGATCGGGCAGGTAATCGAACGAGTGTTGAAATCCGGTCTCGACGCGGAAGTCATCGTGGTCGACGACGCTTCGACCGACGGCACGCGGGAATATCTCAAGCAACTGGAGCATCCCCGGGTGAACTGCTTTTTTCACTCGGTGAACCGGGGCAAAGGCGCCGCGCTAAGGCTGGGATTCGCGGCGGCGCGCAAGCCGTTCGTAATCGTGCAGGATGCCAACCTCGAATACGATCCGCGGGATTTCGCGAAACTGCTGGAGCCATTGCTCGACAATCGTGCCGACATGGTGTTCGGCTCGCGCTTTCTCGGCGGACCTCATCGCGTACTGTTCTTCTGGCATTACCTTGGCAACCGTTTCCTGACGCTGATCTCGAACGCCTTCAATAACCTGAACCTGACCGACATGGAAACCGGAATGAAAGCGTTCCGCCGCGATCGCCTGCTCGAACTCAAGCTGAGCGCGGACCGCTTTACTTTCGAGCCAGAGATTACGGCCAAGGCGGCGCGCGCCCGCTGGCGGATTTACGAAGTGCCAATCTCGTATTCCGGACGAACTTACGACGAGGGCAAGAAAATCGGATGGCGCGACGCGATCGGCGCATTCGCGGCGATCATCTACTACCGGTTCATGGATTGAACGCCGCGAGCGAAAACCTCGGCGCCGGAAAAACTCCGGCGAATCGGCGCGCCGGCGACGCCGGGGCGCAATCGTGCGAGCCGGCACTGCGCATCGCGGGCGTCGATCCGGAACGCGGCTTCGCCGGCGGCGAGACGCAAGTGATGGGCCTGACGGCCGAGTTGCTCCGCGGGGGCCATCGGGCGGAACTGATTTGCGATCCGGCGGGCGAGCTGTGGCGGCGCGCCCAGGCGGCGGGAATCCGCTGCCATCCGTTGCGCGTGCGCAATTCGATCGACGCGGTCGCGGGTTTTCGGCTCCGCGGAATTCTGGGCGCGAACTGCTTCGACGTTGCGCATTTCCATACCGCGCGCGCCCATGCCCTGGCGCCGTTCGCGCGCGGAACGGCGCGGGCGCTGATTGTGACGCGGCGGATGGATTATCCGCCCAATCGAATTTTCGCTCGCTGGCTCTTCAACCGCGCCGTTGACGGAGTCGCGGCGATTTCACCGGCGGTGGCGGATGCGCTGGAATCGGCGGGGGTTCCCCGCGCCGGAATCGCGATTATCCCGAGCGGAGTCGATTGCGAGCGTTTGCGGCCGCCGACTGTCACGGAACGGCGCGCGGCGCGCATCCGCTTTGCGCTCGGCGAAGGCGACGTTGCGCTTGGCGCGATCGGGGCGCTCGAGCCTCGCAAGGGCCATCGCGGCCTGATCGACGCGATCGCCCGGCTGCGGGAAATGGAGCCGCTGCGCTGCCTGATCGCGGGCGGCGGCGGCGAGCGCGTGGAACTCGCGGCGCAGATCGAACGGCTCGGCCTCGCGCGCAGGGTTCGCTTGATCGGACCGATCGAAGATGCGCGCGAGTTGCTGTGGGCGCTCGACATCTTTGCGATGCCCTCGCTGAAGGAGGGTCTCGGCGTCGCGGCGCTCGAGGCGATGGCGTGCGGGCTGCCGGTCGTCGCGAGCCGTACCGGCGGGCTTGCCGATTTGATCGAAGACGACGTCACCGGCGCGCTGGCCGCGCCGGGAGACGCCGGCGCGCTGGCCGACGCGATCGCGGCGCTGGCCGCGGCGCCGATGCGGCGAATGGAAATTGGCTCGGCCGCGCTCGCGCGAGTCCGATCGGATTACACGATGACGGCGATGGCGCGGCGAACGCTCGCGCTCTATCGCGAATGCATACGCCGGCGCGAGTCGCGCGGCGAGTGAGGACAAGGCGGAACGCGATGCGAAGCATGACCGGATTCGGACGGGCGCAACTTGAGCGCGGCGGTTATCAGGCCGTAGCCGAGGCCCGCGCGCTCAATCAAAGATTTTTCGAGCTCAAGCTGAGCCTGCCGCGCGGATGGGGCGAATACGAGGCGGAGGTGCGCAAGCTGGTGCAGGACGTCGTCAGCCGCGGCCGGGTGGAAGTTTTCGTGCGCTGCGTGGCGCTGAAACCCCCGTCCTCGCGGCTGCAAGTCAACGACGGACTGGCGGCCAGCTACGTCGCCGAATTGCGGCGGATGGGCAAGCGGCTCGGCCTTGATGGCGGCGTCGGCGTGGAGGCGCTCCTGCAACGTCCGGAAATATTTCATGTAATCGAAGAGGAGCGCGACGATCGGGCCGGCGCGGCGCTTGCGATGACGGCGCTGGGCCGCGCGCTGAAGGCGCTGGAGGCCGAGCGGGTCCGCGAAGGCGCGGGGCTGAAGCGCGATTTCGAGGCGCGGCTGAAAACTATCGCGCAGGCGGCGCCGCGAATCGAAAAGCTGGCCGCGGCGGCGCGCGCCGCGATTCGCGCCACCTTCGAGAGCCGCGTCAGGGAGCTGCTCGGCGATTTGCCGGTGAATGAAAAACGGCTTTACGAAGAAGCGTCTTCCGCCGCCCAGCATGGAGATATCAGCGAGGAGATCACGCGGCTCAAGGTTCACCTGCAAGCGCTCAAGGCCGCGATCGGACGCGGCGGCCCGATCGGCAAATCGATCGAATTTCTGCTTCAGGAGATCAATCGGGAAGTAAATACGATGGGGTCGAAGTCGCAGAACGCGGCGCTTTCGCAAATTACGATCGAAATCAAGGGCGAGGTCGAAAAGATGCGCGAGCAGGTGCAGAACGTCGAGTGACCGCGCTTAAGTAAAACGGCATTTGCGCGAAAGCGGATGGTTGGCTAGGTTATATGATGAGCTTGGATCGGCGCCGGCGTGGAATAATCTTTATTCTTTCGGCGCCCTCCGGCGCGGGCAAGACCACGATCTCGCGCGCGGCGCTCCAGCGAATCGGCGGACTCGAACCGTCGATCTCGCTGACCACGCGGACGCCGCGCGGAGGCGAAACCGACGGAATCGACTATCGCTTTGTGAGCGACGAGGAATTCAGAAGAATCCGCGACGCGGGCGAACTGGCCGAATCGGCGCAGGTCTTCGACGCGCATTACGGCACCCCGCGCGGTCCGCTTGAACGAGCGGTGGCGGAGGGCCGCGACATCCTGCTCGATATCGATATCCAGGGCGCCCGCCAGATTCGACGTTGTTACCCGTCCGATACGGCGACCATCTTCGTCCTGCCGCCGAGCTTCGGCGAACTGGAGCAACGCCTGCGCGGCCGCGGCACGGAAGACGAAGCCGCGATCCAGCGCCGGCTCAAGCGCGCGCGCAGCGAAGCGGAGGCCTGGAACGAGTACGACTATCTGATTATCAACGCCAGAATTGAGGATTCGATAGTCCAGCTCGATGCGATTGTGGCCGCCGAGCGGATGCGCGCGGCGCGGCTTGGCCCGGAGTTGGAGCCATGGCGGAGCTAGCCGCGGCCACAATCGAGCCGCAATCCGGCCCGCCGCCCGAACTCGACACACTGATTCGGCATGTCGAGGCCTATAATCCTCAAGCCGACCCCGCGTTGATTCGCCGCGCATACGATTATTCCGCCCGGATGCATCGCGGGCAGAAACGCCGCTCCGGCGAGCCGTATGTCACCCATCCGCTGAACGTCGCCCTGATCATCGCTGAGCTCAGGCTCGACATGCCGTCGATCGTGACCGGATTGCTGCACGACGTGGTCGAGGACACCGGCGCCTCGCTCGACGAAGTGCAAAGCCTGTTTGGCGGCGAGGTCGCCCGCCTGGTCGACGGGATGACCAAGGTCTCCAAGATCACTTTCTCCAGCCGCGAGGAAAAGCAGGCCGAGAATTTCCGCAAGATGGTGATCGCGATGGCGCACGACATCCGTGTCGTGCTCATCAAGCTCGCCGATCGCCTCCACAACATGCGCACGCTCAACCATCTGCCGCCCGACCGGCAGGAGGAGATCGCGCGCGAGACGCTGGAGATTTACGCTCCGATCGCCCACCGGCTGGGCATCTATTGGCTCAAATCGGAACTTGAGGATTACTCCTTCCGCTACCTGAATCCGTCGGCGTACGCGATGCTCAAGGCGCAGGTCGCGAAAAAACGCGCCGAACGCGAAGAGTACATCCGCAGCGTGATCGACATTCTCGCGCGCCGGCTGAAGGACGGCGGAGTCACCGCCGAAGTCACCGGGCGGCCGAAACATTTCTATTCGATTCACTCGAAGATGCAGCAGGAGGAGCTCAGCTTCGATCAGATTTACGATCTGGTCGCCTTCCGCATCATCGTGCCGACGCTGCGCGAATGTTACGAAGCGCTCGGCGTCGTCCATGCCAACTGGAAGCCGATTCCGGGACGGTTCAAGGACTATATCGCGCTGCCGAAGCCCAACATGTACCAATCGCTGCATACCACCGTGATCGGCCCGCGCGGCCAGCGGATGGAGGTGCAGATCCGCACGCCCGAGATGCACGAGGTCGCGGAGCACGGAATCGCCGCGCACTGGTCGTACAAGGAGGGCGGCGGCCCGTCGCAGATGCGCGACGCGGAGCGCTTCGCATGGCTGCGGCGGCTGATCGAATGGCAGCGCAATCTCAACGATCCCGAGGAATTCCTCTCCACCGTCAAAGACGACCTGTTCGCCGAAGAGGTTTTCGTCTTCACGCCGCGCGGCGACCTGCTTGATTTTCCGCAAGGCGCGACGGTCATCGATTTCGCCTACCGAATCCACTCGCAGGTGGGCAATCATCTGGCGGGCGCGCGCGTCAACGGACGGATGGTGCCGCTGCGCTATCGGCTCAAATCCGGCGACACGGTCGAGGCGATCACCGCGGAACGGCAAACGCCGGGCAAGGATTGGGCGAATCACGTCGTCACCGCGCGCGCCAAGAGCCGCATCCGGCAGTGGCTCCGGCAGCAGCAGGCGGAGCGCTCGCTCGAACTGGGGGTCTCGCTGCTCGATCGCGAACTGGAGCCGCTCGGTTTGAACGCCGCGCAACTGCGCTCGAAGGGGCGGTTCGAAGCCGCGCTGAAAGAATTTTCCCAGCGCGACGTTGACGGACTGATCGCGGCGGTCGGCTACGGGCTGGTGACGCCGGCGCAGGTGCTGGCCAAAGTTCTCGCGCCCGACGAGCTCAAACTTTATCGCGGCGAAAAACCGGCGGCGCCGAGCGCCGATCGCGAGCAGCCGAAAACCCGCGAAGCGCGCCGCCAATCTTCCGGCAACGCAGTGATCGTCTCCGGCGTCGGCGACATGCTGGTGCGGTTCGCGCGCTGCTGCAGTCCGCTGCCCGGCGAAGCGATCACCGGCTTTATCACGCGCGGCCGCGGCGTCACGGTCCATCTCGCCGGATGCGCGCACGCGCTCGCGACCGATCCGCAACGGCGCGTTCCCGTGGTATGGAAAGCCGACGAAGCGACGCCGCGCCCGATTCGGCTCGAAGTGTTGTGCGTCGATCAGCCCGGCCTGCTCGCCGCGATGTCGAAAGCGATCGCGTCGGCGGGCGTGAATATCTCGACCGCCGAGGTCAAAACCACCGGCGTCGACGGCCGCGCGCTCTCGTTCTTCGAGCTGCGCGTGACCAATGCGGCGCAGTTGAACAATTTGATGCACTCGATCGCGGCGATCGACGGCGTGATGCGCGTTTCGCGGATGGGACTCCGCAACGGCGCCGCGCGCCATCGGCTATAATCGGCGAAACATGGCGCGCACGCTTCACCGGCCGCGTCTCGCGGCGAAAATCGCATCGGATTGATAAATGAGCAAAGCGATCGAAACCAATAGCGCTCCGGCGGCCATCGGGCCGTATTCGCAGGCGATCGACGACGGCGAAACCGTTTACTGCTCGGGGCAGATCGGGCTCGAACCCGCGAGCGGGCGGCTGGTCGAAGGCGGCGTCGAAGCCGAGATGCGCCATGCGATGGCGAATCTTCGCGCGGTGCTCGACGCGGCCGGCCTCGGTTTCGACGCGATCGTAAAAACGACGATTTACGTTACCGATTTGGCCGATTTCGAAATCGTCAACCGAATTTACGGCGAGCATTTCGAGCCGCCCTATCCCGCTCGCGCGACGGTTCAGGTCGCGGCGCTGCCGCGCGGCGCGCGGGTCGAAATCGACGCCGTGGCCCGCCGGCCGCGCGACCGGCGCTAATCGTTCAATTATCGCGCGGCGCGCCCTCGTCGCATTTTTTGCATTCGAGTTCGGCGCCGACCTGCGAGCGCCGGCCCGCTTCGGTCGTCACCCAGGCGCGGTTTTGGAAGGGCGGCCGATGGCGCACGTGCTGATTGTGGCCGCAGGCGAGTTCGGCCACCCAATCGCCGGCTTCGTCGGTATGAAAATCCGTGATTGCGCTTTTCATCGCCGACGATCAGCGCGCCGCGTCGGGTTGCGCTTCAGGCCGCGCGGCGGCGAAGGCTGGATGCGCGACGCAGGCCTGCTCGATTCGCACGATGGCCGGAAAAGGCGTCAGGTCGAGTTTGACGCGGCGGGCATTGTAAACCTGCGGCGCCAGAAAAATATCCGCGAGCGTGGGCGTGTCGCCGTGGCAGAACCGTCCTGTTGCGGGCGCACCCGCAAGCATCCGCTCGATCGCGCCAAAACCCGCCGTGACCCAATGCGCCATCCATTCCATCCGCTGCGCCTCGGTCGCGCCGTATTTTTTGACAAGCTCGGCCGACACGCGCAGATTGCCGACGGCGTGGATTTCGCACGCGACGGCGAGCGCGATCGCGCGCACCCGCGCCCGTCCAGCCGGATCCGGCGGCAAGATCGGCGGCTGCGGATGGGTCTCCTCAAGGTACTCGCAAATCGCCATCGATTGGGTGAAGAGCCTGCCGCCGTCTTCGAGCGTCGGCACGACGCCCTGCGGATTCACCGCGAGATACCCGGGCGAGCCGGATTCGCCCGTCAGCAGATTAACGCTTTGGTATTCGTACGGAATTCCTTTCAAGGCGAGCGCGATTCGCACCCGCATGCTCGCCGAGGATCGCCAAAAATTGTAAAGCTTCATCGCATCCGGTCTCCGGCTTCGCTCAGTCGCGGATTTTCCACGCATCGACGTAAGTTAAATCCTCCGCCGCTTCGGCCTCGGGCGCAACGTCAACCGGATCTCGCGCGTCGATATAGACCGCAATCTCGTTGGTTTCGCTGCGCGCGCGTTTCGCGCCGATCGCGAACGCTTTCGGCTGCGGGCCGTGCGGGAAGCCCGACGGATGCAGGCTCATCATGCCGGGGCCGAAATTGTCGCGGCTGAAAAACTGTCCGCGATGGAGAAAGATGATCTCCTCGATATCGTCGTCGTTGTGAAAGTACGGAACTTTCAGAGCGCCCGGATCGGTCTCGATCGGCCGCGGCGCGAAGGTCCCGACCATGAAGCGTTCGGCCACGAAATTGACGTGCGCCGACGGCGGAATATGGTAGCGCGCGCTCATGATCGGCCGGATGTCGCGCCAATTCAATTTCACCGCGACCAGATCGCCGTGCCATCCAAGCGCGTCGAGCGGATTGAATGGATAAGTCACGGCGCTCAGGCGATCGCGCTTCTTGATCGCGATCCGCCATGACTCTTCGCTCTGCTGCGCGCGGAACGCCGCGTCGATTTTCGGCGTGTCGAGCACGTTTGGGTCGAAGATCGCGTGATGGCCGACGATGCCTTTTTCCGGCAATTGATAGGAATCTCCGGTCGCCTCCAGCAGCAGCGCCGCGACCGGGACGGCCGGCTCGATCCGCCACGCCGTGCCGCGCGGCAACACGATATAGTCGCCGTCGCGAAAGGGCATGTGGCCATAGTCGCAATAGAGTTCGCCGGCGCCCTCGTGGATGAAGATCAATTCGTCGCCGTCGCCGTTGCGCGCCAGATGGTCCATCGCGCGCGCGCAGCGCCAGAACCTCAGCTTCAGATGGTCGTTGCCGAGGACCGGCGCAGCGCCCCAGGGCGATTCCGTCGCGGCCTCCAGTTTCGTCAAATCAAAAGCGCGCGGCCGCAGCGGCCCCTCCCAACCGCTCCAGGAAGTGGGCGGATGCCGATGCAGCATATCGGTCGCGGGGCCGGAAAAACCTTCCCGGCCAAGTTCGCGTTCATAAGCGCCCTCGGGCAAATCGCAGTGCGCCTGGCGGGTGGTTTGACCCTCAGCCAACGGGATGCGAATCCAATTCCTCATCGCGCGCTCCTCACCGGCATTTGCTTGCACGGCGAGTATAACGCCGGAGCGGCCCGCTTCGGCAACCGGCGCGGCGCACGCGGCGCGGACCGGCATTGACCCGTATGCAGGCTGTCGTTAGCGTCGATCAGGCGAGGCCGTCCGGCTTTCGCGCTCAGCTTCAACTTCATCTTCATCGCGGGCGCTAATGAACCATCTGAATGAAACCCAGGTTCTGAGTTTTCTGATTCAGTTCACGCTCCTGTTCGTCAGCGCGCGGATGCTCGCCGATGTTATGAAACGGCTCGGTCAGGCGACGGTTATCGGCGAGCTGCTTGCGGGCATTCTGCTCGGCCCGACCATACTCGGTCATTTTGCGCCGGCGCTGCATCGCATCCTTTTTCCGCCCGACGCGATCGTCAACCATTTGATCGACGGCGTGGCGTGGCTCGGCGTGATCATGCTGCTGCTGATGACCGGACTCGAGACCGATCTCGGCCTGCTCAAGCGCGTCGGGCGCGGCGCGCTTTGGATTTCCCTGCCCGGCGTGGTGGCGCCGGGACTCGCCGGATTCGCCTTGGGATGGATGCTCCCGTCCGTATATTTGGCGCGTCCTGGCGATCGCCTGTTGTTCAGCCTCTTCATGGCGGTGGCGATGGCGATTTCGGCGGTTCCAGTGATCGCGAAAATCCTGATGGACCTTGATTTGATGCGCCGCGATTTGGGCATCACGATCCTGGCGGCCGGAATGATCGACGACACTTTGGGATGGATCGCGCTTTCGGTTGTCGCCGGCCTGTCTGCGCATGGCGCGGTCGATTTCCGATCGCTCGGCGGAACCATCCTCGCGGTCGCGCTGTTCATGGGCTTTTGCTACTACGTCGGCGGCGCGTTGGTGCTGCGCCTGATGCGCTGGGTGGACGATCACGCGCAGGCGGAGCACGCGGGGATGAGCGCGCTGCTCGGCGTAGCGATGGTCTGCGCGATCGCGACCCAGGCGATCGGCATCCACGCCGTCTTCGGGGCGTATATCGCCGGGTTGATGATTGGGCGCTCCGCGCGGCTGCATCGGCTCGACCGCAGCGATCTGGAAGCCGCCACGGTCGGCGTCTTCGCTCCGGTTTTCTTTGGTTTCTCCGGACTGAAGGCGAACCTCTTCGCGATTCACCAGATTTGGATCGCGCTGGCGGTGCTTGCGATCGCGATCATCGGCAAGCTAATCGGATGCTTCGTCGGTTCGCGGCTCCGGGGACTCGGCTGGCGCGAGTCGCTCGCGGTCGCAATCGGGATGGACGCGCGCGGCGGAATGGGCATCATCGTCGGCATGATCGGCCTCAATATGGGCGTGCTGGGGCCCGAGATGTACGCGATCGTGATCATGGTCGCGCTCGTCACCTCGCTGATGACGCCGCCGCTGCTGTCGTGGATGCTGACCGGTCTCGAGTCTGGCCCCGAAGAGATCGAACGGTTCGAGCGCGAAAAATTGCTGGCGCGGCTGCCGTTCACGAAGGAGGGCGCAAAACTGCTGGTGCTGAGCGGCGGCGGACCGCATGCGCGGCTGGCCGCGCATCTGGCGGGCGTCCTTGGCAACCATCCGGACGCGACCATCACGATCTTCCGGGCGACGGTGGCGGACTCGGCGGCGCCGACGCATCCGGCCGCGGAGGAGGTCGCGCAGAACCTCGCGGCGCTCAAAACGATCGCGGCCCAAAGCGGCGCGCCCAACGTGATCACTCGCACGGGTTCGGGCGATTCGGCCGCCGAAGCGATATTGAAAGAGAGCGCGCGCGGCTACGACGCGATTTTTGTCGGCGCGTCGCAAAATCCCGGCGGCGAAGACGGTGCGCTCGCCGGCGAAGTATTGCCGCAAATCGTCGCCAACGCCCGCGCGCCGATCGTCATCGCGCGCGATGCGGGCGCGCCAATTCCGCTGCGCCGGACGCTCGCGCCCACGACCGGAGCGACCTTCTCGCGCCTCGGCGCAAATCTGGCGATGTTATATGCGCATGAGACGGGCGCGACGATTACCGCGCTGTTCGTGAACGAAGCGCCCTTCACGCTTCGCAATTTTTACCGGCGCGCCGCCGCGGAGCATGACGGGGCGCCGATCGCCGAGGAAATGCGCAAACTCGGCGAACCGCTTGGCGTCGCGGTTGACGCGCGCGTGGCCACCGGCGGCCGTCCCGAACGGATTATCCTCGAAGCCGCCGCCCGGAACTCATCCGACCTGATCGTAATAGGCGTGATGCGCCGGCCCTCGAACGGCCATCTGGATTTCGGACCAAAGGTCGATTTCATCCTGCGGAACGCGCGCTGCGCGATCGCCCTGGTGGTCACGCCCGACGTTTGATTTGCGCTCGCGAGAGCATTGCGATCGGCGCCGGCGATGCGTGTGTCGGGGCCGCGGGCCGCCGCGAACCAAAACGTCTTGACAGACGCCGCGACGGCGGCACTGCCGTCGCTCAGCGGCAGCCGCATCCGCCGCCGCAACAGGCTCCGCCGCCGCCCATCGCCGGGCCGCCGGAGATGGGACCGCTTCCGCCCGGAACATGAGCCGCCGCAAAGACTGACATCTCGCGACTCAGCCGCGCGCCGTGGCAATCAGGACATTCGGCGTCTTCGGCATGGCCGGGACGGACGAGCGTTTCAAACGAACGATCGCAATCCTGGCAGTGAAATTCGTAAATCGGCATCGTGATTAGCCTCTGCGCCGCGCCTCATTCATTCGTCGAACGGCTGCGCGTATTCGACCAGCACGCCGCGCGCCGCCTTCGGATGGAGAAAGCAGATCATTCCGGCCAATCCGGGCCGCGGCTGCTGATCGATTACCGGGATTCCCTTAGCCTTCGCCGCCTCCAGCTCGCGCGCAACGTCGTCGCTCTCGAAACAGACGTGATGCAACCCTCCGCCGCGGCGGGCGAGGAATTTGCCGACGCCGTTTTCCGGATTCAGCGGTTCGAGCAGTTCGATCTCGGTTTCGCCGGCCTGCAGCAGCGCGGCCTTGACGCCCTGGTCCGCGACGGTCCGGGTTTTGGTGAGATGCAATCCAAGCAGGTCGCGCCAAAATCGCATCGCATTTTCCAGGTCGGGCACCACCACGCCGACATGATGAATCTTCTTCAGCATCGTTTCAGCCTTCCGTACGATTTCCGCAGAGCTTGCGCTGCAGGTCGCCCCATCGTTCCTTCATTTGCGGCGAGCCGAGGTTCGGATGCTCGCTGCGGGTGACGGCCAGTTTGTTGCAGGCGCCGGCGACATTGCCCTCGTCCGCGAAGATTTGCGCCATATTATATTTCGCTTCGAAAAACAGGCTGTCCGATTCCGCGGCCACGGATTCGACGCGGCTCCAGAGATCGAGCGCGTCTTTGTAATCATCGCGCGCCTGCGCGATTCGCGCCAGACCGGCGTTGGCGTCGGGCGAAGCCGGATCGGCGGCGATGACGCGTTTGAAGGTGGCCTCGGCCGTGCCGCTCCGGTTAATCGCAAGATACGCCTCTCCCAGCACCGAGAGCGTTCCGGTCAAATCCTTGACGGGAATTTTGCCTTCATCGGCCTGCCGCGCGAAATATCCGTAGGTGATCGCGGTGAGCTTCGCATTCTCCAGATAACCTTGATTGTCGCCGGCGGCGCGGCTGGTTTTGGCCGCGTGCCAGAAGCTCATACCGACTTCCTTGATATAGTCGTCGCGCGCCGAAGACGCGGCGTCTTTGGCGGCCAACGCCGCGGCCTCGCGATCCAGTTCGGCATATTGCGCGGTGCGATCGAGCGCGGCCATACGCCATTTGACGACTTCGTCGAATTTCGCCGACATCGCCGGATACGCCGCCTCGTAATTCGCCAGCAGCGCCGCAACCCGCGCGTAATCGACCTTCGGTTCCTGTTCAAGCAGCGCGGCCAGCATGTAAATCGCGCGGCCGCGGCTGTCGCGCAGCGCTTTCTGCTGCGCGGACGGCAACGCGCGCTCCGCGCCCGGCTCCATCTGAACCGCGCTCGCGAGCGCGTCGATCGCCTTCTTGCGCAGCGCGTCGCGTTCGGCGCCGGCCGGGGGCGGCTTGCCGCCGTTCGCGGCCGCCCGCGCTTTTTCGAGCGCTTCCAGCGCCCGGTAGTAACATTCGGCGGCGTTGTAGCGCGCGGTGTAATCGTAGTCGGGATTGCCCGAAACCTGACCGTATTGATCGGCCGCTTCGGCGAAGTCGCCGGCGCTCTGATAATGCTCGCCGAGCCGAAAACGCGGCTCGAATGCATATTTTCCGCGCGGGTAACGCTTCAAATAGGCCTGCGCGGCGGCGATCCATTTCTTTTGGAGCGCCGCGTCGCGCTTTCCGCCGCGCTCCCACTCCAGCCGCGGTATTTTATAAAGAATGTACGACGCCCATTGCGCGTCGGGATTGCCGGGCTGGCCCGCGATCTGCTCGGCGACCTTTCCGACCATATCGACGCGCCCGCCGGAATAGAAAAGATCGGCGGCGTATTTCCACGCTTTGGGATATTTGCCGCTGCGCGCCGCGGCCCAATAGTAATTCGCGGCGGGGAGCGGGCGATGCTTGTAGTAGAGGATGTTGGCGAGCAGCCAGTCCTCAAATGGATCATTGGACGATCCGAACTCCGCCACCGGGTCGGAAAGACTGTCGGCCGCCGTCGCCACCACCACCGCCCAATCGCCCGGATCGTTCTGCCGGTCGCGCGCATAGCCAACTATCTGTCCATGCAGCGCCGCGCGTTTGGCCGGATCGGCGGCGGCCTGCTCCTGTTTGAACAGTTCGCGCAGGCGCAGCATTTCCAGTCCCCGCCGCTGCGCGCCGGTCGCGCCCGAGGCGAGCCGCGCGGTCATCCCTTGCGCCTGATCGATCTTGCCCATGGCGGCGTATGTCGTGGCGAGACCCTGCTCGGCGGGCCGGTATTGGCGCGTCCACGATCCCGCCGCCATGATTTTTTTGAAATCGGCGGCCGCGTTCGCATACTCGGCATGTTGATATTTGCCAAGCTCGCGCTCGGCGAACGCGCGGCCGAGCATATTTTCGCGCACCAGTTCGGGATTGACGATTATCAATGTGCTCGCGGTGAAGCCTTCGATCGATTCTTGCAGCAAGCGCCGCGCGGCCGCCGGTTCGCCGCCATAAAGCCCGGCGCCCTCGAAACGCAGCCAGGAAAGCGGGTAAAGCGCGCGCAGGGCCAGTTGTTCGGACTCCGTGTAGTCGCAATTGCCGCCGTTGTCGATTTGCTCGATGCACTCGTCCTTGCGCCGCTGATAGGTCGTGTACATCCGATCGAGCATCCCTTCGAGCCGATCGTAAACGGCCAGCAATTGTCCGGTGGAGCGGGCGCCCTCCGCGATTTGCGCAAACTCGGACTCCGCGGCGTCGAGTTGCGAGATCGCGTCGCTGGCGGCCGAAGCATTGGTCGCGCCTTCGTTGACCAGAGGTTCGATCGCATCCAATTTGCGGTTGAGTTGTCCGACACTTTGCGCCCGCGCGGTCGCGACGCCCGCCATGATCGTCCCCAACACGATCGCCGCGGCGAGCGCCCGACGGCGCCATCCGATGACTGGCCCCATGTTGCCTCGTTATATCTCCTGAGCAGTTGCGGCATCGCCCCAAAGACGCCGAACGCCAAGAATAGACCGGCCGAGGCCGTCATGGGAACGGCATTTTTTGAAGCGCCTCCGGGATCGCCGCGAGCGACGCGACGCGCGCGCTCCGGCCGTTGACGGCGAGGCGTTCCGGCGCGCGATGCTCAATCAGGATCGCGGCGAGACCCGCGGCTTCGGCGCCGGCGACATCGAGATGCGGCGCATCGCCGACGTGCGCGGATTGGCCCGGAGCGGCGCGATGGCGGGCGAGCGCCGCTCCGAACAGTTCCGGAGCCGGCTTGGCCCATCCCGCCTCCGAAGAAATCGTGATCGAATCGAAAAATTCCGCTAGCCCGAGACCGTCGAGAATCCCGTAAACGCGATAATCGAAATTGGAGATGAGGCCGATTTCGATTCCTTCGCGCTTCAGCGCACGCAACAGCGGCGCCGCCTCGGGATCAGCGCGCCAGTTCGCCGGATCGCCGAAAAACCCGAACAATGCATCGAAATAAGCGTCGAAATCGGTGAATTCGCCCAGTCCGCGAAAGCTTTCGCGCACCACGGCGCGCCACCAATCGCGCTCCATCGCCCGCAATTCCGCCGGCGGCCAGCCGGGACCGAAGGCAAGGCCGCCGGCGTTATGAAACGCCCGGCGGAATTCCGCCGCGACCGCGTCGGCGGAGGCGTTGACGCCGTAGGGCCGCGCAATCCGCGCGTAACTCTCGCCGATCGGTTGGCGTGCGTCGAAGAGCGTGCCGGCGGCGTCGAAGAACACGACTTTAAGCGCCATCGGTTATTCGCTCCCGGCGCCGGGACCGCCCAAGCCGTCCCAAACCTGGACCAGCGCGCCCATCGCCGATTGCGGCGAGATAAAAAACTGCCGCTCGCCGCGATAATTGGCCTCGTTGCCCACGATTCGCATTCCGTCCGCGCGCAGCATGCCGAGAATTCCGTCGAAATCGCGCACATCGATAGTCGCGTGATGCATGCCCTCGCCGTAACGATCGATAAAGCGGCGGACGAAATCGTCGGGCGTGTTGGGGCCGACGCTGCGCAGGAATTCGAGTTTGAAACCGGCGGCTGCGAGATGGCCCAGCACAAAATTGCCTTGCGAGGCGCTCCGCATCGGATAATTGAGCAGCTCGCAGGGAAACCAGCGGCGGAAAAACTCCATCGCCGCGTTGATATCGCTCACCGCGATTGCGACGTGGTCGAAGCGCGCCAGCCCGTCCTCAGGCGGCAGCGGCCGCGGCGCATCGTAGTCGAGCGGTTGCCAAAGCTGAATCAATACGCCGAAAGCCGACCGTGGCGAGATAAAGCACGTCCGTTGTCCGTCCGGAAAATCGTGCTCATCGACCACGCGCACGCCCGCGGCCTTCAGCGCGGCGGCCATCGGTTCCAACCGGTCGATTTCGTAGGACAAATGATGCAGGCCTTCGCCATGGCGGCGGATAAATTGAGCGATAAAGCTCTGCCGGCCGGGCAACTCCTCGATCAGCTCGACCGCGGCCCCGCCGAGCCAAAAATCCTGCCAGAGAAACCCGCCTTGCGATTGTTCGCTGACCTGTTTTTCGTGGCGCGGAGCGATTGGAAAATAGCGGCGAAAAAATTCCATTCCGCGATCGATCGATTCGACCGCGAGCGACACATGGTCGAAGCGCATCCGGACATCGTTGCGTGGATTCATCAAGTCGAAGACTTTCTCCCCTAGCCCGCAATTCAAATTTCACGGCCGCGATTGCTCGGCCGCCGCGCGGCCGGGCGCTACCCCCGGCTGAACCGCGCGAACACGAAGCGGCGCATCAACGCGCCCAGGCTGCTCAGGATCAGCGGCCATCCGTTCGCGATTTTTCCGCCGTAAACGCCAAGCGATTGCGCCGCGCGCGAAAGCGCCGGCACGTCAAAGGAACTCCAGGCGCGCGGTCAGCCGGCCGCCGTCGGAGCGCACGACAATATAACCTCCGTCCTTGAACGGACCGGCGTTGACGATCATGGTCGAGCCGATCGCGTCAACCGCCGCGGATTCGTGAATATGTCCGGAGAGGCAGACGTCCGGCTTGAATTCCTCGATAAACCGGCGGGCGGCGGTGCTGCCGACCGGCCGGCCGCCCGCGATTCGATCGCATTTCGTCTCGTACGGCGGCGTGTGGCACACCATCAGCAGCGACTTTGCGCCGCGCACCTCGGCATAACCGCGCGCCAGCGTCGCGTAAATTTCGTCTTCGGTCAGTTCGGTCGGCGTCTTGAACGGTGTGATATTCGAGCCGCCGCATCCGAAAATGCCCACGCCATCGATCACGACGCCGCGGCCGTGCAGGCTGACTCCCTCGGCCTCGAGATATGGAATCACTTCGGGCTGGTCGAGATTTCCGCTGAGCGCGAGCACGCGCGGCGCCGCGGCGCGCGCGGCGTCGAGCACGATTCGCGCCTGCTCGGGGCCGCCGAAATTGGTCAAATCGCCGGAGACGATAATCATGTCGGCGTCGCGCAGCGCCGCATCCATCCGCGCCAGATTGCGCGTCGCCATGTGCACATCGCCGAAGGAGACAATCTTCATCGCGGATTTCGCTCGCACGTTCTTACCCAGCGTAGCCGCATCGGCGCGGACTGCGAAAGGCGCCGCCGCTCAGAGCATCATGTCCATCACGTCGATTCCGAACGTGATCCCGCCGAAAGATTTGGCCGGCGGATCGGGATTCAGAAAAGCGTGTCCGAGCATCCCTTTGAGATCGAAGTACCGGCGCTGCAAGGGATGGCCATGAAAGATCGCGCGGCCGCTGCTGGCGGCGAACAGCCGATCGATCGCGGCCATCGCGGCTTGCGCGGATTGGCAGGCGTGATGGCGGATACGGGCGCGGCTGCGCCGATCGAGAAACTCTCCGCGGCGGGCGGCGTCCATCAATTCCTCGCAATCGTCATCCAGCAGCGCGATTCCGGCGTCGATCACATAGGTGGCGTCGGCCGCCAGATGCTGGCTGAAGGGATCGTCCCTGACCATGCCGCCGTAGCCGGCCCGCCGGGTGCGGGTGGCCTCGATCCACTCATCAAGAAAACCCTGCGCCGCGCCCAGCACCGCCGCGGTCAGCGTGTAGTTGAACACCGCCGCGAAAGGCAGCCGGTAAATTGGCCCCGGATTGAGTTCCCATCCGGGCAACGGCCGATTCAGCGCGTAATCCCAATGCGATTGCGTGCGATATTCGGGCACGAACGCGCCCTCGACCACGATATCCTTGCTGCCCGTCCCCGCCATCCCCGCGACGAACCAGTTGTCGTCGATTTTGTAGTCCTTGCGCGGCAGCATGAACGAGCGCAACTCCGGCAGCTCGCGGCCGTCGACCGTCACCGCTCCCGGCACTGCGCCGAGAACGACCCACTGGCAATGATCGCATCCGGTGGAAAACGACCAGCGTCCGCTCAGCCGATACCCTCCGGGAGCTTTTTCGGCATGGCCGGTCGCCGCATAAGAGGACGAATTGATCGCCGCCCGTTCGGTTCCCCAGATTTCCTCTTGAAACTCCCGCGAAAACAGCCCGACCTGCCACGGATGCACCCCGAGCACGCCCAGCACCCATCCGGCTGAACCGTCCGCGCGGGCGACCTCACGCACGGTATGGTAAAGCTCGCCCGGATCGCCCTCCGCGCCGCCCCACCGCGCGGGCTGCATAATCCGATAAAAGCCGTGCCGCACGAATTCGCTCCAGGTCGCATCCGGCAAGCGGCGTAATTGTGTTCCTTCATCGGCATGCGCGCGGATTGCGGGCGCGATCGCCGCCGCCTGCGCGGCGTATTCGCCGCCCGCGATAGAAGCTCGCGCCAAACGGTTCGATGAATCCGCCGCGGTCGCCATGATGCGCACCTCCTCTGCCGTTCGGTCCAGCAGGATGCTGGATCGGACCCCGCAATTCGACCCAAAATAGGGTATTGAATTACTTGACGCACAAGCGCCCGATGCGTAGAATATCGGTATGGAAAACGTCCGCTATCTGAAAGATTACGCGAAGCGCAGCGGTCCGTGCTCGATCAGTTTCCATTCCGCGA
>JAJXZF010000077.1 GCA_021780225.1 Deltaproteobacteria bacterium | reverse complement strand
AGAAACAGCGTGCCCCCGTTGGCCGAACGGAAATAGCCCAGCGCCTCCTCGCGCGCGTCGGTGAACGCCCCCCGCACATGCCCGAACAACTGCGACTCCGCCAGCGACTCCACCAGATTGGAACAGTTGAAGGTCACGAACGGCCCCTTCGGCGACGGCCCCAGCTGATGCAGCGCCCGCGCCACCAACTCCTTGCCCGTCCCCGACTCCCCGCATACCAGCACCGTCGCCTTGTACGGCGCCAGCCGCCCAATCGTCTTCACCACCCGCCGCATCGCTCCCGACCGCACCACCATCCCGCCCAATTCATCGGAATCGCTCAGCAAGCTCTCCAGCGAAAGCCAATCGTCGTCGTGCTCACAAACAGCTAGCGCACCGGAGCGGTTCGAAAGAATCGTGAGAGGCTTTTGCTCGAGTTCCATGGACAGGCTTTCCTCCGCAATAAACATCCTGTCAGCAGGATCTAGTCTTGCGGTCATACTAAATCAAGCGGTTATTGACGCTCAATTATCTTTTAACCTGAAATTTTTTGGCATCTGAGCGTTTGATTTGAAATCTAGACGAAATTGATGAATATTAAACTCTGCGCATGAAGCTTTCTGACTTGTAATGCACATTAAAGCATGGCAATGACGGGGAAAGCGGAATAATTTGAGGCGGGTGACGGCTTCGGTGGTTCGACAAATCTTCGCCTCATGGCCGGGTTGTGCGCATCACTAGCGATCGCGAGCGCTAACAAATTGACAACATTCGCGCGTCGCAAGGAATCGCAATCGCAGGTTGAGGCGCTCATCATTGTGATGCGCGCCTCAACCCGATTTCACTGTTCGCCATACCTCCCGTAGGTTGCGGAAGTATGACGACTATATGGTCGCAGGTTACGCGGCCTGCCTCGCCGATGGCTGGGAGGGACGAACGGTCGCCGCTTGAAGCAAGCGGTTCGCGTCAAGGCGCTTCGTGCAGATTCCAACGGGGGTGCGGAAATGGATTCGCTTGCCGCCGTCGAAGACTTCGAAACCGTATTCTCCGGCCTCGTTCAGCGCGCACTGTATCGCTGGTTGCTCGCCAACCATCGCTTGCACAAGGATTTTACCGCCGTCGAGGGTGCGTGCGTAAGGCCACTCGATCGGTTCGCCGACGCGTTCGAAACCGGGATAGCCTTGGCTCAAGTTCCACGGCTTCAAGATCGGATAGACGAGCAAAGCGCGGGCGCCGAGTTCGTTCGCGATAATCGCGCCGCCGTGCCGGATTAATCGGCCGGCGCCGGCCGCGACCGCCCATAATTCGCCGCATTCGAAAACGCTCTCTGGCGGCAGATGGGTAAGATCCGGTTTCGGGTAGCTTTGCGAGAACATCGCGAGGTCGTGCATCGCAAACCCGCCGAGCATTTCACCGCCGGCCAGGTTTTCGTCGAACAGGCCGTAGAGCTTGCCGTATGCAAGATGAACCTCTCCGACCACCGAGCGGTGAGTCTCGCCGAAGCCGGCGCCTTTCATCATGCGCACCTCAGTCAGGCGGCGTGCGAAATGCTGACGCTCCGAGGGTGTGGTGAGTTGACGCAATTCCATGAACGCTCCTCCTCAAGTCACTGGTTCGCGTGACGTATCCAGCCCGGCCAGTGAAAGCGGCAGGGCTGAAATTTTGTCGAATGAAGACGGTTCTGAATGGCGGCTATCCGCCGTCGCAAATTCCGGGGCGCGGCGCGTTCGACAGGAGAACGATCGCGCGGGCCGCCAGGACGAATCGATCGCCGTGGCGGTTTCACGCGGCATTCAAAGCTTGAGAGAGAAGTCCGAGTTGCCGCGAGCCTGAATCGTTTGTAGCGATGGCCGCTGGAAATTGGCGGCCGTGGTTTCGGACTCCGCGGAAGTCCGGCAAGCGGGGAAAGCCCGGAAGATGACGACAGGTTTCCGTATCCGGCCGCATTACGCCGAGCCGGCAGATCCGACTTGGATTTGCAGCCTGTCAGCCCGGCCATCGCAACACGCCCCGCGCTTGCTCACCACCGGTGGTGGTGATCTGACATCCAGTGGCTGTGCACAACTTAAGTAATAGCGCTATAACCTATTCGGTTGCAAATTGCCGCGAAATAAACCAAAATATCGTCGGCTTTAATAATTGGCGCTATGATACCGGGCGGACAAGCTGCGCGCAGCGCGAAAGTCGAAAAGCTGATCTCGCAGATACTGGTTGAGACTATCGAGCGGGAATCGGGGAAGTTTGACGCTTGGCGCGAGCCGGCCAGCGAAATCCGAAAACTGGTCAAGCAGGATTACGTGCGGAGCCTGCGCCGTAATCTGCCATACCGGCGGCTACTCAAGCTGGTTTCGGCGTACGCCGAGGTATTGCCGGAATTCAACCGGCAGCCGGTCGGAAAGATGTCGACGCAGAAGCTGGCGCGGCGTGCTCTCGATCTTGATTTGCATTTCAAAGCCGCGCCATATGAAGAAAACGACGGCCTCGCGTTGCGCGGCTTTTACGTCAATGCCGCGAACGGGGTGCTCAAGCGGCCGCTAATCTTCGTAAATACGGCGCATCACCCATTGGCGGTTTCGGCGACCTTTTGCCACGAGGTTGGTCATCATGTGGTTGCGGAGGCGGTCGGAAGCGACGAAGAGCCGGTGCATTTCTTTTTTGACGCCGATTACGCTTCTCATTTGGAAGAGCCTGGCGAGTTGGCGGCGGATGTGATGGTGAGTTTCGCGGGATACCCCGAGCCGATTGCGCGGCGGATCTTCGCGGAGCCGTGGCAGTGGGGGTTGGTCGCACGGGCGAAGAACCTGACCGAAGCGGCGCTGAAAGAAGTTCGTGGCCATATTAAGAAAGTTTACGGCTTTGATTTGATGGCGCGGATTCCGCCGCATCAGCGATTGCACTATCTGTCCGGCATGATCCATTACGCGAAATTACGTTGGGCGTTGCTCGCCGAGTACGACGTATGAGAAAGAAAACTCTAGGCCAGGTCTTGAAGAACCAGCGTGCGATGCTGGGGTTGACGCAGCGTGAGTTGGCGCGAAAACTGGACGTTAAGCCCAGCCATGTCGCCTACCTCGAAAACGATCGCCGGCGTCCGTCGCTCGCTCTCTTGAGTCGAATTGCGGACGTTTTGGGGCTGGAGAAGGAGCAGTTGTTCCTGCTCGCGCATCCGGAAGCTAGTTCGCTTTTGGGGTCCCGGCGTGAACCGGCGGAACGTGTGGCGCCGGATCATGTATGGCGTGAATTTTCGAGCAACAAAGCTCTCTTGGCTCGGCATAACGTCAAGCCGCGCGAGCTGAAGGTGCTGTCTCAGGTCAATCTTCTCGGCAAGATTACCGCGCCGCGTCATTTCCTGTTTATCTTGAACGCGATTCGACAGGCGGTCGAAGCGGAAGAATAGCAGGATGCCAGCCTGGCCGGCCGCACCGATTCGTGTGTCTCCCGTTCGGAACGGTTGTTCCATCGACATTTCCGGTGTCGGGGTGGAGCGATCGTCGTTTTTAAATCGCAAATACGGAATTTCGATCGTTTTTTGATTTTTCCCATTTTCTCGAAACCGTGGTTGGTGTATCGAAGAAAGATAGACCGGCGGCGGTAGCCGCCATGAGCGGAGCGGCGCGATGGCGCGCGAAAAAAGCACCAACCGGCTGGTTAAATTTTGGTGGTGCGCGGCTTTCACCGCGGGTGTCGTGGTGGGCGCTATTCTGCTGCGCCTGACCGACGCTCAACAGACTGCCTGGACGGTTGGATTTCTTGGCGCCATCGCCGCCGCCGTCGCCATTTATGAACAGTTCAGCGAACCCGGAATTGGCGGCGCCATACGCCAACGGGGCGGATGGGCGAGCCGCGAATGGTCCCAGCCGGTCGCCACGCGAAAGCCGGGCGGGCCAAAAACCGGGATCAAGCGCGGTCAATTAAGGGCGATCGAGGGACGCAAGCCTCAGGTTCCGTCGGACGCGCCCGCACCCTCGCCGCCCGCGTCCGGAGACGCGCCGCCGACTTCCGGCGCTTCCTGAAGCGTCGCTCGCCGCAACCCGGGACTGGATCGGAACGGCAACGGCGGCGATGCGCTGGAAGAAAAAGAATCGCGTCGCCGCCCGAAATCGATTGCGCTCGTCTATTCGGCTCGCCTTGTCATAGTCTCTCTATCGTCTTGGAATAAACATCAGCGGCATTACTTATCGCGGAAGCGAACTTTCGCGCAGTCGGTGAATAGCTATTCGGTTTCGCGCCGGGAGCGTTGCGCCGCGACGGCGCGTCCTTTGGCCGCAGGGATACGCCAGGAATCGATGCACGCTCAGGCGCGGCCGGCTTGACAGTTTATTTCGAGCGCGAGTACGGTCGGCTTCGTCAACCGCACATCGGAGGCGCGCGCTTTGCGAGAACCGGCTTTGCGCATGCTCGGGGCTCGCGCGCGACGGAGGCGATCATGCTCGATCTGATTATCCGCGGCGGCCGCGTGGTGACGCCTCAGGGCGTCGGCGATTGGACGATTGGCGTGCAGGGCGAGCGCATTGTGTGGGTCGGCCTCGACGATCCGTCGCTGCAAGCCGGCCGCGTAATCGACGCCGCGGGTAAAATTGTCGTTCCGGGCGGAATCGAGCCGCACGCCCATCTCGCGAGTCTCGTCACGATGCATCCCGGCGGCCGCGAATTCACGCTGGGTCCGGAGGAAGACACGGTCGGGATGGCGTTTGGCGGCGTGACGACGCATATCGATTTCTGCTTCGTCCATCCGAAGACCGATATCCCCGCTGCGCTCGCGCATCGGCGCAAGCGCTGGGAAGGCGCGTCGGTGGTCGATTACAGTTTTCATCTTGCGCTCGGCGGCGCGCTGCCGCTCAAAATTTTCGATCAGATTGGCGACGCGATCGCCGAAGGCTTTCCCAGTTTCAAGGTCTTCACCAACGAGACTCTGCCGCCCCATCCGCATCGGCTGCCGTTCAAGCTCGATTTCGGCCGGATCGAGCTCGCGATGACGCGCGCCGCGCGCCATGGCGGATTGATGGTGGTGCATGCCGAGGACGATGACATTGTCCAGTTCAACTACGAGCGGTTTCGTGAGGAAGGGCGCACCGAGGGCAGCAATCTGCATTTGGTGCATAGCAAGCTTTCGGAACGGCTCGCTTTTACCCGAACCATCCAGACGGCGCAGGCGACCGGCGCGGGCGTTTACTTCGTGCATACCTCGGCGCGCGAGGGCGTCGAAGCGGTGAACGAGGCGCGCGGCCACAATTTGCCGATTTACGCCGAAACGCTCCATCATTACGCCTGTTTCTCGGCCGACGACTACAAGCAGCCGCGCGGCTTCTGCTATCACACCTATCCCTCATTGAAGACGGCCGACGACAATCGCGCGCTTTGGCAGGGCTTGGTTGGAGACGCGGTGTCCACGACGGCGACCGACGAATTTCCCACTTCGCTGGCGCTGAAGCTGCGCGGCAAGCGCATCGACGACGTGACCGGCGGCAATCTCGGCGCGGAAGCGCGGATGGGCATCGTATATACCGAAGGCGTTGTGAATCGCGGGATGTCGCTTGAGCGTTACGCCGCCGTCACCTCCACCAACGCCGCGCGCATCCTGGGACTTTATCCGCGCAAGGGAGCGATTGCGCCCGGCAGCGACGCCGATCTGGCGATTATCGATCCGTCGATCGACAAGACGCTCACGCGCGAGGATTTCCACGTCAGCGACTACAGTCCATGGGAGGGATGGCGCGCGCGCGGATGGCCGGTGACGACGATTTTGCGCGGCGTGCCGATCGTCGAAAACGGACGCCTGCATGCGGGACCGGGCTTCGGTCAATTGATCAAACGCAAGATCGATCCGGTAATCCTGCGACGCCCCGCAAGCTGATCCGAATTTGCCGCCGGCGGAGTATCGCTCTCGCCGCGAGGTATCCAAGCGCGACGACGCCGATTGCGACAGCCGCGGTTCGAACCCAGGCGACGGTCGCCGCCGAAACGCCGATCCCGGTCCCCAGTGTGAGATACGCGGCGATGCATAGCGGACATTTTGGCGTGAGCGCGAGCAGCGTGGCCGACGCGAGCCATCGCGCGAGTCCGGCGCGCGTGAGCGGCGCGTGCGGCCCGTCAGCCGGACCGCGCGCGCCGCCGCGGCAACATCGATGAGCGTTCATTTGCGCGCCGGGGCGGCGTCGTGATGACACGTCGCCGCTTGATGCTCCGGATGCGCGGCGCAGGCGTCCGCGGCCGTATGGCCGTAACGATCGTGATGCCGCACCCAGTCCGCCAGCGAATGCGTCGCGCCGGTTTCGTTGCGCCCTTTGGGCGTTACGTCCAACACCGCATACGTTCCGAGCGCCCCTTCAAGCCCGCGCGCGTATGACGAGTAGGTATGGAAAATTTCGCCCTCGCCGTTGCGGTAAAAGACGCTGCCGCCCTGCAACTCCTCGCTCACGAAATCGCGCATCGCGTAGTTGTAATTGACTTTACCCGACGCGGCCTGCGCGGGCGTGAACGAAACTCCGAAATCGTAGTTGAACGGCGTGCCGAAAGACGACACCCAGCGGAAACTCCATCCCATCCGGCGCTTGAACGCTTCAATCTCCGCGATTGGCGCTCGGTGGTGTCGGGAAGTTGGTGGAAAAGTGAAAAAGCGTCAAGATCCGGCGAGTTGAGCCACAACTCACGCCCGCTGAAGGGCGGGCGCCGGAGGCTGACGCTATGGAGAGGGATAGCAGGAGCGGAG
>JAJXZF010000061.1 GCA_021780225.1 Deltaproteobacteria bacterium | reverse complement strand
GCACGACGACGCGCGGATCGTAGGTCAGCAGGCGCGCGATCGTGACGCGCTGCTTCTGGCCGCCCGAAAGCGCCATGCCGCGTTCGCCGACGACCGTGTCGAGCCCGCGCGGCATCACGGCGATATCTCCGTCGAGACCCGCGACCCGCGCCGCCGCCGCGATTTCTTCCAGCGACGCGTCGGTCCGCCCGAACGAGATATTGCGCGCGATCGTGTCGGTGAACAGAATCGGCTCCTGCGGCACCATCCCGACCGTTCGCCGCAGCGCGCCGAGCGGCGTTTCGCGGATATCGGTTCCGTCGAGCGTCACGCGCCCGCGGGTCGGCTCGAGCATCCGCGCGAGCAGCCGCACCATCGTTGATTTGCCCGCGCCGGTGCGTCCGACGATCGCCAGCTTCGACCCGGCCGGCACGCGCACGTCGATATCGCGCAGCGCCCAATGATTCTCGTTCGCGAAATCGCCGCCGCCGTTCGGAGCATGGCCGTCGCCGTCAAGGCGATCGCGGCGATCGCCGAAGTAACTGAACGAGACGTTGCGCCATTCGACCGCGCCGTCGATTTCGAGGCGTGTTTCAGCTCCGGCGATCGATGGCGTTGGCGCGGCGTTGAACAACTCTTCGAGCCGCTTCATCGCGGCGCGTCCGCGCTGATAAATCGACAGCGTCCAGCCGAGCGAAACCGTCGGCCATGCGAGCTGGCCGAGGAATCCCATGAACGCGACGATATCGCCCAGCGAGATAATCCGCGCGCGCACGAGCGTTCCGCCGTAAATCAGCACGATCATCACGGACGCTCCGACCGTGCCCTTGATCATCGGCATCATCGCGCCGCGCACCCGCGCCAGCGCTAGGCCCTGTTCGTTGTAAGCGTCGTTGACCGTGCGGAAGCGGCCGGCCTCGTGGCTTTCGAGCGAATAGGCTTTGACCACGTGGATTCCGGACAGGCTCTCCTGAACTTTCGCGCCGATGGCGGCGAGACCCTCCTGCACACCCAGACTGCGCGCCATCAGCGTGCGCGTCAGCCAGCGTATCTCGAAGAACAACGCTCCGTATGGGATCATCGCGGCGAACGTCAGCCGCGGACTGAGCGCCAGCATGAAAGCGAGCGCCAGGGTGAAAGTGACGGGAGTGTTGGTGAAACTGAGCACGCCGATTCCGACCATCATGCGCACGGCGCCGAGGTCGTTGATCATGCGCGACATCAGGTCGCCGGTCTTGAGCCGCTGATAGAAGCTGGAATCGAGCCGGCAGAGGTGCGCGAAAAGGTCGTTGCGCAGGTTGTATTCGACATCGCGCCCGCAATTGAAAATCACGAAGCGCGAGAACCATCGCGCGACGCCCATCAGCAGCGCAGCGGCGATCATTTCTTCGGCGATGCGGACCAGGGTGCGATGATCGCCGCGGGTGATCGCGTTGACCGCTGCGCCGCTCAAACGCGGAATCAGCGTCAGCAATATCGCGGTCGCGATCGTGCATCCGCCGCCGAACGCGTAGCGCGGCCCATACCGCCGGATATAACCAAAAAGGCGCTTCATCTCGGCCAGTGGAGGTTATCAGAGCGCGTGCGGAAAATCCCGCCGCCCCGCGCCGCACGCAGCATCAGCGCGGATGAAGCGTGCGCAACCGCCGTTCGTAAACTTTCGCGTATTTCAAAAAGACGTAAAACGCCGCCGTCATCGCCGCGTACAGGCCGCGCCCGCCGTCAAGGAAGCCGCCGCGCAGAATATAAAAATTGAAGAATCGCCAGATGGAATGGGTGAACATCCGCACCGCCGCGAGCGATGACGGCTCGATTTCAGCGGCGCCGCGCGTGCTGAAACGGTTGATGGTCGCGACGTGGTCGGCGATATCGCGGTAGCTGAAATGAAGAATCGGCGCGGCGAGCGTTCCGATACCTCCGTTCACAATCACTTTGTCGTGCGGATCGACGCCGCCGACATGTCCCAGCGCGCGGCGGAAGAGGCGGACCGGACGATCGCGATAGATCGGCCGCGTGTAGTAATGGCCCAGATGGTAGAGCACGCGGCGGATGCGGAATCCTTCGGGCGCGTCCGGCCGGGCGACGGCCGCGCGGATTTCCCGGCCAAGGTCGTAAGTGGCCTGCTCGTCCGCGTCGAGCAGCAGCACCCATTCGGAAGTCGCGTGGTCGAGCGCGATCTGCTTCTGCCGGACGTAGTTGGTGAACTCGTGCTCGATTACGACGGCGCCGAGCGAGCGCGCGATTTCGACCGTGCGATCGGTCGAATGCGAATCGACGACGATCAGTTCGTCGCAAAACCACGCGCTCTTCAGGCATTGCGCGATAAGCGCTTCCTCGTCGCGCGTGATTACGATGAGCGAGATGGCGGGCCGGCCGGACATCGTCATCCGGCCGGACGTTCGCCGCGCGTCAGATGGGCGATCACGTTGGCCGCGACCGATTTGAAGGCGTCGCTCACCGGATGCTCCGGATGCGCCGCCACGATCGGCTGCGCATGGTCGCCGCCCTCGCGCAATTCGCGCGTAATCGGCAGTTCGCCCAGGAACGGCACGCCCAGCTCATTGGCGAAGCGCCGGCCGCCGCCGTACGCGAAAATCTCATGGCGATGGCCGCATTTGCCGCAAAGATGGAAGCTCATGTTCTCGATCACGCCGAGCACGGGAACCTCGACTTCATTGAACATCGCGACGCCGCGTTTGACGTCGAGCAGCGCGATCTCCTGCGGCGTGGTCACGATCACGCCGCCGTCGAGCACGACCCGCTGCGTAATCGTCAACTGGGCGTCGCCGGTGCCGGGCGGCAAATCGATTATCAAGCAGTCCAGTTCGCCCCATTCGACGTTGAACAGGAACTCGCTTTCGAGCTTCGTGATCATCGGGCCGCGCCAGATTATCGGCGTGTCGTCTCCGATGAACATCGCCATCGAGATGTAGCGGACGCCAAAACGTTCCAGCGGCACGATCCGGCGCTCGCGCGTCAGGCCGGCGCGCCCGTCCGCGCCCACCATCATCGCGACGCTCGGTCCGTACACGTCGGCGTCCATCAGCCCGACGCTCCATCCGAGCGCGCGCATCGCCAGCGTCAGATTGACGGCGACGGTCGATTTGCCGACGCCGCCTTTGCCGCTCGCGACGGCGACAACGTGCTTTACGCCCGGAATCGTCTTGCGCGGCAGCGACTGCGCGGCGCGCGGCGGCGGCGCCTGATCGATTTGCATCCGCACCGCCGGAACGCCCGGCATCGCGGCGATCGTGCGGCGGATTTCGTTGGCGATTTCGTCGATTACGTCCGGCTTCGCGGCGGGCGCGGCCAGAATCACGGTCACCCCGGCGGTCGCCACCTCTATATCCTTGATCATTCCGAAGGATACGATGTCGCGGCTGTAGCCGGGATATTTGATTTTCTTCAGTTCGGTGAGAATTTCCTGCGGATTCGGCATGCGTTTCCTGTCGCTTGGACGGTCGCGCGACATGACGCGGCGCCGTCTCCACTCGATGGTATCATTGCGGGATGGCGGGCAAAACGGCGGCGGACGGCGCTGAATTCCGCGTGGTTTACGCGCCTGATGCGGACCGCGCCGCTCTTACGGCGGCGGACGATCTTGCCGAAGCGCTCGCGGCGATGCTCGACCGCCCGTGCGTCGCGACGCCGTCGGAAGCGGCGTCGCGCGGGACGCTGCGCATCGCCGCGCCGGCGGAGTTTGGCGCTCAAGCGCCGATCGAAATTACCGTCCCGGCGGGCATGAACCTGCTGAACGCCGTCTGGGATTATCTCGAACGCGCGGGCGCCAGGCTTCCGGTCGGCCGGCCGGCGCTGCTGCCGCGTATCGATCCTGCGCGGCTGCTCGCGACCCCGCCCCGCGCGCCCGCTCCGGCTTTCATGCGGCGCGCCTTCACCGCCGACATCATGACGTGGCATTACGAACATGCGGCGCGATTCGCCGCGCATCTGGAGCACGATCGCGACTTCGTTCCGTGGATGGCCGCGCGCGGGATCAACGCATTTTCGTGGATTCGGCACGAACGCGATTCGCGCCTCAAAATCGGCGAGATGCTGCCCGCGATGCGCTCGCGCGGAATCGCGCCCGAGTACGGCGGTCATGTGCTGCAACTGCTGATGCCGCGCGGCGCATTCGGCGCTCATCCCGAGTATTTTCCGCTCGCCGCGGATGGAGCGCGCAATCCGCGCGGCAACCTGTGCGCGTCGAACGCGGCGGCGGTCGCGATCGTGCGCGACGAAGCGCTCGCATGGGCGCGGGCGAATCCGGAGTGCGCGATGCTGCATGTCTGGGGCGCCGATGTTCATGGCGGCGCGTGGTGCGCATGCGCGGGCTGCGCGGCGCTCGGGCCGCATCGCCAATACCTCGCCGCCGTCAATGCGATTGCGGACGCGCTGGCCGCGCACGGAATCGCGATGCCGGTCGCATATCTCGCCTATCACGACACGCTGGAGCCTGATTCCGCGCTCGCGCCGCGCGCCAACGTCTTCGTCGAATGGGCGCCGCGCGAGCGCTGCTACAGCCATGCGATCGATGATTCCGCTTGCGGCGTCAACCGTCGCTATTTCGAGTCGTTGAAGCGGTATTTCGATCTGTTCGGCGGCCGGATGCGCGTCTTCGAATATTACGCCGACGCGATTTTGTTTGGCGGGCTCGCAAGCGCCACGCCGGCCGTGATCGCGCGCGACCTGCGCGCCTACCATGCCGCGGGCGTTCGCGAGATCTCGTGCCTGACCTTCGGCGCCTACAGCCTGATCGCTTACCCGGTGAATCTCGAAACTTTCGTGCGATGCGCGCGATCGCTCGAATACGCGCCCGATGCGGTCTTTGCCGACGTCGCCGCCGCCTCTCATCCCGCGTGCGCAAGCGGGATGGCCGCCGCCTACCGCGCGATTGCGCAAGCGTCGGCGATGTTGCTCGACGGCGGCGGGCCGGTGATGCGTCCCCGAACTGACCGCGCCGCTTCGGCCGCGAGGGTCGCCGCGCTTGGCGCGGTGCGCGGCGGACTCGAGCGGGCTATCGCCGCGGCGGACGCGATCGCGACGGCGATGGCGGATCGCGTCGGCGCGGCTGAGCGCGCCGTTTGGCAATACAGCCGGGAAGTTGTAGAGGGACTTGCTGAGTATTTAGGGGCGGTCGCGGGAAGCGCGCCGGATCGCGTGCGGCGGGGCGAAAACGGAATCGCCCGCATCGCCAACGCCGCGTTCCATGTGCGCGGGATCGACGAGCGCTACCAGGGAACCTGGGGCGCGTACGACTTCGAGCGGGTGCGGGAAAAGTGGCTCGCCGCGATGCGCCGCGATTTGTGACCGGCGCCGTCCGCCGCCGAACCGCAATTTGGATGCGCGGCGCCATGCCGTGATTGGAGGCTGATTCGATGGAAAACGGAAGCGGGTACCAACTGCCGGCCGAACTTCTGGCGCTGCGCGACAACGTGCGCCGGATCATCAAGGAAGAAGTGACGCCCGCCGAAGCGCGGGTCGATCCCGACGCCGCCGAGATTCTCGAAGAAGACTATTGGCGGATCGCGCGCAAGGTTCAGGCCGCCGGCATGTGGTGCATGGGCTCGCCGCGGCAATATGGCGGCGGCGGTTTGAGCCTGTTCGAGATGTGCGTGCTGATGGAGGAGATGTGCCAGCATCGCGGCGGCCTCTACAATCCCGGCGCCGGCGTCTTCGGCCGCACGCCGCCGCCCGTTATCTGGGGCGGAACCGAGGAGCAGATCCAGAAATACGCCGTGCCGACGCTGAAAAACGCCTGGTACACGTTCTTCGCGATTACCGAGCCGTCGGGCGGCTCCGATCCCGCCGGCGCCATCCAATGCCGCGCCGTGCGCGACGGCGATCATTACGTTCTCAACGGCCAGAAAATTTTCACTTCGCACGCGCACGAAGCCGAATGGGGCGTCGTTTTCACGCGGACCGATCCGTCGGCGGGCCGCGCCGGAATCACCGCCTTTATCGTCGAGAAAGATACTCCCGGCTTCACCGCCAAACCGTTCCGCACTTTGCGCACGGCCGCGCTGCCCAACGTCGTCCATTTCGAGGATTGCAGGATTCCGGTCGCGCAACGGCTCGGTCCCGAAGGCGGAGGGCTAAGCCTGTGCCTCGGTCTGCTGACCGGCCTGCGCTTTCCCTATTCGGCCTGCAATGTCGGCGTCGCGGCGGCCGCTCTGCGGATGGCGGTCGAGCACGCCAAGCAGCGCAAGACTTTCGGCGAGTTGCTGGCGCGCCGGCAGGCGATTCAATGGATGCTCGCGGATTCCGAAGTCGAACTGCGCGCCGCCCGCTGGCTGATTTGGGACGGCGCGTGGAAATCCGACCGCGGCGAAGATGCGCGGATGGAGGCGTCGATCGCGAAGCTCTATTCGAGCGAAACCCTCGGCCGCATTATCGATCGCGCCGTGCAGATTCATGGCGGCTATGGCGTCAGCAAGGAATTTCCGCTCGAGCGCTGGTATCGCGAGGCGCGCATCCGCCGAATCGGCGAAGGCCCCTCCGAAGTGCATCGGATGGTGATCGCGCGCAACCTGCTCCGCTGACGTTTCCCGCTGCCTGAAAGGATTTGGTTCGATATGGATCGGCCGCTTGCTGGAATTCGCGTCGTTGACCTTGGGCAGATCTTCGCGGCGCCGTATTGCACGATGCAGTTGGCGCATCTCGGCGCCGAAGTGATCAAGATCGAACCGCCCGGCGCCGGCGAAAATTTGCGCCGGCCGGAAGCGTCGATCGGCGGCGTCAGCTACTCGTTTCTGATGCTGAACGCGAACAAAAAATCGGTGACGTTGAATTTGAAAAAGCCGCGCGGCCGCGATCTGCTGCTGCGCCTGCTCGAAACCGCAGACATCCTGACCGAGAACTATTCCGCCGGCGTGATGGAATCGCTGGGCCTGGGCTATGACGTTCTCGCCGTGCGCTTTCCCCGGCTCATCTACGCGTCCATCAAAGGTTACGGTTCCGATGGGCCGTGGGCGAAGCTGGGCGCGATGGACAGCACGCTGCAGGCCGCCTGCGGACTGATCAGCGTGACCGGGATGGCTGACGGTCCGGGGATGCGTTCGCCGGCGACGTTTATCGATATGGGCTCTGGCAGCCATCTGGCGAGCGCGATTCTGGCGGCGTTGATCCAGCGCGGACGCACCGGACGCGGACAGCGCGTCGATGTCGCGATGCACGACGTATGCGTCGCCGCGATGACCGGCCTGATCGCCAATGAACTTGAAGGCAAGCCGTACCGGCGGCTCGGCAATCGGCATCGCAATGCCTGCCCGTCGAACGTCTATCCGGCGAGCGACGGCGAGGTGCTCATATTCTGCCTGACCGAGACGCATTGGCGGGAATTCGCGCTTCTCATGGGACGCGCGGATTTGCTGGACGATCCGCGCTATGCCGATCACGCATCGCGCTTCGCGATCGCGAACGAAGTGGATACCGCCGTCGCTGACTGGACGCGAACGTTTCGGCGCGACGCGCTCGTGAATATTCTGCTTGAGCGCGGATTGCCGTGCGCTCCCGTCCGCGAGGTGGCCGAAGTGGTCGCCGACCCGGATGTCGCGCGGCGGCGGATGTTGATCGAAAGCGAATATCCGACGCGCGGGAAAATAAAAGTGATGGGCTCGCCGCTCAAGCTCGGGTCGATGGGCGACGCCATGACGCCTGCTTCGCCGCCGCCGCTCGGCGCCGACACCGATGAAGTTCTGTCCGCGTTGGGCCTCGATGCCGAGACGATCGCGAACTTGCGGGCTGACGCCGTTTTGTAGCGGGAATTCAAGCCAGTTTAGAAAATCGCGCAATCGCTGGATATGCTCTTCAAATCCGCCTCATGAGAGCTTATGTAATGTAAATTCCGTCGAATCGCCGCTTTTGGCGCCCTTCTTTAAATTAGATAATAATCAACATAACAGTTTACGATGATTTGTTCATTATTTTTCGCTTTGACTATAATAGGCGCATTAATCCTAAAGTGAGTTAGGCAATAGTTCTGGCATACGCCTCTCTTTCGCAGTAAGAAACCTGTATGCGGGTTCAGCGGAAGTTGCGGGAACTGGCTCCGGGAGATTTGATGAGGCTCGGTCCAGAGGCGGTGGATCGAATCGCAGTCAACGAGCCTGCGGACGAAGATCTGATCGGTTTCTATGTGCTGACCCAAGGCGCCAGCGCGGCGTGGGAAGCAATCAACGAACATCTCCTTCATAACTCAGGCGCCTTTTTCTGGTTCAGCGGACGCCGCGGCGGCGGCAAGACCCATTTCCTCAAATATGCGATGACGCTGGCGCAACGCGCCGGAGCGATTGTCGCCGAGCCGGGCCGCCATTTGGCGCTCGCGGTTGGTCTTGAAGGCGGACTGGCTTCCGCCGGGATCGATCGGCGAATCACCGATTGGATCGCGCGCGAATTGTCCGGCGACGCCCGCGGTGTCGCGTTGTGGCGCCGGATGGCGGGCGCGGAAGCGCTGGCGATCGCGCTGGATAGTGCGCGGCGTCAGGGAGTGCGCGCCATAACGCTCGCGCTCGATTTCGATGAGAACGATCCCGCTCCCGCGCATGAGACCATGGCGGCGCTTGCGGAACTGGCAAAATCGTCGCGCGCATTGCGTTTGATAGCGATCGCCGCCGGCCGCGGCGCGGCCCCCTCCGCCGCCCGCGCCTTTGAAGTCGCTCCCGGCCCGGCGGAGGAGATGCGTGTCGCAATCGGCCGGGCGCGCAAGCTCGAAGCCGCCGGAACGCGCGCGGCTGAGTCGCTCTATCGAAATATCGACCCTGGAGCGCTTGCTCCATCGGATCTCTATCCGTTCCATCCGGCGGCGGCCGATCTGCTTGCCGCGCTGCGCCAACCGGCGGCCGGGGTGGCCGGTCTCGCCCGGATGGCGCGGGCGGCGCTCGAAGCATGGTTGGACCGGCGCGAGCCGCTGCGGCCGATCGTTCCCGCCGATCTGATGGCGCTTGCGGCGATCGAGCGCGCCGCGGACGACAGGCTTGGCGAGACCGGCCGCGCCGCGTTGCGGGTTGCGGAAGCCGCGTTGCGCGGGCTTGGGCGCGACGATCGGAGGCTGGGAGCCGCCCTCAAAACGCTCGTGGCGAATCATCTTTCCGCGCCTGGCGCCGATCTGGAAATAAACGAACTCCGGTCGCGGCTGCCACGCGAAGTTAGCGGCGATGAGCGGCGCGCCGAGACCATGACGCTCGCGGATTCGTTGTTGGCGTTGGCGTCACGGAGTCGCGGCGCGATCGCCTGCGACGCCGAGCGCCGCGTGGCGTCGTTCGATCCGCGCGGCGCCGGGGCGCCGGAGGTCGCGGCTTTCAACGCCGCCTTGCCGCTGGTTCGCCGGTTTGATTCGACGCTGGGCGAAGCCGGCGAGAAGTCGGAGCTGGAAGCGCGGTTGAAACGGCTGGGAGACGCGATCGCGAGCGCGCTCGAAGGCGCCTATCGCAACCGCGATTTGTTGGTCGCCGCGATGGGCGCGGCCAACGCCCGAATGACCGACGACCATCGTGCGGCTTTCGATCGCTTTATTGAATTGGCCGAAACCGGCGTCGCCGGAATCGTCGCGGCGGGCGCCGACGATCTTGGCCGGCAGAGCGCGCTTGGAACGATCGCGGCTTACGAAAAGCTGGCGCTCGTGGCCAGCGCGGCGCCGCGGTTGCGGATGATGCGGCAGTATCTGGAAGCGACGCGGATGCACGCCGGACTCGGCGAGGATCCATCGCGCGATCGCGCGCTGGCGCTGTTGGAGACCGAGTGCCAGTTGCTGGCGATAGCCGTGAATCCGGCGGTGCTCGCCAGCGCCGGCCGGAGTCTCGATGCGCTTGAAGCGCGCTTTCAAAAATTCAAGTGGACCTACGTTCAGCATTATCGCGTGGCCCACGAACAGTGGCGCATCGGGATGGATCGGCTGGCGCCGCTCCTTGATGACCTCCGGCGGCACGTCGAGGCGTTGCGGCGGCTCAACGCGATCGCGACGCTTGGGCCGGCCGAAGGCGCGGCGTTGGCGGCGCTGCTGGCGCCGCTCGAAAGCCGGGTTCGCCGTTGCGACGGCGCCGAACTGCTCGCGCCCGAAACCGCGCCGTGCTGCCCGCGATGCGATTTCGCCCTGGGCGCAAACTCGCCGCGGGAAGATTTGAGCGATCTGCTCGATCGTTTACGGCGCGCGCTGCAATCGAAACTCGCGGCGTTGTCGCGCGGGGCGATCTACCGCCTGATTAGTCAGCATGACCACAATCATCGGCTCGAAGGATTTCTCAAGATTATCCAGGCCGCTCAAACCGATGCGCTGGTGCGCGTGCTCGACGAAAAACTGGCGCGTTATCTTGCCCGCCTGCTCGACGACGGCGCCGGCGACGACGATTACGAAGCCCCGGCCGCGGCGGAATCGGAGCGGCGGACGATGCGGGCGTTACCGTCGTCGCCGCTGCACAGCAACAAGCTCGGCGGCGCCAATCGGCCGGCCAAGGCTCCGCGGGGCCATCACCGCTAAGCGCGGGCGAATGGTTTGGCAATCGGCGGATCCGTTCGAACCCGCACGAGCGTAGGTCGGCGGTCGCCGATTAGAACGTAATCAATAATCGAAACGTTGACGGGCGCGAATCGGTTAGCGTCGCGCGTGCGCGATGTTCCGATTGGACGCCGGACCGGGCGGAAATGCGCTCGCGCGCCGCGTGCGAGCTTTGATGTTCATGCGGTCGAGCGTCCGGAAATAGGAGTTTCGCACCGCTTCCATCGACCACAGCAGGGTCATTCCGAGCGTAACCCCAATACCGTGCAGAATATAATGTGCAACGCCTAGCGGCGTGAGTCCCCGAACCACCAAGGGTTCGTCCGCCGGATGAGTGGCTGTTTCGCTGGATTCTTGAACCGCAGTCTTTTTCGCTTCGTCTTCCATCGTTGGCTTCAAGAGTAAAGACCACGAGGCGCGCATGCAATGGGCGCGCGGTGGGAGGCCAGCCCAAGATCGCCGCTATTTTCAATCGCTTGAATCGCGCCCGTTCTCAATAGTCGATAATAATCCACAATAGCCCATCACAATCCATTACTATCGGACAAACTGACATATCGCATAAACCCCCAATTTGATTGGCGTGTTCCGTGGTTTCGATTTAATTTCGCCTTCATAGTCAAGCAAAAATTAATCTTTGCAAGCAGGAGTTCGCTTGACTGAAATGGTTCGGAGTGGGAAATTGTGGGACACATAGGGGAAAAGCGGTGTTTAGCGGTCGTTACGACCACGCCATTGACGAGAAAGGACGGGTTAGCATCCCCGCGCGTTTTCGCGAGGTTTTGCAGCGTCAGAATCACGACCGTTTATACATCACCAACTTCATCGAAGGTTCGCAGCGGTGTCTCGATCTTTATCCTCCGGCCGAATGGGATCGAGTGATTCATAAGTTCGAGGAGCGCCGGTCGAGCGATCGTTCGTCGCAGTTGTTCGAGACATTTTACGTGGGCGGCGCCTACGAAGTTCCGGTGGATCGGCAAGGCCGGATTTTGATTCCGCCCAAGCTGCGCGATTTCGCGGGACTCGGGCACGAGGTGACGTTTTCGGCCAAGCACAACCGGTTTCAACTGTGGGAGCGGGCGCGGCTGGATCAGATTCTCCGTGCGGCCGAGGAGCAACTGGTTCAGGATCCGGAATTCCTGAACAAGATCGGCATCGTACTTTAAGGCATTGGGGGCCATGCGCCTGGGCGAAGACAAGGGGCGGAGCGCGGCGAGCCGCCAGCATGTGGCGGTGATGGTGGACGAGGTGACGGCGCTCGTCCGCGCTCCGAACCCGCTCGTAATCGTCGATGCGACCGTAGGGCTTGGCGGCCACGCCGCGGCGCTGCTCGAGGCGACCGATGCGCATCTGGTCGGCCTCGATCGCGATTCGGCCGCGCTCGAAGCCGCCGCGGAAAATCTCGCCCGCTTCGGCTCCCGCGTGACGCTGCGGCACGCCGACTTCCGCGCTTTGGACGAAGTGCTCGACGAATGCGGCATTCCTTGCGTCGGCGCCATCGTGGCCGATCTTGGCATGTCGAGCTACGCCCTCGACGATCCCGCGCGCGGCTTCAGTTTCCGGTTCGATGGTCCGCTCGATATGCGGATGGACCGGCGCGAGCCGCTGACGGCCTACGATCTTGTCAACGAGGAAAGCGAGGAGGAACTCGCTCGCATCTTTTACGAATATGGCGAGGAGCGCGGCTCCCGGCGGATTGCGCGCGCGCTCGTCGCGGCGCGGCGGCGCCGTCCGCTTGAAACCACCACGGACCTGCGTCTGCTGGTGGAAGGCGTCGCCGGCCACGCCCGGGTCGGCGGAATCAATCCGGCGACGCGCGTCTTTCAGGCGCTGCGCATCGCGGTGAATCGCGAACTGGAAAGTTTGAACGCCCTGCTCGACCGCGCGCCGCATCGTTTGGCGGTCGGCGGCCGGCTCGCGATTCTCGCCTATCATTCGCTGGAGGACCGGCCGGTCAAGCGGCGGTTTCGAGAACTGGCGCAGGGGGGAGGCTTCGCGCTCGTGACGCGCAAGGCGATGCGGCCGTCGCCCGAAGAGGTTGCGTCGAATCCGCGGGCGCGCAGCGCGCGTCTGCGATGCCTGGAACGGTGCGCGTTATGAGCCGCCGCAAAGGCCCCGCCGCGCCGCCGTCGCGGATCGCGCCCGCAATTCTTGCCGCCGCGATCGTCGTGGCCGGCTTCGTTACGCTGATGATCAGGCTTGAGATAACGCAGGAGGGTTACCGTCTTTCGACGCTGCGGCTGCAAATTCGCGATCTCGAAAATCGCGATCAGCAATTGCGGCTTGAGCTGGCGGAACTTGAATCGCGTCCGCGCCTGCGCGCGCTCGCGCCCCGGTACGGCCTTGCGCCCGCCGCGCCGGCGCAAGTGGTGGTGATGCCGTGAACGAGCCGTTTCGGCGCCGCCGCATCCGGATTGGCGCGCTCACGGTCGCGCTCGCGACGCTCTTCGTGGTGGCGGCGGCGCGGCTGGCGGTCATAGTGCTGATTGACGGCCCGCGTCTGGCCGAAATCGCGCGCAGCGAGCATACCGCGGTCATGACGCTGGCGCCGGTCCGCGGCCCGATTGTCGATCGCAACGGCGCGGCGCTCGCGTTGTCGGCCGAGACGCGTTCGATTTATGCGCGGCCGCGGCGGCTGCTCCGCCATTCGACCGCCGCCGCGCGCGCCCGGCTTGCGGACGCGCTTGGACTTTCGGGCGCGGAGCTGGATGCGCGGCTGAATCGCGGCGAGCCATTCGTATGGCTGGCGCGCCATCTGCCGCCCGCCCGCGCCCAAAGCGTCGCCGAACTTGGCCTCGATGGCGTCGGCGCGATCGGCGAGTACAAAAGATATTACCCGGAGAGCAACCTGGCGGCGTCGGTGGTGGGGCTGGCTGGGATGGATGGCCAGGGGCTCTCCGGGGTGGAACTGCAATACGACCGGCTGGTGCGGGGCCAGCCGGTCGAACTCGAGTTTTACCACGACGCGCTCGGCCATCCGATTCTCGATTCGCCGCTGGCGCTGCGCGCGCCCGCGCCGGGGGCGCGGCTGCAATTGACGATCGATTCGTCGATTCAGGCCGCGGCCGAGAATTATCTTGCGGCGGAAGTCGCGAAAAGCGGAGCGCGGCGCGGAACCGCGATCGTGCTGGAACCGTTTACCGGCGAAGTTCTGGCGCTGGCCAACGCCGCCGGCGCCAAAGCCGGCGCGCGCCTGCACGATACGGCGATACAGGACGCGTTTGAGCCGGGCTCGACGATGAAGGGCCTGCTCGGCTCGATCGCTCTGGCCGACCACGTGATCGAACCTTCGCGGATGATTTATTGCGAGGACGGGCAGTGGCGTTTCGCCGGCCGCCTGATTCATGACGACGACCGCCACGGATGGATGAATCTCGGCGGCATTATCGAAGTTTCGTCCAATATCGGCGCGGCGAAGATCGCTCTCGCGCTCGGCGCGCGGCGCTTCGGCGAGGGGATGGCGGCGTTTGGCCTCGGCCATCGCACGGGCATCGATCTGCCCGGCGAAGCGGCCGGCATTATCCGGCCGTTCGCCGGCTGGAAGCCGATCGAACTTGCCGACCATGGGTTTGGCCAAGGCGTCGCGGTTACTCCGATCCAGCTCGCGGTCGCCTACGCGGCGATCGCCAATGGCGGAATGTTGATGCGGCCGTACGTCGTCCAGGCGGCATACGACAGCGCGGGCGACCAAATCTTGAGCCATCAGCCGCAGGCGATTCGGCGCGTGATTCCGCCCGCCGTCGCGCATCAAATGAACCTGCTGTTGCGCAACGTGGTCAATGGCAAAGACGGCACCGCGCGCCTGGCGCAAGTGGCGGATTTCACCGTGGCCGGAAAAACCGGAACCGCGCAGATGGTGAATCCCGCGACCGGCGGCTATTACCATGGGCGCCTGGTCGCATCCTTTGTCGGCTTTGTGCCGGCCGACGACCCGCGGCTGGTGATTCTGGTCGTGCTCTATGACGTTGCGCACGGCCATTTCGGCGGATTGTACGCGGCGCCGGTGTTCAGCGAGATCGCCGCGACGGCGCTCGACCGGCTGGGCGTGGCGCCGCCGCAGGCGCCGCCTTCGTACGACACCGCGAGCCTGCTGCCTTTCGGCGCTGACGATGCTCCGGCTCCCGCCGCGCCGGAGATCGCGGATTCGCCGCGGACGCTCGCGCCGGATGAAGGCGGCGGAATTCCCGATTTTTCGGGCGCGAGCCTGCGCGACGCTCTGGCGCTCGCCCGTGCGCGCGGGCTCACGCTCGAAATCAAGGGCCACGGCTATGTCGTCGCGCAAGCGCCGGCTCCGGGCGGGAGCGGCGGCGAATCCGAGGTGCGGTTGACCCTGGCGGACGATCCCGCCGCGGTTTTCGGCGCGCGCGTGCCGCAGCGCGCGCATCGGACGCGGCGCGAATTTCGGTCCGCATCGAGATATCAACGGCGGGTGCGGCGATGACGCTCGCGGAATTGATCGCGGGGGCGCCGGTGGAGCGGATTCACGGCGGAGCGGACGTGGAAATCTCCGGCCTTGCGTACGATTCGCGCAGGGTCCGAAGCGGCGATCTGTTTTTCGCGACGGCGCGCGATCGGGCGGCAAGGCGCGCGCATATTGAAGAAGCATTGCAGCGCGGGGCGCGCGCGGTGGCGGCGCGCGAGGGGGCGGTTGAGGAAGCGCGCCCCGCGTTTACCATCCTCGAATGCGCCGAACCGCGGGCGGTGATGGCGGTCGCCGCGGCGCGCTTCTTTGGCGCGCCCAGCCGCAAAATCGATTTGATCGGAGTCACCGGCACCAGCGGCAAAACCACTTCAACCTACCTGCTTGCGTCGATCTTTGAAGCGGCTGGCCGGCCCTGCGGGCTAATCGGAACGATCGGAGTATTCGCGCGCGGCCGGAAACTTCAGAGCGGTCTGACCACGCCCGAATCGATCGATTTCGAAGCGGCGCTGGCGGCGATGGAACGCGAGGGCGTGACGGCCGCGGCGGCCGAGATTTCTTCGATCGGAATCGCCGAGCGCCGGGTCGATCAGTTGTCATTTGCGGCCTGCCTGTTTACGAATCTCGGCCGCGACCATCTGGATTACCACGGCACGATCGCAGCCTACTTCGAGGCCAAGCTGCGGCTCTTTGCGGAACTGTTGCCGAAGAGCGCGCGGCCCGGCGCGGTCGCGGTTGCGCGCGGCGACGATCCTTACGGCGCCCGCGTGCTCGCCGCGCGCCGCAGCCGCAAAGTCAGCTTCGGCCTCGACCGCGCGCTCGACGTCTATCCGGAGAGTTACCGCGTGGGCGTCGAGGGAATCCGCGCGACGCTCAATCTGATGGGTCGGCGCTGCGAAATCAGTTCGCCGATGCTCGGCGAGATCAATCTGCTCAATATTCTCGGGGCCTCCGCTGTGTCGGCGGCCCTCGGCATCGAACCTGAGGCGGTGGCGGAGGGGGTGCGGCGGTGCCCGGGGGCCCCCGGCAGGCTGGAGGCGGTCGCGGGACCGCAGGGCGTCAAAGTGCTGGTCGATTACGCCCACAAACCAGACGCGCTCGAGGCGGTTTTGGGCGCATTGCGCGGATTGGGACCGCGCCGCCTGATTTGCGTTTTCGGATGCGGCGGCGATCGCGATCGCGGCAAGCGCCCAATCATGGGAGCGATCGCCGGGCGGCTCGCGGATACCGCTGTGCTGACCTCGGACAACCCGCGCAGCGAGGATCCGCTCGCGATTATCGCCGAAGTCGAAGCCGGCCTCGCCGAATGCGGCCTCGAACGGATCAGCCAGACGCGCGCGGCGCGGGGCGAGCGCGGCTACGTGGTCGAGCCCGACCGGCGCGGCGGGATTGCGCTCGCGCTCAGAATCGCGGAGCCCGGCGACATCGTCGTGGTCGCTGGCAAAGGTCACGAAGATTACCAGCTCGTCGCGGGACGGCGGTTGGATTTCGACGACCGCGCCGTGGTGCGGGAAATTGTCGCCCGGATGGGCGTGACGGAGCCGGCGTCGCGAAATTGACGTCGGCGCGCTGAATGGCGGGAAAAAATTTTGCTCGTTGGGCTGTCGCCGCGGCTTCCGCGCGGGATGGCGGACGCATGCCCGAAAGCGGCGCGCCCAAGAGCATACGGACTGCGGGTGAGGGAGGTCACGCCGGGGACGAACGACAATCTTGGGGAAGCCTTGACGCCGACTGGCGGGGACGTGGTGGTGTGCGGGCGGCGGCGCTAAGGCTTGCCTCGGACTGTCGGGGCGCATCTGCGCGAATGCGATGAAACCGGCGTATTCATGGACGCGGTTGCGCGCCGCCGGCTCAACGGCCGCGTGGCGTGGCGACCGGCTTGCGCGGCGGCGGAGAAGCGGAGAGTCTAACTGGGGCAATGCTCTATCTGGCTTTATTTTCCCTCCATACGCGATACCCAGTGCTCAATGTCCTGCGCTACGAAACCTTTCGCTCGGTGCTGGCGGGATTGATGGCGCTGGCGTTGTCGCTGGCGCTTGGACCGCTGCTGATCCAGCGCTTTCGCGCCGCGCATATCGGTCAGACGATCCGCGAGGAAGTTCCCGCGGCGCATCAGAAGAAAGCCGGCACGCCCACGATGGGCGGCTTGCTGATCCTGGCGTCGTCGCTGGCGGCGACGCTGTTGCTCGCCGATCCGGGCGATCCGTACGTATGGATCGCGCTGTTCGTGATGGTCGGCTTCGGCGTGATCGGTTTCTGCGACGATTATCTGAAGCTCAGGCGCGGCCGCGGAATGGGCTTGAGCGGCCCGCAGAAATTGTTCTGGCAGTTCGCCTGCGCGTTCGTCGCGTCCATGACGCTGTTCGCGCTGCTCCATTTCGACACGCATCTGACGTTTCCGTTTTTGAAGCGGCTCCATCCGAACCTTCATTGGTGGTTGTACGTGCCCTTCGCGATGCTTGTGATGGTCGGTTGCTCGAACGCGGTCAACCTGACCGACGGGCTGGACGGACTTGCGATCGGACCCGTGATGACCACGGGGTTTTGCTATTGGCTGTTCACGTACGTCGCCGGCAATATCAAATTCGCGCGCTACCTGGACGTGCCGCACGTCGAAGGTTCGGGCGAACTCGCAATCTTTTGTGCGGCGCTGATCGCCGCGTCGCTCGGCTTCCTTTGGTATAACGCCTATCCGGCGTCGATGATGATGGGCGACGTCGGCGCGCTTTCGCTCGGCGGCGCGCTCGGCGCGGTCGCGGTTCTCGCCAAACAGGAATTGGTATTGCCGATCGCGGGCGGCGTGTTCGTGCTCGAAGCGGTCTCGGTCATCATGCAGCGGTACTATTACAAGATGACCCGCCGGCGGATTTTCCGGATGGCTCCGCTGCATCATCACTTTGAGCTGGGCGGATGGCCCGAAACGGTGGTGGTGACGCGCTTCTGGATTATCTCGATCGTATGCGCGCTGGTGGCGGTCAGCACGCTCAAACTTCGCTAGCGGCGCGGCGGCGATGGAACTTGCGGGAAAACGGGTGCTGATAATCGGACTGGGCGTGAGCGGCCGCGCCGCCGCGCGCCTTGCGGCCGCGCGCGGCGCGAAGCTGGTCCTTGCCGACGCGCGCGCCGATATCGAGCGGGCCGGACTTCCCGCCGGCGAATTGCGTCTCGGCGCCGGGAATCCGGCGTGGCTCGCCGGCGTCGATCTGGCGATCGCCAGTCCGGGCGTGCCGCCAACTGCGCCGCTGATGCGCGCGGCGGCCGCGGCCGGAATTCCGCTGATGGGCGAATTGGAATTCGGCGCGCGCTGCGTCCGGGCGCCGATCGCCGCCATCACCGGAACCAACGGCAAGAGCACCGTGACCATGATGATCGGCGCGATGCTGCGCGCGGCGGGCCGGCGCGTGTTCGTCGGCGGGAATCTCGGAACGCCGATCGCCGAGGCCGTGGCGGGCGATTTCGATGCGGCGGTGGTCGAGACGTCGAGCTATCAGCTCGAACTGATCGAGCGGTTTCATCCGCGCGTCGCGGTCCATCTGAATCTTACCGACGACCATCTCGATCGTTACTCCGACCTGGCCGAATACGGCCGCGCCAAGGCGCGGATTTTTGAAAATCAGGACGCGGCTGATTGCGCGGTGCTGAATCGCGACGATCCGAACGTTTGGCGGCTCGCGGCGGCATCGCGGGCCCGCGTCTTCAGTTTCGGCCTCGGATCGCCGCCGGCGGCCGGCGACGCGATTTGGCCCGAGCGCGCGGCGCTGGCGTGGCGGTTTCGCGCCGGCGCGGGCGAAATCGATTTGCGGCGTTTCGTTCTCCCCGGCCGGCACAATCTCGCGAATGCGATGGCGGCCGCGGCCGCGGCGCTGGCGATGGGCGCCGGCGCGGGAGCGATCGCGTCGGCGCTCGCGGATTTCAAGGGATTGAAGCATCGGCTTGAATTTGTCGCCGAAAAGCGCGGCGTGCGGTACGTCGACGATTCCAAAGGCACCAACGTCGGCGCGGCGGTCGAGGCGCTGAACGCGGTCGCGCCGCCGGTCATCCTGATCGCGGGCGGCGTCGACAAGGGCGGCGACTACGGGCCGCTCCGAGCGGCCGTCCGGGAGCGCGCGCGGCTGGTGATTTTGAACGGCGCGGCGCGCGAAAAAATGGGCGCGGCGCTGGCGGGCGCGGCGGCGATCGAAGCGGCGCCGTCGATGCGCGAGGCGACGCGAATCGCGGCCGAGCGGGCGCGTCCGGGCGATACGGTGCTGCTCTCGCCGGCCTGTTCGAGTTTCGATCAATTCAAGGATTATGCGGAGCGCGGGCGCGTATTTCAGGAGCTGGTTCGGGCGCTTTGAGGCGGTCGCGCCGGAGCGTCCCGATCCGTGGCTGTGGGTCCCGGCGGCGGCGTTGACTGCGCTCGGCCTGCTGATGGTGCTGAACACAACTTATTTCCTCGGCCAGGAAAAGACCGGGGACGCTTTTCATTTTTTCAAGCTCCATCTGATTCATATCGGCGCCGGTTTGATCGTGATGATCGCGCTTTCGCAACTGTCGCTCGCCGGTCTCAGGCGGCTCGCCAAGCCGCTGATGATCGCGTCGGTCATTTTGCTGGCGTTGATCTGGATTCCCGGCCTTGGCGTGGTGCGCGGCGGCGCGCGGCGCTGGGTGCGGCTGGGACCGCTGCTCGCCGAACCGTCGGAACTGGTCAAGTTCGCCGTCGTCTTCTTTCTCGCCGACTATCTTGCGCGGCGGCACGATCGGATGGCGGATTTCAAGCGCGGTCCGCTGCCCGCGATGATCGTCGTGGGACTGATCGCGATTCCGGTGCTCAAGCAACCCGATTTCGGGACCACCGTGATGCTCGCGGCGATTCTGTTCGTGATGCTCTTCGCGGGCGGCGCGCGATTGCTGGACCTGGCGCGCACGGGCGCGTGCGCGGCCGCGATCCTGGCGCTGCAGGCGATCGCGAAACCATATAGGATAAAGCGGCTGGTGACGTTCGCCGATCCATGGCGGACTGCGCGCGGCGCCGGATTCCAACTGATCCAATCTTTGATCGCGCTTGGCGAAGGCGGCGGATGGGGCGCCGGACTCGGCGCGGGCCGGCAGAAAATGTTCTATCTTCCGCAGGCGCATACCGACTTCGTCTTCGCCGTTATCACCGAGGAATTCGGTCTGGCGGGAGCGCTGCTCGTGTTCGCTCTATTTTGCGCAATCCTGTTCCGCGGACTGCGCATCGCGCATGAGGAGCCGGAGCCGTTCGCGAGCCTGCTGGCGGTCGGACTCACGGCGATGATCACGTTGCAGGCGCTGGTCAATATCGCCGTGGTGATCGGTCTTGCGCCGACCAAAGGATTGCCGCTGCCCTTCATCAGCTACGGCGGGACTTCGGTGGTGATGGCGATGGCGACGCTCGGCGCGCTGCTTGCGCTCGCGCGCAGGCCGGCGGTGCGATGAAGGTCGTAATCGCGGGAGGCGGCACCGGCGGTCATCTGTTTCCCGCCGTCGCGTTAGGCGAAGAGATGCGCCGTCTCAAGCCCGATGTCGAAATTTTGCATGTCGGAACCAGCAACGGTCTCGAAGCGACCTGGCTGCCGAAGAGCGGTTTGCGCTACGAACTCTTTCCCGTCCACGGACTGCGCGGCAAGGATCCGATTTCGCGGATACGGGCGCTTCGCGAATTTTTCGCGGCGATTGGCCGCGCGCGCGCCACGCTCAAGGCCTTCGGCGCCAGCCTCGTGGTCAGCGCCGGCGGATACGCCTCGGCGCCGACCGCGGTCGCGGCGATCATCGGACGCATACCGCTCGTGCTAATGGAACAAAATACGCGGCTGGGATTGTCGAATAGGATTCTTTGGCGCTTTGCGCGGCAAATCTGTGTCGGATTCGCCGATACCGCCGCCTGCTTTCCGGCTGGCCGGGTCTCGGTAACCGGAAATCCGGTGCGCCTGAGGTTCGTTCCGGGACGGTTGCGGAAAATCTCCGGTCCAATTCAAATCCTTGTTTTAGGCGGTTCGAGCGGCGCCCATCGACTTAATCTTGGCGTCCTAAAGGCTTTGAATATTCTTGATAATGATGTTATAAAATTTAAAGTCACGCATCAGACGGGAGGCGCGGACGCGGAGTTGGTCGCGGCACGGTATCGCGATTTGGGGGTCGTTGCGGAGGTGACGCCATTTATTGACGACATGGCGTCAGCGCTCGACCGCGCCGATTTGATCATAGCGCGCGCCGGCGCCATGACCGTTTCGGAACTGGCGTTGGCCGGCCGGCCGGCGCTGTTCGTGCCGTATCCGTTCCATCGCGATCGTCAACAGGAATTAAACGGGCGTGTAATCGAACGTCTTGGCGGCGCGTTAATTGTCGCGGACGACGATCGCTTGGGCGAGAACCTCGCAGCTCGTATGCGCGAAATCGCCGCCGAACCGTCACGGTTGATCGTGATGGGCGAGCGCGCGCGCCAGGCCGCGTATCCCGACGCCGCGGCGCGGATTGGCCGCATCTGTTTCGCAATCGCCGCGGAGGAACGCGCAGCCGCATGAGTCAAAACGGAATCGCAACGGGTCTGATGACCCGGCCGCGCCGGCTGCATTTTATCGGCGTGGGCGGCGCCGGGATGAGCGGAATCGCCGAGTTGTGCCGGCGGCTCGGCTTCGAGGTCAGCGGCTGCGACCTGCGCGAAAGCGCCACGACCGCCCGCCTTGACGGCCTGGGCGTGAAAATCGATCGCGGCCATCATCCGAGTCATCTCGGCGCGGGACTCGACGCGGTGGTGATTTCTTCGGCGGTGAAATTTTCGAATCCTGAAGTCGCCGCCGCGCGCGCGTTGAAAATTCCGGTGATTGCGCGCGCCGAGATGCTGGGCGAATTGCTGCGCCTGGCCCGCGTCGGCATCGCGATCGCGGGCACGCACGGCAAAACCACGACGACATCGCTGGTCGGTCTGATTCTTGAAGAAGCGGGCCTGGATCCCACGGTCGCGATCGGTGGAAATCTGCGCGCGCGCGGCTCGAACGTCCGGCTTGGGCACGGCGAGTATATGGTCGCCGAGGCCGACGAGAGCGACGCTTCGTTTCTGTTGCTGATGCCGACGATCGCGGTCGTGACGAATATCGATCCCGAGCATCTTGACCATTACGGCGCGATGGAGCGGGTGCGCGAAGCATATTTGAATTTTATCAACCGGCTGCCCTTCTATGGCGCGGCCGTATTGGGCATCGACAGCGTTAACGTCCGCGGCTTGCTCGAATCCGCCCGCAAGCCGGTGGTCACCTACGGAGTCGCCGCCGACGCGGACCTGCGCGCCGAAAACATCGTCATCGACGGACTCACCACGCGGTTCGAGGTGCTGCGGCGCGGAGTCGCGTTGGGTGCGGTCGCGATTCCGTCGCCCGGACGCCACGTCGCGCTTAACGGATTGGCGGCGATCGCGGTAGCGCTGGAACTGGGAATTCCATTTGCGGCCGCGGCGCGCGGGCTCGAGTCGTTTTCGGGAATCTCGCGGCGGTTTGAAATCAAAGGCGAAGCCGCGGGCCGGCTCGTGCTCGACGATTACGCGCATCATCCGGTGGAAGTCCGGGCCACGCTTGCCGCGGCGCGCGCCGCCTTCAAGCGCCGCATAGTCGTGCTCTTTCAGCCGCATCGCTACACCCGCCTGAGAGATTTGTTCGACGACTTTCTTGAGGCTTTTGACGACGCCGACGTGCTCTATCTCGATGACGTCTATCCGGCGGGGGAGGAACCGATTGCGGACGTGACGTCGCGGCGGTTGTGCGAAACGCTGCGCGCGCGCGGCCATCTGGATGTGCGGTTTATCGGCGGCGAGAGCGCGCCCGAGCGCCGGTTGGCTGCGGAAACGGCGGCGGGTGACCTGATCATTACCGCTGGCGCCGGCGACGTTTACCGTATCGGCGAGCGTTTGCTGGCGGAGTTGGGCGAGGCGGCGAGTTCCGATGAACGCGCTTGAACGGGAGTTGACGGCTCGATTTGGCGATCGCGTCGGGCGCGGCCGCTCGCTGGCCGATTTGACTTCGTTTCAGATCGGCGGGCCGGCCGATCTGTTCGTGACCGTCGAATCCGCGGAGGAGCTGGCGGCGGCGCTCGCGGCGGCGGCGCACAACGGCGTGCCCGCGATGTGCCTCGGCGCGGGCACGAATCTTCTGATCAGCGATCGCGGCGTGCGCGGACTCGTCGTCAAGCTGGGCGCGAGTTTCAATTACTGCCGAATCGAGCGGACGCGGGTCGAAGCGGGCGCGGCGCTGGCTTTCGGCGCGCTGGTTGAAGCCGTGGTCGATCGCGGGCTGGCGGGTCTCGAATTCGGCGAGGGAATTCCCGGCAGCGTGGGCGGCGGATTGGTGATGAACGCCGGCGCATTCGGCGGCGAGATGGCGCGCGTCGTGACCGCCGTGCACGGAGTCACGGGAATCGGCGAAATTCGCGTGCTGGCGAAGGACGAAGTCGGGTTTGCGTACCGGCGCACCAATCTTCCGGCGGGGTTCGTGATCACGCGCGTCGATTTCGAGCTGGAAGGGGGCGATCGCGACGCGCTGCGCGGGCGCGTAGCCGAACTTCACGCGAAGCGTTCCGCCCGGCAGCCGGGCGGACTGCCCAACGCCGGATCGATTTTCAAAAACCCGCCGGGCGCCTTCGCCGGGCGGTTGCTGGAGAGCGCCGGGCTCAAGGGAACTCGCATGGGCGGCGCGGCGTTTTCGGGCCAGCATGCGAATTTCATCGTGAACCTGGGCGGAGCGCGAGCCGACGAGGTGCGCGCGTTAATCGAGATGGCGCGAAATCGCGTCAAGGAAAGCAGCGGCGTCTGGTTGGAGCCGGAGGTCAGATTCGTCGGCGAGTGGTGACGGGTTGGGATGGCGGTGGTGGCGGCGGCAAAAAGAAAACGAACCGGCAAGACCTCGGCGAGCCATTGGGGAATGCGGCTCGCGGGCGTCGCGTTGTGTCTGTTTTTCGCCCTTGGCGTAATGACCGGCCTGAGCAAGCCCGGGCGCACGCTCGCCGCGCGCGTCGAGAGCTGGCTGGAGCCGCATGCCGTCCTCCGGCGATCGGGAATATTGCCGGCGCTGTTCGCGCATGGCGCGATGGTCGCGCCGGCGGCCGTCGCGCCGCTTGCGCCGGCGAGCACGATCGCTCTGGTTCAGCGCGCCGATGGATTTTACGTGCTCAACGGCCGCGGCGCCCTGAGCGGCCCGGTTGCGCCCGCTGCGCAGGGCGACCTGCCGATTCTTTCGGGCGCCGGAGTTGACGGCGCGGCCCCCGACGCCTTGCTGGAAGACGCGGCGATGCTGGTGCGGGCCGAAGCCGATCTCAATGAAGTCGTTTCCGAGATGCGCATCGATGGCGACGGCGTTGCGACCCTCTATCTCGAACGCGAAGCGATGGAGGTTTCGTTCGACCTCGGCCGGACCGGCGTCGAGTTGCGCCGCGCCGTGCGGATTATCGGTCTCTGGCGCGGCCACGAACGGATGATCGCGGCGATTGATTTGACCGAAGACGACGCCGCGGTGGTGCGGATTCGGCGCGGCGCGGCGGGCGGCGCGCGGCCCGCGGCGGATGCGCGCAAGGTCGCATATCTCGCGCCGGAACGAGCGACGCTGCGAACGGGGGCCAGCCGATGAGGAACGCTTTGGCGGGACTCGACGTCGGCACGAGCAAGGTTTGCGCTCTGCTCGCTGACGCGGGGACGGACGGCGGAATCGAGATTATCGGCTACGGCGTCGCGCCGTGCGCCGGATTGCGCAAGGGCGTCGTGGTCAATATCGAAGCGACGGTCGAAGCGATCCGCGCGGCGATCGATCAGGCCGAAGCGGCCGCCGGCGCCCGCGTCGGCACGGCGGTCGTGGGCGTCTCGGGAGCGCACGTCCGCGGCCTTAACAGCCACGGTATCGTCGCGGTGCGCGGCGGCGAAGTAGGGGGGCGCGACGTCGAGCGCGTGATCGATGCGGCGCGCGCGGTCGCGATTCCGCTCGACCGCCAGGTGCTGCATATCCTGCCGCAACAGTTCGCGGTCGACGAGCAGGAGGGCGTGCGCGACCCGGTCGGGATGGCGGGCGTGCGGCTCGAAGCGCGGATTCACATCGTCACCGCGGCGCAGAGCTACGGGCAGAATCTCGCCAAGTGCTGCGAGCGCGCCAACGTCACGTCGTCCGCGATGGTTTTCGAACCGCTCGCGTCGGCGGACGCGGCGTTGTTTCCCGAAGAGCGCGAACTGGGCGTGGCGCTGATCGATATCGGCGGCGGCACCACCGACGTGATCGTCTATCTGAACGGCGCCGTGATGCATACCGCGGTGTTGCCGATCGGCGGCAGCCATATCACCAGCGACGTCGCGGCCGGCCTGCGCACGCCGCTGACCGACGCCGAGCGGCTCAAGATGAGCCACGGCGCCGCGACGAATCTGATCGTCGGGCGGGAAGAAACCGTGCAGGTTCCGGGCGTCGGCGGACGCGAGCCGCGGGTGATTCCGCGCCGCCTGCTGGGCGAAATAATCGAGCCGCGGATGGAAGAAATTTTTTCGCTCGCGCAGCGCGAGCTGTATCGCTCCGGCGTTTCGGAAAGCCTTGCGTCCGGCGTGGTGCTGGTGGGCGGAACGTCATTGCTGGAAGGCACGCAGGAGTTGGCGGAAAGAATCTTCGGACTGCCGGTGCGGCGCGGTTTGCCGATCAATCTCAAAGGCATGCCCGAGGAACTGATGAAGCCGATGTACACGACGGCGGCCGGCTTGCTGATGCGCACGACCGACGGCCGCGGCCAGCATAACGGATTTTCCCGCAACGGACGCTGGGGCCGCTTGCGAACGCGGGTCGGCGATTGGATGAGGGATTTCTTTTGAGCCAGAAAATTTTCAGTGGCGGAGAGCGCGGCAATTCGCGCGAGAGGGGCGGAGGAGGTTCAGAAATGATCGAATTGGTTGAAAACGTCGATCCCGGCGCGCGGATCAAGGTTATTGGCGCCGGCGGATGCGGCGGCAACGCCGTCAATCACATGATCGCGGCCGGCCTGCGCAATGTCGAATTCGTCGCGTGCAACACCGACACGCAAGCCTTGCAGGGCAACACCGCGCCGATTCGGTTCCAGATGGGCACGCAACTCACGCGCGGCCGCGGCACCGGCGGCAATCCCGAGATCGGCCGCAAGGCCGCGCTCGAGGATGAAGACCGTTTGCACGAGCTGATCGGCGACGCCGAGATGGTGTTCGTCACGGCCGGGATGGGCGGCGGCACTGGCACCGGCTCCGCGCCGGTGATCGCGCGGATCGCGCGCGACGCCGGAGCGCTTACCGTGGGCGTCGTGACCAAGCCGTTTCAGTTCGAGGGCCGCAAGCGGATGGGCCAAGCGGAAGAGGGTTTGCGCGAGCTGAAAAACGCCGTCGATACCCTGATTACGATCCCGAATCAGCGCCTGCTTTCGATCGCGAGCCGCACCACGTCGCTGAAGGAGGCGTTTCAGCGCGCCGACGACGTGCTGCTGCAGGCGGTCCGCGGCATCTCGGAACTGGTGACGGTGCACGGACTGATCAATCTGGATTTTGCCGACGTGCGTTCGATCATGGCCGAGATGGGCATGGCGATGATGGGCGCGTCGCGCGCAGGCGGCGAAAATCGCGCGGTCGAAGCGGCGCAGCGCGCGATTTCGAGCCCGCTGCTCGAAGACGTGTCGATCAAGGGCGCGCGCGGCTTGCTGATCAATGTCACCGGCGGGCCCGACATGTCGCTCTATGAAGTGAACGAAGCGGCGAGCCTGATCCAGGAAGAGGCGCACGAGGACGCGAATATCATTTTCGGCGCCGTGATCGACGAAAAGATCAGCGACGAGATTCACGTCACCGTGATCGCGACCGGCTTCGGCGACCGCGACCTCGACAGCCGCATCATGCCGCGCTATTCGCCTTCCGGCGCGCCGATTACGGCTCCCGTGCAATCCGCGATGACGCGGCCGATGGATTCGCCGCAGCAGCCGTTGCTGGCGCAGACGGCGATGACGCACGCCGCGCCGATGCCGCCGGTTCAGTCCGCCGCGGCGCGCGCCGCCGCCGCGCCGCCGATGCCCAGAATTCCGCCCAACGCGACTTCATTCGGCGGCAAGCCGGTGCGCCGGCTCGGAATGATCGTTGACGAAAACAGTCTCGACATTCCGGCCTTCAAGCGGCGCAACAGCGAAGCGGAGCAGCGCAATGCGGGGCCGACCCGGCTCGACGCGAACGACGCGGTTGAGGCGGAAGACAAACTCGACATACCGGCGTTCCTCCGCAAGCCCACGAATTAGCGGCGCGCGCCGCTTGGCGCGCCGCCTATTCGCCGGGGGTTCGTTCCGCTCGCGCGAGCGGCGCCAGGATCGCGAACGATCCCACCGTCAGCGCCATCGTGAAGGCGACCGCGATGCGATAGCTGCCGGTATGATCGATCAGCGCGCCGCATACCGGCGGGCCGAGCAGGGTTCCGATCGCGCTGCTCGTGTAGAGTACGCCAAGGACCACGCCGAGCCCGCGCGCGCCGAACAGTTCCGCGAGCACCGCCGGCGTGAGCGCGACCGCGCCGCCGTAACTCACGCCCATCGCGAGCGCGAACGCCGCCAGCGGCCAGTACGATTCCGCCGCGAGCCACAACGCGAAGCTCAAGCCGAGCGCCAGGATGCATCCTTGGAACGCCCGGATCACGCCGTATTGGTCCGCGACCGGGCCAAGACCGACCCGCCCGGCCGTACTCGCGAATCCGATAATGCCCACCAGCGCCGCCGCCGCGATCGGCTTGATGCCGACGCTCTGCGCGAAAGACGGCAAGAAGACGAACGGCACCGTCGTCGCGACCGTCCACAGCAGGCATCCCGCGTACATCAGCCGAAACGCCGGCGAACGGAAAATCTGGCGCATCGGCGCCGGCGGCGAATCGAGTTCGACCGGCGGCGGCTCCGCCAACCACGCGCAAGCCAGCAGGCTTGCGGCCGCTCCGACGCCCAGAAGCGTGTAGGCCTCGCGCCATCCGTAGTGTTTGATTAACGCCGCCGCCAGCGGCGCCACCGCCAGCGTTCCCGCCCCGATTCCCGACACCGCGATTCCAAGCGCGGTCGTCCTTCGCTTTAAAAACCATCCGCTTACCGCCGCGACCAGCGGCACATAGCAGCACGCGACCCCTACGCCAACGCCAAGGCCGTAGGTGAAATAGGCTTCGGCCAGCCGGTGGATCGACGCGGTCGCGATAAGCCCGGCGCCCGTCGCCAGCGCGCCGGCCGCCGCGACCGGCCGCGGCCCGACGCGATCGGCGAAATGACCGGTGATCGGGCCGAGCATGAAATAGATGAAGGCGGTGATCGAAAAGATTGCGGAGGTCGCGGAGCGGCTGGCGCCGAATTCCGCGGCGATCGGACGGAAGAACGCGCCGAAGCTATAGGCCACGCCGAACAGCGTGAAGGTCGCGAGAAAACCCGCCGCGACCATCCGCCACGCGTGCCGCGAGTCGCGCTCATGGCGCGGCTTTCCGATCGGAGCGGCGGATTGAAATTGGAAGCCGCCTTTGACGCCGGACGGCGCCGGGCGATCGGAGCTGTCGCTGCGCATCGCGCGCACTATAACCTTGCGCGCGTGCCGCCGTGAAGCGCGTTTGGACAGCGCGCCGGGCGCCGATTAATCGATCGCCGCGGCGAGCGCGCGATGCTGCCGGCGCAACTCGCCGGGCAGCGCGGCGCCGATTTTGTCGAAGAATTCGCCCGCCGACGCGAGCTCCTGACGCCATTCGCCCTGGTCCACCGCGAGCGCCTGGCGCAATTGCTCCGGCGAGATTTCCAGTCCGGCGAGATCGAGGTCCTTCGCATGCGGCGCGATGCCGACCGGCGTGCGGGAACCTTCAGCGCCGTTGTGGATCCGATCGAGCATCCATTTCAGCACCCGCAGGTTTTCGCCGAAACCGGGCCACAGGAAATCGCCGGCGGCGCTCTTGCGGAACCAATTCACCATGAAGATGCGCGGAGGATTTTTGAGTCGTTTGGCCAGTTCCAGCCAGTGGCCGAGATATTCACCGATGTTGTAGCCGCAGAACGGCAGCATCGCCATCGGGTCGCGGCGCACCACGCCGACTTTGCCGGCCGCCGCCGCGGTCGTCTCCGAGCCCATCGTCGCGCCCATGAAAACGCCGTGCGTCCAGTCGAAAGACTCCAGCACCAGCGGCATCGTGCTCGCGCGCCGGCCGCCGAACACGATCGCTGAAATCGGCACGCCGCGCGGATCGTTCGCGTGCGGCGAGAGCGCGGGGTTGTTGCCCATCGGCGCGGTGAAACGGCTGTTGGGATGGGCCGCTTTGGCGCCGGATTGCGCATCCCACGGATGCCCCTGCCAATCGAGCAGCCCGGCCGGCGGCGGCGTGTCCATCCCTTCCCACCAGATATCGCCGTCCGGCGTCTCCGCGACGTTGGTGAAGAGCGAATCGCGCTCCACCAGATGCATCGCGTTGGCGTTCGATTTCGCGCTGGTGCCGGGCGCGACGCCGAAATATCCCGCCTCGGGATTGATCGCCCACAGCCCGCCGTCAGGGCCGATTCTGAGCCACGCGATATCGTCGCCGACGGTGAACACTTTCCAGCCTTTGAGCGCCGGCGGCGGCGTGAGCATCGCGAGATTCGTCTTGCCGCAGGCGCTCGGGAACGCCGCGGCGATGTAGCGGGTCGCGCCGGCGGGGTTTTGGATCCCGACGATCAGCATATGCTCGGCCAGCCAGCCTTCCGCGCGCCCGAGGTTGCTGGCGATTCTGAGCGCGAAACATTTCTTGCTGAGCAGCGCGTTGCCGCCGTAGCCGCTGCCGACCGACCAGATCGTGTTGTCCTGCGGGAAGTGGCAGATAAAGCGTTTCTTCGGATCGAGATCGAGCGTGCAGTGCAGGCCGCGATTGAAGTGGTCGGAATCGCCCAGCATCTCGAGCGCCGCGCGGCCCATCCGCGTCATGATTCGCATGCTCAGCACGACGTAAACGCTGTCGGTGATTTCCACGCCGACCTTGGCGAAGGGTGAGCCGAGCGGCCCCATCACATACGGAATCACGTACATCGTGCGGCCCGCCATCGAGCCTTTCAGCAGCGCGCCGAGCTTCGCGTAAGCCTCGCCGGGCGCCATCCAGTTGTTGGTCACGCCCGCGCCGTCTTTGGTCGGCGAGCAGATGAAAGTGACTTCTTCGGTGCGCGCGACGTCGTTGGGGTTGGAGCGATGCAGGTAGCATCCGGGGCGCTTTGCGTGGTTCAGCGGCGCCAGAACTCCCGCGGCCACCGCCTCCTCGGTCAAGCGGTGGCGTTCGGCTTCCGAGCCGTCGCACCATACGATTCGGTCCGGATTTGTCAGGCGCGCGCATTCCGCGACCCATGCGGCGAGGGCGCGGCTTTTGGTGAAAGCTTCGGCGGCGGGATGGCTGGTCACTCGATCTCTCCCGAACAATCGCTAACGCGTTCGCGGCTGCGCCAATCAACGCGCCATTTTACGATTAGGTTACCAATCGAAGTTATCACCGGAATTAGCAAAAGGCCAGATCCGGGTTCTCGATTATTAGGAACTCTTCAAATTTGGCCGCGTTCGCGACCACGCGCCGGCGAATCGGCAAGCGCGAAATCAAAACGACGGCCGCCGCGCCGAAGCGCAACGGCCGCCGCCGGAGAGGTACGCGCGATCCGCTCGCGCGGAGGTCTCGGTCTATTTCTTGATGAAGCGCACGTCGGGGTCGCCGTTGCTGTTGTCGCCCCACGCCATCAGCAGATTCACGCCGTTGTTGGTGATCTGATTGTAATCGGACATGTAACACGTGGCGATTATCGGATCGGTGTTGACGACCACTGGGAACGGCCGCGTGGTAAGGAAGCTCTGCGCCCACGTCGTTCCTCCGTTGAGGCTGGTGGCGAGATCGAAATCGACGTACCAGTTGTTTTGATCGCGGCTGCGATCGTAGTAAGTCACGCCGACCTTGCCGCTCGGAAGCACTGATACCCACGGAAAGAACTGGTCCGTTCCAACGCCGTTTTTGTTCACAATCGCCGGGGTTGACCAGCTCGATCCGCCGTTGGTCGATTTGGTGATGAAGATATCCGGATCGCCGTTGCGCTGGTCGTTCCAGGCCACGTAGATCGATCCTTTATTTTTGCTCTTGGCGCCGGTGTCGATCGCGATCGAGGGGAAATCCTGGACTCTGATGGCCCCCTTAATCGCTTGTCTGCCGCAAGTAAACTGGGAAACACCGGAATCGAAGATCGGACTCACGTTGGTGATCGGCGCGGGCGTGGAAAAGGTCGCGCCGCCATCGGTCGACTTTGAGAAATAGAGCGCGTCGATCGAATTGGCGCCGCCGCCAGTCGTGAACTGTTCCCACGCGACATACAGGTTGCCGTTCGCGTCGATCGCCGGCATCGCGCCGCTGGCCGCTTCATTGACAATTGGAATGCATGAGCCGTTGGGATTATTGACCGTGATATGGCAAACATAAATCGGCGAAGTTATTCCCGATGAAAAATATGTGAATGTGAAGTAAAGGTTGCCATAATTCGGGCTGGCGGGGTTCGTATCGATCGCCATGAGCGGTTTGTCCAGGAAATAGGAATTGCCGCCGCCGGCCGCAGAATAGGCCGTGAAACTCTGACCGCCGTCGGTCGATTTGTACACGGCCACATAGCTGGCGCCGGTACTCAAATTTTGAGCCAACGTGGAGTAGAAAACGTTGCCTTGGCCGTCGGATACAAGCGACGGATCGCCAAGCGGCGTAACCGGGCCAAAATCGGGCAATCCTCCTGCGACCTCGGTAAAGGATTTTCCATTGTTTACCGAATACGCGAATCCCGAGAAGCCGCTGCCATGAGCGAAATCCGCCGAGCTGTTATAGCCAACCACAATATCGTTCTTTAACGGCTGGGCCACCGAAGTTTCGCTCTCGGTAAAAGCAAATGTCGTATCGAACGCGCGGTTATTGACGGTCGGCAGCGTCTTGATCAGCTTGGCCACCTGTCCGACGATCGCGTTGGTTTTCGACGCCCCTTCGCTTTGCGACGTCATCAACTGGCTTAAAGTGTCTGTATTGTCGCGCCACTTTCCATACAGAGCAGTACGGCCGGCTCCAGACAGGAGGTTGCGCGCCATGTCCGACAGTGGCGGCGCGGGCGCGATATAGGCAAGGCTCGGCGCCGGGCCGGAAGCGAGCGCGGCCATTTGCGACGGTGAGAGCGTGCTAATCTCCGGCGCATCGCCGGCGATGGCCGAAACCACGCCAAAGCTTGCGAAGAGCAGCACAAAGATGAAAATCTTGGTTAAATTTGGCCTGGACGTAATTTGTGACTTCATTGGCCTTCCTCTTTAACGATTCCTCTCCACAAGTTTTAACGGACGAATTCTCCACTAAACTGCTACAATCAGGAAGTTATGAAGTCAATCAAAAAGCTATGAAGTTAACCAGAAGGATATGAAGATAATTATTTTCTCTTCAGCGCTGATGCTAATATTCTGCGCTAATACGCATCCAGTATATGGCTTTAAGGCCCTGAAAACTGAAATTGACGCACAAACCAGCGTTTCAGGCCGAGCGCCCGATGTGGAACTGCGGGTCTCTCCGGTTCATCTCTGCGCTTGCATGGAGCGAATGCTGCGTGCGCATAGCGAATTAAGCACAACGATGCGCGAGCTGGATCGGCGGGTGCTGACAACGCCGTTCAAATGGGTTTCAGCCGGCGAATTGAAGAAAATTGCCCGACCCGAAAGAATCTCAACCGGCGAGTGGATCGGCGGCCATTATCGGGTCGTGTTCATTATCGTTCCAGAGAGCGGCGGCCATTCAGGTTTGTCGATAAGTCCGCAAATTTTTGGCGAACCGGCGCCCGAATCTTCGACCTTGCCGCCGCTGATGGGGCCGGGCGTCGGACCGATGCGCGGCGTTCCGGTCGGTTCGAACGGCTCGCTGGAACGGCATTGGCTGGAAATCGTAAAGAAAAATTGCGGCGGATAGGGCGAAGCGTCGCGACGCCGCCGGCGACGCTTTTCGCCGCGGCCAGGTTTGCCCCGGCCATCCACGCCGCCTGATTCTCGGGTCAGGCCCGCGCCTGACGGCTCCGATTTCGGGTTGGGCTCGCGACTGACGGCGCAGCCGCGTCAATAGGCGGCGCTTTTGCGCGCGGCTGCTACCAGCCGCTCGATCTCTTCCTCGGAAAAGCCGGCCAGCAACCGCGCCTCGCGCGCGATCGTGATGATATTCTCGTTGCCGTCGCGCACGTCCTCGATCGCGCGGCGGGTGCCGCGGAAACTGAACACCTCGTCGATATTTTCCTGGAATTCGAGCGCGCGCCGATAACGTTCCGGGTCGCCTTCGGTCAGCTTGCGCAGCCACTTCGAGCCCATCCGCACGTGCGTGATTTCGTCGGCCAGCACGTAATCGACGGCGCGCTCGATCACTTCGTCGCCGTTTTTCTGCGCGATCCGGATCAGCTGTTCGAAGACGTCGCAGGCGAGGCCTTCGAGGCCGCGGTTGATTCCGGCGATGCGCGCGGCGGGGTCTTCCGCCTGAGTGCATCGCCACAGCACTTCAGTTTCCACGTAATCGCCCGGCTCGGCGCCCATGTAAGCGAGCAGGCCCTCGAAGATTTCGGTATGGCGCGATTCGTCCCATACCTGCCGGGCCATGTCGAGCTGGAATTCCCACGGCGCGTCGGGAAAATCGAAGAGCGTGCGGCCCGCGGCTTCCATCGCCTGGACTTCGCCGCAGAAAATTCCATGCATCCGCGCCCTGAGCGCCTCTTCGTCGAAGGGCAGCACGCGGTCGTCGAGGTTCTGCTCCTCGCGGATTTCGCGGGCTTTGCGCGCGCGCAAAAGGACGAAGCGATCTTCACGCGCCAGACGTTCGACCGGAATCATTCGTTGCATCGCGGATCTTCTCCCCTGGAGCCAATCAATAGGCCGCGCTGCGGGAAGCGCTGCGCAGCAGCCGCTCGATTTCCTCGTCGGTGAAACCGGCGAGCAGGCGCGCCTCGCGCGCGATCGTCAGCGTCGCGTCGAAGTCGATTTCGCGTCCGCCAACGTCGAGCGGCGCTTGCGGCGCGTCGGCCTGCGTCGTTCTGCCGCCCTGAAAATTGAACAGATTGTCGATATTTTCCTGAAACGCGAGCGCGCGGTTCAGGCGTTCGGGGTCGCCCTCGGTCAGCTTGCGCACCCACTTCGACCCCATCCGCACGTGCGTGATTTCGTCGGCGAGCACGTAATCGACGGCGCGCTCGATCACCTCGTCGCCCATCCGCTGCGCGAGTCGGATAATCTGCTCGAAGACGTCGCAGGCGAGACCTTCGAGGCCGCGGTTGATCCCGGCGACCCGGCAGGCGGGATCGTCCACCTGAGTGCACGACCACAACACTTCGCTTTCGGGAAATTCGCCGATATACGAGCCAAGATATTCCAGGAGTTTGGAGAAGATTTCGGTGTGGCGCGATTCGTCCCATACCTGGCGGGCCATGTCGAGCTGGAATTCCCACGGCGCGTCGGGGAAATCGAAGAGCGTGCGGCCCGCGGCTTCCATCGCCTGCATCTCGCCGACGGTGATGCCGTGCAGGCGGCCCTTGAGAAAGTCTTCCTCATGCGGCATCGCGGCGGTTGCCGAAAATCCCTGGTCGACGCGCGCCTGAAACGTTCGGTCGAGGGGGACGAGAATATGATTGTCGGGGCGCGCCAGCCGATCGACCGCGATCATCCGTTCCATTTGCTCGCAACCTCCGTTCGATTTAACGCGTCCATGCGGTTTTGCCGCCGCTCAAATCCATCGCCTCCCAGACCATCCAGCGGCCGTCGATTTGGCCAAGGCGATATTGCACGGTGAAGGGCTCGGCGCGCTCTCCGAAGAGCCGGGCTTTGACGTAGTAATGATAATTCACGCGCGCCGTCGCGATTAGCTGATGGCGTGAGTAAAGGCCGGGCTTAATCGATCTTGCCAGTTGATCCAGTTCGCCGGCGGCGGCCGGCGTCGCTAGTTTCGTCAGGGTGTTGAGGTCGCCGGCCGCGAGCAGATCGAGCACCTGACCGGCCGCTTCGAGCAGGTCCGGCGGCACGCTGGTGCGGGCCGCGCGCGGCTGCGGCCCCATCACATTCGCCCGTTCGCCGAGATCAGGCATTGGCGTTTACCAGCATTGGCTTTGCGGGTTTTTTCCAAGGCGATTTGAGGCCGAGATCGTCGCATTCGATGATCCGCCAGTGGCCGTCGGCGCCGTGGCTCCAGCGATTTTGCAGGGTAAGCTCGCCCGATCGCCCGACGAATTTAACCTTCACCAGGTAATGATGTCCCAACCGCGCGCATGCGATTCTCTCATAGCGCGTGAACGGCCGCAGCGTTTCGGCCCGTCCGAGCGCGATCGCGATCGCCTCAGCCGCTCGCGCGTCGAGATAGCGGCCCGCCGCCGCGTCATTCGCGACGGTCGCCGCGGCCTGCGCGGCGACCGCTGCGGCAAGCTCCTCCGGGACAACGACGCGGCGAATCTTGATAGCCATTTCAGCTCCGCCCGGCCTTTCGTGCTTCAGGCTCCTCCGCTTCAAAGCCGGTAACGCCTCCGGCCGCCGCCAGCAGTTCTTCGAGCCGGCCCTGCCATTGGATGGCGCGCCGATGCGCTTCGGGAGAATCGAGCAGATCATCGAGCAGCACCAGGCCGCGCTCGACATGGCGCTTTTCGTCATCGACGAGATGGGCGAGGATGCGCAACGTGGGCGGCTCATAGATCGGATTGGCCGCGGTCACGTGGCTGCTGTAATGAGCGATCAGATGCGGCTTCAGGACGCGGAAAATGCCGGCCAGGCGCTCGATCGTCTGCTCCCACTGCTCCTGGTCTTCGATTTCATTCATGAAGCCGACGAAGGCTTCGTTGGGCGGGCGCGAGACCTGAGCCTGGCTGCGCAATTCGGCCAGACGCTTGCCGAGCGCGTCGGCATGGAGGGCGCATTCGTAGACCTGCCGCGCCATCTCGATTTTTACGGGCAATTGCGGCGTCAGGGCGATCCATCCGGCCATCATGCGCATCATCCGCTCTTCGGCGTAACGATAGTTCATGATGTAACGGGCGCTTTGCCTGACGCTGTAAACGCCTTCGAGCGTGCGCCGGTCATGTAATGCCATGGCGGTTTACGATTCTCCCTTTGCCGGCGAACCTGTGGCGGCGATGCGATTCGGCGCCGGACCGGCCGCGGAGACGAAAAACCGGCCGCGGACGATCGCCGCGATTTCGCGCCAATACGTCTCTTTGTCGGTCTTGGCCAGCATGCTTGCGCCCATCGCGAGGCCCGAGCAGAGCATGTGCAGAGCCTCGACCACGCTGTACAGGTCGTCGAATTGAATCAGGCCTTCGGCCTTGCCCCGTTCCAGCGGTTCGGCCAGCGCCGCACGGTACGGGCGCAGGACCTCGCGCAGGCGGCCGCGATATTCCGGCCGTTGCTCCAGATAGCGCAATTCGTGATTGAGCACCGCAAAGGCCTCGCGGTAGCGATCGATAACGCCGAGCGCGGCGTGCATCACCGCCAGAATCTCGCCACGGGGGCCGGCGGCGTTTTCCGCGCGAATCGCGGGCAGCGCGTCGGTCAGTTCGCCGACCATCGATTCCGCGATCAGCAGCAGGATTTCGTCCTTGCCGGAGAGATAGACGTAAATCGAACCCGCGGCGAGCCCGGCTTCGAGCGCAATTTCTCGCACCGTCGCTTCGTGGAACGATTTGCGTGCGAGAATCCGGGTCACGGCGACGAAAATCTGCCGTTTTCGCGCCCGCGCGAGCGCGTCGTCGATCGTCGGAGTGCGCAGCGCCGTGTTCATAATCGCTTCCCGCCGGTGTTCGAGGATAAGGCTGTCATCGGCGGCGTTTTACCTGGATGATCACGCATCGGGCCATGCTTTGCTTTCTCTTCGGCAACGATTTCTAATTTAATGAATGAACGTTCATTTCGTCAAGCGCGCGCGATCCGAGACTGAATTTTTTTGGCGCGCTCCGAAGAGTTCGTATTCAATACGCCGGCGTCTGATATGGACCGCATCTTCGAGGCGCCGGCGGGGCGAAAGCGTCCGCGTGTCAAGATGTTTCTCCGCTTTTATTTGCAAACTTCCGGCGGCAATGCGATTCTTTCCGGGTTGTCTGAAAATTCGGACTCGGACGAGCCGAAATTTAACCAGGTGAAAAATGGATAACGCTCCGGAGAAACCGCTCATTCAAACCATGAACGCGCGCTCGGCGCCGCGCCATCCGCAGGAATACTACGAGGATATCAAGCGGAAATTCGCCGAAGAGCGCGACCTGAGACTCGGTTTCCGGCCACATGGATTGAGCCAATACACCTCGGACCTTTCCGGCGATTTCGCAAGATATGAAATTGATCCTTATGCCGGCCAATCGACGACGCGCGCGCCGATCAAAGATACCGTGGAATGCCTCTTTATCGGCGGCGGCTTTTCGGCGCTGCTGACCTCGGCGCGGCTGCGCGAATGCGGCGTCGAGAGTATCCGGATTGTCGAGCGCGGCGCGGACGTCGGCGGAACGTGGTACTGGAATCGCTATCCCGGCGCGGCGTGCGACGTGGTCGCCTACGATTACCTGCCGCTGCTTGATGAAACCGGCTACGTGCCGACCCGGCATTATGCGAAGGCGCCGGAAATTTTCGCCTACTGCCAGCTAATCGCGCGAAAGTATAATTTGTACGAGCTCGCGGTGTTCCAGACCACCGTCACCTCGACCGTTTGGGACGAGGATGAACGGATGTGGCGGGTCGGGACCGATCGCGGCGACGAGATCAAGGCGCGTTTCGTCATCTGCGCCAACGGCACTCTCTCCAAGCCGAAGCTCTCGAAGATCAAAGGGATGGAGACCTTCAAGGGCCATTCCTTTCACACCTCGCGATGGGACTACGACTACACGCAACCCGACCTGTCGGGACTGGCGGATAAAGTCGTCGGCATTATCGGCACGGGCGCGACGGCGGTTCAGGCGATTCCGCGGCTGGGCGCGGCGGCCAAGGAACTGTACGTCTTCCAGCGCACGCCCTCGTCGATCGATCTGAAGGACGACTGGCCGACCGATTCGGAATGGGCGAAGAAGCTGGAAGCCGGATGGCAGGCGAAGCGGCGCCTGCGCGCGCGGGCCGAAGCGCGGCGCATGGAAGAGGGGAGCGAACCGCGCGGAGTCACGCGCGAAGAAAAAATCCGCCGGCAGGAGAATGCGAATATCGACTATGTGATGCGCATCCACAAGCGCATCGAGGAGATCGTCAAAGACCCGGCGACGGCCGAATCGCTCAAGCCCTGGTATATGTTCATGTGCAAGCGGCCGTGCTTCGACAATGACTATTTGCCGACCTTCAACCGTCCGAGCGTTCATTTAATCGATACGCACGGCAAGGGCATCGCGGAGATTACCGAAAACGGGCCGGTATTCGAGGGCAAGGAATATAAACTCGACCTGCTGATCTATGCGACCGGATTCGAAGTGCAGAAGACCGGCATCTACAACCGGATCGTCGGGCAGGGCGGACGCGAGCTGAACGACAAGTACAGCGAAGGCATCCGCACCCTGGTTGGAATCCATTCGAATGGCTATCCGAATCTGTTCATCATGGGTGGCTATCAGGCGTCGTTCCAATTCAATTTGACCGACATGCTGCAGGCGCAGGGCGATCACATCGCGGCTTGCATCGACTATGCGCGCCGCAACGGTTACCGCGCCATCGACGCGACGCCGGAGGCCGAGCAGTGGTGGGTCGATGAGGTGGTCGAGAATCGCGGCAAGACCGGCCGGAATCAGGAGTGCACGCCCGGCTATTACAATTTTGAAGGCGAATTTCAGCGGCGTCAGGACGGAAACTATAACGGCGGCTTCAACCGCTACTGCACCCACATGGAAAACGTGCGGGAGCGGATGGCGGAAAATTTCAATTTCACGAAATAGCGGCTCCGCCAGGAATCGCTGACCGGCGAACGGTCCGCGGGCTTTTGGAAAAGCCCGCGGACCGTTTTTTATTGGCGCGGCGTATCAACCCTGTTGGAAATGCCTGACGACTTCTTCGCCAAGGCGCTGGATGCACTCCAGGAACTCGGCGTTATCCGGATAGCGCCCGGACGACGGCCGCGGATTGCGCGTGCGCAGGCATATGTAATCCGGCTTGAGACGTTCCTGAACGGCGCCGAGCCGATCGGTCCATTTTTGGGCCGATCCAAGAATGAGGAAGGAGCGTTCGAGCCGCTCGGTCGGCAGTTCCTCGATATCCGGCGTCATCCCGTGCGATTCGTAGAACTTGGCCTCCTCGACCCAGCGCGAGCCGTGGCGGCGGCGCACTTCAGCTTCGTCGTCCCCGATCCATCCTTCGTAGGCGAGGCCGATCGTCCAGTGCTTGCGCCCCTTCTTGTAAGCTTTTTCGCGCCAGAATTCGATCTTCCGCGACGCGCTTTCGAGGTCCGTAGGGAACCACCAGACCCATCCGTCCCAATCCAGCGCCCGTTCGATTCCCTTGTCGTAAAAGGCTCCAATCCAGATGGGCGGACGCGGCTGCTGGTAGGGCTTGGGCGTAAGGCGCGCCTGATCGAATTCAAAAAAGCGGCCCTTGAACGAAAAACGATCCTGAGTCCAAACGCCCTCGATAACCTTGAGCGCTTCCTCGAAGCGCTTTCCGGCCTGCTTCATCGGCACGCCGAAGAGCCGGAAATAGTCTTCGTGATAACCGACCCCGGCGCCGAAGATAAGCCGGCCGCGCGAAAGCTGATCGATCAATGCGAGTTGTTCGGCGAGATGCACGGGATGGTAGTAGGTCGGCTGGATTACGGTCGTCGCGATCCGCACGCGGGTGGTCCGCGCCGCAATCGCCGTCGCTAGCACCACGGGCGACGGAAAATAGGTTTCAGTCCGGGCATGACGCTCGGGCAGCCAGATGGCGTCGAATCCGACGCGTTCCGCGGTTTCGGCCTCCGCCAGCAGATGAGCCGCGGCGTCGGCGACCTCGCGGCGCGGCGGCAGTCCACCGTCGTAGGGGCCGAAATGAGTGTCGGGCATATAGGCGATACGCAAATTGAATCACCTCGTTTGGAGACGGATTCTTCACGATTATCGGCAAAATCGCGGTCGGAACAATCCCTCAAGTTTTGAGCCCGCGCGCGCGATTCGGGAACCGATTCGTCGTTGACATCGCCAGGCCGGCGGGAGAGAAAAGCCTCGCACCTGGCGTTTGTGGCGAAATTTTCAGAAAGTCGCCGGTCCACTCAACCTGATGAAAACTGCCGCTGAATCGCTACCTGAGCATGTTGCGGAGGAATCGCCGCGGCGCCTCGGACCGCGAATCAAGCTCTTCTACGGACTGGGCTCGGTCGCTTTCGGCGTCGAGTCGGTCGCGCTGGGCTCGCTGGTGTTGCTGTACTTCAACCAGGTGATCGGCTTGCCCGCGTCATGGGTGGGCGCCGCGATCATGATCGCGCTGATTTTCGACGCGATCTTCGATCCGCTGCTGGGCCATTGGTCGGACCATTTGCGCTCGCCGTGGGGCCGGCGCCATCCGTTCATGTATGCGTCGGCGGCGCCGCTGGCGATCGCGTTCTATTTTCTTTGGCGTCCGCCGCACGGATGGTCGAACCCGGCGCTGATGGCCTATCTGCTCGCGGCCCTGGTGTCGGTGCGATTATTGGTGAGCCTTTATGAAATTCCGAGCTCCGCGCTCGCGCCGGAACTCACGCCCGATTATGACGAGCGCACCTCTTTGCTGGCGTACCGATTTTTCTTCGGCGTGCTCGGCGGAACGGCGATGTCCGTGGTTGCGTTTCAGGTTTTTCTGCGGAAAGACGCGGCGCATCCGCTTGGCGTGCTGAACCGCCATGGCTACGAGCGGTTTGGCCTGGTCTCGGCGGTCGTGATGTTCGCGACGATCCTCCTGACCTGCGCCGGCACGCACGGCCGCGGGATTGTCCCGGGGGAGCGGAATGACGCCGACGATCTGCGCGCCAAATTTCAGGAAATTCGGACGACGCTCTCGAACCGGTCGTTTTTCGCCTTGATGACCGCCGGAATCGTCGCGAGCATCGGGGTGGGACTCAACAATGGTCTCGGACTCTACATCACGACTTATTTCTGGGAGTTAACGCCGAAACAGATTTCCTATCTTGTGAGCTTCGGATTCGTTTCCGCGATCCTCGGCGTGGCGCTGGCCACGCCCGCGTCAAAATGGCTGGGCAAGAAAAAGGCGATGCTCACGTTGTTCACGATTTCGGCGATCGCCGGATCGATTCCCATTCCGTTGCGCCTGATTGGATTGATGCCGGCGAATCATACGAATGCGCTTTTGGCGGCGCTGTTCGCCGACGGCGTCGTGCGCGACACTCTCGGGATCATGGGGTTCATTATCGTCGCGTCGATGATGGCCGACGTGGTCGAGGACATCGCGGTTCAGTCGGGCCGGCGTTCGGAGGGGCTGGTCTTCGCCGCCAACGGCTTGCTGCAAAAGTGCGTCACCGGCTTCGGCACGTTTCTATCCGGACTGATGCTGGGCTGGGTGCATTTTCCGCAAGGCGCGATTCAGGGACAGGTCGATCAGCCAATCCTGCGCCATCTGGTGCTGATTTTCGTGCCGGTTTTGGTTGGCTGCAACGCGATCGCGCTGATCGTTCTGACATTTTACAAAATCGATCGCGCCGCGCATCAGCGCAACCTCGAGCGCCTGCGCGACGCGGCCGCGCTCGCGCAGTTGGGCAACGTCGAGGCGGAGGAGGGCGTCCCGCCGGCGACCCGGGTAGTCTAGTGCGGCGTCTCCTGAATAAGTTTGCACTCCGCGTCGATCTTGCGCTCGGCGTGGATGCCCGGATCAAGTCCGGGCATGACCAGCTCTGTGCGTCATTGCCGGGACCAGGCCCGGCAATCCATCCTTGGTCGCCCCGCGGTGGGCGATCTGCGCGCCCAGCTGATAAGGCGTCAGATGGAAATTATTTGCGGGACGCCACACTAGCTTCCGATACGCCGCTTCCGGCGGGACGTCCGGGTCATCCATTGCGTCGGTTGCCGTTGGCGTCCGGATGGCCGTCGGCGATGCCGGCCGCTGCGAGCGCTTTCCGCTTCGCGCCGTTAAGGTCGTAATGCCGGCGCGTCACGATCCGCTGCGCATACAATCCGCCGCCCGCCTGCACGTTGGTCACCTGGCGCCATCCGCCGTATGCGTCGGCGGTAAGATCGCGGATCGCGTGAAACAACCGCAGCCGGTACTCGCCATCGACGCCTTTGCCGGTGCTCGTGTACTTTCGCACGAGCTGGCCGGTGGATTCATTTTCCAAATCGCTGATCGCGGGCGCGGTGAGAATCGATCCGCCCGCGATATCGTGGAGATGCCGCACCATCATGTTGTAGTTGGCGGCGGCGTGATATTTGCCCGCGTTCGTGAACAGCTCGTTCGGAAACGCGGTTCCATCGGCGCTAATTTCGCAATTGCCCAGCGCGGCTTCGAGCGCGGCCCGCACCAGGGTGGCGTGGATGATCATTTCGGAAATCTTCTCCCGCACGTGCGACACGCCAGCGAGTCCGTTCGCTTCCGCGATCAGTTGCGCAAGACCGACCAGTTGATCGGCCTGCTCCGCCATATCGGAAAGCCCGCCCAGGCGTTCCCACAGGCCGAGCGAATGCGCGAACACGGCGGCGTGTTCCGTCTGTCCGTCGAGCAGCACGCGTTCGTTCGGCACGAAGACGTCGTCGAAAATCACGATCCTTCAGGCATGTGAATGCGCGACGAGAACGGGAAAGATCGCACGTCCTCTTGGCGCGGAGCATAACTCGTGTTGATGATTTTCACGCCCGGCGCATTGACGGGTACGACGCACGCGATCGCGTAGCTTTCCTCGCCTTTGTGCATCGCTTTGGTCGGAATGACCATTAATTCGTGCGCCAGCGACGCGGCCGTGATGTGCAGCTTCGCGCCGCGGATGACGACGCCCTTGTCGGTGCGGCTGACGACATGCGTATATGCGTCGGGATCGTCTTGTTGCGCTGGGGGAAGACTGCGGTCGCCTTTCGCGTCGGTGATGCACTCGACGATGCGGATGTCGCTCGCTTGCGCTTTTTCCACGTATGCGCGAATCCGCCGGGCGAACTCCGGCAAGGCTCCGCTGATCCGGTCGGCGGCCGTCGTCAGCGTCATTATGGACTGATACGTGACCAGCGCGAGGATGTCGGCGCCGTGCTGCATCGGAATGCGCGCGCGCAATTCCTCCGCCGACCGCGGTACGGATATCAACGGATTGCGCGCGTCTTCGCCCGGCTGGCGCCATCGGTCGTAGCCTTCAGCCACCTGATCGACCGATTGGCCGAGCACCGGATGCGCGACGAGATCCTCGACTCGATGTCCTTCGAAAAAGGTCGCGCGGCCGTCATTGAACGATTTCTTATACTGTTCCCCGGTCAGCACGATTGCGTCCGCTCCTTTTGGTTCGGTCGATTGTATTTCTCCGCGCCGGCGCAAAGGTCAAAACGGATTGTCAGTCGGCAATCCCAGTGCGTTGCGCCCGATTTGTTCGCTAACGCGGTCCGGATGCGCATTGATATGCAGCGGCATCGCCTGAAAATCGCGATATCGCCGCTCGAAGGACGGCCCCTCACGCAGCCCATTTCCGCCCAGCACCCGGAGAATAAGCCGCATCGCGTCGTCGCACAACTTTAGCGAAATCATGCTCGCGCCGAGTTGGTCGAGATAATCGCGCTCGGTGGGAATTTGCGCCGCCTCGATCATGGCCGGAGAAAAATAGATCGCGCGTCCGACTCCCGCCCGTCCCGGCGCGATGATGGCGCGCACCAGCGAAGCCACCGCGGCGCTCAGAACGTAATCAGCGGCTTGATAATTCCGTCGAGCTTCTTGTCCATCAGATCGAAGGCTCCTTCGAGCTGATCGAAACCGAAGGTATGGGTGGTCATCCTTGTCGGATCGACGCCGCCGGTTTGCAGCAAGCGGAGTAGTCGTTCCATGCGGAGCCGGCCTCCCGGACAGAGGCCGGTGCGGATGGTTTTTTCGGCCATGCCCACACCCCACTCAAGCCGGGGTATTTGCACGAAGTCGCCCTTCCCGTGGTAACCGACGTTCGAGATTGTTCCGCCCGGTTTGGTTACTTTGATTGCGCATTGAAAAGTTTCGTCGGCGCCGAGCGCCTCGATCGCGGCATCGACGCCTTGCTCTCCGGTTAGCCGTAAAATTTCCTTGACGGAATCGGAGCGGGAATTATCGACGATCGCGTTCGCTCCATATAGCCGGCCAAGTTCCTGCCGCTTGGGGATCGAATCCACGCCGATGATGAGGCCGGCGCCGCGCAGCCTCGCCCCCGCTATCGCCATCAGGCCGACGGGACCGAGGGCGAACACCGCGACCGCGCCGCCCATCGGGATGTCGGCGTTTTCGGCGCCCATGAAACCCGTCGAGAGCATGTCCGCGCAGTAAACGGCGGACTCGTCGGAGATGCCGTCAGGGATCGAAGCCATGTTCCCATCGGCGTCATTAACGTGAAAGTACTCGGCGAACACGCCGTCCTTGATATTCGCGAATTTCCAGCCGCCGAGAGCGCCTCCCGATTGCGACGCGTGACCGGCCTGCGAGGCGGGATCGTTCCAGTCCGGAGTGATGGCCCCCACCAGTACGCGATCGCCGGGTTTAAACCGCTGGACCGCGCTTCCCACCTCGTGCACGATTCCGACCGCTTCATGGCCGAGAGTCAGATCGCTTCGCGGACCGATCGCGCCGTGCACCGTGTGCGAATCGGAAGTGCATATCAGTGCGCGCGTGGTCTTTACGATCGCATCGTTCGGCCCGGCTTTTGGAACGGGTTTCTCGACGAAGCCAACCTGATGGAGTTGTTTCATCACGAATGCTTTCATGACCGGCTCCCCGTATCCGCACGAACTTTGTGAATCTCGTTATGGACTTGGCCCGTTGCGACCGACGTCGTTCGGCCGCGGAAATCTTTCCATGCCGAATTGCTTCTTTCGTAGTTGATCGGCGCACGATAGTCGAGCGTGGAACGGCGGTCTCCGCTATCGGCGAAACCGTCTATAATCCGCAGCGCCGCCATGGATGCCGCCGTTGGCGGGATTATATCGATGAGCTTCCGCCGGATCCGAAGCCGGCTGCCGAAACTGGACGAAGAAGGCGCGTCAGAGCTAACGCACCAGTCCTATAATCAGATATGGTCTTGCGAGGCTTCCCGGATCCGCCGGCATCGCAGGCCGGATGCGGGTAACGAAGCGACATTTTGAGCGGCGCGGAGGGCGCGAAAATGGTGCAAGTAACCGAACTTGGATACGCCGGATTCGGCGTGAAGCGTCTCGACGAATGGAAGGACTACGCGGCTCGCATTCTAGGGATGGAAGTCGCCGACGACGGCGAGTCCGACCGCTGCTACTTGCGCATGGATTATTGGCATCATCGCATCGTCCTGCATGAAGACGGCGGCGACGACCTGATGTACCTCGGCCTGCGCGTCCCCGGCCCGCAGGAATTTCACGCGATGAAGGAACAACTCGCCGCGGCCGGAATCAAATACCGCGAGGGCGCTTCGGAAGAGGCCGCCGAGCGGCGCGTGCTTGAAATCCTGAAGCTCGAAGATCCGGGCGGCAATCCGATCGAGATTTTCCACGGTCCGTATGTCCAATTCAGCAAACCGTTTCATCCGGGACGCCGGATGCACGGCCGCTTCCGCACCGGGACTGGCGGCCTGGGACACTGCATCATCCGTCAGTCCGATCCGATCGCGGCGTGCCGCTTTTATACCCATTTGGGGATGCGCGGCGGCGTCGAATACAAAATCCGGATGGGCAAGCGGACGCTCGAACCGATCTTCATGCATTGCAACGACCGGGACCATACGCTCGCGTTCGGCGTCGGCGGCCAGGACCGCCGCATCAATCACGTCATGCTTGAGGTCGACAACCTCGACGATGTCGGAATGACCTACGATTTGGTCAAGGCAAGCGGCATTCCGGTCGCGATCGCGCCCGGCAAACATTCCAACGACCACATGTATTCGTTCTATTTCCGCAATCCGTCGGGATGGATTTTCGAATACGGATGGGGCGCGCGCGCCGCCACCCATCAGTCGGAATATTATACCGAAGACGTTTACGGCCATCAGATGGATGCCGGCGGGTTCGGTATGCCGGAAGACAAATAGGCGCGGCGCGGATTGAGGCGGCGGCGATGACCGGTTTGATCGCGATCGCCAAAAAAATGCCGCTGCAATTCTGACAGCGCCAATCCTCGATACCTGAATCGTCCGTCCGGATATCCAGCCGGGCGGACGCCGCCGCCAGCCAAGTTCCGCGGAACTTGGCTATTTCGCTCATCTTGCTTGTCTGCGCCGCGGCCGTCGCGCGTCGGCGCGCCCGCAAGCGACCGCTCGATGCGCAAAAAACGGATGGCATGCCGTTTGGATATTACGGTCAAACGCGCATGGATATCGCCGCTTTCAATCTTGACGGATCCGCTCGGGAACGACGCGCGCCCAACGATTTCGCATGGCGCCTGCTGTGGACCAAAGCCGGCGAGGAGCGCGCCGTGCGCGATCGGCTTGCGCTGGCCGGCGTGGACGCGATGCTGCCGATGCTGAAAGTGCGGGTGCGGCGATGGGGCCGGATGGTAGATTCAACCGCGCCGCTCTTTCCCTGTTACCTGTTCGTTCGCCTGAGCCTCGACCACAATTCGGCGCTCGTGCGCTATGCCCGCGGCGTGCGCGATTTTGTCCGCTTCGGCGCCGAACCCGCGCTGGCGCCGGAATCGATTATCGAGGAACTCAAGCGCCGCTGCGCCGGCGGGCCGATCGAATTGCCGCGGCGCAAACTTTGCGCCGGCGAGCGCGTGCGAGTGATCGAAGGACCGTTGCAAGGTTTTGAGGGCGTTTTCGACCGCTATCTTTCAGGCGCCGAACGCGTTGGCCTTCTGATGACGGCCGTCGGCGCCGCGACGCGGGTCGTGATGCCGGCAAAAATGATCGTGGCCGCGGGCTGAACCGCCGCCGGGAGCGCCCGCCGGCCGTTGCGCGGCCTGGGCGGCGCCAGCCGTGAAAAGTTGTTTTTTATCGACCGCGCGCCGCCGCAAGCCGGAGTGGGAACGGCGGTAGCCTGCCCGATTGGCCCCGGAATGAAAAAATGAAATCGACGTTTATCCGCAAACTGCCAGCGCGGCGCGCCGCCGCGATTCTTATCGCCGCGCTTTCGCTGTTCCGGGCGCGGCCGGCGGCGGCGCAGTTGATTTGCGCCGGCGATCTGCCGCCGTTCGGAGCCGCGATCGTCGCGACCGGCACCTCGTCGATTTGCGGCGGGGCCTGCCGCGCCCGTCAGTTCGCGCCCGTTCACGGCGACACGATGATTATCTGCGCGCAGCAGCCAATTCCGCCGAATTATTCCCTGCAGAGCCTTACGACCAGTCCGTCCTGCCAATGTCTCGGCGACCTGGACAACGCCTACGTGATCCGCGCCGATCCGGCTTCGCAATATCCGCGATCGGCCACCTCCGGCGCCGGGCAGGATCAACCATTTCAGAGCGGCGAGTGACAGCCGCGCGCCAGCAGGCATTCCCCAACCCTCTGGCGGGCGTATCGCGGAGTCAGGCGAAAATGAGAACCGATCGATCAAGGCGCGGCCGCCGCGCTCTGCCGTTGTGGATGGTGGGCGTTGGCCTAACGATCGCGCTCGGCGCGGCTCCCGCCGCGGGGCAGGGCGTCGCGGCGGATCCGGCGAGCGTGGCGCAGGCCGCCCAGCAGCTTGGCGTTTCGCCCCAGCAGGCCGGGCAAATCGAAAGCCAGGCCGCCCAGGGCGGGCTTAACGGCGGGCAACTGCAGCAGGCCTGCGCGACCGCCGCCGCCAAGCATCTCGGACCCGCCGAAATTCAGGCGATGGGCGCCGCGATCGGCCTGTCCGCCAATCAAATCGGCAAGTTGCAGCAATGCGCGCAGGGCGGCCCGGCCGCGGCCGCCGCCGCCGCTCCGGCGGCTGTGGGAGCGGCGCAAAATCCCGCGCCGCCGCCGCCTTCGTCCGCTTCATTGATCGAAGATCGATTTCATCAATTGGCCACGCCCTATCAATTTCTTGCGGGACCGCGCCTTTCGGCTTTGAAGCAGTTCGGCTACGCGCTCTTTTCGTCGCCGGTCTCGACCTTCGCGCCGGTCGCCGACGTGCCGATCGGCGGCGATTATGTGCTCGGTCCAGGCGACAGCCTGAACGTGCTGGTGTGGGGCCGGATCAACCGCACGATGTCGCTGCGGGTGCAGCGCGACGGCGACGTCCTGATGCCGCAAATCGGGCCGCTCGGCGTCGCCGGACTTACCTTCGCCCAGGCCAAGCAATTAATCGAGAGCCGCGCCGACCAGATTACCGGCGTGCATGTCGCGGTCACGATGGGACAGATCCGCACGATCGAGGTTTTTGTCGTCGGCAAAGTCAATCATCCCGGGCTTTATCTGGTAAGCGCGCTCTCGCACGTCTCGAACGCGCTGGTCGCGGCCGGGGGCGTCAGCAAGATGGGCAGCCTGCGCAAGATCGAATTGCGCCGCGACGGCCGCACGCTCGAAGTGATCGATCTCTATGATCTGCTGCTGCACGGCGACGCCTCCGCCGACGTGCGGCTCGAGCCGCGCGACGTGCTGTTCGTGCCGGTGATCGGCCCGGTGGTCGGAATCGCCGGCGACGCCAGAAATCCCGCGATTTACGAGCTCAGAGGCCCGCAGAGCCTCGCCGGCGCGCTGCGCATGGCGGGGGGAGTGAGCGCCTTCGGCTACCGCCAGCGGATTCAGGTCGAGCGCATCCAGGATCATGAACGGCGCGTCGCGCTCGACCTCGACCTCGGCGATCCGCGCGCGCGCCGCGTCGCGGTCGCCGACGGCGACCTGATCAAGATTTTCGCGGTCTTGCCCGGCGCGCGGAATATCGTCCGGCTGAGCGGCAACGTGAACCGTCCCGGCGCGTACCAATGGTATCCCGGGATGGAAGTCGCCGATCTGATCCGGGAAGGGCAGGGCGTCGGCGATCATACCTTTTTCGGCTACGCGCTGTTGCGCCGCGCCACCGGCGCCGCGCGCAAAACCGAATTCCTGCCGGTCAATCTCGGCGACGCCCTGCGCGGCGACGCGCGCGCCAACCTGCTTTTGCGCGCCGCCGATTCGCTCACGATTTACAGCGAAAGCGAGCTGCGCGAAACGCCGACCATCGCGGTGCGCGGCGAAGTGCGCAAGCCCGGCGTCTATCCGCTGAGCGACTCGATGCGGGTCAGCGATCTGATTTACGAGGCGGGCGGTCTGCGCGACGGCGCGTACCGGCGGCAGGCCGAAATCGCGCGCACGCGGCTGGTCGACGGCGCGCGCGCCGGCTTCAGCTACCTCGCCGTCGATCTGCGCGCCGCGCTCGCGGGCGGCGCCGCCGATTTGCCGCTGGCGCGCGGCGACGAACTCTTCGTCGCGCAGGCCTCCGACTGGCATCAGCCGTATGAGGTGACGATCGACGGTGAAGTCGCCCGTCCCGGCCCCTACGTGATTCGCGGCGGCGAGCGGCTCGCGTCGTTAATCGAGCGCGCCGGCGGGCTGCGTGCCGACGCCTATCTGCCGGCTACGGTCTTTGTGCGCCAGTCGGTGCGCCAGGTCGAACAGGAGCGGCTCGATCAGAGCCGCGCGCGCCTGAAAGAGGAAATCGCGCGGCTGGGGCTGACCCCCGCCGCGCCCGGACAAGGCCCGAACGCCAACAACGCCGCCGCGCTGGCCGCGATGCAGCAGGCGCTCGCCAGCGCCGACAGCCGCGCGGCCGTCGGCCGCATCGTGCTGCGCCTCACGACCTTGCGGAGCCTCTCCGGCGCGTCCGACAACCTGACGCTCGAAAATCGCGACCATATCGTGATTCCGCGGATGCCGGGGTCGGTCAACGTGCTCGGCCAAGTTTACAATCCGACCGCGATCGTCTATCAGCCGGGCCTCACCGTCCGCGACTATCTGGCGAAAGCGGGCGGGCCGACCGAAGACGCCGACAAGGACCATATCTTCGTGATCGCCGCCGACGGCGCCGTTCTCACCGACGAGGGGATCAAGGAAAGCCGCACCAACGCGCTCTTCCCGCTGCTGCCGGCGATCGGCGGCGGCCTGATGGCGGCGCGGCTCGGTCCCGGCGACACGATCTATGTTCCCGAGCAGCTCATCTACGTGAGCGGCCTGCAATACGCGACCGACATCACCCAGATTATCGCGAACAGCGCGATGGCGTTGGCGGTGATCGGCATCCTCGGCACGAGTATCTGAGCGGATGGAGACGGGCTTGCGGTTCCTGGCGCTAATCGCGGTGTGCGCGGGCTTCGCCTGCGCGGCCGCGCCGCTGGCGGCCCAGGAGCGTCCGGCGCCGGCGGCCGGTTTCGACCGGCGCGCGATGTTTGTCGCGGTCGGCCGGATCTACGCGATCGATCCGGATTTGCTGGCCGCGATCGCCGCGGCGGAGTCGGGCGGGCGCGCGGATGCGGTCTCGCCCAAAGGCGCCGAAGGCCTGATGCAGTTGATGCCGGCGACGGCGCGCCGCTACCGCGTGGACGATCCTTTCGATCCGGTTGCAAGCGCGCTCGGCGCGGCCCGAATGCTCGATGATTTGCGCCGCCGCGGCGACGGCGCGGCGCGCGGCCTGCCGGAATTGATCGCGGCTTACAATGCGGGGCCGGGCGCGGTCGATCGCTACCACGGAATTCCGCCCTATCCCGAAACCGAGCGCTATGTGCGTGCGGTAATCAAGCAGTACCTGCTGCACGGAGCCGCTGCGGGAAGTTGGCGCGATCCCGGCCGGCCGCAGGCGCCTTCTTCCCGCCCGGAGCCGCGCGCGGCCGGAAACGACGATCGCGCGGCGCGGCCGGCCGGCGACAACGAATTGCTGATGCAGCTTGCGCATATCCGGCGGGCGCGCGCGCTGGCCGGGCGCGATCGGAGCGTCGAATGATCCCGGCGCGGCGCGGGCGTGCGCGGGCGGCCGGGTTGTTCGGCGGGATGCTGATATTCGCGCTGAGCGGCGCCGCCGTGGCCTCGACTTACGCCGTTTATATCCCGCTCGACAGCTCGATCTACAACGAGCTCGAAACCCTGAACGGCCTCGGCTATCTCGAAACCTATCTCGACGAAATCAAACCGATAAGCCGGGTCGAAGCGGCGCGCCTGACGCTGGAAGCCGAGGGCAATCTCGAACAGGCGCGCCGTTCCGATCCGCTGGCGCACAGCATAATCCGCACGCTGCGCGCTCAATTGCCGGAGGAGGTCGGATGGCTCGAACACGACGCCGAGGACAATCCGCCCACGATGTTCCGTCCGATGCAGCGGGTTGAGGCGCAATATCTGTTCTCGCGCGGCGACCCGCGCCAGTGGCGCACGAGTCAGACCAATACGCCTGACCTCGGCGCCATCAACGCCACCGAGGCGACGCCGCTGCTGCCCAACAACGACGGCCTGCCGACCGCTCCGGGCAGCAACGAAATCCTGCGATGGTCGGGATGGGGCGGGGTCGGCGGCTTTCTCGCGGGGTACGGCGAAGGCTCGATCGCCGGGCCGATGACGCGCTCGATCAAAGGGATCGAACGGCTGCAATTGCTCGGAACCGGCGTCGTCGCCAGCTTCGGCAATCTGGCGCTTTCGGCGGGCACGGAAGAGATGTGGTGGGGGACCGGCCATTTCGACGCGCTTTCGCAAAGCGACAACTCGTCGCCATTCCCGGCCCTGCGCGTTCAGAATATCCATCCGCTGCTGCTGCCGTGGATTTTCCGCTATCTCGGCCAGTTCCGGTTTCAGATGTTTTTCGGCCAGCTCGACGGCGAACGCTACTACTCGCATCCGTGGATCGACGGCCAGATACTCAGTTTCAAGCCGCTGCCGACGTTCGAGTTCGGCTTTACCCACGCGATCGATTTCGGCGGCAGGTATAATAACAACTACAGCATGTTGGGCTTCCTCGGCCGCGCCACCGGCTTCCACACCGGCAATCCGGCCAACGGCAACACCAATTCGCGCGGCGGCGTCTTTTTGAAATTCTATTTTCCGTCGCTGCGCAACCTCGAGGTCTATCAGGAGATTCTCGGCGAGGACAATCTGACCAAGGAATTGCCTCCGGCCGGACGATTCCTGCCGTTTCTGGCCGTCTCGTATCAGGGCGGATTTTATCTGCCGCGCCTGACCCGCGACGGCATGACCGATCTGCGCTTCGAGTACGCGCTGCTCGAGCCAAACTACTCAACCCACAGCGTCGGGCTTTACTGGACGTACGAAAACCAGTTGATGGGCGACGCGATGGGGCCGAACGCGACCGAAGTCGATATTCAGTTGGGCCGCTGGCTCGATCTGCGCGACAAGTTGAGCGCGGATATTTTCTATACCGAGCAGCCGCCCGGATATGGATCGGCGGTCGCATATCCGTACGAGTTTTATCCCTATCCGCTCGGCAAGGAGCATAGCGGCGGCGCCGCGTTCGATTTTCTGCGGCTGCCGCTGCCGATGCGCAAATTGGACGGCGCGCTCGCGACGATTCGCGCCCGCGCGGCGGTCGAATACGTGCGCGATCTGAACTATCAGGCGAATTCGCAGTCGGTGCGGATCCTGCTGATGTGCTCGCTGTCGTTCACGCCGGGATGGACGGGATGGCAATGGCCGCGCTGAAACGCCGCATCGCGCTGGATTCGCGAACCGCCGGAGGACGAAACCGCTGATGGAACCGACCAGTGCGCGCGAATATCGCATCGCCGCGGGGTTCGAATCGCCGGCGCGAGTTGCCGCGCGGCCCGAACCCGCCGGGGAGTTCGTCGACTTGCGCGACTACCTCGAGGCGCTGGCGCGCCGCTGGCGCCTGCTTGCGGCGGCGGCGATCGGCGCGATGGCCGCGGCGGGATTGTTCGCGCGGTTCGCCCTGACCCGGTTGTACCGGGCCGAGGCGATCATCCGTCCGATCAACGCCTCGATGGTGCGGGGGCGGCTGGCGGGATTGCTCGGCGGGACGGGAGGATTCGGCGGTTTGACCGGCGGATCGCTGAGTCCGTTCGCGGGCGCGGCGGCCAATCCGGCCAGCGAATATATGCCGGTGCTGCGCAGTTTCGATTTCACCACCAGCCTGATCGCGCGTCACGGCCTGGCCGCGGAACTGCCGGTTCGCGGCTGGGCGCCGTGGGCGGGCGCGGTCGCGGATCCGCGCTGGGCGCGGTTTCGGTTGATGCGGCGGAGGTTCGATTGCGAATTTTCGCTCTTGACCGGAAACCTGACGCTCTCCTATCTGGATCCCGACCCCGCGATGGCGCGGAAAATTCTCGGCTTCTATATCTCGGATCTGCGCGAACAGTTGCGGCGCGAGCAGATCCGCGACGCTTCGGAGGCGATCGATTCCCTGCGCGAAGAGGTGCGCGAAACCGCCGACAATTTGTTGCAGACGCAATTGTCCGAATTGCTTGCGCGGCAGATTCAGCAGGAAAAACTCGCGCAGGTGCAGGCCGATTTCGCGTTCAAAGTGCTGGTGTCGCCGACCGCGTCCGACCGTCCGTACCGGCCGCTTGCGATAGTCGATGCGTTGCTGGCCGGAATGCTCGCGCTGCTGGTGGTCGCGGTTGCGATTCTGCTGCGCGACCTCGATGCCGGCGCGGCGCGCACGCGCGGCTCATACCCGGAACGAACTTGACGATCCGTCTCTCTCGTCGAACTTCCAGTTCGATTCGCATGAATCAGGCGCCGCCGGAGCTTTGGCCGGACGGGGACGTTCGGTCGGCGCCAAAAAGCGGCCCTTGCGCGGCCCCGGGCGAAGCGGATTCCGGAACGCCGGCGGCGCGGATGGGACGGAATATCGCCGCCAGCTATCTAGCGCGCGCGGTCAACCTGCTCGCGTTTCTGGCGCTGGCGCCAATCATGACGCGATGGCTCGGGCTGCGCCGCTACGGCGAATGGCTGGTGATCGCGAGCATGTTGCCCTATCTGGCGCTGGCCGGGATGGGCATCGATCAGACGCTGGTGAATCGAATCGCGGCGGCTGCACGGCGGCGCGAACAAATCAACGGCCTGGTCTCGACCGCTTTTGTCGCCTATTGCGTCTGCGCCGGGCTTGCGATCGTCCTGCTGCTGCTCGCGGCGAATCCGATCGCGAAGCTTGCGCTGCCCGGATCCGCCGCCGAAGTCGCGCGACCTTTATTGATCGTCGGCGTGTTCTATTGCGCCGCGCTGCCCCTTAACGCATTCGCGATGGCGTTGCGCGGACTGGAACGGGTCGACCGCGAGCGCGGCGCGGCGGCGTGGGCCGGATTTGGCGGCGCCGTCGGACTGGGCGCGGCGGCGATCGGCGGATGCGGCCTGGTCGGATTGGCGCTCGTTCAGGGACTCGCGGCGGTTGGCCGGGGCGTGGTCGCGGCGCGCCGGGCCTGCGCTTTGAACCGGGCTGCGATTCCGCGCCTTAAAGCGTTCTCGGCGCGCACCTTACGCGGCCTGATTCGGCCCAGCCTTGGTTTTTTCGCGCTGCAGATGGCGGGAATTATCGGCTTCGGCATCGACAACCTGGTGATCGGTCACGTACTTGGCGCCGAGATGGTGCCGCGCTACGCGGTGCCGTATCTGCTGGTGATGGGCGTCGAAGGGATTTTCGCGACCTTTCAGGCCGCGCTGGTTCCGACGATCGCCGCCCAATACGCGCGGCGGGATTGCTCCGGCGCGACCGCCACATTCGGCCTTTCGATGCGGCTGGCGCTGCTGTTCGCAAGCACGGGCGCGATTGTTTTCCTGATTGCGGGACCGGCGCTGTTGCGGCTCTGGGCGGGCGTCGGCGTTTATCCGGGCGCGACCGCCTACCAGCTTCAGGTGTCGCTCTTTTTTATCCAGGTCATGCTTGAACCTCCGCACGCCATTCTGGTCGCGACCACCCGGCATTACGGCGCCGCCGCGATCCATTGGCTCGACAGCATCCTCAACCTCGCGTTGTCGCTCTGGTGGGTCCGTCGATGGGGCCTCGCGGGCGTGATCGCGGGGACGGTGGCCGGCCGCTGCGCGACCAGCGCCTGGTATCTGTTCGCGGCGGCGCTCGGTGTTCTGGAGCTCGCCTGCGCTCGCTTGCTGCGCGAACTGGCGCGCCCGTTGGCGCTGGCCGGCGCCGCCGGCCTGGCGGCGCTGCTGCTAAGCGCGAAGCTTGCCGCCGGCGCGACCGTCGCGCGATGCGTCCTCGCGGGCGGCCTCGCGGCCGCGCTGATCGCCGCATTCGCGGCCCTGGCGCTTTCGCGCGACGAGCGCCGCGCGCTGGCCGGCGAACTGCGGCGAACGATCGGCAAAGCGGGGTATGCATAAATGATCACGACCGGAAATCGTTCAGTCGGCGGCGCGCCTTCCGCGCGCTCGTTTCGCGCGCTCGCCAAGGCCGCCCTGCCGCACTGGGTCGCGGTGGAAATCCGCGCGCGGCGTTACTGGCGCGCCCATCCGGAGGAATTGCGCTTGATCCGATTGCTGGCCGATCGCGAGCGTGCGGCGATCGAAGTCGGCGCGGCGGACGGGCTTTACGCCTGGCTGCTCGCGCGGCTCTGCCGCCATCTTTACGCATACGAGCCAAACCCGGATTTTTTCGCGATCCTGAGCGAATTTCGCCGGCGGAACATGAGTTTGTCCCCGTATGCGATTTCGGATTGCGAGAACGCGATGGAATTGCGGGTCCCGCGCGATCGCGCCGGCCGCGAACGCCCGCTCGAGGCGAGTCTCGAACCGCGTTTCGGAGACGATTGCCGCAAGCTTTCGCTGGTCGCGAAACCGCTCGACGCGATCGAACATCGGCCGGTCGGTTTCGTCAAAATCGACGTCGAGGGCCACGAAGCCGCGGTGCTGCGCGGCGCGGCGCGCACGCTCTCGCGGTTTCGCCCGCGCCTGTGGATTGAAATCGAGCAGCGCCATCTCAAATGCGATATTCGCGAGGTTTTCGCCAACGTCGAATCGATGGGATACGACGGTCTTTTTCTTTATCGGAAGAAGTTGATTCCGCTTGGTCAGTTCGATTTGACTAAATATCAACTGGCGCTGCTCGATACTCCCGAATCTCCGCTCTACGTGAATAATTTCGCATTCATTCCGCAAGAGGAAGGCGTCGCCGCGATTCTTGACGCATGGCATTGAGCCGTTGCGCCCGCGCTCCGGCGGCTCGGAACGCGCGCCCCGGCCGATCTTCCGCGCCCGCATGATTCCGCTCGCAAATAAACCGCGGTCGCCGCTGAATTATGGCTATCGCGCCTGGAATCCGCTGCTTCGCGCCTATCTGAGCGCGTGCGACGCGGCGCTGGCGCGCCTGGCGCCGCGGCGTCCGGCGGCGTCCGTCACCGCGCTTGCGCCGGGCCGGCGCTGGCGCCGGATTCTGGTCGCGAACACCGCCCATCTGGGCGACGCGATGCTGGCGGCCGCCGCGCTGCCCGCGCTGCGCGCCGCCTATCCCGAGGCTGAAATAGGCTTTCTGTGCGGCGGATGGAGCCGTCCGCTGCTGGAGGGCAATCCGCTGCTGCGCCGCGTCCATACGCTCGACCATTGGCGCTTGAACCGCGAGCGCGCGCCGCTCGCGCGCAAATTCGCCCGCTATCTGCGGACGCGGCGGCGGGCGATCGCCGAAATCCGCGCGGCCCGCTACGAGGCCGCGATCGATCTTTACTCCTTTTATCCCAACGCCGCGGACCCCCTCCGCGCGGGCGCGATTCCGGTGCGGATCGGCTATTCGTGCGGCGGCTTCGGCGCCCTTTATACCCATCCGGTCGAATTCAGCTATCGCCGCGATCGGCATATCGCCGACTATCACGCGGGTTTGTTGCGGGTTCTCGGCGTTGGCGAGGCGGAGATCGCCATGATGCGTCCGACGATCGCGCCGCCTTCGCCCGCGGTCGCGAGGCGCACTGACGCGGAGCTGGCGGCGCGCGGAATCGCCGGCGAATTCGTGCTGATGCACGTCGGATGCGGCGATCCGCGCAAGGCGTGGCCCGCGGAGAAATGGAGCGAGCTGGCGCGCAGGATGGTCGCGCGCGGCTTCCGCGTGGCGCTCGCGGGCAGGGGCGCGAGCGATCGCCGCGCGATCTCCCGGATCGCCGCGGCGGCGCCGGGATGCGCGGATTGTTGCGACGCCTTCGATCTGCCGGAGCTGGGCGCGGCGATCGGCCGCGCCCGCGCGATCGTCGCGCATGATTCGGTCGCGGCCCATATCGCGGCCGCGGCTGGCGCGCCGGCGGTTGTCATCACGCCGGGAATAGATCCGGAATGCTGGCGTCCGATGGGCGAAAATACGATCGCAATAGTGAATCCGGCGCCGTGCTCGCCCTGTTTCCGCGGATGCGCCGGGATGGAGTGCGTGCGGGAGCTTCCGGTGGCGCGGGTCGCCGCCGCGCTCTCGCAGGTTTTGGAGCGTCCGGAATCGGAACGTCTTACGCCCGGCCATCGGCGCGCATGACCACGTTTTTTCTCGCCGCGATCTTCGTGCTGGCGCCGCTCGCGAATCTGCGCATCGCGGATATCGAGCCGGTCGAATTCTATCTGCTCGCGGCGCTGCCGCTCGGCGCCATCTTCAGTTTTCGCCGCGGCCTGCGGCTCGCGATTCCGCGCGAGCTTTTGATTCTCGCGGAGCGCTACGGCGCGTTCCTGGCGATGGCGGCGATGCTGGCCGCGCTGGCCTGGCGATTCCATTTTTACCCGCCGCCGGGGGTCTCATGGCTCAAGTCGCCGCCGATCATCTCGATCGTGCGGATCGTGCAGGTCGCGATCGCGGTCGCGGCGATGATCGCGGTCGCGGCGGCCGCCGCGCGGTCCGCGCGCCTGGCGGATTTTCTGGCGCGCCTGTATGTCGCGATCGCGCTCGCCGAAGTGGTTTACGGCGCCGCCTGCTGGCTCGCGATCTGGCGCGGCGGCGCCGCCGCGTCGGCGCCGGAAATGGATTGGTACGGCGCGCAAACGCGCTGGGGCGTGATTCACGCGCGCGGATGCTTCGTCGAGGGCGGCCCGTTCGGCGTTTACGTCGCGAGCGCGATCGTGCTGCTGCTGTTTCGTTACCGGGTGACGCGGCGAATTTCAGGCGGATCGTTCTGGGCCACGCTCGCGCCGCTTATCGCCGGCCTCGGCCTCTCGCGCTCGAAGGCCGGTCTCTGCACGCTCGCCGCGCTGGGTTTGTGCAGCCTGGCAATCTGGGGCGATACGCGCGTGACGCGCAAGGCCGCCGCCGCGATCGGCGCGGCGGCGCTGCTCGCGCCGCTCGTCTACGTCACCCGGGCGGCGGCGGGCGTCGCCGGCTATTTGGATAACTACGCGCGTCTGGAATTGAAAGCCGCGCAAAATCCTTTCGATGGCTCGACCGTGGAAGGGCGGCTGGCCGCGCTCTACGTCGCACCGGCGATGGTCGCGCGGCATCCGCTGGCCGGCGTCGGTATCGGCAACTATTCCGAATTGCGCAACAGCCCGCGGTACAGCGGCGATTTGCCGCCCGCGCCCGGCTGGGACGAGCCGGGTCTGGGTTTCTTCGGCTATGCGGCCGAGCTGGGACTGCCGCTGCTCTGCTACCTGATGTTCGTCGTCTGGACGCCGGTGCGGATTGCGCATCGGCGCGGCGAACGCGGCGAAATCGCGCTGGCGCTCTGCGCGTTCCAGTTTTTTGCGGAGCTCTTCGGCACGCCGATCACCTTCTATTATCCCTACCTGATTTCGGCGCTCGCGCTGGGCCATGTGATGCGCCCGCGGGCGGAAAGCGAGGCGGATTAGCGATGGCTGCAATTGGCGCGAGGGCGCGCGCTTTAATCAAGCGTACGACGCTGGCGGCCGGCAGGGTGGCGCCCGAGCCGGTCGTGGGAGCGGCGCATAAGCTTTCAGGATGGCTCGAAATCGGACGCTGGCTGCGCGACGAATGCGCAGGCGGGCCGCGCCGGCCCGCGCAGGATTGCCGGCCGCGGGATTTGATGAGGGCGCTGGCGGACATGCCAGTCGGTTAATTTGACTGCTTTCCGAGGCCCACGTTTTATTTTCCAGATGATACAACCGGCCGAAATTTCGTTCTTCGAGCGAATCTCGTTCTGGACGCTGATTCGTGCGGCAATTGTTTTGACCGCGCCAATTGGCTACGCATTCACCGCCGCACGATTCGCGGCGTTCTGCATCGAATATCTATTTTTGAACGCCGTTTCGGCGGTCACGTTCCTTGCGTTGGCCATGAGCCTGAACGCCCCGCTGCGGCAACTTCCAGCTTGCGTAGTCATGATAGTGTTCCTGATATGCTACTATCTGGAATTTTATTTAATGGTAACGTTCCCATGGTTGATAGAGTTTGTGCCGCTTCCACCTAATATCCTCGGCTTCTCGGAACAGTACTATTTTGCATGCTTCTGCACGATGACGGCTGGCTTGGCCGCTTTTGCCGCGGTCGTAATCCCTTGGTCTCGTCGCCTCGGAAGGCGACGGCTTGACAGCCGCGCCGGCCGGCCTGTTCGGCGCTTCCATGCGGCGCCTGCGCTTTGCGCCGCGGGCGCGCTCGCCGCCGGCTACCTGTGGTTTAATTTATCCTACAATATCGTAAACGGCGGTTCCGTGCCCGTGCTCGCATTTCACCTTTTCGGGGTGGTCGAGTTTTCATTTTCGATCACAGCCACGCTGCTCTTCCTGATGATCATTGACGCAGCGACGGAACAAGGCGATTGGCGGACGGCCGCCTTTGCCGCAACGATCTGGCTGGCGCCCCTTTTCTGCACAGCCTTTATTATAACTTCCAAAGGAGCGATATTCACATTTCTTCTCGATCTCTTCTTTCTTTGGCTACTCGCGGCCGGCCGATTGAATTGGAGGGTGTTGGGGCTTGGCATCCTCGGATTTGCGACCGGAGCCGTTCTATTTCCGGTGATTAACGCAGTTCGTGCGCTTCGCGTCGATGAGGGCATGAGCGCCGGCCGGGCGATCTCGGTTGTGTTGACCGGCGCCGGCGGGATGACCACGGCCATTCGGGACGTCGGAGCCGGGAAAGGAGGGGCCGTCTTGCCCTCAATGATTGCGCTAATTCTCGGCCGCCTATCGGGAGCGAATACTCTGCTCCCGATTATGGAGTTGCGTTATCCGTTTCTTGGTATGAATTCCTTTCATATCGCGATGGGAACGCACGGTATCCCTGGCTATTTTACAAGCCAGATGCTGGGCCTTGGCGATCTGACCGCCAGCAGGCTCACCGCCGCTTTGGGGATGCTCGGTTTCTTCTGGATAATCGGCGGAAATGCGATGGTGATCGTAGGGGTTGCGGGCTTTACCTCAATGATCCTTGCTGCTTGGCACTTTATTCCAAGACATACAGGGCGCAGCACGCGTGCTGCGCAGGTTACGCTTCTGATGGTGGTATTGGGCGGAGCCGTGGACGGGAGCTTGCAGCAGTTTGTCTTGCATGTCCTCCCTTTCTGGGCTGTTTCGGTTGCGCTGGCCGAATGGATCGGGCGCGGGGGCGAGGTTCGCCGCGCCGCCTGAGCGCAATCGCGTTTCGAGGCCGGCGCGGCTTCGTACCGCCTCCCGATGAAAGTGCTGATTGTCAAACTGGGCGCGATCGGCGACGTGATCATGGCGATGCCGCTGGTCGGCGCGATTCGCCGGCGCGACCCGCGGGCGGAAAGCGAGGCGGATTAGCGATGGCTGCAATTGGCGCGAGGGCGCGCGCTTTAATCAAGCGTACGGCGCTGGCGGCCGGCAGGGTGGCGCCCGAGCCGGTCGTGGGAGCGGCGCATAAGCTTTCAGGATGGCTCGAAATCGGACGCTGGCTGCGCGACGAATGCGCGGGCCGGCCGCGCCGGATGGCGACGCGCGAAAAACTTTTCGACCTGATCGGCGCGGAAGTCGCCCAGGCGCGCACGCTTTACCTCGAATTCGGCGTCTTTCAGGGCGATTCGATGCGCTATTGGAGCCGGCTGCTGAAACATCCCGCGGCCCGGCTGCACGGCTTCGATTCCTTCGAGGGGCTGCCCGAGCGCTGGAGTCCGGATCATGCGCGCGGCCATTTCTCGACCGGCGGCGCGCTGCCGGAGATCGGCGATCCGCGCGCGGAGTTTTTCAAAGGATGGTTCGAGCAGACGCTGCCGGATTACGCCGCGCCCGCGCACGACGCGCTGGTGGTGAATCTCGACGCCGACCTGTACGGGTCGACCCGTTTCGTGCTCGGCCGAATCGCGCCGCTGATTCGCGTCGGCGCGTGGCTCTACTTCGACGAGTTTTCCGACCCGCATCACGAATTCCGCGCCTTTCGCGAGTTCGTCGCCGAATCCGGGATGAAATTCGCCGCTGTCGCTGAAAGCCGGAATTTCTGGAACGTCGCGTTTCGCCGCGTCGCCTGAGCGCCGCGCAAACCGTCTCCCTTGGAAATTATTTGGCGGGAATGAAGGTCTTGATCGTTAAGCTGGGCGCGATCGGCGACGTGATCATGGCGATGCCGATGGTCGGCGCGATTCGCCGGCGCGACCCGCGCGCGCAAATCGTATGGATGTGCGGCGAAGCGGCGGCGCCGCTAATCGCCATGCTCGATGGCGTCGAAACGCTGGCGATCAGCGAGTCTGCGCTGCTGGGCGGCTCGCTGGCGCGAAAAATCCGCGCCGTATGCTCAGTCTGGCGGCGGCTTCTGGGCCGGCGCTTCGATTTGATCATCACCGGCTATTCCGATTGGCGCTACCGCCTGCTCAGCCTCACGGCGCGCGCCCGTGAACGGCGCGGCTTCGACCGCGGCCGCGGACGCTGGTGGCCGACGCCCGGCCGCTATCATGGCGACGAGTACGTCAGGCTGGTTTTGAACCGCGACGGTCCGGAGGGCGCGCCGATCGAACCGCCGCGCATCGACCCGGCCCCGCCGCCCGAGCTGCGTTCGCTGCTGGCCGGCCTCGGCCGCGACGCGATCGCGCTCGCGCCCGGCGGCGCGCGCAACGCGCTCGGCGATTCGCCGCTCCGGCGCTGGCCGCTGGCTTCCTATGCGCTGCTTGGCGCCGAACTGGCGCGGCGGGGATGGCGAATCGCGCTGACCGGCGCGCCGTCGGACGGATGGACGCGCGCCGGCTTTAAAGGTCTTCCCGTCGTCGATTTGATCGGCAAGACCACGCTGCTCGATCTGATTTCCGTCTATCGGGCGTGCGGCGCTGTAGTAACCCATGATTCCGGTCCGCTGCATCTGGCGATACTGGCCGGCGCGCCGACGGTGGCGTTGTTCGGCCCCACGCTGCCGTCGGAAAAAGTCCCGCGCGGCGAGCGAATCCGGGTGATTCATGGCGGCGCCGGATTGCCCTGCCGCCCCTGTTATGACGGCCGCACTTACGCGCCCTGCCGCGATAACCGCTGCCTCGGCGAAATTGCGCCGGCGATGGTGGCCGACGCGGTCGAGGAGTTGATCGGCGGACCGCGTGAACAGGCGCGTCAAAGCGCCGGAGGGGCGCGAGCGGAATGACTCGGTACGGTTATAGGCCGGTCCATGCCCTGACCGAACGGGCCGCGGCGTGGCTGGCGTCGATGGCGCCGCGAGCGGCTTCCGTTGCGATTGGGGAGATTCCGCGGAAGGTTCTGGCGATTAAATTCGGCGGACTGGGCGACGGAGCGATCGTGCGTTCGTTGCTCGAATGCTTCCGCACGCTGCATCCGGAGATCGAAGTGGATGTTCTCGTGGATCAAAAGACCCGCGAGGTTATGTCGTGTGCGAGCGGCGCGAAAGTATGGTTCTACAATTCAAGGAGCGATGGATTGGGCCGCTCGATCCGGTTGCTTCAGGCCGTAAGGCGCGCGGGATATGGCGCGGCGGTCGATTTCGAGCAGCATTCCGTGCTCACCGCCAGCTTCGCCTGGGCGGCTGGAATACCAATCAGGATTGGGCTGGCGCCGCCCGGCGCAAACTCGCGGCTGAAACTGCTCACGCATCCTGTGGAGTTTCGGGAAGGCGACTCGATGTGGTCGGCGATGGCGGCGTTGCTGCGCGTGCTGGACCCGAATCTGCCCGGACTGGCCGCGGCGAAGCCGATTCCATGCGGTCAGGAAGCCGCCGCCTGGGGGCGGAAATGGCTGGACGCCCGGAGCGCGGGAAAGCAATCGCGGCTCGTGGCGATACATTTGGGAGTGGGGCCGCGTGCGCGATACCGGCAATGGCCGCTCCCGCGTTTTGTGGAACTGGCCGAAATCATCCGGCGCAAGGATTCCAATCTCCGGATTTTGTTGACGGGCGGGGCGAACGAGGAACCGCTGGCGAGGGAGTTCGCGGCCCGTTACCGGGGCGACAGCTTTGACGCCACGGCCGTCGGATCCGTCGAACTTACCGGAGCGTTGCTCAGCCAGAGCGATCTGTTGATTTGTTCCGATACCGGCGTGATGCATCTTGGCGCGGCGCTCGGCGTACCGACGGTGGGGTTATTCGGTCCCAACACTCCGCGATGCTGGGGGCCGGTCGGCCCGCGGGCCGCCTACGTTTATAAAACCAGGTTGAAATGCAGTCCTTGCATCGACAGCTACCGGAGAATCATTCCCGACGCCTGCGTCGCGGAGGAATGGGGCCGCTGCATGCTCGATATCGCGGCGGATGACGTGATGGACGCGGCGCGGCGCGTGATCGCCGGGAATTGGCTCGACTGAGCGCGTGCGTCCGCCCGGCTGATCTCTGAATCGGCTCGGACGCGAACCGCTCGCGGCGCAGAGTCCGTAATTTTCAACTTTCCGAATCAATCGTTGCGGCGGTGCGGCATCGGCCGCCGCCCGCATCCTTCACAGCTTTCGGCGCAGGGTCAAAATCATGCTTTCACCCAGGGGATTGGCGCGGCGGTGGGCGATACTGATTGCGGGCGACGCCGGCTGTTCGGTTTTCGCGTCGCTGCTGGCGACGCGCGCGACCTTGAATCCGGGCTTCGCGCCGGCGTGGCCGCCGGGCTTCGGCGAGCTCGCGGCGATGATGGCGGTGGTTCATCTCGGCGCCATCTATCTGCAGGATCTCTATCGTTTCGACGAACCGCGCGCCGATTCATGGGTGACCGCGGCGCTGCTAATCGTCGCGGCGAAACTCGCCGTGATCGTGGGAATCGTCGAAATCGCCGCGCCGGCGCTGGCCGTGGGCCGCACATTTTTAATCGTCTATGTCTCGATCGCGTCGCTCTGCGTAATCGGATGGCGGACCGCCGCGAACCGGATGCTGCTGGAGCGGCTGGACGTTCGCGTGATGGCGCTGGGTTTCGACGAAGCGGCGCCGCTGATGATCCAGGAGATCGAACGGCGGCGCCATCTGGGGTACCACTTTTACGGCTTCGCCACGCTCGGCGGCGCCGCCATGGCGCCCGGCGCGGCGTTGAAAGGCGCCGCCGCCGCGTTCGGCGAGTCGGATTCGCTGTGCGAACTGACGCGGCGTTACCACGTCGATACGCTGGTCGTGCTCGACAGCTTCGCGGGGCCGGAAGAGACGCAAGAGTTGATGCGCTGCCGGATGCGCGGCACGCGGCTCCTGGATTTCGAGACCTTCTACGAACGGCTCGCGGGCAAATTGCCGGCGCCATGGATGCGCGGCGCGTGGCTGCTCCTCGCTCCAGGATTCACGGCGACCCAGTGGCGGCGCGCGCTCAAGCGCGCGGTGGATATTTTCGCGGCGGCGGCGATCGGAATCGTCGCGGCGCCGGTCGCGCTGATCACGGCGCTGGCGGTCCGCCTCGATTCCACGGGGCCCGCGCTTTATTCGCAGGAGCGGATCGGTCTCGATGGCGTGGGTTTTTCCGTTTACAAGTTCCGCTCGATGCGCGTCGATGCGGAGGCGGGAGGGTCGGCGGTTTGGGCGGCGGCGCACGATCCGCGCGTCACGCGCGTCGGGCGGATTATCCGGCGGTTGCGGATCGACGAGTTGCCGCAACTCTACAACGTGATCAAAGGCGAGATGAGTTTGGTCGGTCCGCGTCCCGAGCGGCCCTCGATCGTCGCCGATCTAGCCGAACGAATTCCCTACTATCACGTCCGGCACGTGGTCAGGCCCGGCCTGACCGGATGGGCGCAAATCTGTTTTCCCTATGGCGCCACGGTCGAGGACGCGGCCGAAAAGCTGTGCTACGACCTTTACTACATCAAAAATTGGTCGCTGGCTTTTGAAATTCAAATTATGCTCCAAACATTCAAAGTGATGCTTTTTGGACGAGGAGCACGCTAAGGCTGGCGGATTGTCGAAATAATTGCGTATGCGGGCGGCTTGCCAATGGCGGTCGCCCGTAGCTTTTTCGGCGAACTGAATCTGAACCTGCCGCGTGATGAAGATCGGGGCTATGTCGGGCGTCGAATCGATTGCGAGGAGGCGGCTTGGGACCGGCTTGGACGGGGATCATTGAAATGTAATAATCGCCCGTTGCGTCCGGAACCTGGGACGTTCGCCGGAAACATGAGGCTGCGGGTCGACGATATCACCGCCGAAGCGCGGGAACTGGAATTTCCCGAACCGGAAGGCGAGATCAACCGGATGCTGGGCGTCGGCGCGATGCGGGATTATAGTCTGGACGGCCCGGTAAAGGTCAATTTGTCCTATTACAGAGCGGGAACCGAGTTGTTTCTGCAGGGCGAAATATCGGCCGTGGCGCATGGCTCGTGCGCCCGCTGCGCCGAGGAGTTCACGGCGCCAAGAAGCCGGCCGTTTCGTTATGTTTTGGCGCCCCGATCGATCGGCGAAGACACCGCCGCGGCGATGCGCACGGAGGATTTGGAATTTACGCTTTATGACGGCGACGATGTTGACCTTTCGCCGTTGATTCGCGAACAGACCTTGCTGGCTTATTCGACGCTGCCGTTGTGCCGCGAGGATTGCCGCGGATTGTGCCCGCGATGCGGCGTGAATCTGAATGAAAAGAGCTGCGCCTGCCGGATTGAAACCGGCGATCCGCGGCTGGCGGTGCTGCGCAACCTGAAAGTCCGGCGGCCTGATTAGGGCGGCGCGAAACCCATTTTCGATTTCCAACGTACTGCTGTTGCAAGAGAGAAATAGACCATGCAAGCACCCAAGCGGCGTACCTCCCGCTCCAAACGCAACAAGCGGCGGGCGCATGATGCGCTGACGCCGGTAAATCCCGTTTCCTGCTCGAATTGCGGCGAACCGACGCTTCCGCATCGCGTATGCCGCCACTGCGGCACTTATCGCGGACGCGAGATGGCGGCGGCACAGGAATAACCAATCGGTCCGGCGATGAAAATCGCGCTCGACGCCATGGGGGGCGACCTCGCCCCGCGCGCGGTAATCGAAGGCGCCATCCTTGCGGCGCGCGAGCTTGGCGTCGAGGTCGTGCTGGTCGGCAATCGCGACGTGATCGCGCGCGAGCTTGCCGAGCATCGTACGCGCGGCCTGACGCTGGAAGTCGAGCATGCGGCCGAAGTGGTCGCGATGGACGATGCGCCGCTTGATTCCGTGCTGACCAAGCCCGAATCCTCGATTCATGTCGGGCTCGAGATGGTCAAGCAGGGACGCGCGGACGGCTTCGTCAGCGCCGGCAATTCAGGTGCGGCGATGGCCGCCGCGATGGCTATCCTGGAAACGCTTCCGGGCGTTGACCGGCCGGCGATCGCGTCGCTCGTGCCGACCACGGCCGGCGTCGCCCTGCTAATCGACGCCGGCGCCAATACCGACGTAAAGCCGATCCATCTGGTTCAATTCGCCGTGATGGGCAGCGTCTATTGGCATCATGTGTACGGCGTCGGAAGGCCCCGCGTCGGGATTTTGTCGAACGGCGAGGAGGCTTCCAAGGGCACCGATCTCACGCGCGCCGCAGCCGCCGTATTGACGCAGATGGACGCCTACCTGAACTACATCGGCTACGTCGAGGGGCGCGACATCAATCGCGCCCGCGCCGACGTTGTGGTGACCGATGGTTTCACCGGCAACGTCGCGCTGAAAACGATGGAGGGGTTCGCCTCCTTCATGCTCGGCAATCTGCGCGAGGTATTTACCAGCGGCGTCCGCGGCAGGCTCGCGTACCTGATGATTCGGCGCAAGCTCGGCGCGTTGCGCGAACGGCTCGATCCCGCCGAATACGGCGGCGCGCCGCTGCTGGGCGTCAATGGCGTGACCATAATCGCGCACGGATCGTCAAACGCGCGGGCGATTCGCAACGCCGTCAGAGCGGCGGCGAACGAGGCGCTGGTGCGCCACGTCAACGCGGAAATTGTGGAAATTCTCGCGCACAGCCCGGACGGGATGACGGTCAAACCGTCGGGCAAGGGCATCCGCGGCCTGTTCGTGCGGATGCGCGAGCGCCTGCATCTCCATCGCGAGGGCCATCCGGAGCGCAAGCCGGAGAAGCCTGCGAAAGGCGAGAAAACAGAGAAATCAGGCCGGACCGAAGGCTCCGCGCAGCCGGCCGTGAAAACCGGCAGTTTGCGTCCGCCGGCGGCTGAGAAACCCACGGTTGGCGAAAAGTCTCCGACGGGCGAGCTCGCGCCGGCCGTGGCCGCGGCGCCTCCGCCCGCTCCGCATTCACCGGAATCGAACGACAAGCCGAATCGGCCGGAAAAAGACGAGCGCGCCGAAGCGATCGCTAAGCCGGCGCTGGTTTCAGCCGAAGTTCGGAAAGCGCCGGCCGAAGAAGCGGATCGCGCGCCGGCGAATCCGCGCGTCGCGGCGGCCAACGGCCATCATGGCGGCGCCGAACGTCTGGTCAACGGACCGGAGGGCGAGTCGGCCGATTCCGATGCGCGAGGAGCGAAGCCGCCGCTGGCGAACGGTTTAATCGTCGATTCTCCGCACGCAGAGAAAAAAGGGCCGCACTGACACGGCTCTTGGTCCGCCGCGGATACCCCAAACATTGGAGAGCGCATGGCGATAAAGGTGGGCTTCCTGTTTCCCGGCCAAGGATCGCAGAAAGTCGGGATGGGAGCGGATCTGGCGCGCGAGTTTCCCGCCGCCCGGCGCGTGTTTGAAGAAGCCGACGAAGCGCTCGGCTTTTCGTTGTCGCGGCTTTGTTTCGAGGGGCCGGAAGATGATTTGCGCCTTACCGCGAATACCCAGCCGGCCACGCTCGCTACCTCGATCGCGGCGCTGCGCGCCTTCGAATCGGAATGTTCGATTCGTCCCGAGCTGGCCGCCGGCCACAGCCTCGGCGAATACAGCGCGCTGGTCGCCGCCGGAGCGTTCAGCCTGGCCGACGCGGTGCGCGCGGTCCGCGAGCGCGGACGTTTGATGCAGGAGGCCTGTCCGCCGGGCCAGGGATCGATGGCGGCGTTGATCGGGCTTGATCTCGACGCGGTCAACGCGCTCTGCGCCGAGGCTTCGAGCGGCGGCGAAATCGTCGTCGCGGCGAATCTCAACGCGCCCGGGCAGATCGTAATATCCGGTCACGCCGGGGCGGTGCGCCGCGCGCTGGAACTCGCCAAGAGCAAAGGCGCGGGCGGTTCGGTCGAACTGAAAGTGAGCGCGCCATTTCATTGTCCCTTGATGCGGCCGGCGCGCGATGGGATGGAGCCGGTGCTGGCGCGGCTCACGATCAATCCTCTGAAATTCGGCGTGATCGCCAATGTGACGGCCGAGGAAAATCGCGACGCCGCACGGGTGGCGCCGCTGCTGCTCGATCAGATTACCGGTTCCGTGCGATGGGAAGAGTCGATGCGTCTGCTTGCGGCGCGCGGAATTGCGGAAACCGTCGAGATCGGCGCGGGCCGGGTCCTGGCGGGCCTGATGCGCCGAATCGATCGCAATGTCAAAGTGCGCGCGGCGGAGGACGCATCGTCGTTGCGCGCTTCGATTGCCGCCCTGGCCGAAGCCAACGGCTGACGGCGGGAGCGTTTTATTGAAATTATTCGGAAAGCGGGCGCGGCGGCGGATTCATTCCGGGATTGCTCGGAAATCCGCCCTTCGGCAACTTGCCTAGATGCGCCCAAGTCCCTAAGCTTCGCGATAGGCTGCGGGGAGCGATCCTGATTTCGGCTTGGGCATCGGCGCGAAACTTGAGATCGTGCGTAGCGAATTCCGGCAGGCGTATCCCCGGGCCGGCGATGAATTCCGGCAACGGCAAATGATGCCCGGGCTGGCAGGAGGAACCTAAATAATATGGCTGGAGACGTCGAATCCAAGGTTCGCGAAATCATTAGCGAGCAGTTGGGCGTGTCGGCTGACGAAGTGACGCCCGAAGCGTCGTTTATCGAAGACCTCGGCGCCGATTCGCTCGATATCGTCGAACTGGTGATGGCGCTCGAAGAGGAATATGGAATCGAAATCTCGGACGAAGACGCCGAGAAGATTCGCACCGTCAAGGATGTCGTCGGTTATATCGAAGCGCACAAAAGCTAATCGCTCATCTCGCGCGGCGGCGGCCGGAGCATCCCGGCGGGACGCCGTTGGCGCGGGCGATCGCGAATTTTTGGCACGGCCCGTCGAATCCAGATTCGGCGGGCCGTCTTTTAACCGCGCCCGGCCGCGCCTGAGGGAGCGGTGAACGATGCGCTGTCCGTTCTGCCGAAATCGGGGCAATCGCGTCGTCGATTCCCGTCTTTCCGGTGACGGCGGCACAATCCGGCGGCGGCGCATGTGTGCGGCCTGCAAGCGCCGTTTCACCACCTATGAACGGGTCGAGGAAGCCGCTCCCGTGGTGGTGAAGAAAGATGGCCGGCGGGAGCCGTTCGATCGGCATAAAGTGATCGCCGGAATCAAGCGCGCCTGCGAGAAACGGCCGGTCTCGATGGAAACGATCGAAAAGATCGCCGATCGAATCGAAGCGGCGGCCGCCGATCTCGGCGGCAAAGAGACGCTGAGTTCTTTTATCGGCGCCGCCGTGATGAACGCGCTTCAAGAGATTGACCAGGTCGCCTACGTGCGTTTCGCCTCGGTCTATCGATCCTTCAAAGATATCGGCGAATTCATGCAGGAGCTTGAAGAATTGATTCGCCAGCGCGAGGGCCCGGCCGCCGCTCCGGCTCCGGTCCGGCCGCGTGAAAAAAAGAGCGAGTCTTCCGCCTGACGATGGCTGGCCGAAGCCGCCGGCATGACTCCGGGCCGCGTCGCGCGTCGAACCCGACGCCGGGCGACGAACGTTACCTGCGGATGGCGCTCGACTTGGCGCGGGCGCAGCTCGGCTTGACCACGCCGAATCCCGCCGTCGGGTGCGTGATCGTGCGCGCCGGACGTATCGTTGGCCGCGGCGCGACCGCCGCCGGCGGCCGGCCCCATGCGGAAGCGGTCGCGCTCGCGCAGGCCGGCGTGCGGGCGCGCGGCGCCACCGCCTATGTCTCGCTCGAACCGTGCGCCCATCGTGGTCAAACTCCGTCATGCGCGAAAACGCTCGTGGCGGCGGGCGTGGCGCGGGTGGTCGCTGGATGCCTCGATCCCTATCCGCCCGTGCGCGGCCGCGGTCTTGCGATCCTGCGCCGCGCCGGAATCGACGTCGTCGCGGGCGTATGCGAGGACGAATGCCGCCGCGTGAACGAGGGCTTTATCACGCGCGTCACGCGCGGCCGGCCGTTCGTCACGCTCAAGCTCGCGATGACGCTCGACGGCAGAATCGCCGCGGCCGGCGGGGATTCGCGATGGATCAGTTCGGAAGAATCGCGCGCGATAGTCCATCGCTGGCGCCGCGAAGCGGATGTCGTGATGGTCGGCGCGGCCACAGTCGCGGCGGATAATCCGCGCTTGAATTGCCGAATCGAAGGCGGGCGCGATCCGGTGCGGGTGGTCGTCGATGGCCGGTTGCGGGTTTCGCCGGCCGCCAACGTTTTTCATTTGCGCTCCGCGGCGCCGACGATTCTCGCCACCGCGGCCGAAAATCTGGCGCGGGCGCGCCGGCGTTATCGCGCCGGCGCCGCCGGACCTGAGCTGGATTTTATTGGCCTGCCCGCGACCGGCGGGCGAATCGATTTGGCGGCTCTGATGCGTGAACTGGGCCGGCGCGGATACGCCAGGGCGCTGCTCGAAGGCGGTGCGAATCTGGCCGGCGCGGCGCTGGCGGCGGGCGTGGTCGATCGCGTAGCGTTCTTCGCCGCGCCGAAAATTCTCGGCTCAGGGGCGCCGGCCATCGCCGGTCTGGATTTTCGGCGCGTGGCCGAGGCGATCGCGCTCGCGAATCTGCGCGCCGCTCCGGTGGGCGGAGATTTGCTGATCGAAGCCGAAGTCGCGCCGCGCAAAGGCGGGCGCGTTCGCCCAACCTGAGCCGGTCGGCGCCAATTCCGCCCTGCGGACAATTTTGCGGGGGGCGGGCGCGATGGTACTATCTCGAACGGAGTAGAGACACAGTGGCCGGCAGCAATCTGGAAGACGCATTTCGTCAAATTCGCGCAGGCAAGATGGTCGTCATGATTTCGGACGACAGCGAATTCGGCGAGGGCGATTTGGTAATGGCCGCGGAAAAAATCACGCCCGCGCACGTCAATTTCATGGTGATTCATGGCCGCGGAGTGGTTTCGGTCGCGCTGCCGGAAAAGCGGATGCGCGAGCTGGGAATTCCGCTGGTGCCGTCGAGCCAGGGAGACGATTTCGCCGAACAGGCCGGCGCGCTGGTCGAAGCGCGCGAGGGCGTAACCACCGGAATCTCGGCCAACGATCGCGCGCGCACGATTCAGGTGCTGGCGTCGGACAAATCCGGTCCGGAAGACCTTGTGATGCCCGGCCACGTGCTGCCGTTGATGGCGCTGAGCGGCGGCGTGATGATGCGGATCGGGCGGGCGGAAGGCGCGGTCGATTTGGCGCGCGCCGCCGGAATGCGGCCGGCCGCCGCCAGTTGCGCGATTTTGTGCGAAGACGGCGAGGCGGCGCGGATGGCGGAATTGCGCGAATTCGCCGCATCGCACGATTTGCCGATCTGCTTGATTCGCGACCTCGTCTCGTACCGGCTCAAGCATGAAATTCTGGTGCAGCGCGTCGGCGAAAGTCCCTTTGCGCTGGCTGGCGGCGAGCTGAAAGCGATCGTGTTCCGCAACGTGGTGGACGGCCGCGAGCATCTGGCGCTGGTCAAAGGCGCGGTCGGCAACGGGCGTCCGGCCCTCGTGCGGATTCATTCGGAATGCCTTACGGGCGACGTTTTCGGATCGAACCGATGCGATTGCGGGGCACAGCTTGCCGAATCGATCCGGCGGATTCTGGCCGCCGACGCCGGGGTGATCATTTATTTGCATCAGGAAGGGCGCGGCATCGGCCTCGGCAACAAGATTCGCGCTTATGCGCTGCAGGATCAGGGTCTCGACACCGTCGAAGCGAACCTGGAGTTGGGATTCAAGGAAGACCTGCGCGATTACGGCATCGGGGCGCAGATTCTGCGCGACCTGGGCGTCGGCGAAGTTAGATTGTTGACCAACAATCCGCATAAAATAGAAAGCCTGCAGCGTTACGGTGTGACCGTCGCGCGCGAACCGCTGGAAGTGCCCGCCCATCACGGCAATATCGAGTATTTGAAGACCAAGAAGGAAAAACTCGGCCATCTGTTTACCCAGCTCAAGGTTGTCACTTGAGGGTTGCGATGCGGCGCTTGGCTGGGCCGCATCGCAAAGGACAGGGCCTGAACTCATGAAGCTTATCGAATTGGATGAAGACGCGCGGACCGAACTGCTCGATGAGATTGCGACGCTTGGCGCGATTTGCGCGCTACGGGCATGGGACCGCACGCACAACGATCTGGCGTTGTTGTACCGGCGGATGAGCGATGAGGACGAACGCGATTTCAACGAAGTGCTTACGGCCTACGGCGTCGAGTACGATCCGGCGTTGAAGGCGGTGTTTTGGGCGGGCGCAGCGGGCCAGGATGAAGGCTTGGCGGCGCTGATTCAGCGGGAACGCGGCAACTGAAGTTTTTTTGGATTGAGGATTGCGGAGCGTCATGGGCGGCCGGCATAGCGGACGTGAAATCGCGCTGCAGGCGCTTTATCAGATCGATCTGCGCGGCGGCGCCTCGAACGACGATCTGGCGCTTTTCTTCGAGGCCTTCGCCGGCGAGGACGCGGCGCGCAGGTTCGCCGGCCAATTGGTCGAAGGAGTGCGTGCGAATCGCGCGGTTCTCGACCGGGAAATCGCCGCCGATCTCGAACATTGGTCGATCGGCAGGCTCTCGCGGGTCGATCACAACATTCTGCGGCTGGCGCTCTACGAACTGCTCCATCTGGACGACGTGCCGGCGCGGGTTACGATCGACGAGGCGATCGAACTCGCCAAGACCTACGGCGATCGCGATTCGGGCCGTTTCGTCAACGGCGTGCTCGACCATCTTGCGGCCCGCCTCAAGCTCAAGGACAAAGGTGAAGACAGCAACCCGGCCAAAATCGGCGCGGTTTGAGCGCGCGCCGCGCCGCGCGTTCGGCCGTGTCGCCGCGCTCGGCATGGCGCTCGCGATCGGCGCCGCGGGATGCGGGTATCATTTCGCGGCCGAGGGCAGCGGCTTGCCGTCGGATGCGAAGACGATTTACGTCGAACGGTTCGGCAATCGCACTCGGGTAACCGGCATCAACGACGTTTTTATGCGTTATCTCGCGGACGAAATCTCCAATCACAAGCGCCTGCAAATCGTCGATAGCCGGCAGAACGCCGATTTGGTGTTGAGCGGCGATATAACTTTCGACGATTCGCTGCCGATCGCCTTCAACGCCGCCGCCGAACCGACGCTGTACACCGGCTCGATTAGCGCGCAGGCCGCGCTAATCGACGAACATACACGCAAAGTGATCTGGAGTTCCCGCGACATCAGCGCGTCGCAGAATTTTCCGGTCGTCGCGGGCGCCGCGATTACGACCTCGCCGTACTTTCTGCAGCAGAACCTGCGCTCGCAGGATATCGCGCAGATGCCCGATATTCAGGTGGCGCAAACTCAGGCGGCGACCGCGCAGAACCAGGAGATGGAGTTTCTGGCGCAAAATCTCTACAACTCGATGAGCGAGGGTTTTTAGACTTCGATTTGCGGCGTCTCGCCTCGAACGATCGGCGTTTCCGGCAATGGCTTCTGAAAATGCGCTCGGTTTTCTGCGCGCCGCCGATCGCGAGCCGCCGCCGATCGTGCTGATCGCCGGCCCGCAAGCGTTCCTGCGCGAGTACGTGCTTGACCTGCTGCGCGACCGCGCCGCGCGCGACGGCTTCGGCTTGCGCTCCTTTCAAATCGCCGGCGGCGACGGCTTTGGCGCGGCGATCGCCGAGCTTGAAGGCGCCGACCTCTTTGCGCCGCGCCGCCTCGTCGTGGCCCGGGTGATGCGCGCGTATCGCGAGCGCGCCGCGGACGACGACGAAGGGTCTTCCGAATCGTCAAAGAGCAGGGCGGGGCGCGCCGGCGACGAGACCGCGCTTGGTGCCGCGCTCGAACGGATTTCCGCCAACGTCCGCGCGGCGATTCTCTATGAACGCGATACGCTGCCGGCGAAGCTCAAGCGGGTGGTCGAAAAGCTTGGGCTGACGATCAATTGTCCGCGGCCTTTCGACAATCAACTGGGGCAATATGCCGAGTTGTTCGCACGGCGGATCGGTCTGCGGCTCGCGCCGGATGCGACCGATCTGCTGGTCGGGCGGCATGGCGCCGATCTATCCGGAATCGCCAACGCGCTGGCGCGCGCGGCGATTCATGCGGAAAACGGCGGGCGGATTGACGGAGCGGCGTTTGGCGAGGCCGCCGGCCGCCGCACGCCGGAACCGTTCGAACTTGCCGAGAGTATCGCGCGCGGCCGCGGCGCCGAGGCGGTCGCGATTTTCGATCGGGCGGTGGCGTCGGGCCGCGACCCGATCGAATTGTTGGGCGTCGAGATTATTCCCACGATGCGCCGGATGCTCGCGGCGGCCTCGATACTCGAGCGGCGCAAAAACGCGGCTGAAGTCGCCCACGTTCTGGGTCTGCCGCCATCGAGTCCGCTGGTGACGCGTGCGATCGACGGCGCCAGGCGCTTCGGCGCGCGGCGCCTCTTTGAGGCGCATCGCCGTGCCTGTCAGCTCGACGCCGGCTTCAAGAATGGAACGCTGCGGGAACGGGAAGCCGCGATTGGCGGATTGTTGCTCGAATTGGGCGCGTGAGCGGCGCGCGCGCCGTGAGTTTCAAATCCCGAAATATTCAGGCGCCCGGCTGCGGCGCCGGAGCGGCATGATGCGCTTTGTGAAGCTGGCGGGATAGCCGGGCGATTTTGCGCGAGGCGGTATTCTTCGGCAGCGCGCCCTTGGTCGCGGCTTTGTTGAGCGCCTTCATCGCTTGGCGCAGAGCGGTTTCGGCGGCCTGCGCGTCGCTTCCGGCGATCGCTTCCTGGGCGTTTTTGGCGGCGGTACGCACACGCGTTTTGATCGCACGGTTGCGCGCCTGGCGCTTGAGGTTCTGGCGATGACGCTTGCGGGCCGACGGATGGTCTGGAATATGCGGCATAACCAGAATTAACTAACAGCCGGTTCGCGCCGGGTCAACGGGGCGGGGTCGCGTTTAATCTTCAGTCTCGGCGCGTTTCGCTTCGTTCCAGAGGTCGTCGAGCCGCGCGGGCGGCAGCGTTAGCAAATCGAGTCCGCGCGCGGCCGCGATTCGTTCGACCCGGCCGAAGCGCGCGACGAACTTGTCGCAGGCGCGGCGCAGCGTCTCCTCCGCGCGATAGCCGATAAATCGCGGCGCGTTCGCCAGCGCCAGCATCATATCGCCGATCTCCGCCGCCGCTCCGGCAAGATCGTCGGCGGCAAGGGCGCCTTCGACTTCGTCCATCTCTTCGCGCACCTTGGCGAGCACCTCGTGGATATCCCGCCAATCCATCCCGGCGGCGCGCGCCCGCGCCCCTAATTTTTCGGCGCGGGTGGCGGCCGGCAACGACCGCGCGACGCCGTCGAGGGCGGATGCGGCGCCCGCGGCGCCGCGTTCGGCCTGTTTGATCCGTTCCCAGTTCGCGACGACCTCGGCGGACGTCCCGGCTTGCCCGCCGGCGTAAACGTGCGGATGACGGCGGACGAGCTTGTCCGCCGCCGCATCCATCACCTGCGCGACCGTGAAGCGGCCGCCTTCTTCGGCGATCGCGCCGATCGCCAGCGCCTGCGCGATTACGTCGCCCAATTCGTCAATGATCGCGGGCGTCGAGTCGCGTTCGATCGCGTCCAAGGATTCGTAAGCCTCTTCGACCAGATGACGTCCGAGGCTTGCGATCGTCTGTTCGCGATCCCACGGACAGCGGTGGCGCAGTTCGCGGATTATGCCGCAAAGACGCGAAAATTCGCGGGCGGCTCCGTTGGCGGCATCGTCGGCCATAGCCGCAAAACTAGCATAGCGGGCGCGGCGAAAAAGCGGCGCGGCCTAATCGCGGCGGCGCAGCATGCGTTCTTCAAGAAAACGCGAAAGATCGCGGATGCCGTCGGCGGAGACCTCGTGGCCGCAATCGTATTCGCGGGCGGTCACTTCGATGCCGAGGTCGCGCAGCGCTTCGACCGATTTGCGCGCCCGCGCAATTTCGATCGCCTGATCGGCACGGCCATGCTGAACCATCGCGGGCAGGCGGCCCAGCGCCGCGCGATCGCCCGCCAGCTCGGTCAATCGTTCGGGGAACGCCGTGGCGATGCCGACCAAGGCGGCGAACCGCTCCGGCCATCGCACCGCCAGACTGTAGGCCATCATCCCGCCCTGACTGAAGCCGGCGGCGACGACTCGCGTGCGATCGACGGGATAGCGGGCGGACGCTTCGTCGATAAATTCGCTCAAGGTTGCAACGGCGGCGTCGACTTTATCGGGATCGGGCTGCGGCCCGAGCCGCATCGGATACCATCCGTAGCCGTTGACCGCGCCGATCTCCACTTCCACCGGCCCCTGCGGGCAAATTACCAGGAAGCTTCCGTCCGCGACGAACGGGGCCAGCCCTTGCAGATCCATCGCATTGGAACCCCATCCATGCATCGCGAAGATGGTCGGAAAGGGCCCGCTTCCGGCGGGTTCATAGGCGCAGTGGACGAGTTTCATCGGCAAGCAGCCTCCCGGCGCGCATCTTAGACCCGGCTCGGCCGTATCCGCCAGCGAAACGATTGCGAATCGTCCGGCCGGACGACGACGGGCGTTCATCTCCGGCGGCCGGTGCGCTACCCTGCCCGATGCGTCTCGGCGCCTGCGGCGGGAATGCGGCGGCAAGGGCGGCGTGAAGCGGAAGAAAATCTCGCCGATGTTCGCAAATGATCGATCAGCGACGCGCGCGGCGCGGGTTGGCCTGTTAATCGTTGGCGCGATCGCCGCCGCGAGGGCGAATGCGCTCGCGGACGGGGGCGATGCCTATGCCGGGGTTACCGGCAAGAGCGCCGGCGTCGCCGCCGGTTTAATTCTTGCCGCGCTGGTCCTGTACGGATTGTGGCTGCTGGCCGCTCCCCTGCTTCGAGCTGACGATCGCGGACCGTATCGGGCGTTGGCGGTTTTGATCGCGTTGTTCGCGGTCAAGGCGCCGATGCTGTTCCTTACGCACGGCTTCGCGACCGATATCGGCACGTTCGAGTCATGGGCGCTCAGAATCGCGGCTTTGGGTCCAGCTCAAACCTATGCTCGGGGGTATTTCCTGGATTATCCGCCCGGCTATCTCTATTGGCTGTGGGCGGCGGGAGCGGCCGCGCGGGCCTTCGGCGTATCCAATGGTCTCTGGCTCAAGGTTTGGATCGAGACGCCGCCGCTGGTCGGCGACCTGCTTTTGGCGTGGGCAGTCTTTCTTTTCGTGCGCCGGATGAATCGGCCCCGCTCGGCCTGGGCGGCGATGCTGCTCGTCGCGCTCAATCCGGCGTTTCTGTTCGATTCGGTCGTGTGGGGCGAGAACGACGCTCCATTGGCGCTCGCGATGTTCCTGAGCGCGGCGCTGATAGCGGACGGCGAATTTGAAATCGGATGGGGCGTCGCGGCGCTGGCGGCGTTGATGAAGCCGCAGGGTCTGATGCTGCTGCCGGTGCTGGGAGTCTGGACGCTGCTGCGCTTCGACGCACGGCGATGGTGGCGGGCGGCGTTGTGCTTCGTAGCGGTAATCGTAATCGGCGCGGCGCCGTTTCAATTAGGTCACGGATGGGACCTGCTGCCGCAACTCTATCTGTCCGGCGCCGCCTACTATCACGAGACGACGGTCAACGCTTTCAATCTGATGGCGTTGCTAGGCGGCGTGCGGCGGCCGGATTCGACGCTCGTGTTCGGAATGTCGTGCTTCAAGCTCGGCATGGCCCTGCTGGTTCCGCTTTATCTTTACGCCGCCTGGATTGTTTGGCGGTCGCCGAGCCGTCGCAATCTGCTCTTCGCGAGCTTCATCACCATATTCGGATGTTTCGTGCTGGCGCCGCGGATGCACGAGCGTTATCAGTATGCGGCGCTCGCTTTCGCGGCGCCGCTGGCGCTGGCGGAGCCGGCGATGCTGGCCATTTTCGGACTGGTCACGGTTACCTGTTTCGTGAATCTGGCTTATGTCCTGCATATTCTGAACACCGTGGTTTTTATGGGCCCCCGAGATGCCGTCGCAATGACCACCGCGCTGGCGAATGTGGCGATTTTTGCCGGCGCGATCGTCTATGACTCGCGACGCCATCGCCGGCCGGCCGAAACTGCCGCCGCGGCTTCAAGCGCGCAGGGCGCATCGGCCGCGGACGGCAACGCTGAAGAATGGCTCGGCACGCGCTTTGGATGGATCAGGCGCGGCCTTGATTTTCCACCGCCGTCAAAAGAGTTCATGGCGCCATTCGCTTGGCGTTCGCTCGATTCGCTGCTGCTGGGCGTAATAACCGCAGTCGCCGGCGTTTTGCGTTTCTGGCGTCTCAGTCATCCGCCGGAACTGGTCTTCGATGAAGTGCATTTCGTTGGCCAGGCGCGCCATTATCTGCATCATGAGCGCTTCCTCGATCCCCATCCGCCGCTCGCGAAGCTGCTCAGCGCGCTCGGCATCCTGATGTTTGGCGACCATTCGTGGGCGTGGCGGCTCGGCACGGCGACGCTGGGCACGGCGATGGTCGGAATCACCTACCTGCTGGCGCGGCGGATGTTCAAATCGCGGCTGGCGGCGACCTTGGCCGCGAGTTTCATCGCGCTCGACGGTTTTTTTATCGTGGATTCGCGGATCGCGGTAATCGATATCGTTTATTTAACTTTGGCCGCGCTTTCTTATTTGTTTTTGTTCCGCCTGATGCAGGATCCGGAGCCGAACCGCCGTCTCCGCAATCTGCTTTTCATGGGGGCCGCGCTCGGCCTTTGCTTGGGATCGAAGCTGTACGTGCCGGGAATCGTTTTTCTGCTGGCCGGCGGCTATGCGCTTTTCGCCGTGATGCGCCCGGACGGTCCCGGCGCGCCAGCGCTCGCTCAAGCCGTGCGCACGCGCAGGGCGATCGGCGCCGCGTTTATCCTTGGATCGCTCGGCGGAATCTTCTATCTGGCCTGCTTCATTCCGCATTACACGCTGGGATGGTGGGGCGGGATCAGCGACCTGTTCCACTACTACAAAGACGTGATGTGGTACGAGAAGAGCGTCGCCACGGCGACCCATCCCTACGCCTCGCCCTGGTGGAGTTGGCTATTGATGCTGCGGCCGGTCGCGTACTGGCAGAACTTCCCCGCGCACGGGAATATCGTCGCGACCATCTGGGGGGCGGGCAATCCGGTGCTGTGGTGGGGCGTGATTCCCGCGATCACGATCGCGCTGATTCGGGTGCTCGAGCGGCCGGAAATCACGCGCGCGTTCGTCGTCGTCGGCTATTTCGCCTTTTGGGTTATTTGGATCCCGATCGGACGAATTTTGTTCCTCTATCATTACATGCCGTCAGTCTATTTCGGCTATCTGGCGCTGGCCGGAACCATGGCCGACTGCTGGCGCGGCGATGCGGAGTGGTGGGAAACGATCGCCTTTCTGGCCGCGCTGTTCGCGCCGATCGTGATTGGGCTTGGACATATCGCGTCGGTGATGCAGCCGGCGTTTATTCCCGAGCGCTATCGGCTGATGGCTGGCGTGCCGCTTTGGATCGCGCTCGCGATCGGCTGGGCGCTCACTGTGCGCAATCGCAAAGCCTGCGGCCGGCTCACCTGTGTCGCGTATCTGGGCTGCGCGGCGGCGGTGACGGTCTATTTCATGCCGGTATGGCTCGGCACGCCGATCTCGCGCGCCGGATATTACGCACGGATGTGGTTTCAGGGACCGGGGCTGAGAAACTGGATTTGACGGGCGTAAAAATCCTGCGCGGCGTCATGGCGGCGGCGATCGTCGTAGCGATAATTGCCTGCGCATTCGCAAGCGCGCACGCCGGATCGCGAAACCTCCTGACCAACGGCGACTTTCGCCAAGGCTCCGGCGCCACCTGCGACGGCTGGCGCACGGACGCGTGGATCCTGGATCCGGCGGCGACCACTTACGCCTGGATTGCGCCGCAAAACGGCGCATCGGCCGAGCTCGAAATCAACACCCTTCACGACAACGACGCGCGCTGGCTGCAGACCCTGCCGCTGGCGCCGGGATGGTATTACGCCAGCGTCGAGGCGCGCACCGACGACGCCTCCAAATATTTCACCGGCGCGACGATTAGCGCCATGGAAGACGGGATCATCTCGCCCGATCTGCGCGAAACCACCGACTGGCGGCGAATCGGCTTCTATTTGAAAATCGGTCCGCCCGGCGCCGACGTCGATTTCGCGCTGCGGCTCGGCGGCTACATGAATCTCACGCGCGGCAAGGCGTTCTTCCGCGACGCGCGAGTCGTGCGGATTGAGGCTCCGCCGCCGGGCGCGGGGCCGGTTTACGATCTCGACGCGATTCGGCGCGCGGAAGTCACCGGGCCGATCGGACGCGCATGGTCGCTCGTCGCGGCCTATGCCGGATTCGCGCTGATGGGAATCTGGGGATGGGGTACCTTCCGGCGCACGATTCCCGTCCGGGCGGCGGCGTCCGGACGCGCCCGGCGCGCTAATCGGCGGAGGGCTTGAAGCTCGGACGATGTTCCAGCTTCGCCTGCTTCTCGATCTGCTTCAGCAACGCCGCCTCGGCGACGCCGCGCGAAACGCATCGCTCGTCCGTCAGCGGTCTGATCGGCACGTGCAGTTGCGACCTGTAGGTGGCCTGCACGGATACGGTGGCGGCCTCGTCGCCGGCGGGCTTGACCGTGAAATTGTAAACCGCGGTCGCGGCGTCATTGGGCTTGGCGTCGTATTTTGTCGCGACCGTGCGCAGCTTGCCGCAATCGGCCTGCTTGAGGCTGAATCCGCCCGGCGCCTCGCTTTCGATCACGCCGTTATTCGGATCCTCGGCAATGATATTGAAATCGTTCCGGACGATCACCGAACGGACCGCGTCCCACGCCAGATCGAAGGGTATTGGTATGCGCGTCTGACGGTCGGACGGGGGCGGCGGCGCGGTCGTCGGCGGATAGAAACATCCGCTCGCCGGCAACGCGAGAACGAACGCCACGATGATGCGGAAATTGCTCACGGCGATCACGAATCATAGCAGAATAGGGCGTCAAAGCCGCGCTTTCGACCGTTCCTGAGCGTTCGGGCGGCTCCCAACGCCCGCACGCGATGTGCTAACCTCGGACTGATTCAGGAGCGCCGCGGGTGCGGGCTTCGGAGGCTTAAGCGATGTCTGGTCATTCCAAGTGGAGTTCAATCAAGCATAAGAAGGCGGCCCGCGACGCGAAGCGCGGCAAGATCTTCACCAAGCTGATTAAGGAAATCACGATCGCCGCGCGGCTCGGCGGCGGCGACGCGGGCGCGAACCCGCGCCTGCGCACGGCGATCGCGGCCGCCAAGGCTCAATCGATGCCCAACGACAATATCGATCGGGCGATCAAAAAGGGCACCGGCGAGCTGGGCGGCGGCACGCTCGAAGAGATTACTTACGAAGGCTACGGTCCGGGCGGCGTCGCGGTTATCGCCGACATTTTCACCGACAATCGCAACCGCGTGGTGGCCGAGTTGCGTCATATGTTCTCGCGTCACGGCGGGAATCTGGGCGAGTCGGGATGCGTCACGTGGATGTTCAAGAAGCGCGGCGTAATCGCGATCGACAAGGGCGCCGCCGACGAGGAGAAGCTGATCGAACTTGCGCTTGAAGCCGGCGCCGACGACGTCGTCAGCGAAGACGACGGCTTTCAGGTCGTGTCCGCGCCGGAGAATTTCGCCGCCGTGCGCGACGCGCTCGAAAAGGCGGGAATCGCGATCGCGAGCGCCGAGATCGCCAAGTTGCCCGAGAATACCGTCAAGGTCTCGGGCAACGCCGCCGAGCAGGTGCTGAAGCTGATGGAAGAGCTCGAAGATCACGACGACGTGCAGGGCGTCGCGGCGAACTTCGAGATGGACACCGAAGAGATGGCGCGGCTGTCCGCCGCGTAAAATTTTCCGGCAATCAGGCCGGGCGGCCCGCGGCGGAATAAGGGGCGGCGGCCAGGGGATGAGGATGCGGGTGCTGGGAATCGATCCCGGAAATGCGGTTTGCGGATGGGGGTTGATAGAGCGCGCCGGCGCGCTCCGATTTTTAGCCGCCGGCACGATCCGGCCGCGCGCCGCGCTGCGCGGTCCGGCGCGGCTCAAGGAAATCCACGACGGGCTGCTTGAGCTGATCGATCGCTTGCGCCCCGAGGTCGTCAGTCTCGAGCGCAGTTTCGCCGCGCTCAACGTGCAGAGCGCGTTCAAGCTTGGCGAGGCGCGCGCGATGGCGATGCTGGCGGCGGCGGAGCGCGAACTCGAATTGTTCGAATACAATCCTACCGACGTCAAGCTCACGATCGCGGGCTTCGGCCGCGCCGACAAGCGCCAGGTCAAGGACATGGTGCGCCGCACGCTCGGTCTCGCGGCGGGCGTCGCGCTCGCCGACGACGCGTCCGACGCGCTCGCGATCGCGCTCTGCCACGCCTTTCGCGCCCGTGCGCCCCGGCCCGAACCGCCGCGCCGCGCGCGGGCGAATTCGGCGAGGGCGCTGTGATCGCGTCGATCGCGGGCCGCGTGCGCACGCGCGAGGCGGGCCGGGTGGTGCTCGAAGCGGCCGGCGTCGGTTACGAGATTTTCGTGCCGCTGCCGACTTATTACCGAATCCCCGGCGTCGGGGCGGCGGCCGAACTCGAAATTCGCCAGGTCGTGCGCGAAGACGCGATCGCGCTGTACGGGTTCGCGACCCCTGCTGAAAAGCAGGCGTTCGATCTGCTGCTCGGCGTGCAGCACGTCGGCCCGCGCCTGGCGCTGGCGATTTTGTCGGTGCTTGCGCCGGAAGATCTGGCGCGCGCGGTGGCGGATGGCGACGTCGATCGAATCGACGCCGTGCCCGGCGTCGGGCCGAAAGTCGCCGAGCGGGTGGTGCGCGAGTTGCGCGACAAAATCGGCGAATTGGCGCTGAACGCCGCCGAACGTCCGGCCGCCGATCGCGCGCCGGCCCACGCCAACGGAATCACGGACGACGCGCTCTCGGCGCTGGTCAATCTTGGGTACAAGCCGATCGAGGCGCGGCGCGCGATCGACAGCGTCGCGTCGGGTCCGGCCGCCGGCGGAATCGAGGGCTTGATTCGAAAAGCATTGGCGGTGCTGCTCGGTGAAAAATAAACCCCCGAAAGAGCATCCCGATCCGCCGTCCGAAGAATTCGCCGGCGGCCCCGAACCAAGCGCAGCGGATGAAACGCGGATCGCCTCCCCGCGCGAGGATGACGGCGAACGCTCCTTCGATCTCTCGCTGCGTCCGCGCACCTTGGGCGACTTCGTTGGCCAGGAGCGGCTCAAGCGCGTGCTCGGGATGTCGATCGAGGCGGCGCGCCAGCGCGGCGAGGTGCTCGACCACGTGCTCTTCTCCGGACCGCCGGGGCTCGGCAAAACTTCGCTCGCGCACATCATCGCGCGCGAGCTCGGGGTGAACCTGCGCGCGACTTCGGGACCCGCGATCGAACGGGCCGGCGACCTCGCCGCGATCGTCAATGACCTCGACGGCGGCGACGTGCTTTTTATCGACGAGATTCATCGCCTCGCCCGTCCGGTCGAGGAAGTGCTCTATCCCGCGATGGAGGATTTCGAGCTCAATATCGTCGTCGGCAAAGGTCCCGGCGCGCGCTCGATGCGGCTGGCGGTAAAGCCGTTCACGCTGGTCGGCGCGACCACGCGCTCGGGCCTGCTGAGCGCGCCGCTGCGCGATCGTTTCGGCCAGCATTACCATCTCGATTTCTACCGCCGCGAAGACCTGACCGAGATCGTGAGCCGTTCGGCGAGTCTGCTTAACGTGCGCCTGGCCGGCGACGGCGCCGACGAAATCGCCGGGCGCTCGCGCGGCACCCCGCGTATCGCGAATCGCCTGCTCAGGCGGGTTCGCGATTATGCGCAGATCAACGGCGCCGCGGCGGTTACGCGCGCGATCGCGCTGGGCGCGCTCGAATTGCTCGAGATCGACGCATGCGGTTTTGACCGGATGGATCGCGCGATTCTCGCGGCGATTATCGACAAGTTCGACGGCGGGCCGGTCGGCGTCGAAAGCCTTGCCGCCGCGGTCGGCGAAGAGGCCGATACGATCGGCGAAGTTTACGAACCCTACCTTTTGCAGGAGGGATTCGTCGCGCGCACCGCGCGCGGGCGGGTCGCGACGCCGCGCGCCTACGCGCATCTGGGGCGCACCCGGCGCGGCGCGCTGCTGTGAGCGGCGGAGGCGTTTGGCGAATGGTTTCCGCACGATTGCGATTTGAATCGGCCGCTTTGTCCAATTCGCGAGAAATTCGATGAGCGCGACGCTGTCCACCGTTCGTTCCGCTTTCGACCTGACTGCGACCGGGTACGACCGAGCGCGCCGGCAACTCGTGCCGTGCTTCGACGGATTCTATGGGGCCGCGATCGAGGCGCTGGATTTTCCGCGTGCGGCGCCGCTCGACGCGCTCGACCTCGGCGCGGGCACCGGGCTGATGGCCGGATTCGTGGCGGCGGCGTTTCCGGCCGCCCGCATAACGCTAATCGACGTTGCGCCGGCGATGCTGGCGAAGGCGCGCGAGCGGCTTGGGCCGGTGCGCGATCGTATCCGGACGGTCGAGGCGGATTACGCTCAGGAGCCGCTTGGCGGGCCCTTCGACGCGATCGTTTCGGCCTTGTCGATCCATCATTTGGAGGACCCCGCCAAGCGCGATCTCTTCCGGCGCGTTTTCGGCGCGCTGAAGCCGGGGGGAATTTTCGTAAACGCCGATCAGGTCGCCGGCGCGACGCCGGCGCTCGAACGCCGCAACAAGGACGAATGGGCCGCGCGGGCGCGCGTGCTCGGCGTCGCCGAGGAGGATCTTGCGGCGGCGATCGAGCGGATGAAATTCGATCGGCCCGCGACGGTCGCGGCGCAGTTGCGATGGCTTGCCGAAGCGAGCTTCGCGAACGTGGATTGCGCGTTCAAGGACGGGATGTTTGCGGTATTTGGCGGATATAAGCCCATTTAATCAAATCACAATCGTCACGCGGTTTTTTGGCCACAATATTGCGACTCATGCTAATTCATTCCACAGGCGCCGGAAGCGACGATTGACGTCGGCGCGCCCGCCGCGAAGGCGGTTCGGTGAGCGTGCGAATGCGATTGAAACGATACTTTATCGGCGCGACGGGGCTGGCCGGCGCGATCGCGTTGTTGACTGCAGGCGCGTTTCCCGCGGACGGTTTCGTGCGCAGACCTCTGCCGCTGCCTCTGATCGCCTCAACCTCGATAACCGCATGCGGCCGCATCACGCATCCGGGCTACTACGAAGTTAATAGTGCGCTGACGGCGGGTTCCGATCCGGGCGACTGTATCCAGATAGTCGCGGCGAACGTCCTGCTGAATTTGAACGGGCAGGCGATTACCGGCGTCGGCGCCGGGTCGGGCGTGCATGTGATGCCGACGGGGGCGCAGGCCTATATCGAGGGCGGCGGCGCTACAATTTCGGGTTTTATGGATGGCGTTGAAATCAACGGCGCCGGCGCGACGGTCGAAAATTTTGTCGCGTCGAACAATCGCGACGCGGGCGTGCTGCTGAACCATGCGCGCCTCGCGACAGTTTCGAACTTCACCACCAATACCAGCGGCGGCGGCGCGGAGTTGGACGGCGTGCGGTTGGTCGCATCGGCGCAAAACTCGATCGAGTCGTTCAGCGCGATTTACGGCGACCGCTTCGGCGTCTGGCTGCTGGGATCGAGCCACAATTCGATTTCCAGCTTCACGATTACCTACAGCGGAATCGCGGGAATCTATCTCGGATGCTCAATGACCGGCCCGGACGGGTCGTGCAGGCCGACCTCGCCGAAAAGCATGTTCAATGCGATTTTCAACGGCGTCTCGTCGGACAACTCGTCCGCCCCGGCGGGCTATGGCGTCGCGATCGATCTTGGCGATATTTCGAATCGCGTATCGAACGTGACGGCGCAGGGCAACTTTATCTATGACGTCTTCGACGCGAACGACGTCTGCGGCAAGAACGGATGGTTCGCGCTCGCGTTCGGAAGCGCGCATCTGCCCCTCGAATGCCCGGATTGAAACTCCCGCCGCTTTAGAATCGTTTGCGCATTAATCCCGCGAGCGCTAATAGTCGCGAAGCGTGCGGCGGCGATTCCGGCCGCCGCGACGGGTCGCGACGCGGGCGTCGCGCGCGAACTTTTCAAGGAGGACCGCAGATGTCGGACTATCGCCTGATTTCAGCAGATTCCCATTTCGTCGAGCCGCCCACGATGTGGGCCGAGCGGATTGACCGGCGCTTTCGCGATCGCGCGCCGCATACGGTGAAGAATCTCAAGGGGCGCGAAGGAGAATTTTTCGTCTGCGAAAATATCACGCCGATGACCGTGGCGGGCTTCTTCGGCGCGGGCGTGCCGTCGGCCGAGTTGCCGGAGCACAACAAACGCGGCTTCGACGCGGCGCCGAAGAGCGTCTGGGACGCCGCCTATCGAATCAAGGATCAGGATCGCGACGGCGTCGCGGCCGAAGTGATTTACACTTCGATGGGAATGCCGCTGTTCGGACTCGACGACGCCGAGTTGCGCGCGGCCTGCTTCCGCGCCTTCAACGATTGGGCGTCGGAGTATTGCAGTTACGATCTGAAGCGGCTCGTGCCGCTCGGCTTGATCACGCTCGAAAATATTCCGGAAGCGGTCGCGGAGCTGGAGCGGATCGCGAAGCTCGGGATGCGCGGCGCGATGATCTGGGCCGAGGCTCCCGCCGATCGCCCGTATGACCATCCGGATTACGAGCCTTTCTGGGCGGCGGCCCAGGCCAACGATATGCCGCTCTCGCTGCATATCCTGACCGCGCGCCAGGGCACCGGTGCGAATCCGGGAACGGGCCGCGGATTCCTGCTCGCGCTCGCGAACCTGCACCATCAGATCGAACGTTCGCTGTCGGTTCTGGTTTATGGCGGCGTGCTCGAAAAATTTCCCGGCCTGCGCATCGTTTCGGCGGAGAACGACGTCGGCTGGATGCCCTATTTCATGTATCGGCTCGATACCGTGCAGAACCGGCTCGGCGCGGTCGGCGGAATGAAGCTGCCGATGCGCGCGAGCGATTACATCAAGCGGCAGGTTTACGCGACCTTTATCGCCGATCCGGTGTTCGTCGATTCGCTGGCGCGTTACGGCGCGGACAACGTGATGTGGTCGTCGGACTATCCGCACACCGCGGCGACGTTTCCGCGCTCGCAGGAGATCGTGGCGAAGCGGTTCGGTTCGCTGTCCGACGATCTGCGGCGCAAGATCGTCCACGACACGGCGGCCAAAGTCTATCGCTTGAATTGATTTGCGGCGCCGGCCGCGTGCGCGCGGCGCGGCCGGCGCGAAGCAACCGCATCATGCGGCGGCTCCGCGTGCACGACGCGCGATCACCAGTGCAGTTCTTCGTAAAGAAGGTCGCCGGTGGCGAACCGCGCCCGTCCGAGACCGCGAACTTCGGGATTGCGAAAGCCGCCGCTCACGATCAATTCCGCGAGTTCCTGTCCCGCCGCATAGGATTGCATCACGCCGTGCGCGCTGAACGAGTGCGCTTCGAAGATGCGCGGCGCGGCTTGTCCAAGGATGCCGCTGCGGTCGGGCGTCATTTCGTACAGGCCGGCCCATCCGGAGATAAATCGCAGGCGTTCGAAACAGCTCGCCCGCGCGTACATCCGCGGCCAGATTTCGCGATTGAAAAAATCCTCGCCGTCGAATTTGAAACTGTAGGCGGACGGTTCCTCGGGCGGCGAGTAGCCAGCGAGGATATGCGGCCCGTCGTTGTGAAAATAGACGCCGGACGTATCGAAGATCATCCCGTAATTTTCGAGCGTGACCGTGCGGCTGTCGGCCACGCAGAGTTGGCGTCGGACGGCGGCGGTCGGACTGTCGAGGCTGGCGAGCCTGAGCACGTTCGGCGCCCATGCGCCGGCGGCGATCGCGATCGCATCGGCGCGTATTTCAATCGGCCGCCCGAAGGCGGGTTCGCCGCCGTCATCCTGCGTGAGCAGCCGCGCGACCTGCGCGTCGGTCAATGGCGCGCCGGCCTGCCAGAGGAACAGGCGGGCCTCGCCTGGCCCCGCCTCGATTCCGTGGACGAACGCCCGGTCGAACAAACGAACGCGATGCGCCCGCGCCTGTTCGCGATAGTGCGCCTTGAGCAGGTTCGAATTGATCAGGCCGTCGCCGGCTGAAAAAGTCGCGCCGGCGATACCGTCGAAGCGGTCGATTTCGGGAACCCGCGCGGCGACCTCGTGCGGCGTCAGCGCCTCGATCGGATGGTCGAGGTCGCGCTGGATCGGCAGCATCCGAAGCGCCTGCGCCCATCGCGCGCCGTCGTACAGGATCAAATAACCCTTCTGGCGGAAGCCGATTTCGGATCGAATCGATTCGTAGTAACGAATCGATTCGCGGCTGAGCGCGATATTGACCGGCTGCCACCAGGTCGCGCGGACGCCGCCCGCGTTGCGCTCGCTCGAACTCATCCGGCCGCTCAGGTCGATATCGATCAACGCGACGCTCAAGCCGCGCTCGCCGAGCGCCATCGCGGTCGCGCTGCCGATTACGCCGGCGCCGATTATCGCGACATCGTAACGCTCGCGGGTCGCGGCGCTGTCAGTTCGATTCTTCGCCATGACGCGATTGCCGCGCTGCCGCGCGGTTACTCCCAGCGGTTGTTCCAGCGATCGAGGAAAGTCACCTGCGCGACCGGTTCGCGCGTCACCGGGCCGAAGCGGCCCATCGGATAGCCGATCGGAATGACCGCGAACGATTCCGCGTTCTCAGGCATCCCGAGCGCTTCATTGACCTCTTTTTCATAGAGCAGATGGCGGGTGGTGAGGGTCGCGCCCAAACCGAGCGCGCGCGCGGCCAGCAGCATGTTCTGCACGGCGGGATAGATCGATGCGCCCGACATCTTTTCGAGTCCGGCCGATTTGGCGAAATCGCCCACGAGGCAGCATACGATCAGCATGGGCGCCTCGTGCATATGGTTGGTCAGGTATTCGACCGCGGCGAGCATCCGCAATTTTTGCGCTTCGCTCTTGCCGGGCGGCGGCGGAGCGGCCCGGTATCGCGGCAGCAGCCGGTCGAGGGCGCGCCGGTACGGGATCTGGATCTTGAGTTTGGTCTCGGGATCTTTGACAACCACGAACCGCCAATGCTGAACATCGCCGCCCGAAGGCGCGCACAGCCCGGCTTCGATTATCCGGCGGATAAGCGCGTCGGGCACTGGATCGGGCTTCAGCCGGCGCATCGCGCGCATCGTATGGATCGCCTCGAACAGTCCGATTTCGTCGGCCATGTTTCTCGCTCCTTGATGGCTATGCGTCGGCGGAGGCGCTTAAACCTGAATCAGCTCGATCACCGTGCCGTCCGGATCGGTACAGCACACAAAGCCTTCTTCGCGCCCGTCTTTTCCGCCGAACATCTGCGGCTCCGACCAGAATTCGACGCCTTTGGCCTTCAGTTCCTCGTAGTCTTTGCGCAACTCGCGCGTCCGCAGCGCAATTCGGCACATCCCCGCGTGCCACAGATGCGGGTAGGGTTTGCCGGCGGTGGGCGGATTTTTCCATTCGATCAAATCAAGCCGCGTCGCCCGCGGATTGTCGCCTAGAATCATCAGCACCGCGCGTCCGCGGCAATCTGGGATGCGCAGGCCGATGCTCAGCTTCTCGTTGCCGCCCTCTTTCAGATCGCGAATCACCTTGAAGCCGAGCATCTGATAAAAAGCGAGAGAACGCTCAAAATCGGTAACATTGACGTTGATATGAAAGATGCTTTCGAGCATGGCCGCGTCCTGCCGAAGGCCGTAAGCCGGCCGCAAGTTCGTTCGATCCGAACGCTACCAAGAACCGTGCGCGGGCGACAAACGGCGCTGGTTCGATGCGCTCGTTTACTGGCGGGCGTCATCCGCCGATAATCATCTCGGCGCAAGTCCGCGCCGGCTCCGGGAGTTACAATCGATGGCGACCGCAAAAACCGCGTTCCTGTTCGATGTCGACAATACGCTGATTGACAACGATCGCGTGCAGGCCGATCTGATGCGCCATCTGGAGCGCGACGTCGGCGCCGAATCGAACCGGCAATATTGGGGGATTTTCGAGGAACTGCGCTCGGAGCTGGGGTATGCCGATTATCTCGGCGCGCTGCAGCGCTATCGCGTGCGCAATCCGCGCGATTTCCGCATTCTCGCGGTCAGCGATTTCCTGATCAATTATCCCTTCGCCAACCGGCTCTATCCCGCCGCTCTCGACGTTATCGAAGCCTGCCGGGAATTCGGCGAGCTCGCGATCGTTTCCGACGGCGATGTCGTCTTTCAGCCGTTGAAAGTCCATCGGTCGGGACTCTACGAAACGTTCAACGGCAACGTGCTGATTTACATCCACAAGGAGCTTGAGCTCGACGATATCGCGGCGCGTTATCCGGCCGATCGTTACATATTTATCGACGACAAGGTGCGGATTCTGACCGCTATAAAAAAGATTTGGGGCGCCAAGGTCACGACCGTGTTTCCCCGCCAGGGCCATTACGCGCTCGACCGCGGCGAGGTCGCGAAATATCCGGCGCCAGACGTGACGATCGAACGAATCAACGACCTGCTTGCGCTGGATTTGCGTGCGCTCGCCCGCGGCTAGGAAGGCTCCGCGCCAGCCGGTTCGTCATTCTGGACGGCGCACGGCGGAATGAAAGCCGGCTCCGACCGAAGGCGGCACGAACCGCCGCGCCGTGCACGGATTCGGCGTATGATTGCGATCGGTGCGGCGATGAGAACGTCTTTCGCTCCGGCGCTGATTATGGCGGTCGCGATCGGGACCGCCGGATGCGCGATTCAGCAGGCGACTCCGCCGCCGGCGCCGCCGGCGATCGCTCCGGCGCATCCGCTGCCTTTCACGGGCCGCCTGCTCGCGGGCGATCCGAACGCGCTTCCGCCCGCGGTCGCGATGTCCCTCGCCAAGGATTCTCCCGTCACGTTCATCTATCGCGAAGAGTTGTCGCACGACGATTATCACGAGCCGCTGGCCTTTACGGCGCTCGATCCGGTGACATACATCGGCGCGCCGGTGGGCGATATCGGAGTGACGGCGTTCGCCTCGCTGGCGATAACCGACGGCGATCGCGTGCTCGGCGACTACACCGCCAAAGTTCGCGTGTCGAAGTCCTGCACGATTTACAACGAGCCGACCCACAAAGAGGTCGAAGAGGCGGCGCGCGCGGCGGTGCGCGAAAAAATCGATCAGAAACTTTATCGCGACGAGGCGCGGCTGGCGTATGAGGTTGCTGCCGCGAATTCGGAGCATCCGCAGCAGGTTCCTGACGCTTCGAGAATCGCGCCGGACGCCCGCACGGACCTCGCCCAATGATTCGCCGCTGCGCCGCGATCCTTGCCGTCGCGGGAATATGCGTCTCGGGATGCGCCGTGCAGGGGACGCCATTCGATAAGGTGCCGGCGCCGCCGGAGAATGTCGTAATCTACGTTTACCGGCCGTATCACTATGGGTCGTCGCTGCTGCGGCCGGCGGTGACCTGCGGCGACGACAGCGCGCGGATCGGTCCGGGCGGCTATCATGCGTTCGTCGTGCCCGCGAATTCCGGCGAGGTCACTTGCAGCGTGCAGGGCGCGGAATCATCCGACGCGGTCGCGCTCGAGCCGCATACCCGCGTCTATTACATCCGCGAAGAATTCGTATGGGGCCTGCTGAGCGGCCATCCGCATCTGAATCCGGTTGACGCCGACCGGGCCAATTCGGAAATCCAGACCTGCTGCGTCGATGAATCCGCTTCGAACCGGCCTTAGCGTTCGCCGTGGGCGGATGAAGTTCGATGTGTGACCTGCCCGAAAAAGCAAACGGCCAAATGAACGCTCGGCGTTCGAGCTGGAATCTCGAACGCCGAGCGGGTAATCCGAAACCGAAAATTCCGGCTTAATGCGTCAGATAGCCCAGTACGCCGGGATCGGAGATTGTGTGGCTATTCCCGTCTATCAGAGTTGAATTGGTGCTTACCAATACCAGACCGCCGTTGCCCTGGTAGAGATTGAACGTAAGCGAGTTGCCGCTGTTGTTCACCGTGGTCCCGGTGCCGTTGAGCGTGCTGTAGCAGGTATCGTTTGTGCCGACGGTCAGGGTCAGCGTGCCCATCTTGTTTTTGTTCGAGAAAGAGTACGAGACATCCGTGGGATCGGTGAACTGGCACGTCTCCGCATCCCCAGGAACGTCATTGTCCGAATAGACGAGCGTGACATCGAGGGCCGATGCGCCGCCTTTGCGAGTCAGGTTCATGTTGCCCGCAAGGCTTTCGTGGCCGAAGTCGCCATCGGTATCAATCGTCTGTCCTGTTCCGTTCAGAAGCATCTGGCCGGAAGGCAGCATGGGCGTGATTCGCTTGATCTGACCGGCCATGGTTGGGGCGAAAATGACTTCTCCGGCGCCTGACGTGCCGACTGCCGATAGATCGGATGACGTGCTCACCAAACGCGCCTGATTGGCGCCCACATAAAGAGCGAAGGAAATCGAGTTGCCGGTTTCGGTGACAGTGTCGGAAGGAATTCCGTAATTGTTGCCGGGATAACACACGTCATCGGCGGCAACGGTAAGCGTCATTGTTCCGATTCCCGTTTTCTTGGGGAACTTGTAGGTCAAATCCTTGGGATCCGTCAGCAGACACGTGGGCCCATCATTGTCTTCGTCGTCATCCTGATAGGCCACGGTCAGATTGAGCGAAGTCGCGCCGCCTTTGCCATCCAGTACGGCAAAGCCGGCGACATCCATGTGCCCGTCATCGAAATCCTGTATTGTCTCCGCACCTCCACCATGAGCGGTAATCGAATACCCGCCTCTTGCGAGCGTCGCGGCCTGTGCGGTTCCCACCGCAAAAACGCCTCCGAACAGCATCGCTCCCACAGTCGCCAAACACTTTCTTCGTTCCATGTCCTTTTCTCCTCCTATCCGCAACAATTACGCAAACTCCACTGGAATTTGCGCGCCTTACCTACGATTTTTGGATTGCCTTAAGAAAATGATATTCGTTAAAGCAACATATGGCATCATATTGCTCTCGCTTTCGCAATCGCCAAGAGTGGCGACGGCGAGGCGGCTACCGCAACGGCGCCTCCGGGCGGTTCCAAAGGTCTCGCTCATTGGCCTCCGGACGATTGCGCCAAACGGCATCGCTTAGCGCCACAGGTCCCCCTTGTTCGCATGATTCGGATTCAAATTTGCCGATCGTTTCACTTCGCCAAGTTCAACCCGACATCGAATCGAGAGGATTCGTAATCTGACATGTTGCCTTTTATAAGATAATAAATGCTTAAATTCAACCAAATTGGTAAAAAATGAAACAATTTTTATAAATAAAAATAATCATCCATAGATAGTATCGTTAAAAATCTAAAAAGGCGCATAATTCATTGATGCAAATCATACGCATAATTAAAAATTAAATAACGGCTATAAACGTCGGCCTATCCGAACTGCCGTGAGACTTTTATCGTGTCGGCGGATCGGGCGATATCGCTCATGGCGTGCACGGCGCCGGATCGACAGTTGCGCTCGAACTTAATCGGCAAACTTGCGTCAAACCGCGAAGAATTCGTATGGGGCCTGCTGAGCGGCCATCCGCATCTGAATCCGGTCGACGCCGACCAGGCCAATTCGGAAATCCAGACCTGCTGCGTCGATGAATCCGCTTCGAACCGGCCTTAGCGTCGGTCCCGGACGGCGGATTCGCCGGAGAGACCAGAGCCGCGATCGACGTTTTCAACAATGCTTCGCCTCTATAGTGTTTTTCCGACTCCCGTGCCTGCACGCTGTTGCGAGGCTTCTGGTACAAAGCCCATTGCAAGAATGGCCGATGGGTGGTTCAAGACACCGGCGGACCAGTGTTCATGGCGGTGATAATTCTAGCCGTGATGCACCGGTTGCATAAGAGAAGGCAAAGAATCGCTCACGCATTGTGAGATTAGAGCGGCCGTTACCCGATGGCCGCGCGGATTGAGATGGACGCCATCGTAAAAGAGCGCTCCACCGCCGTTGGCGTCGATTTGTCCGCTGATATCGCATATCTTCGCACCGAAGGATTCAGCGGCGATGCGGTATTCTTTGTAGGCTCGAGGAAGCGAATCGGCTGGAATATCTCCTTCGGGAAAGAAGACGACGACGATTTTGGCTCCATTATTTCGGGCATAAGCTAAGACGTACTTGAATGCGACGATGTTTTCGGCGAGCGTACTTTCCGCAGCCACGCCCGGAGCGCCCGACGCTTTTCGCGGAGGGGTCCTTACCTTGGTCCAGTAAGTTGCGAATAACCTTCGCACCGAAACGGACAGCAGGAATTGCAGCCGAAAGCCAGACTTGGTCGGCATGCCTTCGTGCGAGAACGGTCGATAGAAGTCTTCCCGGGGAAGGACCCATATCACGGCGTCGGCGCCGTAGAGTCCGTATCGTGCTACGTATCCTTTGATGTTCTGAACGCTCCAGCCGGGAGCGGAAATGTTAACGGTGTCTATATTTCGCTGGTTCAAACTGGCCAGGCGGGCGGCGCTTAAGCTGACGAAGGCGTCCCTGTCGGAAACGATTCCGCCGCCAAAGGTTACGGAATCCCCCAAGAATGCCAAACGCAAAGTTCCCGGCTTCTTTATCGGCGGGAAGTCCAAGCCGCGCAAGCCGGCGCTGTTGATACGGAAGGTAATGCCGCGCGGCGACGGCCACTGATTAGGTTTGGCCAGGTATCCAATGTTTTGATCGTAGCTGTAAAGCTCAACCTTACCGATATTGACAACCTACAGGATGATATTCGCTACGATCAAAGCGGCGCCTATGGATAGGAAAATAAGCAATGCCTTAGCGATTAGGCGGCCGAGAGTTTTTCGACTGAAGTGAAGCATCTGTTCGAATTCTTTCAAGATCGGGAGGATCGCGTAAATAGTTTGCTTTCCCGCTAGCTATGCTCAATGCTATAAAATCGCACTGACAAACGCCTAAACCGGAATTTCCGCTTTGGGATCTTGCTTTGCGTTGTTGATACGCTAAGTCGCTTGGTAGCGCAAGCAACCGCGTCTCTCGCATCATGTCTGAACTAGAGTTCCGCGAACAGGCGAATTCGCCGCTGCGGCCGCGCTGAAACACGACCCGAGGCTCGCACGGCCAAGTTCTGAAGACGTCTCCGCGGTTGTCGCTTCGGGTTCGCTAGATTTGAAGGCCGCCGCCGAACCATGGCTGTCTGGCCGGCGGCGCGCGTTCCGCTGGAGGTTGCCGAAATCGCAGGCGATCGCGCTCAGCCACAGCCCATCTCATTGGCCCTGAATCGATAGCTGGCAAGACCGCGTCATAACAACCGCCGGCTTGCCGCCCTTAATCAATTGTTCCGCCGTCTCTCGCTTATAGTGAAAGCGCGCCACCGCTCGACCCGTCACCGTTAGATTGGCGACTTTGAAATTGACGCGGAATCACAGATCTCGTGTGGCGCTCGGCCTCCGCCGCCACACGTCGTGGAGTCGGCTGACTCACCGCTTAACAAAGAGGCGCTTGAAGCGCACAACGACTTCAAGCTTGGGCGCCCGTCGACGGGCTCAGCGACTCACGTTGGTTGCGTTCTAGACTGTCATTGGCAGGCAGGCGCGTAACGTAATTCACGTCGCAGGCTTCTCATGCTGTATAGTGCTTCCGCTAGGCGAAAGCCGCATTCCGCACGACTTCCGCCGAACCGCGGTCCGTAACCTGAAACGCGCCGGCGCGCCACGCTCCGCGGCGATGGCGATGGTCGGTCACAAGACCCAAGCCATCTATCAGCGATACGCGATCGTCGGCGAAATCATGATGCGCGAAGCCGGGGACAAGCTCGCGGCGCTCCATCGCGAGGAAGGGCCGCGACGCTCGTTCGCTCCGGTTACGCCGATCGGCAAGCCTCGTTCTGAAAAGAAGAGGGACAATTCGGGGACAATTTCGCCGTCAGGCAACCCAACAGCTTTAACTGTTGCTCGCTAAACTGCTGATTTTGTTGAAGTTTTTTGGTGGGCAGGGAGTGAATCGAACACTCGACACGAAGATTTTCAGTCTTCTGCTCTACCGACTGAGCTACCTGCCCACCACGCCTGACGGCGACTCGCGCCGGCCGTGGAGGCCCGCGCGAAACATTATTCGTACCGATCCCGCCGCGCCGTTGCAAGGCGGCCTTTTCGGCGCCGTCCCGCGCCGTTCTCAATCCATGGCTCGGCCGGGCGCCGGACGCGGCGCCTCGGCGCTAGCGCATTGCTTCGATGCGTCCTTCGACGAAATCGATCACGCGCGCTTCCAGATTGACGCTGTCGAGCCGGTCGATCTCCTGAATTCCGGTCGGACTGGTGACGTTCACTTCGGTCAGGTAGTCGCCGATAATGTCGAGGCCGACGAAATAGAGGCCGTCGCGTTCCAGCCGCGGCCGCAGCATCCGGCAGATCTCCCGATCGCGCGGCGTGATATCGGCCTTCACGCAATTCCCGCCGACGTGGATATTGCCGCGATTTTCGTCGTCGCGCGGTACCCGCAACGTGCATCCGAGCGGCTCGCCGCCCAGCACGATCAGCCGCTTGTCGCCGTTGCGAATTTCGGGAATGTAGCGCTGGCCCATGATCGGCCGGCTTTCAAAGTGCGTGACCGCTTCGAGAATCGCGTTGAGGTTCCGATCGCCCATCCGGGCCAAAAAGATGCTTTCGCCGCCGTGCCCGTCGAGCGGCTTGACGATCATTTCGCCGCCCTGATCGGCCATGAAACGCTTGAGCCGTGCGATATCGTAGGTGACGACCGTGGGTGGAATCGCGCCGGGGAAATTCAAGGCGTAGAGCTTTTCGTTCGCCTCGCGCAGGCCGGCCGGCTCGTTGAGCACGAAGGTGCGCGAACGATCGGCCAGGCTCAGGATCATCGTGGCGAAGATGTACGGCGCGTCGGCGGGCGGATCCTTGCGCATGAAGATCGCGTCGAACGCTTCAAGCGGATATTGCGCGCCGTCGTCGAGGAAACGCCAATGCGGCGCGTCTCGCGCCACCTCGCAGCGCCGGGCGGCGGCGAAACCGCGATGGCCCTCGGCGTGCAAGCCCTTCAAACCGAGATGGTAAATCTCGTGCCCGCGCGCGAGCGCTTCGAGCATGAAAACGAAAGTCGTGTCCTTGTCGGGCAGCACGGCCTCCAGCGGATCCATCACAAACGCGAACCTGTATCCCACGGCTCAACTTCCTTGTTCGATTTCGCCGAACGCATCCGCGGCGATCGCCGCCGCCGCAAGCGCGGCCGTCTCGCTGCGCATCCGATTCGGACCGAGGCCCGCGGCGACGAACCCCGCCGCGCGCATCGCGGCCGCTTCTTCGTCGTCGAAACCGCCCTCGGGGCCGCACGCGATCAAAAGCGCATGCGGCTTGCGGCTCCGAATCAACGCGCCGAGCGGCGCCGCGCCAGCCTCGCAGGTCACGGCGAAGGTATCTTTTGCCATCGCGGCCACGGTCGCGGCAACCGTCGCGGGCGCTTCGATTTCCATCGGCGGCTTGCGCAGGCTCTGCTTGACGGCCGCGTTCGCCAGCCGCCGCCATCGTTCGATTCGCGATAGTCCGGGATCGCGCACGACGGAGCGGGCGCAGGCGAGCGGCCTGAGCACGCGCACGCCGAGTTCCGCCGCCTTTTCGATCAGGAGATCCATCCGCGGCCCCTTGATAATCGCGGCGGCGAGCGTGATCGCGCGATTTTCGACCGCGGCCGCGGCGGCTCCGGTTATTTCAACAAGCGCGAAATCGCGTTCGACCCCTGCGATGCGCCCGAAATACTCGCGGCCGCCGCCGTCCCAAAGCGTCACCTCGGCGCCTCGTCCGAGCCGCATCACGTCGCGCAGATGATGCAATTCCGCGCCGCGCACCCGCGCGCTGCCGCCGTCGAGATCGGCGGCTTCGATCGCGAACCGGGGCGCGCGCTTCATCGGCCCATCACCAGCGTCGTCCAGCCGCGTTCCGTGCGCCGGCTGACGCATCGCAGCGCCGGACGATAAGCGGCGATTACGCGGCGCGCTTCGCGCTCCAGGATTCCGGAGAGCACCAGCCGTCCTTCCGGCGCGAGCAGTCTGGTAAGCCGCGGCGCCATCTCGATCAGCGTGGCGGACAGGATGTTGGCGGTTATCAGATCGAAGTGATGGCGCAGCGACGACAGCGGAACGATCGAGAAGCGCACGTCGCGGCCGACGCCGTTGAGGTCCGCGTTCTCTCGCGCGTTTTCCAGCGCGATCGGATCGATATCGAGCGCGACCACTTCCTCGGCCCCCAGCAGCCGCATCGCGATCGCCAGAATTCCCGAACCCGCGCCGACGTCGAGCGCCCGTGCGAAGCTGCGCTTGCGCCACAGCGCATCGAGCGCGCGCAACACTCCGGCGGTGGTCGCGTGATGGCCGGTGCCGAAGCCTTGCGCGGGTTGGATGATGATGCGGACGAAGCCGTCGCGATGGACGCGGTTCCAGGGCGGGACGATAAGAAAGCGGCCGACCGTGAATGGCTCGAAGCGATCCATCCAGGCCGTCGCCCAGCCCGGGTCTGCGATCGGCTGGGTTTCGAGCGGCGCGCCGGGCGCGATCATTCCTGCGCCTTCGAGCGCGCGGCGGAGCCGCGCAAGATCGGGGGCGGAGAGCCGGTCGAAGTAGCACTTCAGGAGGACGCGGCGGGGCGCGCGTTTGGGCGCCTCCGGAGGTTTGGGCGCGATGGTTGTTTCGCATCCCAGTCCGCCGCGCGCCACGACTATCGCCGCCGCTTCGTCGGCGCGGGCGGCGGGCAGTTCGACCGTCACGCGGACGTAGCGGGCGCGCGGCCGGGTGCGCGGCGCGGGCCGTTCTGATTGCTTCAGCGTTTGCGCTCGGCTCATCCTGATTGCGCTCGCGGCATGAACGGTTCCACTGCGAAAGCGCGTCGTCTCTTAGAATAGGCGATGGGCGCGTCTCGTTACACCACACTGTCTGTTCGGCCGTTGCGCGGTTGCGAACCGGCGGCGGTGGAGTTCCTGTTGACGGATCGTGCGGCGGCGAATTGCCAGCGCCCGCCCGGCGTGATTTTATCGAATTGGAAGGTAGATGTTTCATTCCGCGAAGCGGCCCGGCGGGCCGCGTGGCCGTGGCGGAGGCGGTGGGGGCGCGCATGCTTAATATCGCGCATCGCGGCGCGAGCGGCCGGTTTCCCGAAAATACTTTGGCGGCGTTCGGCGCGGCGATCGCGGCCGGGGCGCGGATGTGCGAGCTGGATGTGCAACTTTCGCGCGACGGCGCGCTGGTCGTGATTCATGACGAAACCGTTGACCGCACCACTGACGGCCGCGGCGCGGTTCGCGACCTGACCCTGGCGGAACTGAAACGGCTCGATGCGGGCGTGCGCTTTGGCGCCGGCTGCGCGGGCGAGCGGATTCCGACGCTCGACGAGGTCATGGATTTCGCCGGCGATCGTTGCGCGCTCAATATTGAAATCAAGGCCGCCGGCCTGGAAGCGCCGTTGTGCGGCGCGATCCGCGCCCATCGCGCGCTTGAGCACGCGCTGGTTTCGAGTTTCGAATGGCCGGCGCTCGAAGTAGTGCGCCATCTGGAGCCGCGCGCGCGCATCGCGCCGCTTGCCAGCCAATGGCCGGCGCGGCTGCTCGGCGCGGCGACCGAAATGGGCGCGGCGGCGATTAATCCGCGCGCCGACCTCGTTACCGAAGACCTGTGTATCGCCGCGCATGAGCGCAACCTGAGCGTTTACGTTTGGACCGTGGACGACGTGCGGGAGATGCGCCGGATGATCGCGTTCGGCGTTGACGGCATCATGACCAACTATCCGGAACGGTTGCAGGAGTTGATCGGAGGGTGGGAATGACGGGCGCGGGCGGCGAGAAAATCGAAGAGGTGCGCGCCCGCGCCGATATCGTCGAGATAATCGGTGCGCACGTGCGGCTCAAACGGGCGGGGCGGAACTTCGTCGGCCTCTGTCCCTTCCACAACGAAAAAACGCCGTCGTTTTCGGTCAATGCCGAACGCGGTTTCTTCCATTGTTTCGGATGCGGGGCCGGGGGCTCGGTGTTCGATTTCGTGATGCGGATCGAAGGTCTCAATTTCGGCGAGGCATTGCGCTCGCTCGCGCGGCGTTACGGCGTCGAGATGCCCGAACGGGGAGCGGGCGCAAGCGCCGCGGCGGGCGAACGCGAAGCGCTTGTGGCGGCGAATCAGATCGCGGCGGATTTCTTCGCGCATGTGCTGTGGAACACGCACGACGGCGCGATGGCGCGCGACTATCTGAAGTCGCGCGGCGTAACGGTGGAAACCGCCCGCGCGTTCAATCTCGGCTTCGCGCCGGCGCGGCCCGCTAACCTTGCGGCGGTGATGGCGAAACGCGGAATTCTGGACGCGGCGATCCGGGCCGGGCTGGTGCGGCGCGACGGCGCCAATCCGCCGCATGATATGTTCCGGGCCCGCCTGATTTTTCCGATTCGCGACGTCACCGGCCGCGCGCTCGCTTTCGGCGGCCGTGTGCTCGATCAACGGCTGCCGAAATATATCAATTCGCCCGAATCGCCGATTTATTCAAAAGCCAGAACGCTCTATGGATTGTTCGAGGCGCGCCAGACAATTGGCCAGGCCGATCGCGCGATTGTGGTCGAGGGCTACCTTGACGCTATCGTTCTGTGGCAGGCGGGGTTCAAGGAAACGGTCGCGAGCCTCGGCACCGCGCTCACGGTCGAACAGCTTCGCCTGCTCGCGCGCTATACGAAAAACGTTATCGCCTGCTTCGACGGAGACGCCGCCGGCCGCAAGGCGTCGCTGCGCGCGCTCGAAATTTTCCTCGCGGCGGGGCTGCTCGGGCGCGGCGCGTTTCTTCCGGCGGGGCACGACCCGGATACGCTCGTGCGCGATCGGGGGGCGCAGGCCTTTGCCGAATTGATCGAGGCCGCCGAACTGCTGGCCGATTATTTTCTGCGCGAGCAGGCCGCCGCCGGCGGCGGCTCGATGGCGGCGCGCGCGCAAGCGGCGGCGCGAGTCGCCGAAGTGTTGCGGATGGCGGCGAACCCGTTCGAGTTCGATCTGCTGGCGCGCAAGGCGGCCGGGATGCTGGGCGTGAGCGAGGACCTGTTGCGGCGCGAGGCGCGGCGCACGCCGCCGGCGGCGGGCGCGCCGAACGCTTCCGGCCGCG